>NZ_SULH01000014.1:0-18429 GCF_007115095.1 Levilactobacillus enshiensis | reverse complement strand
CCGAGAGGTCGGCAGATATGGGCTCAGGCGCGTCGTTCTACTTAGTCAGTAAGTGCATTTCTTACTGGCTTAGTAGAAAACCAAGCTTGTAGACTCGTGTTCTTCGGGGCTTCAAGTTGTGTTCGCACCGATCCAGCCCATATCTGCCGGCCGGTAAGGCGATGCAACCACCATGTTGCCTAGTTTTAGTCCCATCGTTGTTGCTAGAACAGGAATAAGCTGTACTTTGGAACTTTCAATCTTTCGCACAATAGAAAAAGCCGCCACACCCGAAGTTGAGCATGGCGGCGAATTTTAATTTTAATGCGAGACGCGGAAGTTGTGGTGCAGGCCAGGCATGATGTGTTCGTCGGCCGCAGCGATGATGACCCCGTTGAAGAGAATCGAGTAGAGCGTGCCCACGTTGACCGAATACAACTGATGGGTGCCAATGACGCAGATGACGATCATGATAATCGGTGGGATGAAGTCAACGTACTGTGAGACAGTGGCTCGACCACCGAGGTACATGAAGCGTAAGATGTTGGACGTGTCGTCGTTCGGATGCATGACGAGGTTGGCGCGTTGATAGATCGAAATCGAGCTGGCAAAAATGGTGACGCCAACCACACTGAGCACCATGCGCCAACCTAGTGGCAGGTTGGGAATCCCCAATTTGGCAAAGAGATCCACGAACAGGTCAATGAAGTAGCTGAAACAGGAAATAAAGACGACCTCGCCAATGAAGCGAGGGAGGTCGACCTGTCGAATCAAGATCTGGTTGAGCAGGGCGCTGCAAACGCCGAGAATCAGAAGGATGATGCCGACGTTCCCGTGAATCCAGTAAGCGATGTTGACGGCCGCTGCGGTCCAGATACCACTTCCGGCGTTGCTTGAGACACTCAGAGCGTTACCAAAAGCGTTCAACACCAGGCCAATTACGAGTGCAAAGACCCGATAAGATAGCCGATTCTTTGTTTGTTGCTGTTGCAAAACCAATCACCCCTACAAAATTTTCCAGTTGCGCTGTTGCTTCATTCGGTTGGGGTGTCGATGCGTGTGAACTGGTGTGGCGGCCTCGAAGATGCATGAGTCAGGAAATGGACCCGATGCACGTGCTAAATGAATAAACATAAACGTAACGGATATTTATTAAACTAGTATACAAAAAAATCAGCAACCACGAAGCTAACTTCGTGAAAGCTGATTAGTAAGTGATGGGCAGTCAGGGGATCGAACCCTGGACCCACGGATTAAGAGTCCGTTGCTCTGCCAGCTGAGCTAACTGCCCATGTGATTAAGTTGTTGTATGTCTTCCATATCAACGAGAACTATCATATCATGAGGACGGGGGGTGTGCAACCCTTTTTTAGAAAAAAATTGATTTTTATTCAAAAATATTGAGTATTTTATCAACCGCAGGGGCGTAAAACCCGCGAAATACCGGGAAAGTAACGCCCACGTTGGCCCAGAGAAAAAAAGTTTGGAAAATTACAATTTCTTAGGCTAGGCGGTTGAAAAAGGGCGACGGTTGCCGATGTTGACCGCAAAAAAAGTTAAAATTATTTTCAAATAGGCGTGTAGACGGCCCAAAACAGGCGGCTGTGAGGTAATGACCGCAAAATTCTGGCACGCGGTTAGTTTGATTGGCAACGATTGATGCTGGGAACTAATTTTGAAAAGCGACAGCAATCGGGTGAGTGAGAATTATTTCCCGGTTAACGATGACCGCTCGCTATATCGAAGTAGCTTATTTAAAATTAATCGAACCAACTGTTATCGAATTGAACAATCTGGCGGCGCTTATCTGCCAGATATGACGGTGACGCAAGCCCATAGTCAGGTGTTTTCCACCAATCGAAAATCTTAAACGCTCCCCCAGCAGAGGTCCAATCCAAAATAATGGCGGGAAATATCTCTGCGTCACTGGTGAAAATGGTCAGGTTCGACCGTAAATATTAAGAACCGCATCTTATTTCCCGGGAAATAGTTCGTTAAGGGAAGCTTAAATCCCTAGTAGAACGGGACTGAAACGCGTCCCATGATGTGTTATAATTCAGGTAGCGTTCTTTTCCCGGCACTGGAAGTTTATCAGGTCGGCGAACGCAACCTTAAAAAACACCGGGTCAGCAACCAAGACTGACCCATTATTCCTTGACTTTAAACGAAGAAACCTAACCGTACATTAATCGTAGTGGCCCCATTGACGGTGGTAGTATGACACCCAACGGCCGGCCTGCCGGTAATCCTGCAATTATCGGACTCATTTGTATTTCCCTTTAAGGAGGAAATTTTTACTATGCCTAAGAAAATTCTCGTTGTTGATGATGAAAAGCCGATTACCGATATCATGAAGTTTAACCTTGAAAAAGAAGGCTACGAAGTCGATGTCGCTTATGACGGAGAAGCCGCCATTCAACAGGTCGAAGAGGGTAACCCCGACCTGGTGATCCTAGATTTGATGTTGCCAAAAGTTGACGGGCTGGAAGTTGCTCGTGAGATTCGTAAGAAGCATGACATGCCCATCATCATGGTGACCGCTAAGGATTCCGAATTGGATAAGGTCCTCGGCCTCGAACTGGGTGCTGACGACTACGTGACCAAGCCATTCTCTAACCGGGAATTGGTGGCCCGGGTCAAGGCGAACCTGCGGCGGCAAAATACCGCGGCGCACGCCCAGCCTGAAGAACCAGAAAATCAAGATATTGAGATTGGTGATTTGACCATCCACCCAGAGGCTTATTCTGTGTCCAAGCGGGGTGCCAACATTGAGTTGACCCACCGTGAGTTTGAGCTACTACATTACCTGGCACAACACATTGGCCAAGTCATGACCCGGGAACACTTGCTCCAAACGGTGTGGGGCTACGACTACTTTGGTGACGTGCGGACCGTGGATGTGACGGTGCGGCGTCTGAGAGAAAAGATTGAAGATGCGCCCAGTCACCCAACGTGGTTAGTGACGCGGCGGGGTGTCGGTTACTACTTACGGAACCCTGATTCCGAACAGGCTTAAGCTAGCGGTAACGCTAAATCTCGCATTGAGGAGTATGTGACTTCGTGAATAGCAAAATAAAATTTTTCCAGTCGATTCACTTTAAAATCGCGCTGGTCTTCGCGCTACTCCTACTATTGACGCTGGAGATCGTTGGTGCCGTGTTCGTGCGGCAGTTGGAGCGGCAAAATTTAAATACCTTTAAAGCCCAACAGGTCGTGCAAACGTACATCGTCAACCGGTTCTCTGATGAGTTGTCGACGACCGATACGACCAAGGCCGATAAGCAGATCAAGTCGACGTTGTCTGAAATCAACAACACCAATAACGCTCAGATTCGGGTCATCGACAACAAGGGGACCATTCGGGGCACCAATGAAGTCGATAACCAGGGGATCGTTGGGCAAAAAACAACCGATAATAACATTAAAAACGCTATTTATAATAACCGTGACGTGGTCCGGACGACTTATAATTCACAGAATAATAGCCGTTACTATACGACGATTACGCGGCTGATTCGAACTCAGGGAAATAACAGCGAATTGGTCGGGGTTATTTACATGCGGTCGAGTTTGGATTCGGTCTATCAAAATATCAATCAAATCACGCTGATCTACTTCTCAGCAACGTTTGTGGCGATTATTTTGGGACTGGTCATGGCCATCATTATTTCCCGGGCAATTACGCGACCGATTGATGAAATGAAGAAACAAACGCTTCGCATCGCGCGGGGGGACTATTCCGGGCACGTCCACGTCTATGGCAATGATGAGCTGGGCCAACTGGCGAGTGCCGTCAATAACCTGTCCGTGCGGGTCGAAGAGGCCCAAGAGTCGACCGAGTCTGAACGGCGCCGGCTAGATTCCGTCATGGCCCACATGACCGACGGGGTTATTGCGACCGATCGCCGGGGGAACGTGACCATCATTAACGAAACGGCCACGAGCTTTCTGGATACTGATACGGACGACGCGGTCGGCAAATCTATTCTGGATCTCTTAGCGATTCGTGACGACTACACGTTGCGCGAACTGCTGGAAGACCCGGACGATTTAGTCTTGGATTTTTCGACCAAGGAACATGACCTGATCTTGCAGGCCTACTTCTCACTGATTCAGCGGGAATCTGGCTTCATCTCTGGGTTGGTCTGTGTCTTGCATGATGTAACTGAGCAACAGAAGATCGATCAGGACCGTAAGGAATTCGTCTCCAACGTGTCGCATGAACTGCGGACGCCGTTGACCAGTGTGCGGGCCTACATTGAATCGCTGTCCGAAGGGGCCTGGAAGGATCCCGAGGTAGCACCGCAATTCTTGAAGGTCACCCAAGAGGAAACTGACCGGATGATTCGGATGATCAATGACCTGTTGACCTTGTCGCGGATGGACTCCGGGACGCAAAAGGTCGATCTGGAAATGGTCAATTTAAACGAGCTCTTTAACTACGTGCTGGATCGCTTTGACATGATGTTGAAGCAAGACGACCAGCCGGAAAAGACCTATACGATCAAACGGGACTTTACCAAGCGCGATTTATGGGTTGAAATCGACACCGATCGGTTCACGCAGGTGTTGGACAACTTAATGAATAATGCCATCAAGTACTCACCGGATGGTGGTGTGGTGACGGCACGTTTGCTGGAGACACACAACAACGTCATTCTTAGCGTCTCTGACCAAGGCTTGGGGATTCCCCGGGCAGATATTCCGCGGATCTTTGACCGGTTCTATCGTGTCGACAAGGCCCGTTCACGGGCACAAGGCGGGACCGGACTGGGTCTAGCCATTTCAAAGGAAGTCGTCCAGATGTTGGGCGGCCGAATTTGGGTCGATAGTCGTGAAGGGCGCGGGTCAACGTTCTACATTTCCTTGCCTTACAAGCCGTACGATGAGGAGGATCTTTGGGATGAAGATAACTAAAGCATTCTTACCACTGGGATTGACCCTCGCCGTCGTCGTGAGTGTGACGCTCTCCGCCATGATTTGGACGAACCCAGCGCAGTATGAGCGTAACCGTCAGCGGAGTTCCAATACGCCGACGACGGAGCTGAACACGCGGCCACAAAAGGACGTGTATTTGCCGACGCAGGTCTTGTATAGCAACGAATTAGGCGATCAAGAACTGTTGAATAACCGTAAAGTTAACCTGACGACGGAGATTCGTGAGTCCTTAGCCAAATGGGACTTGGGCCGGGTCCAAAAGATTCAGGTCAAGTCGCAGGCGGACTACATGCACTACCTGAACATGAAGAGTAGTATTTTGATGTCGTACGCGGCACCAATCAACGTTAAAATGTTTAATAAGGTCTTTGGGAGCAGTTTAAATCGCAACAACGCCGAGATTTCCCGGATCATGATCCCTCTAAATGACAGCAAGCACCTGTACCTGTTGAACGACAAGAATCAGGAAGTCTATCAGGTCACGGTTCACAATCGAAACGTGAAGGAACTGCGCAAGATCTTAAAGGAGAACCTGTTCCGAATCAACGTGAAGATGCAATGGTTGAACAAAGAGGCCGTGCCCTATGTGACCAACACGGTGACGGTACCGTCCTATAGTTATTTAGTCAACCAGCAGTCGACGGATTACTTTACGACGCGCCTCCTGAACAAGGGGGAGTCGACCAACGTTTCGGCCAAGAAGAACAAGGACAATACCATCTACAGTGATGGGGCTTCGCGGCAGCTGACGGTCTACAATCGGCGCGGGACAGCGTTGTATGAGGACTATAGTGCCCTACAGTCGACTTTTACGTTCAGTCAGGCGTTGACGGCCAGTTACAACGCGGTCAAGTCTATTGGGATTCCGATGGAAAACTTGCGTTATTATGGTTACGATGATACGAAGTCAACGGTCACCTACCGTAGCTTCGTTGAAGGGTTCCCGATTTTTAATCAAAGCAATTACGGCGCGGCCCGGATTCAAATGTTGTCGCAGGGGGTTCGGCGGTATAACTTCTCGCTGTACAGTCTGCAGGTCCCTGTGCCGACCGATAGAAAGGCCGTTTCACTGCCAAGCACGCAGCATGTTATGAATCAATTGCTGGCGGCGGGGTATAACAAAGGTAAAATTTCGACCGTGCAGTTAGGGTATCAGTGGGTGACGTCCACGTCGTCCGATAAGGTGGTCAACCTGACGCCAACCTGGTACGTTTACTACAACGGGAGCTGGAAGACCTACACGCAACTGCTGAAACAATAGCAGTAATTCCGGTAAAGGAGGGCGGCCCAGCATGGATTTTCGACGCATTGAATGGTTATTTTTAGTGGCGTTCATCGTTATTGATATTTTCTTGTTTGTCGCCTTCCAACGCGATACGACGGGTCAGACCGACACGACCTCGAGTAAATCGGCGGATAGTGACACCACGATCGTTAAGGAAATGCACGCCGATGAGATTTCATTTAGCAGCCCGTCCAAGAAGAGCGGCGAGGGCTACTACATTTCCACGACCAACAACGATGGTATCAAGAGTGAATTGACGGCGTTGAGCGATCAAACGGTCCGGTACGAAACGGATGGTCTGATCACCTCGACGTTCAAGACGCCGGTGACTAACGTGGATATCAAGCATCCGGATAAGACGCTGGACACGGTGGTCAATAACGGCGCGCTGATTCTGTACGGAACGCATTATCTGTACAACGCGCAGCTGTCGAGTCGCAACACGATCGTCTACACGCAACACGTGACGGACGGTCAGATCTACTCGCGGTTCGGCGAGATTCGGTTCAGCATGACCAATGATGGAACGGTGACCGGCTACACGCAGGGGTATCTCGCCAACGTGGCGACCTTGCGGGAAAAGACGGATACCATTTCCGAACGCAAGGCGCTGATCTGGCTGTACCAATATAACCAGATCTCCAACAATACCAAGGTTATCTGGACGCAGCTGGCGTACACTCGCTACTTCAGTCTGAAGAATAGCAGCGTGTACATTCCGACCTGGGTCATCGCGGTCAAAGCCAATAGCGGCAACAACGCGGGTGTTCTGCAGATCAAGCGGGTCAACGCGTTCACCGGGGCGATTCTCGAGACGAACAGTAGCGTGAAATCGGTCAGTGGTGCAACGAGTGTGAGCGAATAAGTGAGAGTTGAAATGGGAGATGGGGGACGGTTCATCACGAACCGGCCCTTTTCCTTTGGACTGATATTTAGTTACAAAGCCGGCAAGATGCGGTATGATTACGGTATTGAAATTTACGTGTTTCCGGGTAAGTGGTTTGGCGAGGGTTTTCAGTTGCCAGCGAACTACCGCGGGGATAAGTGCTAAGGAGAGGTCGAATTGGATTTGCGGACGAATACAGCAGTAGCAGACGATTTACGCATCAGCGTGTTGTCCAGTGGCAGTACGGGCAACGTGTGCTACGTGGAGAGCCCCAACGAACGGATCATGATCGATGCGGGGTTGAGCGGCAAGAAGATTGAGAAATTAATGGGCGATATCGACCGCAAGATGCAGGACGTCAATGCCTTGCTGGTGACACACGAACACTCGGATCACCGGCAGGCCGTGGGTATTTTGGCGCGGCGTTACGAGCAATTGAACGTTTACGCCAACCAGGGCACCTGGGATGCGATGAGTTCGAAAATCGGGAAGGTCGACTTGGCTCAAAAGCATCTGTTTGCTCCCGATACGGTCCAAACGTTTGGTGACATCGATGTCGAAAGCTTCTCCGTGTCCCACGATGCGGCGGAACCCCAATTTTACGCGATCCACTATCACGGCAAGACCTTTGTGATTCTGACCGACACCGGCTACGTCTCCGAACACGTCGAGGGCGTGATTGCAGATGCCGATGCCTACCTGTTGGAGTGCAACCACGACGTCGAGATGCTGCGGATGGGGGAATACTCTTGGCCACTGAAGCAACGTATCTTGGGTGACAAGGGCCATTTGTCAAACGAAGAGGGCGCCGACGCTTTGATGGACGTGTTGGGCAACCGGACCAAGAAGATCTACCTGGGACACCGGAGCCTGCACAACAATATGCAGTCGCTGTGTCACTTGACGGTGGCCTCGATGATGGAAAATCGCGATTTCGGCGTTGGCCATGATTTCCAGCTGATCGACACGAATCCGGAAGAAGCAACGCCACTGGTTGCCCTGTAAGTGGCCAGGCGAGTTTTGTAAGATTCACTAAATTTTAGGACTTCAGCACTGATTCATCAAAAAAACTTCACACTCGGTCGCTATGATAGTATTTATAAATAAACGGTCGGGGGACGTTGGCCTGCTGACCGACGAATGAGGAGGGTTCGCGCGTTCGCGCAATGCTATGGATAATAACAACAATAATCAGTTTAATGATAACAACAATGATAATAGTCAAGAAACTAATAACAATCAAACGACTAATAATAGTGAGGTAACGCCAACCCCAGAAACGCCCAAACGGCCACGGAAGGGCTTGACCTTAACCAAGGTCGCCGTTACCGCAGCGGTTGCGGGGCTCCTAGGTGGGGGTGTCGCTTACGGTGGGATTAACTATATTAATAATAGTGGCTTGAATGACACGGCTGTTCCTAGCGGTAGCAATAAGACCGGGAATACCAAGACCTCGAACGTGACGGTCAACGTTAACAGTCAATCGACCAAGGCGTTTAACCAGGTCAAGGGGGCCATGGTCTCCGTGATCAACCTGCAAAAGCAGAGTAATAACAGCACGTTAGGCCAGTTGTTCGGTCAAGAGTCCTCAAGCACGTCGAAGAGCTCGAAGGCGGCGTTGGAAGAGGCGTCCGAAGGGTCCGGGGTCGTTTATAAGAAGGACGGCAATACGGCGTACATCGTGACCAACAATCACGTGGTGTCGGGGTCATCGGCACTGCGCGTGGTGACGAGTTCGGGTAAGCAGCTACAGGCAAAATTGGTCGGGAAGGATTCCGTGACCGACTTGGCCGTGCTGAAGGTGAATGGCGCGGACTTGAAGACGGTGGCCTCCTTCGGGAACTCCGACAAGATCAGGGTCGGCGAAACGGCGTTGGCGATTGGGTCACCACTGGGTAGCCAGTACGCGACCTCATTGACGGAAGGCATCATTTCCGCGAAGAAACGGACCGTGGAAACGACCAACTCGGCCGGAACACAGACGGGGAACGCAACGGTTATCCAAACCGATGCGGCTATCAACCCCGGGAACTCCGGTGGGGCGCTGATCAACGTGGCGGGGCAAGTCGTCGGCATTACGTCGTCGAAGATTGCCAGTGACGCCGAAGGAACCAGCGTTGAAGGGATGGGCTTTGCCATTCCATCGAACGAAGTGGTCAACATTATCAATCAATTAGTCAAGAAGGGCAAGGTCGTCCGGCCAGCGCTGGGCATTACCTACGTCGACTTGGCGAACGTTTCGAGCTCACAACAGAAGTCGATCCTGAAGTTGCCATCTAGTGTGGAAAATGGGGTCGTCGTGATGAGTGCGAGTGCGGGTTCACCGGCAAAGAAGGCGGGCTTGAGCAAGTACGACGTGATTACGGAGATGGGCGGTCACCAGATTTCGGACCAATCCACGTTGCGTGATATCTTGTACAAGTACAAGCTGAACGACACGGTCTCGATGACTTACTACCACAATGGTAAGAAGAAGACGACTAGTGTGAAGCTGACGGAAACGAGTTCACAGTTGAAGACAACGACGTCGGCAACGTCCGAATCATAATAGAGCCAAAATGAAAGCGACCGGTGGGTTTTCTCACCGGTCGCTTTTGAGTATGATAAACTATTTAGTGAAAAGCCGAAGTTTCGGGTCGACCGTGGGCAGATGAAACCGTAACCGTGGGTTGCGCGGCCGAACGAAAGTCCAGGAATGGAAAAAGTAATTCAGGCCGAAGAATTAGCTTGTGGATAACTGTTGATAACTCGGGGGACGAAAAAAGAAACACCCCGGTGGAAAAGTTATAAACAGGTCAGGACCAGCGATGGTACCGGTGCAAAAGTTATCCACAGGCACTGGGGATAACTGTGGATAGAAAAATTTTTGTTGTCAAATGCGGGAGTTAAACCCAGTGGTGACGCGGATTGTAAGCGGATAGCCCAAACAGACGTTTTGTCAAAAAACGGTGGATAACTAATTAGCGATTGACATTTTACAAAAAAATAAATATGGGGGGTCTGTGGAAAGACCACCCCAATATCTAGGAAAACAGGTTGTACACCTGTGGATAACTTTGTGGACAACCTGTGTACAGGAGGCAGATTATGAACATCAAGTTCGTCGTTGTGGGTAAGCTAAAGGAAAAGTACTTCAAACAGGGAATCGCGGAATACGCCAAGCGGCTGTCCAGATTCTGTAAATTTTCAATCGTGGAGGTGCCGGATGAAAAGGCCCCAGAAAGCATGTCACAGGCGGAGATGGACCAGGTGATGGCGGCAGAGGGCGAACGAATCCTGAGTAAGATCAAGGACAAGGAATACGTCTATGCGCTGGCCATTCTGGGCAAGGAACGCTCCTCGGAGGAGTTCGCCAAGGAAATCAAGGACCTAACGACGTACGGCCATTCAGACATCACGTTCGTCATCGGTGGCTCGCTAGGCCTGACACCAGCGGTCCTGAAGCGCGCGGACACCCAGATTTCGTTTGGCCGGTTTACGTTGCCGCACCAGTTGATGCGATTGGTGTTGACGGAGCAGGTTTACCGGGCGTTTATGATTAATGAGGGAAGTCCGTATCATAAGTGATGCGGACTACCTCTGATAGTATATTAAAGCTTTAAGGAGAAAATATCATATGATTTTAGGATGTTTAATTGATGGATATAAGTCTTTTAAGAAATTACAATATATAAGCTTTATTAAGGATGAAGAAGAAGCATACACAGCGATTTTGGGAAAAAACGGTGTGGGTAAGAGTGCTATTCTAGAAGCGCTTAATTTTTTGTTGAACTATCAAGTAACAAAGATTTCGTGGAATATGAACAAAGATCGAAAATCATCAAAAAATGCATACGTCGTAGGACTTTTTGCAATTAAAAAAAGCAATGTTGAAAAATATCTTGCTGAAAAATACCCGGTACAGAAGCAAGAAATATTAACAATATTCCAAGAAGTTGACCAAAGAATTAGAAGTTCAAAAGCTAATAAAGGATTCACGAATGACGAGGTTATTAGATTTACTAGAGATGCTAACAATTATAATGATGTAGATTCTTTTTTATGTGTGTCAGGACGAGTTTTTACTGGCGAGACGGGTGTTAGTCCACTGAAAACACGTTTGTTTGATCAAGATAAATTTTCGGACATTCAAAAGATTTATTTTGAAGTTGTTCTTGATTATCATGAATATATTTACATTCCAGCTGAGGAAGTCCCTGAAGAGTTATTAAATCTGACAGAGCTAGACATTCAGAAAGTGTTAAATGTTAAAGTTTATGATGAAGTAAAACGGATACTTAACTCTAAGATTGGATCTAATGCAGTTATTGATCAAGTAAATATTCAATTGTCTAATTATTTAAAAACGATTAATCAAAGTTTAGAATCAAATGGAAATACTTATCAATTTGATACTTCATCTCGGAAGAAAAAGTTATACACTCAGGATTTTGTTGATAGAATTATAGCTTCCTACTTCTCACCAAGAAAATTGTTCAAAGTAAAGAAAGCTAAGATTCCTATTGAACAATTAAGTTCGGGCGAACAAAAACAAGCAATAATCAATGTCTTTTGTGCATTATTAGATAATCAGCAAGTAGATCAGGGCTATAAAGATGCTATTATATTTGCTTTAGACGAGCCTGAGATATCGCAAGATTATTCAAATGTATTTCCACAATTTGAAAGGCTGGAAGGTCTTGCACGAAATAGCAGTTTTCAGGTTATGCTAACTACGCATTGGTATGGTATTTTGCCAGCAGCATATGGCGGTACACTTTTGTTGATTGACGATAAGGGAGAAAGTAGATCACATGAGTTCTATGATATTTATTCTTCCCACATGGAAGACCTTACTGAAATGAAGTTTAAAAGTGTATATGACTTAGTGACAAGCACGGTGGCGTTTGTTCGAGCATATCCAAAGAAAAGAGTTATTATATGTGAGGGCCCTACTGATCGATTGTATTTGGAAAATTATCTTAATCTCAATGAAGTTAAGATAATTCCAGTTGGTGGTAGAAAGAATGTTATTCTAACTGCGCAACTATTGATAGTAGCGTTGAATAGCGTAAATCTTACCGGAAGTGTGCCACATGTTTTATGTGTGATCGATACGGATCAAGAGCTCAACCCTGACATATTTTTAGATGGAAAATCTAGCGAAGTAAGTTTATGTCGTTGGCAACTAGTAAATAACAGCGAAAAAATTAAATTGATAAGTTTGATAAACATAAAGGAAGGAGGAGAGAAGTACAGTAGAACTGTTATCGAGGATGTTTTAGATTCGAAGATTTTTGGCAGTGTAGTAGAGGAGCTTGTTAATGAAAAAAATCCAGAGTATATGGAAGATTTAAAGCTAAATGTGCTTAATGTTGGATCTCAGGTTGTTGGAACAGAAAAAACACTTTTTAACATTACGGGTAGTAAGGGACAAAGCAATCAAGCTAATATTGAAAAATTAATTAATGATAATAAGGGACGTTTAGCACATATGTATAGCAAGAGATTTGAAAGTCAAAAATTGTCTGATTCTTATCCCATTGTTGTAGCTTTAAGTGATGCATTTGGATGTGATAAAAAAAATATTATAAAAAAGGCGACTAGAATACCAGTGAATCGTGTACTTCCTTTTAGTAGCGAGAGCGTTTTGTATAATATTGAAACAATTTCAAAAAATCAAAACATTTTGAAAAAAGGTAGCTTGATCAAAAAGAGGAAAAATTCTCTTAACCAAACTCTATCAGGACTTAGAGATTCCGTGAGCTCGAAATTTGAAGAAACCGATAAAGGGACTTTGAAAGTTTTGGAAGACATTAGACTCAATCTGCCTCTAAATGAGACAGTGAGGTTTTCGGAGGGATATATGATTAGGGAGAAAAGCGTGGATAAACTGATACAAGTAGCGAGACAAAAAGATAGTCTAGATTAGAAATCATATGGTATTTCTTGGGGTGTTGTTCTCGGTGATACAGATAATAATTGATTATTAGTGGAATAGTAATAATCGTGCGTATCAGATCGATTTGAAGCAATGTTAAAGAGAAGAGTCTTCTCATTTAGGCTATACTCCTCTTTAGGTAGACAAGCAAATAATAAAGCTTGTTTACCTAGAGAGGAGTTTTTGTATGGGACGGAAAGGGTCTTGATACACATTGGTAGTCTTTTGTTGGGCCCTTTTAAGGGGTTTGTGCGATGAGCCCCTCTAGGGCACCACCAGCTGTGCTAGTGGATAATTCTTAAGAATCAAAGAGACTATCAGGGACAACGCGAAATAGTTACAAGTCCAGATTCTCTGATCAGTTATTCCGCTTATGTAAAGTTATTAGCCATTATGAAAGAATTCGAAAGTGACCAGAATTATTCATTGGTTGAGCTGTTTTATAGCCGTATATTGACGGTAAGTTTAGTTTATTTTAGATAAACTAAACTTGAGCTAATGGGATAACGATGTTATCTTATTAGCTAAGCAATATAAGAAGGAGAAACAACGTGGCAGGAAAAACGAATAATACAGACCATAAGATCCTAATAGCGGCGATTCAAATTATCCAGGATAAGGGTGAAAGTGGCATATCGCTTAGACGTCTAGCCAGTGTCATTGGTGTGACAACTGGGGCCTTTTACAAGCACTACGCTAACAAGGACCAGTTATTTAGGGCCATTACTAAGGAAATATCTCATCAAGTTACTGAGGAGGCGCGAGTAGCATTGATGGAGGTCCAAAATGCCAAAGAAAAGTTATTAGTGCTAGCGGACGTTTTACTTACATGGTTTCAAAAGCAACCGAACTTAATGAACTTCATGTTTTTCAATCCAATGGCACAGAGAACAATCACAGAATCAGAAACAGATTTTGAACTATTGAATATGACTATGGACTTAATCAATGGGTTAGTGGAAGGCAGCCAGTCTACAGTTGAATCACAAAGACTATTTATTCAAATTTGGTCATTTATTCAGGGATATGGATTGTTACTTAAAAATAAAGTTGTTGATTATGATCGTGAATTATTGGAGACAACGTTAGACGAATATCTAGAGGGAACTAATTATGGAACGAGTTGTAATCGTTTATAGTCATCCATATGAAAAGAGTTTTAACCATGCAATCTTGGAACAAGTTCAAGACAACCTAATGACAAAGAAAATTCAGTATGACGTACTGGACCTTTATCAGGTACAATTTGATCCGACGTACTCAAAAAAAGAATTGGAACTATTTAATCATGGGGAAACGGTTGATCCCTTAGTTATGCCGTATTTACGTAAGATTCAGCAAGCAAGCACTATTATTTTTATCACTCCAATTTGGTGGAATGATGTTCCAGCAATGATGAAAGGATTTATTGATAAAGTCGAAAGAAGGTGTTGGATTGTCCCACACAGTCACTAAAACCGGTATCAGAGGACTGTTGACCGATGTTCAGCATGCTTACGTTTTAACGACATCGACTTCACCAACGTTTTATTTCAAATTATTTTGTGGTAATGGTATTCAACGCATTTTCTTAAATCAAACTTTGAAGCAATTAGGGATTAAACATCGGTATTGGATAAACTTTGGTGGAATTTCGAGTTCTTCACAACAGCGACGACAAGCTTATTTACGAAAAAATTGAGACAATGACGTTTCGATGATGATTTATGGGAAATATTGGATGTAGGATAATGGAAATGATAATCGCAAAGTAGTCTGTTACGGATCTCCGTATCATAAGTGATGCGGTTTTTCATGAAAAACTGTATTGGGGAATCTATTAGCATTGGCAGAAATACAAACTAATGCGTTTTTAGATATGATAATAAAGGAGCAGGTATTTTATCGTTGGTTACTTTAGTGGCGTACTTGATAACCTGATTACCACCGCCACTTTTGGAAATGGTCCCCTCTGAATTTGCTTTTTTGCCAGTCTTGTTTATTTTTGTAATTTCTTTTGTTGTAATAGTTTTGTTATGGTTAATTGCTAGGTCAGTTGGACTGTTCCAATAGCCAAATGTATCTTTAAAATTAACGGATTTGACTTTATGAGGTAATTTAGAGTAGCGTTTATGGTAAACTAGAGAAAAATCTCCCTTGCTATCATAGAAAGCTAGTGCTGAAAAAGCTTTGCCATGACTATTTCTTACTTTGATGTGATTGAAAATACCTGTTTCAACAGTTTCATAATTGTATGCTGTTTTAGCCCAAAAAGTGTAGGAAATTTCAGGCTCTTTATCGTGTTTGTAAGTATAGTTGTGGATAATATCTTTGGTAAACCTTTGTATATTCATGTTATATCGATCTTGCTGCATAAATCCTAATTTTTTGAATCTTTGTGAAGGAATGACACCATTTCTAGTAACTCTGAAAGAATCACCATTGGCATAAAACCAATGTCCCTGAATATCTTTAGGAATTTTGTTAAACTTTTGTCTCTTAGAGTTAGCTTTCAGGGGGCGAAATTCATCGGTTAGTTGATCATCGCTTTGATTCTTTAGTTCATATGTTTTGCCGTTAATTTTCCATTCATTCATTTCTCGGTAAGGGTGATTCCAGTCGTTTTTGACGACCTTTTTTATGTATTTGTCTTGCGTAGCGTTCCATTTTACTTTCCAAGCTCGTGAAATAGCATGTGCGGGTTGTGGATTGTCATAAAAGGGTAGGCCACAAGCTGCTAAGGCCAGCAGTGCAAGAATTGAAGTCTTCTTCATAAAATTTCCTCCTCGTTGATAGCTTTAGTATACAAAATTCGGAACCTTATTCAAGTGAGTAATGACACGTGCTTTTCCTTATAAATGACTTAGTGAAAGTGAATTATCCGTGTTTTCAAATATGTATTATTACCATGAAGGCGTAGTGTATCTGACACTAGGCCTATTTTTGTATAGAAAGGATGTTGAATTATGAGCAAGAATGTCGCCTATGGAGCCCTATTTCCAATTTACCAAGAGTTAAATGATTTAGTTGAGGAGAGCTGAAAATTTATGGTTATTGGCGAGGGTCGCGGTTTAGTCTAACAGTGCGATTCAAACAGTTGCGGCTGATTTTAAAGATATCAAGGGACAGCAACAAGGATTTGGTTGAACTATTGATTTAGGCGATATGAGTTGGACTCAGGAGTGCTTTCAACGGACAGCATGGGCAATTTATATAATCGCTTTACTACCTCAGGTTCAGAAATACAAAGTAACAAGAGGATTGTAATCTAGATAGTTTAGCAGCTATCGGCATTTATTCGGGAGTATGGTAGTCCATCGGTAACCAGGTTAACTCTAGCGATAGAAGCCATCAGTACTCCTGCGCAAAAGATTGCATGATAAGGTGAAATTCGTAGACACAGACCGCTGCTAGTTTGATTCCTATGAGGGAAAAATATTTTGAAAAAGAGATTTTTAGGTTCAAAAACAAGTATTGTGATATTCTTCGACAATATTAATATTGTGACAGACTGCGAAGTAGCTGACTGAAAAAAGCAAGCGATTTGAAGTGTTAATTAATTAAATACAATCACAGGTTTTACTGGTAGGCATGGAAATTATTTCAGAACGTAAGTTTGAAAAAAGACCCCTATGCCCTTTTAAATTGATAAATCAATAAAATTATTCATATAAGCATCGGCAATTCTTCTTTGTATAATATTTATAGTGAAATTGTAGCTGAATATAACTATCGCCGAATACGTTGATATTACAGCAGTTCTATTTTTATAATAGCTATGAATTGACAATACAAACCTATAAGAGTACTATTTGCACTGAAAAATATATAAAGAAGGCAGATATACATGGCTAAAAGCTCTAAATATCCGAGAATTGATTTTGATGCTGCTTTGGATTTTGTGAAAGAATTGGATAAAAACTTTTCTGCTAATACGATTTCCTATGAAGAAGTCGAACAAATGCTGGGTGTGAAGACGAATGCAACAGCTAAGTTTTCTAAAAATGTTTCCACAGCAGAACAGTTTAAGCTAATAGAAACGGCGGGTAAGACGATACAAATTGCTGCACTTGCTAGAAAGATATTACATCCAACTTCAGATAATGACGAGGATGTGATGAAGCTCAAAATTTCATCATTTATGAGCTCACCTCTATATTCAACGTTATTTGATCGTTTCCTAAAGACTGGACTTCCCACCGAAGGAGTTCTGGCAAATATTCTTTTAAATGAATATGGAATTTTAAAAAGTGTAAAAAATACTGCAGCTAAGAATTTCTTAAAAAGCCTTGATGAACTTGGGTTAATGCAAGATGGAGTACTTAAACAGGTTTCTGTAGATGAAGATTCAGTGAAAGGCAGCGAAGGTAGTGATAATGAAGGACAGGAAGCAGCTAATTTGCAGGGAATAGGCACTCATGGTGAAGAATATGTATCATTAGTTCTTCCGTTGATGCAGGGACAAGCAGTCCTAAAAGTACCACGGGAGTCGTTAGAATCAACAGAAAAGTTAAAATTTTTGAAGACGTTGATTAATGCAAATCTAGATGCGTTTATTAATAGAAATACTATAAATTCAAAAGATTAGCGGATCGGATACTTTATCGATTAGACAGGAAAAGCGAGGGAAATCAATATGAAAAGTAAATTACATTTTGTAGTTTTGGATTTTGATACGGTTCTTGAATTTGTTGAACAAGTAGACAAAAACTTTCCTGATAAAGTATTTTTGATGAGTGATATAGCAAAGATGCTTGAAGTAGCTGTCAGAAATAAGTCGTTGACTTACAAAGTATCGGCAGCTAAACAATTTGGACTTATAGAAAAGTCCAAAAATTCAGGGCTTCATTTAACGGAATTAGCAAAACTGATTATTCACCCAATGACGGAAGATAGTGGGGAAATTCTGAAGTTGAAAAGAAAGGCGTTTCTCAATTCAGAGTCGAGTAGTATCTTGTATAGTAGATTTAAGGGAGAGGAACTACCAACTGGTCAAACTTTGGCTAATATTTTGTTGAATGACTATAAGCTTGCGACGGGCGCAAGAGGGAAAGTTGCAACAAGCTTTCTTAAGAGTATTGAACAATTAGGAATGGATGGTCGGGCTAACAATGAGAAGGCTAATGAAAGTGTGCACATGGATCAAGATGAAGGACTTACTGAAGATGTTGACTTATTTACGCCAGAAGACGTTAGACTAGACAATTCGATAGAAGCTCATGAAACTAATAAGGTAGCAGATAATAGGATAGAGTTAGTTAAGGCATCAGTAAACTATGGGGTATCGCTGTCTATTCAGGATGCAAGCTCCCATACAGAATTGCGATTGGCTAGTAGCGTGCTTTCGAGAGAGCGTAAAATATCTTGTGTAAACGCACAAAAGATTTCTAAATTGTATAGAAATAGGGAATGCCTTCCCTTATGATATTTAGTAACCACAGA
>NZ_SULH01000013.1 GCF_007115095.1 Levilactobacillus enshiensis | reverse complement strand
AATATAGTCGACAAACGCAACATACTCATTTTGCTTAGCCTCACTCGCATGTCGTCGAATCACACTAGCAATTTGAGCAAGCGTCTTCGTCTGGTCATAAACGGCTAAATTTAGCCTCTCCATCTTCTCTGACGACTGCTTGACTACTTGCTTAATAGTTGGCGTCAATTCGTTAGCATTCGCACGCAGAGCCGTGCTAGGCACTCCAGTGTCACGACTGATAAAACGATTCAACATCTCACGTTTCGTCATTTCTAGCGTGAAATAGTCGACATGAAGCTTGGGGTCCTTAGCCATCATTTGAGCGGCCAGATTGACGCTGTACGCCGTTTTACCAATGCCAGGTCTTGCACCTAGGGTAAATAGCATACCGCCGTAAAAACCGCCTGCCAGACACGTATCCAGTTGCGGATATGACTTGATACCAGACTGGACTGGGTGTTCCAAGTTATATCGCAGTTCTTCCGCTTCGGCGTCAATGCTCCCGTCGTCAACATGCTCGTCAATTGAGTTGACGTTATTAATGGCAACCGATAATTTTTCCAAATTGTCATCGTAAGGTGCATCTTGGTACATTTGAATCACTTGGTCTAACTGGTCTTCAGCGTAAACACGGTGTAAGTCCCTAACCATTTCGCCGATGTGCGCATCAGTGACGGCACTACCCCGTATAGCAATCACGTCACTGTAACTTAACGTCATTTGCTCAAATAAGGTCTTGGCCTTCCCAAAAATTGTCATGAGCGAAGGATCGTTGGCTTCCTTCAATGCCAAGTACAAAGCTCGATAGTTTCTGTCAGAGAACCACTCGGGATTGATGTTTACCAATTCAACGTCTTTTGGCGTTTTAAGCAAAACTGCAATAATCCCTTGTTCAATTTCATCATTCACTTAGCTCACCTGTCCCATATCTTTTTTCCAATTCCGCCATGTAGTCGGCGGCGCGGGCGGAACCTTCTCCAACACTTAAACCCGGTTGTTCAGGGGTCTTACCCTTTTGCTTTCTACTCTGCTTAGCTTCATCCAGATACTGGTCAAACTTCTTAGATGATCCAAATAGTGTCCCTGGTCTCAGGTATTGTTCCATCTTTGAATCACCTAGCCATTGCTTACACTTGAAGACAATGACTAATGCAAAGTCATGTTCCGAATACCCTTCATTGATTCTTGCTCGAATTAACTTTTGATTACCTTCAACATTCTTGAAGTCTCTTCCAGCCTTTTCATTCAAGAAATCAATAATTTCTTTATAGTGGATGGGGTCTTTCTTTTCTTCTGCCCCACTATGGTTCTTATTAATACTTGTACTATTATCTCTAAAGTTTTTTTGGGTAGGGGTACCCAAATTTTTTTGGGTAGGGGGTACCGACATTCGAATGAATCGATGCTCGATTTCTCGCGTATTTTTCTTGTAAGTTACCTCTCGTGAAATGTACCCGTTCTTCTCCAGAGACTTAAGCCAGTTTTGAATGGACATCTTTGTTACGCCGTATAGCTTCGCAAAATAATCATCGCTGGCCCAACAGAACCCCTTTTGATTGCAAAGAGCTGTAATTTCTCCGTACAGCAGGATTGCTTTACCAGGAAGACTTTTGTCATACCTAACGTTAGCTGGAATGATGGCATAGTAATTAGGTGCTTCTACCATCAGCTTTCACCACCCTTCTAGAACGGCAAGTCGTCTTCACTGATATCAATCGAATCACCCGTGTTAGCAAATGGATCACTTGATGTTGCTGAAGGTGCAGCTGTTCCTTTACCTTTTCCGCTTGGTTGGCTTTCGTTTGGACGACGAACGCCATTTGGCTTACTACCTTCAGGGTCCAACAAATGGTAACCGCGAACTTCCAAATACACGTTCCCCTTGTTGTTAGGTTCAGCCCAGTCAACATCAACAGTTAGTTTTTTGTTGAGCACTGACTTAGCAAGTTGTGGAATAGATTCAATCTTTACACCGTCGCCAACTCCTAGTGCTACGACTAGCGTATTGAATCGACGAATTGATTGTTTTAGCTTCTCGTTGTCATCATTAATCCAGGTCATGGTCTGATAACGAATTTCCCCGCCAGCATATTTTCCATCCAATACTTGGTAATCGAGAGTTAATTTTTCGCGGCCACTGTTGGCCTTTCCAGCTTCTGCCTTAATAATTTGAACGTTATAAGACCCCGCTTCTTGAACCCCTGTACCAAATACGTTGTTGCTATCTGTCGTAAATAAACTCATTATTTTTTAGTCTCCTTTTTTGTTGTTGCTTCCTTTGGCATCAATAGTTCATCGGCACTAATCAGTTTCCGATTATCCAGTCGATTCTTGGCATGGTTCCCGTTTTCGGGATCTAAGTCAATCATTCGCTGACCATCTTTAAGGTAGATACGCCCGACAAGGTCAAACATCGAAGTGAAAGCATTGAACGTCTTTTCATTCATGTCAGCCGCAAAACGTCCCTTACTGCTCAATCCATCTCCATTACCGGTGTCGATTTGGTGTGCCGTGGCATAGACGGTCTTGCCACTTTCCTTAAGCGCCATCCCCAGTTTGCGGAACCAGAGCTGAAGCTTTTGGTAATTTTGACGACCGTCCTTAGATGCGCCGTCGATATTTTCTAATACCAGATTTTGGAGCGAAGTCATGTTATCCAAAACAATCACGTCATACTTTTCATTGGCGAAGGCTCGAACAATCATCGTCGACACAATATTCTGAATTTTCGGCGCATCCTTTTCTTCAATAAGAGCCACGTCAACGTCCTTGTCGCCGATTAGCACATTACTAGACAGGTCGAAGCTAAACACGAGCTTATGGCCCTTAAACTGCTTAATCAGCGTTGTCTTACCTGTACCTCCATCTCCGTAGATGAAGTACATGTTAGGAACGGGCTGAATCGCGCCATCCTTATAAAATTTCATCTAACCCTCCTCTTTGACTAACTCGACCTTGACGCCTAGTTGCTTAGCACCAGCCCATACTTGACCGAGAGCTTTGTGCGTCCCAGTCAGCTTGACGGTAATGGATTGTGGGACAACCTCGCCGGTGTCAGTATCGATAGTCTCACCGCCTTGTTTGACCTGATGTGTAGCGTCAATGGCCGCTTGTGCTTCCTTATGCTTGGCCTCACGGTCAGCCTTCTCTTTGACCTCCTGATCACGTTTGGCAGCAGCCTGGTTGATTTGCTTGAAGATATCCGTCAAGGACACACCCTGATTCAATAACGCCGCCCAGCCAGCAGGCTCAATATCCATTTGGTCAGCATAGGTCTTGATAGTTTCAATGTCGGTAGCTCGTTGATCCTGGTCTTTCTTGAGCTGTGTCATATCAGCCGCAATCTCATCAATGGTAGATTTGGTCAGTGCTGTATCAGCCGAATTGGTGGCCGCCTTATTCAGCCATGCCGGCCGTACTTCAATGTCGCTAGCTGACACACCATAGTTCGGAGCCATTTCAGCGATTGTGTCGGTCACCAGCTTGTAGCGTGCTTGGCGTTCCTGCTCGGCAACCTCGGTAATCTTTTCATCCAGTGGGTCAATGATGGCTTTAATACGGTCCTTGTAGCCATTCATGATGGCGTCAAATTCAGCAATTGGTTTCTTGTACTCACGATTAGTTGCCAGCCGCGTATCGTTGACGGCCTTCATAATCTTGTTGATGTGAGTGCGCATCTTCTTGGTTTCCGTGATGTTGTCGGCGGTTACCACGAAGTCCTGCCCGTACTTAGCAACGACCTCATCAATAGCTTTCTCGACCTGCTCACGGTTGTTGATGACAATGGGTGAAGGATTAACCTCAATGCTTGGTTTGAAGTCTACAAGCTCGTTATTTGCCATTGACAATCACCCCTTTTAACTTGGCCAATTTCATCTGAGTTCGATAGAGTTGTGTGAAATCGTGCATGAGAGGCTTGTGTTGGCAAACTTGCGTAATGGCAATCCGATTTTTAAGTGTTCTCTCAATCGTTTCATATGCTTCAATCAAGAATCCTGTGTTCTTACGTTTCATTAGTGCCCTCCTAGTTTTAGAAACAGTTGCAAAATTCGTCGTTTCCGTCTACTCTTGGAGTAGATAATTCTCGCAAAGGAATTTCTACCGCTCGTTGGCACTGCAATGCTGACGGGCTTTTTTCGTGCATTTAATTGCTCAAAGCCAGCAATTCTTAACTTGTGAACCGTCTTTTTACTTATGATGTCTGTCACCTCCTCAATAAAAATCCCGATAAAATAAGCCGCGAATGACCATTTGATATTCAAGATCATTTGCCGAGAGAATAAACATTTCATTAATCATTCGGTTAGTGATTCGTAAACACTTCAAGTTGGCCCAATCGACATAATCCATGAGGTTATTCTTAACGAATCGCCGTTCAGCAGGTTTTGCCATGTAAAACGGCTCGTCAATTTTCTTTGCTACTCTCTTATTCACTATTCCGTCACCACCTCTCAAAAATGCCTGTCATACCAGAACCTCAGTAGTCCGCCGATTCCAAAAATTAAAACGAAGATAATTACTGCTACCATTTCATCACCACCTGACGCTGCCCGCGACTTGATTAATCCATGAGGGATAAAACAGCTTGTTTTAATTCGTTTGGATCGTAGAAGACTTTCTTCGAGCCCGGTACATGATGCTCAATCAACTTGAGTTGCGGTTGTTTGTACAAATACTTCTCGAAGAACGTTCGTGACATCGACATGAGCTCACATGCCTGGTTACGGTCAACCATCAGGTATTCGCGTGTCACACGCTCAACCAATGGTTCCAACATCCCTTTGGCTTCCACTCTAACCAGGTCGTCGTAATGCTGGATTAGTGCTTCATCAGCCATGTAATCACCTCCTTTAGTTGAATAAGTTGCTACCGTAGTGACCAATGACAATACCTAAGGCTAGGAAGAAAACTAAGCGTAAAGCAATCATTCGTAATCACCCAATTCACTAATATCAAATTCTGTAGTTACACTGTCATCGGAGTTATGAGTAATTCCTGCAAAGTGAATATTTCGAACATCTAGCGCGTCCAAAACCTCTTGAGGAAATACACCATCAGTTGTGACTGAAAACTCTGTCTTGTCTGTGCCAACGGCAACCATTAGCTTAGTTTGAAATTTTTCGTATTTTCGCCGGTCTTTGGCTAGTAAAGCTTCGGCTTCCATTTGTTGTGCAAAATATTCTGCGTTCATAATGATTCCTTCTTTCAATAATTTTTAAGGTATAATTCAGTTAGTCCAATTAACCGAGGTGAATTACTAATGCTAAAACTTGAAATTGACAATTTTGAAATGCAAGTTTCTGATTATAAATTGCAAAACGGAGCATTCTTTTTTGTTGGGACAATGACCGTAGATACGATTGTGTCTGAATTTATTCCATTCCTTTCGAAACACCAAGATAACCCTGCCACTGTTAAATTCGACGCTAAGCAATACAGTTTATATGCTGGAAATGCTTTCTACGACAAATTTGGGAATATTGAAGTGTCCTTCTTCACACCTGAGGTAAAGAAGAGTGCTTTTGAAGATGTTGGATCAATGGTTATTACAGAGTCAGACGTGTCGTATACGAATCTTCAAAAGATGGTTGGATTACAGGACAAAGTTCTACGCAAGCTTTTTGAACTGCTTCCCAATCTAAAGAATTCTCCTGAAGGAACTGCTTACCTTGAACAGTTCCCAAACATTGGAATCTGGTCTCGTCAAGTTGATAATCTTACTGATTGGCGAAACTCAGAGAATGGAATCGACTTCATGGATGGGCTTCAGCTAGATGACTAGAATTTCATCATTTGTCGTCTACGAATTTCATCCTTGCTTTCTCTACGCAAGACCTTCGTATTGTTTGCGATAATGCGAAGGTCTTTTTCTATTGCCCATAAAACGTTGATTAACTTCTTCATACGTTGGTTCCTCCTTTGTAGGAATTTTGTTGTCTATTCTTGAATAGCCCAATCAGACATCTCTTCATCAATTACAATTGCTCCGGTACTGGCGATATGATAATTGATATACTTCGAATTTTTTGGAGAGAATCGAGCATTGTAGGAATCAATTAGTTCCTTTAAAATGTCTGAATGATTAAAGGTCTTAATTTTGATGTCTTCGTTAAGTCCTGTAGCAATAACTTTTTTAGCCATTCGATCTTTATCAAACTTTTCAATTTTAAAAAGTGTATACAATGCTGTCGTTACAGTCGAACGTTTCGGGGTCTTCGTCTTCTTACGAAAGCTCTCGTAAAAATGCAGAAATTCAACAGTCTTCCCATAGTTGAAGAACGCGAATTTGCCATTCTCAATCTTTTCTCGGGCACCGGAAGGGCTTAATAGATTAACCGCAACTTCGACAGTAGTTGTAATATCAGCATATTTTTGATTAATGAGCGCTGCCAACTGAACATATGTTGGATTGCCTTGATTAGCAAAAGCATCAACATAATCTTCAAGACTCCATTTACGCTGAATCGTATTCATTCGAACAATGTCATTCTTCCCTAAACCGGGTTTAACAATGTACTCAACCGGAACTTTGGCGACTTTTGAAGCGGCTAAACGATGTTGCCCATCAATCACAACAAAGTTTTCATTTACCACAATTGGCGCAATTAATCCTTCTTTCGCTTGTTCGATCATCGCCTTACGGAGAATAACTGTTCGATTGAATTTGCTCAGCTTGAACAGGCTGTAGTCATCCGTCTTAAACACTTCGCCAATCTTGTATCCCCGATTAGGACGAATTACATCTTTGGCTGAAAATAAATTAAAATCATCATTTGTCATTTGAAAAATCTCCTTCGATTACGGTTGCATTTCTAAAACGTTCTTGAAGTTCCTTACACCACTTATCAATAGCCGCAATGTTTATTCGGATTGATTTAGCTTGGCTTGGGTCTCTCATCAACGCAGAAAACTCATCTGAATCCACCAGCGGGAATGCCTGGCCTATAAAGTTAGCAAGTAGGTCATTAAATGAAGACGATGTCTCTGGTTCAGCATTCGCTAGCTGCTCATGTAGACCGTCTATTTCATTTCGCAAATCAGCATTGTCTTTCACATATCTATCAAGTGTCGCCTTCTGGTTATCGACCATGCCTTTCAACATGTCATAGTCCTCAGGAAGCTTCTCGACCACCTCAGGCTCTTTATCAGATAGCTCTTGGATTTGTGCATCCTTATCGGCAATCTCACTGTCACGTGCTCTAAGCTGCTTCTTAGCCTCGCGCAGTTCACGCACAGTCATTTCATCAGGCTTCTTGACTTCGCCAGACGGAAGATGCTGTGGCTTGTCACGTTCGGATTCAGGCATGGTGGCAATTTCGCTTAGAACTCGCATTCCTAAATGTTGGTACGTGCCATCATTAGGAAGCTCACTTACTATCTTGATAAATCGACTTGCTTGTGTCCTATCCATATGAATAGAAGACAACCATTTAAGATATTCTCCATGAGCCAAATCATTCTCTTTCACCCATTTCAATCGACGACCAATCTCAAAGATTGCTTGTCCACCAATTGACTGGTAAGTCTTAATCTCAGTTGTTAACTGGGTTAAATCATTTGTTAACGTAACTTCTTCCAATCAGGTTCACCTTCTTAAATTCCATATTTTTCTACAAGATATTCATAGATGTCATTAACAATCTGTTCAGACGCCTTAGTTACAGATTGCTTATTTAATGACAGGCTTACAAATGTTCTTGATTTTCCAAACCGGTTAGCCAAGCTCTTTTGCGTTTCTTGCTTCTTATGCGACCCAAGCCAAGATAGGACTGATTCTGCTTTAGTATTCGTTTCACTATGAATAAACAACTGTGTACCTCCTTTCGCAGTTTCGTTAAACGTTGTTAAGAAATTATTCTAGACATGTTGATTTTTCTATAAAATAGTTCTAGAATAAAGCCATAGTTAAATAAGCATTGAACAGCTACTTATCTCCCGCCAAGTTGATTAATAGCACTTTTTCTTTGCCTAGTTTGTTAACAATATTTCTTAACAACAATTATTCTAGAACTTATTTATAGATTTGTCTGGCTATTTCTATAATTGTTTTCTAGTTAATTGTTGTAGACTGGAAGGAACGCCGATATGACACTGTTTGAGCGTACAAAAGAAATTGCCCAAAAAAGAGGCTATAGTATTGCAGAAGTAGAGAGAAAAGCCGGTTTGAGTGAAAACTACTTATATACGTGGAAGCGAACTGATAATCCCCGTAAAGCTAGTATTGAAGCTGTTGCTAATGTACTAAACGTCTCAACTTCCGAATTACTTGGTGAAGAACCAACTGATACAAGTAACACTGCTCCAGACCATATCGACGTCGAAGACATTGTCGACAACGCTGCTATGCTAACCAGTCGTAATCACGCTCTCTCTGACGAAGATCGTTCCGCTATTAAAGCCATGCTTACTGGCTACCTGAACTCCAAGGAAGGTCAACGCCGACTGAAGAAATATGGTGGTTATGGGGATAAAAATGTTGGGGAGAACGGGGACGATTAGTTGATGGCACTTTTTGATGGTTTGGACTCGGCTCTTGCCGACATCGATACATTACAGGATTATAATTTGGATAGGCTCATAGATAGGTATGACATTGATTTCCAGAGTGTTCTACTCCCTGCTGATATTAATGGCTATAGCATGCCTTTAACACGTACCATGTTTATCAACCAAAACGCTGAGTACACTGACCGCGTAAAAGCACATGAATTGATTCACTGCTTGGTTGATAACTCAGTAGAACCATTGATAGAAGGAAGTCTTGTCAACGGTTCAAAAATTGAACGACGGGCTGACTGGGGAGGTTTCTACTTGATGGTCAAGGAATATCAAAGCCTATATGATGTTGAACCAGAAGTCTTTAATATTGTGAATTTCTGTGAGTTCGCGCATGTGCCAAGTAAGTATTTCTATACGGCCGCTGATGCTGCCGAAAAGGTATTTAATATCACTATTTCGGATAAAGCATTCTATAGATAACGAAATCGTCCAAAAACTGATAGACGTTAAAAGCTGTACATATTCATTAGGAGGAGAAACAACATGAAACATATCATTGTTAAGTCGTTGTTAATAACCAGTATGGTAGTGGGATCATCCATTCCTGCTAACAATGTATTTGCAAAGAAACATTCACTAAAAACACAACATCTATCCAGCCTCACCTTCAACAATTACCAAATGAAAGGTAAAGGAACTAAGGGTTCTAAGATTAGTGTTTATCATGGTAAGAATAAACTCGGGTCAACCACTATTAAGAAGTCTAAGTTTACGTTCAAGTGGTCTAAACTAAAGACTGTGAAAAATAACTGGAAGCTCAAAATCTCTGCAACGAAAAAGGGATACAAAAAAGCTACAGTCAATATGACTGTCTTTGTATCCTCAGCTAAAACTAAGACGCCAAAAGCAACATCAACCGTCACTAAAATTGTTCAACCTGTGAAAAAGACTGCCTATCTTTCTGGAAGCACATTATATACGGAGGAAGGAAACATTACGTTTGCTAACTCAGTTCGTGAATCAGATGGTGTTGATGGTACAAATTTACTAGTCTTCATGACTTACACCAACACAACCAACAAAATGCAAGATCTTAGCAGCATAGTTTACTATGATTGCACTCCAACTCAGAATTTAGGGGCCATTACTAAGGAATTAGATATCAGTAGCGTTGATATTGATTCTCAATATTACGACATGGCGCAGGTCATTGATGGCGAGGAATATGTCAATCCTGGTCAAACTGTTTCAACCGTAGCTGCTTGGACATTAGATAATCCAACCACTCCAGTTAAAATTGACCTACAAGCGCCTTCTGTCTACAAATCTTTGGGCAGTATTTCGTACTAAACCAACGGTCTGTATCGTCCAAAAAAGTTGATGACGTAAAAAGCTAATTACATAAGGGAGGTTGTTTTCTTTGAAAACGACAAAATTAGTAACTGGTATCATCATGATTATCTTCGCTGTCTTTATTTTCTTCCAGTCCATGGCTGTCGGTGTCGGTGACGCATTGGAAGGTGGAAAGCATGTCTCTGGAACATCTGGTATGTTCGTAGCTATTCTGTATCTCGCTTCTGGCATTGTTTATTTAGCCACTCGAAAAGCAGAAAAGATGGGTGGAGATATTGCTACTTTCGTTATGATGATTCTCGCTTGGATCATCGGCTTGTCTGATGTTGGCTTCTACACCGACTTACAAATCTGGGCTTGGTTAGCATTCATTATCGGAGTTGGCTTCTTCGTATGGCATATCATGGCTAATCGCAAACTTAAGCACATTAGCAACAACTAGCTTCTGTCTGGTGACTCTTCACGGTTCGATTCCGTGAAGAAGCGTTGCTTCAACCTGATTATATGAATCATGCTGTACAGAAATCATAACAAATGATTCTAAGTGATTCGTTGATTAAATTGCAATTGGAAGGATGTGCTTACATTGTCTGATCTCATCGGAATAGTTATATCCGTAGTCGTTTTTGCTGTTGGTGCACTGTACCCTTTTTACCTCTATGAACACTTAAGCATGATAGAACAAAGATTATTAACAGAGAACAAACGGTACAAAATTGCACTTACAACAACGGGGGTAATTATGCTTGGTGCGCTTATATACAGTGTGATAGCCCTTTATTACTTTCAGATTAAGGAAAACCATCCAACCCTTCTCACTGTGTCCCTGATAATAATTTTAGTAATTTATGCCATCGTAATGCTTTTAGATCAAAGAGAAAAAAATCAAGAAATTATTTTAATCCCTCGAAATGATGAAACCAGTTTAGCTAATTATCGACTCAGATCACGTCTTGATAACGATCACCTCACAGTTGAGAACCCTGTAACTGGAGGAATCATATCCATATCTTTTAGCAGCATTACCAACTACGAGTTAATAAAAGAACCAAAGAAAAGATCCAAAATACCTGCTGAATTACGGGAACTTAAAAGATTGCTTGATGACGGTGTAATTACTCCAGAAGACTTTGAAAAAGCAAAGAAAAAAATTCTTGGAATTTAATTGAGAAAATAACTTTCCACCGTCACATCAACGTTTCTTAGACATATGTATTTAATTCAGAAAATAAAAAAAGCGCACCCCCTACCCGCCAAGATAATGAGATGCGCTAACATATAAGCTCCAAGGGATAAGTACACCCTTTTTACATATTCAATTATAAATTAAAGGAGGTGATGCCACAAGTTTCTTCTAAGAATTGACGCTGCCCGCGCAATTAAAGGAGAATTTAAAATGAAACTAACAAAGGTAATCAAATACAATAACGTCTACTCTTACGTCACAAATAAAGGCACCCTCTACGCCTTTCGCTATCCTTACTATGATTCTCTTGGTAATCGGCACGAAAAGCAACAGCGGGGATTCAGTAGCCCCATGGCAGCACATAAAGCTGAACTTCAAGTTGAGATGCAAGTTGCAAATGATGAGCTATCCGCCTTGGAAAATTCAGATATAACCGTTAAGGAATGGTCCAAAAAATATTATGAAATGACCAAGGCAAAATGGCGGCCAAGTACCGAACAGCATTATCACGTTATCATAAATCGGTATGTCATCCCCTTAATTGGCGATAAAAAGCTCTCTAAGCTCAATCGAATGGAATACGAGTACCTTTTCATTGACCCTCAGCTAAAACACCTGAAATCTTCAACTGTTAAGACTTGTCATACGATGTTTATGGCAATTGTTAATTCAGCTGTAGCCAATGACGTTATCCCGCGCAATAGGCTACACGGTGTCAAGTTCAAGCCCACTCCTAAGAGGCGTGCGTTCAGTGAAACTGATCTTGCTAAAATAAACGACCAACTAAAACAATCATCTTTAGCTGACCACACCTTTTTCATGTTGCTTGAGCTGACGGGCATGCGCGATGGTGAAAGCTTGGGCTTGAAATGGAGTGACATAAATCTCAAAGACAAAACCATTTCCATCAAGCACTCACTTTCCGTTGGCGAGCTTGGTCCCACTAAAACGCCGGCCGGTGTCCGAACTATTTCAATTCCAGAAACGTTGGTTAAGTTGCTCAAGGAATATCGCTTGGATCGTAAAAAGGTGGGTATGAAACGTGGAAAAATTGTTGGCAGAAACAGCTTCGTGTTTACCTTCAAAAAAGATATCATGTACAAGCACTTCAAGACTCTACTAGAAAATGCCAACGTTGAAAAAGATAAATACGTTGTCTACAGTTTTCGGCATACTCATGCTACCTTGCTCATTGGAGCCGGGGTAAGTCCAGTCGATGTGGCTAAAAGACTAGGCCATTCTGACCCATCAGTGACGCTAAAAAATTATGCGCATGCTATCGAGGGGAACGACCAAAAAGATGCTGAACTTTTTGCTAAAATTGCCAACGTTTAGAGCTGTGGGAGATTCTGTGGGAGATTTTTAAACAAAAAGCGTCAACCCACTGATACCAACGGGTTGACGCTTATGTTTTACGATTTGAGAATGTTTATATTATAGCATAGCTCCCTAGCAATTTTACGACAAAAAAACCGGCAGGACACGTGGTTAACCCACTTATCCTACCGGTAAAGATTCATTTAAAATTTAGGTTTACTTCCGAGCAGCAGTCTTCCGCTTCTTGGCAGCCTTTTCCCGTTCGCTCGTGTTCAAGATTTGCTTCCGCAGACGAACATGGTCTGGCGTGATTTCACAGTATTCATCTTCGTTGATGAATTCAAGAGATTCTTCCAGAGACATCTTCAATGGCGTCTTAACCTTGGCAATATCTTCTGAACCAGCGGCACGGACGTTGGTTTGGTTACGACCACGCGTGATGTTGACAGAAATGTCGTTATCACGGCTGTTTTGGCCGATAATCATCCCTTCGTAAACTTCAGTCCCAGCTTCAGTAAAGATCGTTCCACGGTCTTGAACGGCCATGATAGCGTAAGTCGTTACCTTACCAGAGTTGATTGAAACCAGAGTCCCGTTGTGACGACCAGGGTTCCAGTTCTTAATAACTGGCAGATACTTCGAGAACGTGTGGTTCATGATCCCGTATCCACGAGTCAAGGACAAGAATTCAGTTGAGTAACCAATCAACCCACGTGATGGGGCCAAGAAAGTCAACCGAGTTTGACCGTTACCAACGGCCTCCATGTTCTTCATTTCACCCTTCCGTTGAGAAAGTGTGTCAATGATTGAACCGGTATATTCGTCAGGCGTATCGATCTGCACAGATTCGAATGGTTCGCAACGAACGTTATCGACTGTTCTGTAGATAACTTCTGGACGAGAGGCTTGTAATTCGTAACCTTCACGACGCATCGTTTCAATCAAGATGGACAAGTGAAGTTCACCACGACCAGAAACGACCCAGGCACCAGGATTGTCGGTGTCATCAACACGCAAGGAAACGTCAGTATGCAATTCACGCTTCAAACGTTCTTCGATTTGACGAGACGTTACAAACTTACCTTCACGACCAGCAAATGGTGAGTCGTTGGTCCGGAAAGTCATTTGCAGCGTTGGTTCGTCAATCCGCAGAACTGGTAGTGGTTCCAACGTGTCAGGAGCAACAACTGTTTCCCCAACGTTGATTTCTTCCATCCCGGAAACGGCAATCAAGTCACCAGCTTTGGCTTCCTTGATTTCCAAACGCTTCAAACCGAAGAAACCAAATAACTTGGTAACTCGGAAGTTTTGTTTCGTACCGTCAAGCTTCATAACCGTAACGCTGTCGCCGACTTTGATCTTACCCCGGAAAATCCGGCCGATCCCAATCCGACCAACGAAATCGTTGTAGTCCAGCATGGCAACTTGGAATTGTAAAGGTTCATCTGTGTTGTCGATTGGTGCTGGAATGTGCTTAACAATGGTGTCAAAGACTGGCTTCATGGTGTGTTCTTGCGTGTCGAGTTCTGGCTCGTAGCTAGAAGTCCCGTTCATAGCAGAAGCGTAAACCACTGGGAAGTCCAGTTGGTCTTCGTCAGCACCTAATTCGATGAAGAGGTCCAAGACTTCGTCAACAACTTCGCTAGGGCGTGCGCCTTCACGGTCAACCTTGTTGATAACAACGATTGGCGTTAAGTGTTGGTCTAAGGCTTTCTTCAAAACGAAACGGGTCTGAGGCATCGTACCTTCGTAGGCGTCAACAACTAATAAAACGCCATCAACCATGCGCATGATCCGTTCAACTTCACCACCGAAGTCGGCGTGTCCTGGGGTATCCAAGATGTTAATTTGCTTGTCACCGTACCGCACAGCGGTGTTCTTGGACAAGATCGTGATGCCCCGTTCTTTTTCGATAGCGTTTGTATCCATGGCACGGTCCTCGATTGACGCATGCTCATCCAACGTATCGGATTGTTTTAACATTTCGTTAACTAGGGTCGTCTTCCCGTGGTCAACGTGGGCAATGATGGCAATGTTGCGGATATCATCTCTGATTTTCAAGTGTATTTCTTCCTTTCGTGCTTGGTGAAATTAGATGGATCACGGCATGCTTACCTCAGTAAGTACGCTTATTGTAGCTTTTCTAGCTGGTAAAGTCCATCCGTACCAGCCAGCCGCATAAAAAAACTGTGACAGGTGTCACAGTGAGACGTCATCTTCTTCAATTTGGAGAATATCACGTTGCGCTTTTTCCGTCGCTACTAGTACAAGGTTAGATGATAGCATATTCAGCGGCTGGCCGTCAATAGTTGAGACCCGAACACCCAAGGTATTCAGTAAAACTTGTCCCGCTGCGAAGTCCCAAGGCTTGAGATGTGAAATATAGCCCAGGGTCTTTCCTCGCAACACATTAATCATTTCAATCCCGGCACTGCCGTAGATTCTCATCCCCGCACTGGCGTGAACTATTGTCTGCATGTGCGCCACGTCATGGATGACCAAGGGACCACTTGCGCCAATCAATCCGTCACGTAAAGCCAAATTAGCCGGCGCTTTAACGGGTTCTTGATTGGCCCAGACACCGCCAAGTTGTGGTCCACCATGATACAAGACGTCACGCATCACATCATAGATGTAGCCCAACTGGCCGACACCATCCTGGTAGATACCGATCATCATGGCGAAGTTATCTTGCTGTTTAACAAAATTCATGGTGCCATCAATGGGATCAACAATCCAAACGCGACCTTGAACATCCGTCAACTGATCCCCAAAACCTTCTTCACCCAACACCTTAGCATTGGGATCAATTCGGCGAATACCCGTAATCAAAAACTGCTCATTACCCTTATCGACGTTGGTAACTAAGTCTTTGCGTCCGGTCTTCTCATCAACGGTCAAGGGATCCCGCATTTTCTCCAAGACACGTTGCCGGGCTTCCTTTAACAATGCTGTAACGTCTTGATCCAACTGTTGCCAATCCAAACTCATGACCTTGTCGTCCCTTTCATCTTGACCTGACCATCCTGCTGACGCGCTTGCTTCATGGTACGATAAATGCTGTAGCCAGAAACCGCTTCAAACTCTTGATCGATGTTCTTTTCTTCAAATTTTTGAGGTACAATCGTTTGAAATTTCCGGTAAGCCGCAATAAGCTCTGCCGCTTGAACACCCTGTGACCGCTCATAGGCTGCTTCTATCAATTGATAAAATGTCGTGACCGTCACGATCTCTGCCGTTGTCCAATCCGCACGCAACGGATAGGCATAATCTTCTTCCGCCATCGCTATTTTCCCTCCGTTTGTTGATTTTCAATCGTCTGAATCGTCGTCTGTAACTCTGCCGTTTGGGCGGCATAATCCTGTTGTTCATCTTCCGATAAAGCCAATGGCATGAGGTCCTTGACTCCATTTTTGGCTATCAGTACCGGTGCAGCCGCCGCAAACCCGAGTTCTTCGGGATAAACGTGGGTCACCGCCGCAATAACGGGTTGATTCTCCACAGCCGCTTGGAGTAAGTGAATCAACGCCAAGAAACGTAACGTCACTTGCTGTTCCCCCGCCTCACGTGCCAACCAAGTGCCCATCTTGGACAAATCATCCGCACCAAACTTAGCATCTGCATTGGCTAAATACATTAAAAGTGGTGTCGGTCCAATGGCCGTCCGACTCCAGGCCACGATTGGCGCACTCGCTGTTCCCACAACGGTCGCTTGCACCGTTGAATGACCAACATGCAGGCGTTCTGCTAGTCGGGCTGTTATCAGCCGTGCCAACGGATACGTGCCGAGTCCCCAAATTTGTTGACGTGGAAACCCAGAAAATTTCCAAGCAAAATACGTCAAGATCTCATCCTGACGGCCACAGAAAATCAATTGGCCGCCAAAGCCATTCTCAACGATTCTATTCATCAGGAGCCGCAGTTCCGCCACACGCTCATTCGCTGGCGTCTCTACCGAATCCCGGTCCAAGACAACTAACCAAGTCGCCTGGCCATAATCTGCCGTTGTTCCCACGCGAATCGTCAAATGTGGACACACCGCACTTGCAACCACCAAGGGTTGGTAACGTGGTGTGTCATCAGTCGTATTCGGCATGATGACGCAATCAAGTGGCAAATCCGCTACTAGTAATTGTTGCAGTAATTGATTTGCTTGATCAAAGTTCCCCTGAATCAATAACGTTGGCATCTTGATGACCTCCTCTTTCAAGCTAAAGCCTGTTTTCTCCGTAATAACTGGCCAGTGGCCACCCCATTGGGATCCCTTAGCCACTGGTTATGATGCTGAAATACCGTGCCATATCCACGTGCGTCGCGCTCTTCAATCCCACGCGAATACCGTCATAGCTCCATTATAAGTGAACGGTTGGGGATAGCAAGCCGTAACCGTTATCTTTAAGGTTCTGTTCGGTACCAGTTCTAAAACAGACTGGTTTTTCTGTCCAGCCTGTTAAAACATGGCGCTACGAGCCGATTTTATGCCCCCTTATCCCGCACTTTTCTCGTGAAGCCCTGCTTAAAGACCGGTGACATCGCTGCCAGATACAGCACCCAATGATGTCTGTCACGCATATCGCCACAAAAAAGGACCCCCGCCCGCAAGCAGAGATCCTTTTTTAAGTTCAATAGTCGCTTTAGAGATGTGTTGGGAAGCCCAGCGCAATGTCCGCAGCTTCTTGAATTGGTTCGTTTAACGTTGGGTGTGGGTGAATCGTCAAAGCAACGTCTTCAACGTTCAAACCGTCGTTAACGATGATTGAGAGTTCACCAGCCATCGTGCTGGCTTCAGGGCCAACCGCTTCGGCACCAACGATATTCTTGTTGTCGTCATCCGTGTAGATGAACCGAACAAAACCATCTGGTGCGTCCAAGGAAACAGCCCGAGCGTTCCCAGCAAATGGGAACTTCGCAGTCTTAACCTTGATACCCTTGTCCTTGGCAGCAGCCTCGCTGTAACCAACTGTAGCGATTTCAGGATCGGAGAAGCAAACCGCTGGAACACTTAACCAGTCATTAGCTGTCTTCTTACCAGAGATTGCGCCAGCGGCAGTCTTAGCTTCAGCAAAGGCCTTGTGAGCCAATGCAGCACCAGGAACAACGTCACCAACGGCCCAGATGTGTTCTGAGGCAGTCCGACCTTGGTTATCAACTTCGATTTGACCATGGTCGTTCAACTTAACCTTGGTGTATTCCAAGCCTAAGTCATCAGTGTTTGGCCGACGACCAACGGTGACCATGCAGTAGTCAGCCTTGATCGTAGATTCCTTGCCGTCAACGGCATAGGTTACACTGACACTCTTGTCGTCTTGCGTAGAACCCTTAGCCATAGCGTTGGTGATAACATCAACGCCCTTCTTCTTTAGCTTCTTCAAGACAACGGCAACCATGTCCTTTTCGAAGTTAGGCAGAATTGACTTCGTTCCTTCGATGATCGTTACGTGAGCGCCTAAGCTAGCGTATGCACCAGCTAATTCGGTTCCGACATAACCCCCACCAATAACAACGAATTCTTTAGGAATTTCAGGTAAGCTCAAGCCACCAGTAGAATCGATAACCCGACCATCAAATTTGAAGCCAGGGATTTCGATTGGGTGCGACCCGGATGCAATAATAATGTTATTGTACTCGAAAGTCTGGCCCGTATCAGTGGACATGAATTGCTTTTCGCCCGTAGGCATTACCCGTAATTGGGTGTCACTTAAGAAGACCGCTTCCCCGTTAACAATGTCAACGTGGTGCTTCTTCATCAGCATCTTAACGCCGCTGGTCATCCGATCAACAACCTTAGTCTGCTTCCAGTCTTGCGTCTTCTTAAAGTCAATAACGGCTGATTCCGTAGAAATTCCGTAAGTCGAACCGTCTTTGGCTTGTTCCAACCGGTGACCCGCTTGAATTAAGGCCTTAGAAGGAACACAGCCAACGTTTAAGCAGACACCACCAAGCGTATCGGATTTTTCGACTAAAGTGACCTTTTGGCCTAATTCAGAAGCCCGAATTGCGGCAACGTAGCCGCCGGGTCCGGCACCGATGATGACGGTGTCCTTTTTTTCAACATCTGCCATATTTTTCCTACCCTTCCATTAACAGTAATTCTGGATCATGAAGCAATGCCTTGAACTTGTTCAAAACATTTTGAGCTAAGGCGCCATCGATCAAACGGTGGTCGTAACTCAAGGAAATCTTCAACATCCGGCCAACAACAATGTCACCATCGTCGTTAACGTAAGGTGCCTTTTCGATTCGGCCAACACCTAAGATAGCAACTTCAGGTTGGTTGATAACTGGTGTGAACCAGCCACCACCAATTGAGCCAACGTTACTGATGGTAATTGAACCACCGGCCATGGAAGCAGGACTCAACTTGTTGTCGTAAGCAGCTTGGGTGTTTTCACTAATTTCCTTAGCGATTTCAAACATACCCTTGGAATCGGCAGCCTTGATGTTTGGTACATAAAGACCATCATCAGTGTTGGTAGCGATACCAATATTGTAGTAGTGCTTGTAGACAATTTCCTGAGTCGTGTCATCGATGGAAGCATTCAATTCAGGGAATTCCTTCATAACAGCAACCAATGCCTTAACCATGTAAGGTAAGAAGGTCAAGTGAATGCCCTTATCAGCAGCGGCTTGCTTGTACTTCTTCCGGTTAGCCATTAAAGCAGAAACTTCAACTTCATCAAATGAGGTAACATGTGGGGCAATGTCCTTGGAAGCACGCATGCTCTTAGCAATAATCTTCCGCATAGGTGACATTGGTTCACGAGTTTCCAGATCTGGTTGGTCAGACTTCCAAGGCTTGATAGCTTGGCCAGTAGTGGCTTTGCCTTCAGAAGCGGCAGCAGCTGGCGCAGCAGCGGCTGCAGGAGCAGCGGCACCGTTAAAGTTATCGATGTCAGCCTTCAGAATTTGACCATGGTTCCCAGTTGGGGCAACCAAAGTAATGTCAACGCCCTTGTCCCGTGCGTATTGACGAACGGAAGGCATTGCCAAAACTAACTTATTCGGGTCAGAAGCAGCTGGAACACCAGTAGGCGCAGCGGCTGGAGCTGGGGCAGCAGCAGGTGCTGGGGCAGCAGCTGGTTCTGGAGCAGCTTCTTCAGCTGGGGCAGCAGCGGCTTCATCCCCACCCTTACCTAAGTCAGGTGGCGTATCTGAACCGTCATCAATCACAATCAGTGGGTCGCCAATTTCAACGGTGTCCCCTTCTTGTGCAACAATTTGTGAAATAGTGCCATCAACTGGTGATGGTAATTCCGAAACAGACTTATCGTTTTGGATTTCGACTAACGTGTCGTCTTCCTTAACAGTGTCTCCTTCTTTAACAAGCCATGAAGAAATTTCACCTTCGGCCATTCCTTCACCAAGCTCAGGGAGTTTGAACGTATAAGCCATGGGAAAACTTCCTTTCTTTCATCTAATGCAGGATGTCTCCCACATCGTTTTTTATCGTTTAATTTAGATTTAAATTAGTAGTTAACGATTTCGCGTACCTTGGCTTCAATGTCATCGGCATTTGGAATCCAGTCATTTTCAGCTTGGGCAAATGGGTAAACACTATCTGGTGCAGCTACCCGGCCGATTGGGGCGTCCAAGGACATGATCTTTTCTTCAGCAATGTCAGATGCCACAACGGCACCAACACCAGCCATCCGCTGTGCTTCTTGAACGATAACAACCTTGTGGGTCTTATCAACAGAAGCAAAGACAGTATCCGTGTCAATTGGTGACAGAGAACGTAAGTCAATCACTTCAGCAGAGATGTTATCCTTTGCCAAAGCATCAGCAGCAGCTAAGGATTCGTTAACTTCAGCACTGTAAGCAACAATCGTGACATCAGTACCTTCACGAACAACCTTGGCAGTGTCTAACGGAACCGTGTACTTTTCATCTGGAACTTCATCCTTCATTGAACGATAAAGCTTCAAGTTTTCCATGAACAGAACTGGATCGTCGCTTTCAACAGCGGAGATTACTAAGCCCTTAGCATCGTATGGGTTAGCAGGTGTTACAACCCGCAGACCTGGGGTGCTAACGAAGTAGTTTTCCAAGTTGTCGGCGTGCATTTCAGCGGTATGGGTCCCACCACCAAATGGTGTCCGTACAGTAACAGGGAAGTTCTTTTGGCCACCGAAACGGTAGTGATCACGAGCCAATTGCCCAACAATCCCATCCATTGCTTCGAACGTAAAGCCCATGAATTGGATTTCAGGAATTGGGCGCCAACCCGTTAAGGATAAACCAATAGCTAATCCAAGAATCCCAGATTCAGCTAATGGCGTATCGAAAACCCGGTCTTCGCCGTACTTGTCTTGTAAATCAACAGTTGTCCGGAACACACCACCGTTTTTACCAACGTCTTCACCGAAGATCAACGTCTTAGGATCGTCTTTCAAAACTTGATCCAGACCAGAAGTGATCGCTTTGATATACGTCATTTTAGCCATGATTACTTCGACTCCTTTGCTTCGAATTCTGCAATTTGCTTCTTAACAGCTGGAGTAGGCACATTGTAAGTCCACTTCAAGAAGTCAGAAACCTTTTGTGCAGGTGCTGCTTCAGCTTCCTTCATTGCTTCCTTAAATTCGTCTTTGTATTCGTCGACTAACTTGTCTTCTTGATCTTGTGACCAAACGCCCTTGTCAGTTAAGACCTTCCGTAAACGAATCAGTGGATCAGCATCGAACCAAGGCTTTTCTTCTTCCTTAGTCCGGTAACGAGAAGGATCATCACCAGCAGAGGAGTGAGCGCCGTAACGGTAAGTCAATGTTTCAATGACGACTGGACCATTCCCGGCTGCGGTAAATTCACGAGCTGCTTTAGAAACTTCGTGAACGGCCACGATATCCATCCCATCAACTTGGACGGAAGGAACACCCATGGCAACGGCCTTTTGTGCCAACGTTTCAGCTGCGGTTTGCTTGTAACGTGGTACGGAAATTGCCCAACCATTGTTTTGAACGAAGAAGACAGCTGGTGCTTGGAAAGCACTGGCAAAGTTAACCCCTTCGTACCAGTCACCTTGTGATGTCCCACCATCACCGGTGTAAACGAAGGCAACGCGGTCTTCATCGCCGTTCTTCTTAATCCCTAAAGCAACACCGGCGGTTTCAACGTATTGCGCGCCAATGATGATTTGTGGGAATAACATGTTTGGATTTTCATGTTGATTGCCTTCAACATGACCTTTGGACCATAAGAAACCTTTTGCAACGGTAGTCCCGTGTTGAATCATTTGTGGCAAATCACGGTAAGCTGGTAATAAGAAGTCTTGTTGCTTAAATGCAGTAACACTTCCCATTTCACTAGCTTCCTCACCGGCAGTTGGAGCATAGAAACCGAGGCGACCCTGACGGGAGAAGTTCATTGTTTGTTCGTGTAACGTACGCTCCCAAACCATTTTCTTCATGAAGTCAACAAGTTGGTCATCTGAATATTTTGCCAACGTGTCTGGATCAACGACCTTGCCTTCACGATCGATGACTTGAACCGGGTGCTTATATGGGTCAGCCATCGTAGCTTTGATCTTGGCAAAGTCTACAATCTGTTTGCTTCCATTAGCCATAAGTAACACTTTCCTTTCACTTGATATGAAATTGTTAACTAGAGTGAGTTAACGTTGCGTTTCCTGACTACGTTTATAAAGTACCATTTTTTCAGAAGCCATGCAAGCCCTTTCATACGGACAGATAAAGGGATTAGGCTAAATCCCTACGGCGCGTTGTGATTTTTTAGTTTCCACTTTTTTTGAAAATAGAAACCGTTTTCTTTTCATTTCATTTCTCCTAGTGGGTATGTTAAAATGAATGGTAACTAACAATATTTTTATTTTTGCGGAGGTAATGCTTTTGTTTCTCATGAAAGATATTGTCCGCGACGGTGATCCCGTCTTGCGACAAGAAGCAGCAGACGTGACTTTCCCTCTCTCAGAGGAAGATCAACAGCTCGCTAAAGACTTAATGGAATATTTGGTGGTCTCTCAGGACCCCGAACAATGTAAGAAATATGGGTTACGGGCCGGCGTTGGCTTAGCTGCGCCTCAAGTTGGCGTCTCCAAGAAGATGGCCTCCGTCTTGGTTCCACCGACGGAAAAAGATGGCAAATCACCCTTTACCGACGTCATCATCAATCCCGTTATCGTCTCCGAATCCGTTCAGGAAGGCGCTTTGACTGAAGGTGAAGGTTGTCTATCCGTCGACAAAGACGTTCCTGGCTTCGTTCCCCGTCACGATCGCATCACCTTACGCTACTATGATGTGAACGGCGAAAAGCACCAATTGCGTTTAAAGAACTACCCAGCCATCGTCTGCCAACACGAAATCGATCATTTACACGGCATGCTCTTCTATGATCACATCAACAAAGACCAGCCGTTTGCACGTGACGATGACATGATTATGATTGAGTAATTTATGTACAACTTTTGTGTAACCACGCTGATTATTTTCAGATAGCTTACAACTATAGTAGGTAAGTAAACTTCCCTACCGTTTTGCAGGTAGGCCCCCTAACAACTCGTCTTCGGGGTGAACTTGCGTAAGTTTTCACTCAACCAGTTGGTCGCTTGTTAAAAAGTAGGCATCGTCATCAAATTCCCTTAGGGGACAATTGATGACGATGCCTATTTTCAATAGTAGAACTCTTTTTAAAGCGAAAAGATAACCCTGTTTCTTCCATATATAGTGCATCATTTCACAGCAGGATCATTTAACTTCTTGAGGTCTTTTAAATATTCAACCGTTGACTCATTCATCAAATTAGCCACATCCACATGCAGGTGGCCTTCGTAGACCCAGATATCGCTGACAACAAATGCCGATCCCGCAACGACCGCTTTGACCTGGTGATCCGCACTAAAACTGGCGAGGGCGTCATTAAAAGCCGCTTCAAGTTCTGGTAGCCGGCGTTCCGTATCGATACCACTGGGCATGGTGTATTCAAAAGCCATGACGCCCCGGCCCCACACATCGGCGACCGTTTCCGTTGGCTGCAACACACACTCATCTTCTGACAAAACATCGTCATTCACTAATCGCTGCAGGGCCGCCTTCACCGCCACGTCCGTGTCATCTTCTGCAGAGCGCCGCACCATTCGTGTCGCTCGCTGAACAATCATCCGACGAATCATTTCATAAATTATAAAGGCAATGATGATGCCAATAATGACTTCCACTATTAGAGCCATGGCGTCTCCTCCGTTCACTTCACGCTAGTTTAATCATAGCATGTTTTGTCGTCTAGGGGTACTTCTATACAAGTGGCTGAAATTATGCTAAAATTGTGCTAATTGTTGTGTAAGCAACCCGCAGTTCGGCAGGACATAAATAATTCGCTGTTCACTCACGATTAGCGAGTTAAATCGTTTAAAATTAAAAGGAGTTTTGTCTGTGATTTACAAAGTCTATTACCAAAATGATAAAAAGCGGAATCCTAAGCGCGAGGATACCCATTCACTTTACCTAGAAGCCCCAACAGAAGTTGAAGCCCGGGCATTAGTGGAAGCTCATACGGAACACAATATCGAATTCATCGAAGCCATCGAAGGTAAAACATTGGCTTACGAACAAGAGAATCCGAATTACAAATTAACGGAGTTCAATGAATGAACAAGTTAAACGTCAAAAATAACGAAGCCGCTATCTTTGGCGTGGGTGGACTTGGTGAAATTGGGAAAAACACTTACGGCATCCAATTTCAGGACGAAATTATCCTGATTGATGCCGGAATTAAGTTCCCCGAAGACGAGTTACTGGGAATCGACTATGTCATTCCAGATTATCAATACCTCGTTGAAAACCAAGCCAAAATCAAGGCGCTTGTGATTACCCACGGCCATGAAGATCATATTGGCGGTATTCCTTATTTATTAAAGGCACTCAACGTCCCTGTTTACGCAGGGCCGCTCGCCTTGGCACTGATCAAGAACAAGCTTGAAGAACACGGATTACTTAAATCGACTGAACTACACACAATTGACGATGACACTGTGCTCAAATTTCGGAAGATGAGTGTCACCTTCTTCCGGACCACCCACTCGATTCCTGATACCTTAGGTGTCGCAGTTCATACCCCGGTCGGTACGATCGTGGAAACGGGGGACTATAAGTTCGACTTAACCCCTGTTACGAACCAGCCGCCTGATCTACAAAAGATGGCTAAGCTGGGTGAAGAAGGCGTTCTGTGCTTGATGTCTGATAGTACGAACGCTGAACGGCCAATCTGGACCAAGTCGGAAAAATGGGTCGGTAAATCGATTCGACGGATTTTTGACCAAGTTGAAGGTCGGGTTATCTTCGCCACCTTCGCTTCCAACATCTCACGGATTGAAACGGCTTGTGAAACGGCGCTGGCCCACGGACGGAAAATTGCCGTCTTCGGTCGGTCCATGGAAGCAGCCATCGTTAACGGTCGGGAATTAGGTTATCTCAACATTCCCGATGACGCACTAGTTGATGCCAACGCTATTCGTTCCCTCCCTGCTGACAAGGTCATGATTCTATGTACCGGCTCACAAGGGGAACCAATGGCCGCCTTATCACGAATCGCAAACGGTACCCACCGGCAAATTTCCATTCAGCCCGGTGATACGGTCGTCTTCTCCAGCAACCCGATCCCTGGGAACACCATTTCGGTCAACCGGGTCATCAACGAACTAGAAGAAGCCGGCGCCAACGTTATTCATGGTAAGGTCAACAACATTCACACATCTGGTCATGGTGGTCAAGAAGAACAAAAGTTAATGCTGCGACTCATGCAGCCTAAGTTCTTTATGCCCATTCACGGTGAGTACCGGATGTTAAAGATTCATACGGAACTCGCTGAACAATGCGGTGTGCCGTTGGATCACAGTTTCATCTTACAAAACGGGGATGTCCTGGCCTTAACGCAGGACTCTGCCCGGGTTGCGGGTCACTTCACCGCCGGAGACGTCTACATTGACGGATCTGGTATCGGTGATATTGGCAACGTTGTGTTACGTGACCGCCAACTCTTGTCCGAAGAAGGACTTGTCGTTGTCGTTGCCACTATCGATTTGAAGAATCAGGAAATTAAAGCGGGTCCTGACCTACTGTCACGTGGATTCGTCTACATGCGCGAATCTGGTGAACTTCTCAATGAGGGTCGCCGCCGCGTCTTCCAGACGATTCGGCGGGCTATGCGTAACCCGAAGGCTACCGAAGCTTCGATTCGCAATGCGGTCATTGATGATCTGCAAAACTTCCTGTTTGAAAAGACGGAACGTCACCCAATGATTTTACCTATGTTTATCATGACTAAGTAAAGTTGGTTAAAGGAGTCTGAGCCTTGCGCTCGGGCTCCTTTTTAAATTTTACAGCTAAAGAAAGTGCCAAATTACGGCTCATATCTGTTCTTCCGATGACAGTGACCCTAAAAGTCGGCAACTCGGTGGTCTATTCGCCTTACCGGCCGGCGGATATGGGCTGGATTAGTGCGAACGACGCGCCTGAGTCCATATCTGCCGACCTCTCGGCTTACATTGTACGCTCAGACAACTCTGAGAATAACCGTAACGGTCGTTATCAGTCGAATCCAAAAATGACAAGTAGCTGTGGTCTACAGCCGTTGTCTTGATAGAACACCGTCCGCGCCGGAGGAGGCCAGGGATGGCCCCAGCCGTGAAAGTAGTATTAGCTGGCTACGAATTTTTAGCCAGCTTACAGCACAGGCGACTTTGGAGACACGTGATTTTTCGTGGCTTCAAATCGAGTGAGAAGACTGGTGTTCTTTCAGTCTGAAACGTCCCCCACAGCACGTGGAATCTCTGACAGCCGGAGTGCGCCCAATTTAGCCTAATTTAACGGTGCGACTGTTGACCCACACTGAGATGAGGCCTGAATTTTATCTAGTTTTACAGCTTAGTAACCTGTTTCAGGGAATCTCATTCAGCTAGTAACGTTAATTAACCGTCTTCTGGTTGCCGTTCATTTTACACAATTCCTGTATAATTTCTTACAACCAAGGAAAGTTCTGCCGGAATCACTAGGCACCACTAAAGTTTTCGTTTATAATGAAAAGGATTAAATTTTGAGAGGAGCAGTACGGTGAGTGTCCAGTTCTATATTATACTAAACGAGCACGCAGGAAGTGGCCGCGCCGGTACACTGTGGCCAGAAATCAAAGAGCAGCTCGATGCCGCCCAGGTCTCCTACCAGCTAGCAATTTCGGAATACCCGAATCATGCCGTTCTTTTGAGCGAACAATTTGCCAAACGAATTCCGGATGATTCCCACCAAAACTGGGTCGTCATGGCCGTCGGTGGTGATGGCACGTTGCACGAAGCCATCAATGGCTTGACACAATTGCCACGCCAGCACCCCATCCCTGTGACCTACTTGCCAATTGGTTCCGGTAATGATTTTGCCCGGGGGGCTGGCATGGCCCTGAAATGGGAAGATGCCCTGAAACAGATTATTCAGTGCACCCACGCGACCGACTACGACATCGGCAGTTACGACGAAACGATCAAGCAGGAACGCGGCGTTTTCACGAACAATTTAGGCATTGGCTTCGATGCCGCCATCATTTCACAGGCCAATCAATCTAAGGCCAAGGTTTGGCTCAACAAGCACCATTTGGGCTCCTTGTCCTATTTAGCGTCGGCACTTGATGTTTATTACAACCAAACAGGGTTCACCCTCACCGTTCACGTGGGTAATCAACGGGATATCTATCCCAATGCCTTCCTCGTGACGACGACCAGTCATCCCTACTTTGGTGGTGGTGTTGGGATTGCACCAGGCGCAACAATTACGGATCATAAGCTACACCTAGTCGTCATTGAAAAGCCTCACTTCTTCAAATTAATTTGGCTGGCCTTGCGTTTAGCATTTAAGCGTCATTTAACGTCTAAGGCCGTTCACTACTATCAGGCTACCCAAGTCCATTTAACTGTCCCGGCTATCGAATACGGGCAATTAGACGGTGAAGAAATGGGTGGTCGGTTCTTTGACGTCTACATTGGGGTCAAATCCTATCCTTTCTGGTTCGATATCACCATTTAACCAATATAAATAACTAGTTTCGGATGTGACTTTCAGTGATGAGGGTCACATTTTATTTTATCGAAAGTATGATCAAACAGTTTATTGATGGCATTCAGCCAACTATTAAAATAATGCAACTTGACCGAGAAAGTAGTCTAAGTGTTATTGTTAATCTGAAAGGAAAGATATTGAGGCCCTCTGAATGAGCTAAACTAACTAATAAGATTTACCTGTATTTATTAATATTCAGAGGGTCTCACTCGCTTAGAAATTGTGGAGGTGTCTGAGAAATATGATTGTTCTAATCGCTGGCGCATCACACACCGGCAAAACGGAACTTGCGCAAAAGTTGCTGGAGAAGTATCACTATCCGTACCTATCAATCGACCACCTAAAAATGGGATTGATCCGCAGTAGAAATACAGCGCTTACGCCAACCAGCGATGATCAGGATCTCATCGCATATTTATGGCCTATTGTCCGTGAAATCATTAAAACGGCCATCGAAAACCAACAAAATCTTATCGTTGAAGGGTGTTATATTCCTTTTGACTGGTCACTGGATTTTGAAAGCAACTATCTGAACAATATCAAATACTATTGTCTTGTAATGAGCCGCGATTATATTATTAATCATTTTGACGATATCAAAAAATATGCCAATGTTATCGAAAATCGCCTTGACGATGAAGATTGCACTTTGAAAAGCGTTTTGAATGATAATGCACAGGCATTAGAACTTGCGAAAAAATATAAAGTTAATTATGAATTGATTGATGACCAGTATGAAATTGATATTGACTTGTGACAATATGGTTTTTGCCGCCCATTTCAACGATGTCCATTCAGCGTACAGAAAGAGCCTGACATCTCACTCTCAAACATTGGCGCATCTAAAAAAGCCTCACCGTTAGTTTTAGCGGTGGGGCTTTTGCAGGTGGCCAAATCCACCCGCAGCTTATTTTAATCTTCTGAAGCGTCCATTGCTTCCAGAATCATGTCGAGCTGAGCGCACTTATCGGACAAGTCGTTCATTTCTTTGCCGTAGCGTGGTTCAATCTGCACTGTCTCCGAACTCCACTGAACGCTCTCAGATTCCTTCCGTTTTAACGTGGCCAACTGTGAATTAGCCTGCCGGTACTCTTCCAGAATCTCCATACGATTACTCACCTTTTTGACAACTCCTTTAACAAGAAAATTTAATTATGTTGACTCGTCTCTAAATGACTACGAGAAATCATAACACTTGCTATCGGATTTGTTAACGATTATCTTAACATTTTTCAGCGGATTGCCAAAAATGGTCAGAAAAGCGGATTCATGTCACTTGACTTATTTCACAGTTCCTGCAAAGGAAGGCATAAAGTACTGACTGATCGAAGCAACTTCGACATTTTGACCTGGTGTTGGCGCTGCAACGTACTGACCGTTGCCAATGTAAATGGCATCGTGGTAGGTTGACCCTTTGGATCCCCAGAACAGAATGTCCCCTGGCTTGGCAGAAGCAACCGAGTGCGTTGATACACGGGATTCTTGCGATACCGTGCTGTGTGGCAAGCTGATGCCTAACGCATGTTGATAAACGTAAGCCACTAGACCTGAGCAGTCCATCCCGCTGAGAGATGCGCCACCCCAAACATAAGGGATATTCGCCGAAGCCAACTTCAATGCCAAACTCGTCACGGATCCCGTGGTCAAATTGCTGTTTGCCGTTGTCTTAGCACTACTGCTACTCGTAGCAGCCGTTGTCGCAGATGATGACGAACTAGTGGTCGTCTGTTGACTTGACTGTGCAGCCTGTTTAACGGCTGATTGGGTCGTTGTACGAATCCGCTTTGTCTTCTTCGCCTTCGTCGTAGCCGTTGCGCCAGCACTAGCCTGGCTAACTGCTGAACTTTGCGAACTAGAAGCTACCGACTGACTGGTTGCGGTTGACGTTGTCGCTTGGCTACTGCTGTTACTCTGAGTAGCCTGTGTTTGCGTTTGTACTTGTGACTGACTCGTTGCACTAGCAGCTGAGCGCGTTGCCCGTTTCTTCTGCACGGACTTGGTTGCAGTCGCACGAGACGTTGGCGTTACCGTGCTAGAGCTGGCCTTCGTAACCGAAGCGCTACTGGTCCCCACTGACTGACGACTTGAGCTGACAGGTGCCTGACGTTTTTGTGTCTGGCTGGTAACGGCGCTACTAGTCGTTGCATTATTTTTGACTGAATCACTTTTAACTGAACTGCTCTGCGCTACTGAGTTGCTCGTCGCATTGCTACTGGTCTCACTCTGAGCACTAACCCGACTCGTCTTAGTTGCTGGTTGACTGGCAACTGAACTGTTGCTTGCAGAGCCAGTAGCCGGACTAGTCGTCGACGTGCTGGTAGACGAAGCTGGCGTCGTACTTTGTGTCGTTGCACTTTGACTTGTAGAACTGGTTGCGGCTGGTGTCTGATTATTAGTCTTAGAAACGAAATCTGAACGCGTCTCCTGACCACTCGTAACGGTCGAACTTGAGGTTGCTGCGGCAGCTTGCTGCTTTTGCTTGCTAGCAGCGGCTTGCTGTGCGGCAACGATCTGTGCTTGCACGGCATTTGCCTTTTGCGTCGCTTGTTGCCGCGTGCTTGGCGTGGTCGTTTGTTTCGTAGCAGCACCTTTAACAGCGCTAGCTTGTGGAATTTCCAACTTTTGGCCAACGCTTAACATATCACCAGTTAGGTCATTAGCTTTTTGTAACTGTGCAACTGTCAAATGATACGTCTGTGCTAAATCCCAAAGCGTATCACCAGACTTGACTGAATACGTCTGGGTCGTCTTTGCTGATTTGACTTGAAGTCGTTGACCAACAAAAATTAAATCGGTCTTTGCGTCAATCGAATTCTGCTGTTCTAAATCTTGAATAGAAACGCCAGTTTGCTGTGAAAGACCCCAAATGGTGTCCCCTTGCTTAACTTGAATGGTATCAGCATTAGCGGTCATGGATGCTCCAGCTGCTAATGCACCAATGGCCCCAACGACGCCAACAACTGCTTTGGTTTTTCGTTGTCCTGTACTCATCTTCACCAACACGTCCTTTTATGACTTAAGATTTTCAAACTCATCACGGAACGCAACCTGCCTCTCAAAAACCAAGCAGGATAACGTTCGTTCACAGTAAATACGAATCACAAACTAATCTTACCACACGTTTTCCCAGTTTCTTGTGAAATATTAAGGAATTATTAACGGAATTTGGGCTTTGAATGTATGTTCCCCTTAAGCGTTTTCAATTATTTCAACGCTACTGTAATCTGGCTGTGTCGGCATTTCCAGCCATTCCAGTAGCGAACTATTGTTCTATGTAAGATTCAATCAAAAACGATGCCGGTCGCGTATATTTATCCACCTTTTCCTAAGTGTAAGCAATTGTACGATACAAGATATTATTGGAAACGCTTTTTGTATTTTACAACTGTCTATAATGTTCCTGCACTTGTGAAATCTAAAAAAGTGTACAAAAAAACGGGAGAAATCTCCCGTTACTTTGTTATTTCACCGTTCTTACTTGAATTTAGCCGAGTAAGCCTTTGAAGAAATTAACGATTTTATTCCAAATTTGCACAATAAAATTCTCGGCTTTCTTCGCATCCGCACTGTTGGCAAAATCTTTCACGCTAGCCATTTTATCCCCAATACTATTGGCGAGGTTATTAGCTACGTTAGTCACGTTTGTCACGTACGTCTTACTAGTTGAAACGGGTGCCTGCTGAACCTTACTGAGAGCAATGGAAATATTGTTGATTTGTGTTGAACTCGTCTTGCCATCAATTCCCTGTTTGGCCAAAGCCTTCTGCAACATGGCCTCAATATCAGCCTTGGTCGCCAAATCATCGCCATTTTGTCGCTTCTTAGCTAGATCTGAGGAAACCGACCCCACAGCTGACATCAATTTGCCAGGATATTTGCTATCATCACTGTTCGAATCAATGGCTGGTTGGGTCGCATCTAAGACGCCGTTAGCCGCCTGTGTGTTTTCCGAATTTAACGCTAATCCGTCCGCAGCCAGAGCCTTGTAGACCCCCGTTAAAGCAGATTCACCGGAAACGGTTTTGTCAGCCGTCACCGTGATGATAACATCTTTGACCCCAGCCATAGTTGCGACCATGGCATATTGTTGGGCGGTGACTTCGGTAATATTATTTTTTCCATTGTACTGGGCAATATTGACCTTAACCCCAGTACCAGGATCTGCTGGGGCTAGTGCCACCGAACTGATCATACTGGCATCACTAGTTCCAGCTGAATTCAGATACGTTGCATAATCGTTCCCCGTCGCGGTCAAGACTGTGTAGTTTGACTTCACTCCCAGCGCTGAGGCAACCGTATCCTTGTCCTCACTAGCCAAGCCAGCCCCGTAGACCACATAAGCCTTGGAGAGTGCCTTGGTTTGAACGGTACTACCACTAGTTGCTGAGCTACTTGTACTCCCGGTATCCGTCGTATCAGCAGCAGCGGACACCGCGCGACCGCCCAGAGTCATGGCCAAAGTTACGGCGACAACACCAAGCAAAATTTGCTTTAATTTCATGGTTATCCCTCTCTTTTCGCTTTCATTATACTGCTCCCATAAGGCAGTATAGCATGTCCTCAGTCCGCGAATGAGCTTTGACCATGACCTTACAAAATTCTTCAACTTCCATTTATTGCCAGAACCGCCGGGCACCAGCGTATTCAGGGGCTAACTTCCCGGTTAGCGGGGCTAATTGAACCGCCTCTCCTGGCTTAGGTGCATGTAACATCTTCCCACTGCCAGCATAGATGCCGACGTGATGAATTTCGCCGGTCCCGTGTTCACGGGCAAAGAAGACCAGATCACCCGCGGCTAAGTCTTCCGGGGCAACGGGGTAGCCATTGGCAAATTGGTCCTGTGCATCCCGAGGAATGTAGTAGTCCAAAGCCCGGTGTAAAGCGTAGATAAACCCAGAACAGTCAAAGCCTTGTGGCGTGACCCCGCCCCAAAGATAAGGCGTACCAATAAACTGCCGGCCCAGCGCTAGTAACCGATCACCATCATCGGCACCCGTCACGCCCAGGTTAGCAGCATCAGCAGCAATCCAACCCTTACCTAGTGGCGTGACGACCTGAATCCAGTCACTGTCCTGCCCAGTCGTTGTCAGCAAGGTTCCTAATGGTAAAATCGTCACGGGTTGCCGGTCCTCATTTAACAGTGTCGTCTCGGCGTGAACCAGTCGAACGGTCGTCGTAGGATAGGCCAATTCTTCGTCGGCCGGCGTCAATTGCGTCACTGGCACCCAGCCTGGGTAGCCGCGCCGTTCCTGACGATTACTTTGTCGCGTCACAAACACGTGCGCCCAATCGCCATCAATACGGTCCAAAATAACGCGATCGTTAAACAACGCCTCCGTCACGATACAATCATTGTCAGCTAACCGGTCTTTGTCTGCTGGTTTCAGTGCCGCTAGCCACGCCGCCAAATCGCCAGTTTTCAAATAAGCTTGATCAGTCTTTGTCACCGCTGTGGGCGCTGACCACACTAACGCCGTGGGCACCTTGATCCGCCGAATTTCCATTAAAACCGCCTCCAGTTTCTTTACCCCCAATATACCAATAATTTTACAAACTTACTAGATTTTCGGGATACGTTTGCCATATTTCTTGTAAAAGCACCGCTCGGCCGGCGTCACCTTGCCTAATCGCCAACCAATATGGACTCAACTTGGGGCTCAAAGACATTGGCTGCTTTCTTTCTAAAGTCAGGCAGTAGCCGGACAACCGTGCCTCCCATATATGCTCACCACTACGGCTAAGTTTTACAACAACGTGATCAGCGCTACAAAAGGGACCCGAACCGATTACACGTTCGCGCCCCTCACCTTGATTACGATTAGTTTTCAGAGACCAGCTAAAGTTCACCGGTCACATTGACTATTATTTTTCATTTTGTCTAACCACAGCTGATGTAAAAGCAATCGCCGTTCTAGCATAGCGCCAATTTCAAACGAAACCTCTGACATTTCCGATAACCAGAGGACACCCCACTTTAGTTCAATCCCAAATAGGCTTGAACCACGCGGTCGACGGTGAAGCCAGCCATTTCCATAACTTGTTCGCCAGGACCACTGGCACCAAACTGTTCCTGCGTCAGCATTGCGCCATCGAGGCCAACGTATTGACACCATCCTAATCCGCTAGCCATTTCAATGGCGACCCGCCGGCGTAATGTCGTTGGCAAAATACGCTCACGGTAAGCGGCAGACTGTGCATTGAACTGTTCAAAGCTAGGCACGGATACAACCCGCACGTCATGACCCATTTCTGCAAGTTGTTCTTGTGCACCCAACGCTAATTTAACCTCTGACCCCGATGCCATCAAAATACCTTCTGGATCCCCCTGGGCATCACGAACGATGTAACCACCGCGTTTAACGCCACCGCGAACCCGTGCAGCTGCTTGCGGTAGGGTTGGTAACCCCTGACGTGACAGCACGATGACCGTTGGATGATCAACGGCCTGTAACGCTGCCTGCCAAGCCGCCACCGTTTCATTACCATCGGCTGGCCGAAAGACCGTCAGCCCCGGAATGGCACGCAACGCCGCCAGTTGTTCTACGGGTTCATGTGTTGGCCCATCCTCCCCGACGGCCAATGAATCATGCGTGAACACGTAAATGACTGGTAGCTTTTGCAGCGCGGCCAACCGAATCGCTGGCTTCATGTAGTCCGAGAAGACGAAGAATGTCGACCCGTAGACCCGGGTGCCACCATGTAAAGCAATCCCGTTCATGGCAGCCGCTTCGGCAAATTCCCGCACACCAAACCACAAGTTTCTGCCGCGTGGATTTTCGGCACTAAACCGGTCATCCTCAGCAACCGCCGTTTTATTTGAGCTAAAGAGATCGGCTGATCCGCCCCACAAGTTTGGCAGTGCCGCACTCAGTTTCTGGAGAACCGCACTCCCGCTGGCCCGAGAAGCCAAATTATCCTTCTTGTAATAGATTGGCAAGTCGGCTGTCAGGTCGGCCGGCGCGTCTTGGCTTAACCCCTTAGCAAATTGGCTGGCCAATTCTGGTTCTACCGCCGCATACCGGGTAATCAAGTTCGACCACTCCTGGTGACTCGCCCAGCCCCGTGCTTTGATTGTCGTCATGAACCGTTCGTGGACTTCGGCCGGTACTGTAAACGGATCGTTGTCCCACTCATAAGCAGCCCTTGTCGCTGCCAAATCAGCCGCATTTAACGGTGCCCCGTGGACCTTGTTTGTTCCGGCATTTGGACTACCGGCCCCGATCTGTGTCTTAACTTCAATCAGGGTTGGCCCATCCTGGTTCTGCTTGGCTGCGGTAATTGCATCGTCAATGGCGTCCAAGTCATTACCATCCGCTACCCGTGAATAGTTCCACCCATAACTCAGAAAACGGCCCGCAACATCGTCGTGACACGCGTTACTCAGTGGCCCATCCAGCGAAATATCGTTGGAATCGTACAACACGATCAATTTATTTAATTTTAATTGGCCGGCCAAACTCGCAGATTCGGCCGCAACCCCTTCCATCAGATCGCCATCCCCACATAAAGCGTATGTATAGTGATCGACAACGTTCAAATTCGGTTGATTATAGTCAGCTGCTAAGTGCGCTTCGGCCATGGCCATCCCCACGGCCATACCAATGCCTTGGCCCAGAGGACCGGTCGTGGCGTCCACTCCCGGTGTTACGCCATATTCTGGATGTCCCGGTGTCTTACTGCCTAACTGCCGGAAATTCATCAGGTCTGTTCGACTCAGTGAGAAGCCACTCAGGTGCAAGAGACTGTATAACATTGCCGACCCATGGCCTGCCGAAAGCACAAAGCGATCGCGGTTAAACCACTGTGGAAACGAAGGATCGACCCGTAAGTGGCGGGAAAATAAAACATAAGCCATCGGTGAAGCACCTAATGGCAACCCCGGATGGCCTGACCGGGCTCGCGAAATCATATCCATACTCAGCATCCGAACCGCCGTTACGGCCAGATTGTCTGTATCATCAAAACTTACTTGCTGCATTACTTTTTCATTCAACATCAGAAATAACCTCACTTTAAGCGACCAGACCATTCCGATCGTCAGTTAATTGGTAGATGAGTTTTATGCGTTGATTTTACCGGTATAATCGACGTTCACTATCGACTTTCATAACTATACCAATTTAATAGTAATCATGCAACCCCTTTTGTAAAACTTATTAGATAGGCATTTGTAAGTTACAAAAATATATATATTGGATATACCAATATTGAGATGTTGCAACCGGTTGTTCTCAGAGCACAAAAAACGACCTTTTACCGAAATAATTGGTATAGGTCGTTGTGTCAACTATTTTATTTTCTGAAAAGCTTACTTGCTGGCCGCTTCAATCTGCGCCAACGTTGGGATCGATGGCATTGCTCCCAGGCCTTGAACCGTCAAGGAACTAGCCCGTTGTGCGAACACCAAGGCCGTCGCAATGTTGCTAAGATCTGGCTTCAATTGTGAACTCAAAGCCCCAATGAAGGTATCACCAGCAGCCGTCGTGTCGACAGCGTTAACTTTGAAAGCAGGGACAAAACCAGAACCATCGGCGGTGGCATAGTAAGCTCCCTTGCTCCCAATGGTGATGATCAGATTCTTAACGCCCAATTCGCGGAACTTGGCAGCGTTAGCATCCATGGAAGCTTCATCCGTCACTTCAATCCCAGTTAAGATAGCACTTTCACTCTCGTTAGGAACAACGAGATCGGTCACCTTTAAGATTTCAGGATCAATTTTAGCAGCAGGTGCTGGGTTCAAAATTGTCGTCACGTTATGCTTCTTTGCCACCGTAAAGGCAGCTAAGGTGGCATCTTGTGGCGTTTCAAATTGGGTAATCAAGAAGTCCGCCTTAGCGATTTCATCTTCAACAGCCGTAACTTCCGCTGGTTTGATCTGTTGGTTAGACCCACCGTAGACCAAGATACTGTTTTGGCCCGCTTCGTCAAGTAAGATGAATGCAGAACCTGTGCCGATTGTTGCGTCAGTGATGATGGCACTCGTGTCGATACCGTCGTCCTTTAAAGATTCAACCATGAAGCGACCTGCATCATCGTTACCAACCTTGCCGATGAATCGTGTTTCGGCACCAGCACGGGCTGCAGCAACGGCCTGGTTAGCACCCTTCCCACCAGCGGCACTACTTTTGTTTTCAGTGGATAGCGTTTCCCCTGGTTGTGGCATCCGGGCAACCCGCAATGTCGTATCAACGTTGAGACTACCTAGAACCGTAACTTTGTTTGACATAATTAACCTTCACTCCTTAACCAATTTGTTCGTTTGTAAAACGTTTTACGTATTGCCGACACGCCGGGCAACACGTTTTGCTTATCCCTAGCGTATCATGTTTCGAAAAGGCTTACAAGAAAAAGATGAAATTTATTTCAGTGGTCCCGTACTTTCCCGCTGGTGAAGCTCTACGGGTAGATCCACCAGTTGGGCCGGTTGCCGCTGATCTTGAATGCGGTTGATCAATAACGTTGTCGCCTGCTGTCCCATAGTGACCACAGGCTGACGAATACTACTTAATTTCGGCACCACGTACTCGTCCAAATCAATATCATCGTAGCCCATCACGGAAATATCCGCCGGCACACGCAAGCCCTGTTCATGGAGACCCCGCATTAGCCCCAACGCCGTCTCATCGTTAATGGCAAAGACCGCCGTTGGCTGTTGTGCCATGACCCCAGCCGTCGCCTGATAGCCACCCAATTTCGTCATCGGTGAAATAACGACGGCAGAATCCGGTAACATGACCCCCGCCTCCGCCAAACGTTCTTTGAACCCCGCTAAACGAATCACCAGGTTATCGGTTGGCTGCTCCGGCATCACGACCGCAATTTTACGGTGTCCCAGTGCCAACAAATGTTCGGCGGCCAGTTGGCCTCCCTGCTCATCATCGATTCGAATCCGATCCAGACTAGGTCCCCCGTTTTGATCGATCAACAGGTAGGGAATCCCATTCTTCTTAAGAATGTTATCAATTGCTTCCGCCGTGATTGACGCACTCGCAATGATCAGACCATCCACGGCCCGTTTGATCAATTCTTCCACGTAGTAGCTCTCCAGTTTTTCATCGTGGTTCGCACCAAAGATCAAGGGAATAAAGTGGCGCTCCCGACTGGCCTCTTGGACACCGCGAATGAACATACTAAAGAAGGGATTCCCCAGGTTAGGAACCAGCACACCAATGGTCTGTGCAGACTTCATGATGAGGTTCCGGGCATTAAAATCCGGAACATAGCCCAATTCTTCTTGCAACTGATGGACGCGCCGCCGCGTATCGAGACTAAAGCGTTCACCCTTACCATTTAAAATTTGTGAAACCGTTGTTACCGAAACACCCGCTGCTTCAGCAAGGTCCCGAATCGTTACTTTGCGTGTCATAGCAACCTCCATCATCCGTTTTCATACTAAACCTTATTATACCCCACCAAGCAATGATATCTACGGTCAATTTAGGTTCAGCTAAAGGTTGAACGTTCCAAAGTACCGGCTATGCCTGCTCTAGCAACAACAAAGGGCGTAAAACTAGGCCGCATAGTGGTTGCATCGCCTTGCCAGCTGGCAGCTATGAACTGAATCTGTACAAACACAACTTGTAGCCATGAAGAATATGCAGCGCCAACAAAAAAGCACCGCCCACAACTGGACCGTGCCATTAATAATTAAGCCTTTAAAATTTTATCGATTGCTTGTAATTGGTCATCATCGAAGGTCAAGTTTTGAACCGCCTTGATGTTTTCCTTCAGGTGAGCTGGCTTGGATGCCCCAGTGATGACACTCGTGATGACTGGGTTGTGTAATAACCAAGCTAATGCCATGTGAGAAAGCTTTTGCCCTCGGCTTTGGGCAATCTGGTTAAGTGCTTGTAACTTCTGCACCATCTTGTCGCGACCGTTATCCAAGACGAACTCGTTAGACCAGTGAATATCCACATCTTCTGGAATACCATCTAAGTATTTGTCCGTCAAGAGACCCTCTGCCAGAGGACCGTAGGCAATCGCACCAGCATTGTTCTTTGCTAACATGTCGAATAAGCCATCATCATTAGCGGTCTGGTTCAACATGTTATAAGAAACTTGATCCACCACGAATGGCGTATGCAAGTCCTTAAAGATTTTGATCATTGCTGCGGCTTGCGGTTCGGTGTAATTTGAGATTCCCACGTACAACGTCTTGCCTTGGCGAACCAAGTCATCTAGCGCAACAGCCGTTTCTTCCGGTGAAGTTTCTGCGTCGAATCGGTGACTGTAGTAAATGTCAACGTAGTCCAACCCCATGGCCTTCAGCGAACGGTCTAAAGAGGCCGTCAGTGCCTTGCGAGAACTCATTTGGCCGTATGGTCCTGGCCACATGTGGAAACCAGCCTTACTACTGATGACCAGTTCATCCCGGTAAGGCATTAATTCACGTTGCAACACTTGACCAAAAAGACTTTCAGCTGCATACGAGCCTGGGCCATAATTGGCAGCAAGGTCAAAACTAAAGATTCCCGCGTCAAACGCCTTCAAGATCACGTCACGCGTGTCCCCATAGTTAGCGTTTTCGCCGAAGCTGTGCCACATTCCAAATGAGATTGCGGGTAATTGGAACCCGGTGTTCCCTGCGCGCCGAACTGGCATCTTCTCGTAACGTTGTTCATCTGCTAAATACATGTCTTGCCACATTCCTTTCCAGTTATACCTAAAGTAAAGTATAGAGAATTGGTGTGGACCAGTCAAGTTTCCGCGTAAAATTGGTCTAACCACTGTGGCCCTACTTTCTAATGGCCCTGCTGTAAAGCCGCCCACCAATCCACTTTGCTAATTAATTACTGTATCCTCTAATCCCCTAGTTGGCCCCAAATTATCGTGTCTCAAATTTAATTGTAGGATACATGTATTTCAGGACTAATCCGTGCTTTTTTGTTAACTGGTCGGACGATACTTTGAAGCCATTCTCGCAAATTTGTACGATACAAATTTGCGAGAATATAGGCTTCTAGCCAAAACAAAAGGAGTCCTGCAGTTACTCGGACTCCTCGAAAAACATACGATATTTGCTTAAATCTAACCCTTATCACTCAACTTGACCGCCTGGGAGACGTGCCCATTCGTCGCATCCAGCAGCGTCTTTGCCTCCGCAATCGTCCCCTTGGTTTCAATCAGAACAATTGCCAGTGGCACGTTATTGCCTGCCCGATCTAGCGCACGCTCTGCCGCTAACGTCGAGGTTTGGGTCGCTTCCGCAATGATCTTCTTGGCCCGCTCAAAGGTCTTACCATTTGTTGGGACCACATTGATCATCAGATTTTGGTAAACCTTCCCCGTCTTGATCATAATCCCCGTCGACAGCATGTTAAGCACCATCTTCTCAGCGGTCCCCGCCTTCAGTAACGTTGCCCCTGTAATAATTTCGGGTCCAACAACTGGCGTGATTGGGAAATCTGCTAGCTTGGACAGTGGGCTGCCTTCAATGCAAGAAAAGCCAATTCCGAGTGCGCCCTGATCTTGCGCAAATTGAAGCGCCGCCAATGTATATGGCGTTTGACCAGACGCAGCACTTGCAATCACCACATCCTTGTTCGTCAAATGAACGGCACCCAAGTCAGCTTGGGCCAATTCAGGCGAATCTTCGGCTGCCTGGACCGTGGTCGTCAAGGCCTGAGTCCCTCCAGCAATCAGACCAAACGTCTGTTGGGACGTCAGTCCATAAGTTGGTTGTAATTCCGTCGCATCAATCACGCCTAAACGACCAGAGGTCCCAGCGCCAACATAAATCAAACGCCCACCCTCGTCAAACTTTGGGTACGCCGCATCAATGGCTGCCGCAATCTGGGGCAACTGCTTCTGTACGGCTCGCGCAACCCGGTGATCCTCCCGGTTGATCGTTGCAACCATTTCTAGCGTGGACTCTCGATCAATGTGCGTCGAGCGGTGATTCCGTTGTTCAGTGAGTAAGTCATCAAATTGCATGGTGTCAGCCTCCAAGTTTCATCAACTATTTCTATATGTATTCGCTTTCATTGTAACTATCTCAGGTATAACATGTTTCATAAATAATTTCAATTCCGAATTTAGAAATCGCCTGGGTGAAATATTTTCAAAGACTGAAAAAAAGCGAACGACCAAGGCCGTTCACTTTCAAGAAAAGATATTCAATTTCACTGTAAAGATTGCGTAAACGCTACTCAGCTTGCTGAAAAATCTACTTTTCGACCTTCATCCACTGGTAACCACGACTCATCCCTGCTGGGTTCCACACATAACCGCTGACCTTAGAATTCCACATCTCAGCCGTTGCTGGTTGATACAGCGGAATGACCCCTTGTTGCGTCATCAGCCGCTTCTCAGCCGCAACCAAGTCGTTGTAGCGGGCAGTCGGATTATTGGCATCCTGATTCTCAGAACGCTTAATGGCCGCATCGTACTGTGCATCGGAGAAATCACCGTTGTTATTGGTGTTTCCCGTGCTCATCAACGATAAGAAGTTGATTGGATCAGCGAAGTCAGCGCCCCAACTTGAGAGCACCAATTCAAAGTTACCTGAATTTGACCGACTCAGGCGGGTCTTATACGGCAAGCTGTTGATGGTAACCTTCACGTTTGGAAGTTTCTGTAATTCGGCTTGAATATATTGCGCCACCGTCTTGGTTACAGAAATATCATCTGCCATCAACGTCAGGTTCAACTTCTTCGTCCCGGTTGCCTTTAAACCAGCCTTCATCAGTGACTTAGCCTGCTTCAAATCGTAGGTGACCCCACTCTTAACGTAAGCGTCTGTCGCAAAGTCTTTCTTAGTCTTGGGGTTTTGTGATAAGTTCTGCGATACAAATCCCAGGGGTGCCTTGGACCCATCCCGCAGAACACTCTTAGCCAACTGCTGTTTGTCAATAGCCATGGACAGGGCCTGCCGAACTTTTAAGTTTCGTAACGCCTTGACCTTTTTCTGGTTCATCTGCATGTAGTAAGTGGTCCCACCGACAAATGTCTTCAAGCTGGGGTTGTTCTTCAGGTTCGCAACCTGAGTCCCATCCAACATCGTCGCGTCGAGATCTTTCTTCTGGAACAGACTTAACCCCGTCGATGGATCGGCCACGACCTGGAAGTTCATCTTCTGCAGGGTAATGTTCTTCTTATCCCAGAAGTGGGTGTTCTTGACGAGCTCCCAGTTCTGGTTGGTCCCCTGCCACTTGGTCATGACGAATGGCCCATCGTAAGCAGTCTTACCACTGGTATGACCATAGTCACTACCATAACGTTCAACTACCCGCTGTTCTTGCGGGAAGAACGTTGGGAAGGCCAGCAAAAGTTTAAAGTAAGCAACGGGCTTGCTCAACGTGACCTGGAGCGTATTCTTATTCAACGCCTTAACCCCTAATTGACTCGGCGCAAGCTTCCCATTTTGGACCTGATCATAATTCTTGATTCCCGCCATCAGGTAGGCATACTCGGACGCGGTCTTCGGATTGACCGTCCGTTGCCAAGAATAAACATAATCTTTTGCAGTGACCGCCTGACCATCATTCCAACGGTTATTCGACCGCAATTTGAAAACGTAGGTCTTACCATCCTTAGACACGGTCGTCTTAGTGGCCATGGCGTTAATCAATTTCTCTTTTTTACCCAACCGATACAATCCCTCTTGCGTATGGTAGAGCATCGTCAGACTCGTCGAATCAGCTGCCTTCGAGACATCTAACGTGGTTACTTCGGACTTAGCCGACAGCTTAACGACTTGTTTCGCTGCTAACTGTCCCGAGTTCCCAGTTGACGACGTTGACTTGCCGCATGCGGCTAATCCGCCCACGACCAGTAACGTCAATCCCATTAAAATTCCAAATTGCTTTCCCTTCAAAATCTTCTCTCCTCATTCCAATTTAGTTGCATGTAACCATTCTAACTTTCTGGCGCCTTCAAATAAAGCACCAAGCCTCAATAATGCCAATTCCTGTCCTTTTGCCGCATTAAATTGAATACCAAGGGGTAAACCGGCCTTCGTGACCATCGTTGGTAAACTGATTGCGGGTTCCCCCGTCAGATTGGCCTGCTGGGTAAAAGGAGAGCGCGTCAATGCTGGGAGCCATTGGTCATAGATCACCTGCTGCTGTGCCCGTGGACTAAAGCTCTCAATGGCTGCCATCTTCTCCTCATTTTCTGCCGAGACCAACGTGTCACCCACTTTAGGTGCGGTCCACGCCGTCGTTGGGGTTAAAATGATGGGGTAATCGACGTGCAATTTAGCCATCGTCCACGCCGCCTGGTCCCACTTGCTTAGCGCCAAGCTGTAGTCAGCCGCACTCGTGTGACGACCCGTCTGATACAGCGCCCAGGTCAGCAATTCCATGTCAGTTTGATTTAACGGTCGGCCAATACTATCCGCGAGTTCGCTCATAAAGGCCGCTGTCTCACCGGCATTCATGGTGTAATAACTTTCCATAAGCGCAACCCCATCGATTGGGATATGAATTTCCTCAACGTCAAATCCCTGTTCATTGAGAAATTGCGCCGCCGCTTCGACGGCATGAATGGCTGCCGAACTCACGGGCGTCCCCACTGGCGATTCGGTGGTGAATCCAATCTTAACGCGCTTCATCGGTTGTTTTAATTGCGCCAGGTATCCGGATTTTTCTAGTGGTGTCTGAAAAACTGCAGCCGGTTGAATCGTTTGTAAACTATCCAGAAGAGCAGCGGTGTCCGCAATCGACCGGGTCAGGGCAAAGTCGATTGCAGCCCCCTGCCAAGAACGCCAGTCGCTGGGGCCAACTGGCACCCGACCACGAGTGGGCTTTAACCCAATTGTCCCGGACCACGATGATGGAATCCGAATTGAGCCACCACCATCACTGCCCGCAGCAATCGGCACAAACCCAGCCGCCACACTGGCCCCAGCTCCACCAGATGATCCACCGGGCTGATAGTTCAGGTCCCAAGGATTACGCGCTGGGCCATAGATTTCGGCGTCCGTAATATTCTTAAAACCGAATTCGGGAAAATTAGTCTGGCCGATAATAATGAAGCCCGCTTGCTGCAACGCTTTAACGAAAAAACTCGTCTGTGTTGCCACGTTATCCTGTAAGAGGCGTGACCCGCTTGTGCTTGGTGCTCCCTTTAACTGTTGGCCAAGCCCCTTCAGTAGTAGTGGTACCCCTAGAAAAGGTTGGCCCGTGTCGACCTGGGCTGCCGCCTCTTGCAACGCCGCTGTCTTTCGGGTAGTAATGACCGCATTCAACTGCGGGTTCTGGCGGTCTATCTCCGCAAATGCCGCTTCCACCAGTTCTTGGCTGGTGACCTCACCATTGCGAACCCGCTTAGCCCACGTCAATGCTGGTACCCCAATCCACTCTAATTGACTCATATGAACCGCCCCCTATAAGATTGAAAGTTAATGACACTGCGCTCGTTGATCTTGTCCGTCACAAATTGATTAGAATTATCCACCAGTCACCTGAGATAACTCCCTGTCTCGGACTGAGAAACCGTTATCCTCCTTAATTGGATACTAAAGTCTGCCCACACGACCTTCGCCTTAACTGCAACTAATTTCAACACGCATGACCTAAGTAGACATTGAAAATACGCGTCGGTAACTAGTCGCTGGTCTAACCAGATCCAACACTAAACTTAACTGGCATCCATCAGTCATACCACAAAAGTTACGTTAATCAATTAGCCAAGCCTCTGAAAGTCATCTAATTGTGAACTTTAAGCGACTACATTGTAAAATGAGAAACCTAACCCCCTTAACGAATGACTGATTGCTATCACATCGCTACTGGCCTGCCGGCTACGGTAACGTTCATAAATGATCAAATTGGGCCTAAATTTTACTGAAAAACGGCACCTATTCGTTTTTCACAATACCCGGTTGTAAAAGCGTTTTCAAGTAGTTATACTTAAAACCGTCTTAGGTCACAATTGAAAGGACTGAATACTTGATGAATAAGACGAAGAAATGGTTGGTTTTAGGGTTAGGGTTAAGTTTAGTGATGAGCCTCGGTCTCGTTGGTTGCGGGAAGACCTCATCGTCGAAATCGACAAACACCAAGGTTGCCGACAAGAAAACACTGATTGTCGCAACCTCAGGGACACTGTATCCCACGTCGTTTCACATGTCCAAGAACAGTAAATTAACGGGCTTTGACGTGGAGGTCGTGCGGGCCGTTGCCAAAGGTTTAGGCAAAAAGGTCAAATTTCAAGAACTCAGTGTCGATGGTCAATTAACGGCGGTCAGCTCCGGTAAGGCTGACATGGCCGCAAACGACTTCGGTCTCTCCCCTGCACGAAAGAAGCAGTTTGCCCTCTCAACGGTCTACAAACACTCGTTTAATAGTATCGTTGTCCGCAACAAGGACGATTCTGGCATCCATAACTGGGCCGATATCAAGGGGAAGAAAGCCGCTGGAGAGGCCGGAACGAGTTATCAACGCTTAGCCCAACAACTGGGTGCTAAGTTGGTCAACTACGATAATGTCTCTAACGATGTCTACCTAAAGGACCTCGAAAAGGGTAAAACCGATGTTATTATGAACGATTATTATCTACAGAAGCTGGCACTAGCAGCTGTGCCCAACAACGGCTTACACATTGTGAAAAACATGTACTTCACGACCACCGATGACGGGCAAGGTGTCGGCATCTTGATGAAGAAGAGCAACACCAAGCTCAAGCAGGAAGTCGACAAAGAGATCAAGAAGCTCCTGAAAGACGGTACGATTAAGAAAATCGCCGAAAAGTACTACGGTGCCGACGTCACGAAGAAACCTAACGTCCACATCTCCAAGAACTTTACGATCAAGTCCACATCGACTGGCCAATAGGACTTGAGGGGGAACACCCATGTTAAAGTACGTTTCAATTCCCGGCTTTTTTAATGCCCAGTTGGCTTGGTCATCCATTCCGCAAATTCTAAGTGGCCTGCCCATGACCATCTATTTGACCGCAATGGCGTTTGTCCTGGCTACGATCTTAGGCATGTTGCTGACCCTGGCGCAGCTGAGTCATATAAAACCACTCCACTGGCTGGCGCGTGCTTACATCTCCTTTATGCGGGGGGTGCCAATGCTGGTCGTCTTGTTTATCATCTACTTTGGCTTTGGTCTAGATGCCATGCCAGCGGCGATTCTCTCGTTTACGATTGGTGCCGCGGCCTTTATCTCCGAGGTTTTTCGCTCAGCATTCATGGGCATTGACCCCGGCCAATACGAAGCTGCCTATTCGATTGGACTATCTTATCGCAAGGTCATGCGCTTCATCATCATTCCACAGGCCTTTCGCATCAGCATTCCCGCCCTCGGCAACATTTTACTCGACATGTTCAAGGGAACCTCGCTCGCAGCCATGATTACCGTGACCGAAATGTTCATGCAGGCTAAGATCGTCGCTGGTGCTAATCAGGATTACATGACGATCTACATCACGATTGCCATCCTGTATTGGCTCTGCTGCGTCATCATCACGGCTGGCCAAAATCAGTTGGAACGTTGGTTGGACTACGACCGACCTAAGGAACATTTAAAATTGTTATAGGTTCAAAACACCGGTCCTGCCTGTTTTAAAAAAGCACCGAAACCATCTGATTTTTCAGACCGTTTCGGTGCTTTTCGTTTACTTTAAAAATTTTTACTGTTCCTGACGCTTGGGTGCTGGATGGAATAAGGAATCCACTGGTTCTTCATGGTAAATCAGGTCAATCGCCTTCCCAAACAAATCGCCCACGGACATCACCACGAACTTGTCGCTTTGTTTGTCCTCTGGCAACTGAATGGAGTCTGTAATGACTACTTTTTTCAAAACGGAATCGTTGATTCGTTGGGTAGCATCCCCAGACAAGACCGCGTGCGTTGCACAAGCGTAGACGTCTGCTGCACCGGCCTTCTTGAGGGCATCGGCTGAAATGGTAATCCGCACGGCCGTATCAATGATGTCATCCACTAAGATCGCATGCTTCCCCTTCACGTCCCCGATAACGGCCTCTGGATGGGCCGCATTTTCGGCATCGTCACGATTGTCAATAATGGCAATTGGGGCACTCAGCAGTTCTGCTAATCGACGGGCCCGACTCACACCGGCGTGATCAGGTGCCACGACCACGATGTCTTCATCAGCCATGGAACTGTTCTCAAAGTAGCTAGTCAACAACCGGTCGCTTTGTAAGTGGTCAACCGGGATATCGAAGAACCCTTGTAACTGTGCCGCATGTAAGTCCAGCGCAATCACTCGGCTCACACCATCCATCTGCATGAGTGATGCAATCAATTTAGCCGTAATGGGCTCCCGTGAACGGGCCTTTCTGTCAGCTCGTGAGTACCCATAGTACGGAACGACTACGTTGATTTTATCCGCACTTGCCCGACGTGCTGCATCGACCATGATCAAAAGCTCCATCAGGTTGGTGTTGACTGGGTCAGAGACGGATTGAATAATGAACAATTCATCGCCCCGGATACTTTCGTCAATACTGATCTGAATTTCACCGTCACTAAAGTGCTTGATCGTTGCTTTTCCCAGTTCAACTCCGGCGGCCTTCGCAATCTTTTCTGCGAGTGGTCGGTTTGAGTTCAAGGCAAAGACTTTCATTCTGCCAGCTTCGACGTGTTCTGCCATAACAGCCTCCCAGTGGGGATTACCCACAATTCGTTAATTTTTACTGTCTATATTATCGCAATCTTTGTCACGAAACGCAACGCCTGAGCTAGCTATTTTGAGCCGATGGCATAAATTGTTGCGGGGTGACGCCCTGCATGCCGATCATGGGGTCAATCCCCCCAGCCAAAACCAATTCCGGCGTTAACCGATAATCCTGTGGTTCGGTCGGTGTTGGCGTTATTTCAGCCGATGTTGACTCCGCTGATGACGGCGATTCGCTCGCTTCACTCCCTTGTGACTCGCCCGTTGTCGCCGGTTGTTTTGCCTCAGTTGTTTTATCAGCGGATGCCGGCGACTGCACCGGCTTTTCGTCCGGTGCGATCACCGATTGGATTCGTAAGGTCAACGTCGTATGCCGGTTGACCGACAAATTGGTCACACAGGTCTCAAATGCCTGGGGTTCCCCAATTAAAATCAGCATATCCGCCGCCCGTGTCACCGCCGTGTACAGCAGGTTGCGTTGCAGCATCCGACTATACTGATTGACCATTGGTAAAATGACCAGCTTGAACTCAGACCCCTGCGACTTATGAATCGACATGCAGTAGGCCAAGGTCAGTCGGTTCCAGTCATTTCGTGAATAGGTCACTTCAGTCTGCTCAAAAGCAATCGTTAAGGCATCGGACTTAACCTCGCTGTGTTTGTCACTAGCCAGGTCAATTCCCGTAATGGTCCCAATATCACCGTTAAAGACGTTATTTTCGGGACTATTCACGAGGTGTAAGACCTTGTCACCAATTCGAAAATGCTGATTCCGGAATTCAACTTCCTTTGACCGCTCGCTCTTCTTCGGATTTAAAATGTCCTGCAAAACGACGTTCAACCGATCAATACCGGCTGTTCCACGGTACATTGGCGCCAATACTTGAATGTCGGCGGCCGAAAAGCCCTTGGCATGCGCCTTGGCAACGATTTGATCGATCACGGCGGGCACCTGACCCGCGTGGCAGGCAATAAATGAGCGATCCGCTTGATTCTTAGTAAAGTCAGCAGGCAATTGACCCTTCTTAATCGCATGAGCCAGTGGAATGATCGACGACCCATCCCCCTGACGGTAGATCGTATCCAACTGAATCTTGTCCAGATGGTCGCTAGCCAACAAGTCATGGAAAACCTGTCCAGGACCAACTGATGGCAGTTGATCCTTGTCACCTACGAAAATAACCTGCATTCCATCGGGCACGGCACGCAACAATGTCTTCATGAGGTAGACATCGACCATCGAAACTTCGTCGATGATCAGGAGTCCCCCTTCAAGATCCTTCGTTGCCGCCGCATCCGCATCGTTTTCCCGACCCGTCAGCCCCAGCAATCGGTGAATCGTACTAGCGGGCAATCCCGTCGATTCGCTCATTCGTTTGGCGGCCCGACCAGTTGGTGCGGCTAATAAAATTGGAAATGGCTTGTCCTTATACTCATTGATGTCCAATGACACGTCGTATAGTCGGGCATACAGATTGACCAGGCCACGAATGATCGTCGTCTTCCCGGTCCCCGGCCCACCAGTCAAGAGGAGCACCTTGGCGCGAATAGCGGCTGCCAAGGCCGAGGTCTGCGAGTCGTCATAGACAATGTCCGCTTGATTTTCCACAATGCGTAGTTGCTTCTTAATCGCGGTTTCGCTAAATTCTGGTCGGTGGTCATCGGCTTGGAGCAAGCGCTGAAGATGTTCGGCAATTTGCCATTCTGCATCATACAAGGATTTCAAATAAATGCGTTGTTCATCGCCAACGACCTTCTGTTGCTTGGCTAACTCGAGCAATTGATCCGCGAGACTCTGTGGATTTAGCCGCACATTCCGCGAATTCTCAAGCAGACTCAAAGCATTGTTCAAGAGTGGCTTGGCCGTCGTATACGTATCTCCGTTAGCCACCGACAAGTCGTTGAGCGTCTGGAGCAACCCCGCCCGCAACCGTTCCGGTCGATCCGCTTCGTAGCCTAACTGCGTGGCAATCTGGTCGGCGCGCTTAAAGCTGACCCCGGTGATATCCTCGGCCAGTTGGTAAGGATTGTCGTGAATCACATCCAACGTTTTCTCCTGGTAACGGTTATAGATAGCCGCCGCTAAAGTACTCCCGAACCCATAGCCGTTGAGGCCAATGATGATCTGCTCCATTCCATTATTAGTCTGGAGCTGACTCACCAACGTTGCGACGACCTTAGGTGACAGGCCAAGGGGGGTCAAGACACTGCTATCGTTTAAGATTTTTTCAATGGCGTTCGTCCCCAGGCCGTCGACAATTTTTTCCGCCGTTTTCTTCCCCAATCCCGGAAAGTCATCACCACTCAAATAGGCAATGAGCCCACTGCGAGAAGTCGGCGTCTCATTTTGATAATTGTCGGCCTGAAACTGGACACCATATTTTGGATGCTCAACGCGTTTCCCAGTGAAACGGTACGTGACGTCATCCTTAATGTCCGCAAAGTTGCCAGTCACGACGATCTCGTCCTCGTGCCAATCCAAGCTAGTCTCCGATACCTTGACCAACATTACCTTATAAAAGCTATCATTACTGGCAAAGAAGACCGCACTGACGGTGCCGACCACGTAATCGGCTTGTCCAGCGTTATCCGCTGCAAATAAATCCAGTGATTCGGTTGCCATCTGCTTGCCTCCCTTCGTTACTTGTCCGTTTTCCCTTGTTGCGCTTGCACAAATCGTTCAATGTCAGCCAAACGCTGCTGCCCTTTTTCAAAGTAACCAGCGTCCTGTTGCTTGGCCAGATCAAAGTAAGTCGCATAGGGCTCGCCTTGAACCATTGCCACTAAGCCCCGATCAAAATTGGCGCGACCGTTCTTAGGATCCAACGCCAATACCTGATCATAGTACTGCGCCGCTTGCGCCATATCGCCCAATGCCAATAAGTTTTCAGCAACGACCTGTAACGTTGCCGGATCCTGTGGTTGGCTGGTCAACGCCGTTAAAGCAAAAGCCAGTGCCCGCTTGTGATCCCCGTTGGCCATGTAGCTCTGCGCTAACATAAGGTAACCGGCACCCTTCCATTGACTCCCCAACTGATCAAACTGCTGAATTGCCTTCGTGTAATCCTGCGCCGCATAGTACACGTTACCCAACCCATACCGGAGTTTCTCCACAACGTCAGTTTGGGCTGCAAACAATCCCAAAGCCTTCATCAATAGCTCCTCTGCCTGTGCGTAAGAGTTTAGGTCGACTAAGACCGTTGCCAACTCATAATAGGCATCGGCATCCCCAGGATGGGTATCAATGCGCTGTACTAATTGATGAACTAAATGTTCTGAATGCTGCTTGTCTGTGTCACGACTCTTTTCATTTTTATCTGTCATTATTTATCACCTAAATTGTATCGGTCGGCGTTGCCGCGGCCGTCAAAAAGCTTGTGTCATTCCAATCGATCAAGTCGAAATGCTGACCATCAGTCGTTTCCAAAATAGTCACGCTAGTATTCCGAATGCCGCCACGTTTCCGCAAATCAGCAAGTGGTGTTCCGAGTAAGGCGTTAATCTCGGCGTTCAGCGCTGCCCCGTGACTGACGACCAAAACATTGTCCGTTGGCCGTGGATTAGCTGCCACAATCGTCTGAATCGCAGGCGTCATCCGGTCGATCACTTCAGTAAAGGTCTCCCCACCGATAGTCGCCGCGTCGTACTGATCCGGATGGTTACGAAACGCGTCTAATTCAGCTGGAAACTGCTGCCGAACGTCGTCAAAGGCCATGCCTTCCATTTGGCCCAAGTGAAACTCTTCTAAGCGACTCATCAATGTTAGGGGAACCCGTTGATGAAGTTCGCGGACAACGCGACGCGCGGTCACCCGCGCACGCTTGATGGGACTTGCATAGGCGTGTGTAAACGGCGTGTCACGTAGAAAATGACCGACTTGCACCATCTGTTGGTAACTTTCAGTCAGCAAGGGTGAGTCGCCCCCGGCTCCTTGGAAACGCCCCTCCAAATTCCATTGGGTCTTCCCGTGACGAATAAAGTATAATTTCAACGTATAATCTTCCCTTCTCTGCTCGCTCTAATGCCACTCTTATCAATTATTTGGATACTACAATTTGTTTAAATACTGCGGTTATGCTAACTCAGTTCTGCGTGTGTTCTTCCCATTTAATCGGGGAAACCAAGTATGCGCCAGCTCACGGGCGAAGTGTTAACAACCAGCCAACTGCTCGCCAATGTCGCGACAAGAAGTCCTAACGGCTACTCCCGTTGGCCTGGTAACCGGTAAATCGCGCTCCTCATTGCTGAGAAGCACGTCAATTACCATGAGGCCATCGTGCAAGACGATCACAAGTACATCCTATATATTATGCCAGTTTTATGCCTTATTTCAAAGAAACTCCGCCAGAAAATTCGATTTTCTCTTGATTGTTAACTTCCAGCAAGTAATTGTTACTTACAAAAAGGGCCTCTTCACCGTTTAAGTGAAAAGGCCCTGTTAAATCTAGATTAACTGTAATTCACGTTCCTTGTTGTAGGCAGCGTCAATGATGGCGCTCCCCAGGCACTCGTCGCCGCTGTAGAAGACAACGGCCTGACCAGGTGTAATAGCACGGGCTGGGTCGTCAAACTCAACCGTAACCTGCTGACCGTCATCACTCAAATGAACGGTAACGCCAGTATCCTTTTGCCGGTAACGGAACTTCGCCGTACAATGGAAGTCACTGCCGCGATCGATCGTGTTTACCCAGTGAATGTCCGAAGCAGACAGATGTGTCGCGTACAGATGTGGATTGTGATAGCCTTTACCCACGTACAGGATGTTCTTCGTCAGGTCCTTACCAATGACGAACCAAGGCTCGTTGTCCTCACCATCACCACCGATACCTAAGCCACGACGCTGACCAATTGTATAGTACATTAAGCCAGCATGGTCACCCTTGACCTCACCGTCAACCGTCATCATCTTACCGGCCTTAGCTGGCAGGTAGGTGTTCAAGAAGTCCTTGAAGTGGCCCTTCTCACCGATAAAGCAAATTCCCATGGAGTCCTTCTTATCGGCAGTTGCCAAACCAGCCTCCTTAGCAATCTCACGAACCTGTGGCTTAACCAAGTCACCGATGGGGAACATCACTCGATCCAACTGCTCAGTTGAGAGCTGGCTCAAGAAGTAAGTCTGATCCTTGTTCTGATCCACGGCCCGCATTAAGTGCGCGTCGCCGTTCTCGTCACGAGTCAACTGTGCATAATGACCCGTAGCAATGTAGTCCGCACCCAGCTCCAATGCGTAGTCCAAGAAAGCCTTGAACTTGATCTCTTTGTTACAGATCACATCGGGGTTCGGTGTCCGACCCTTCTTATACTCATCCAAGAAGTACGTGAACACCCGGTCCCAATATTCCTTTTCAAAGTTGACGGAGTAGTAAGGAATGCCAATTTGTGAAGCGACCTTAGCTACATCTTTATAGTCTTCTGTGGCGGTACAAACCCCGTTCTCGTCCGTATCGTCCCAATTCTTCATGAAGACGCCGATTACGTCATAGCCCTGCTGCTTTAAGCGCAAAGCGACAACGGAGGAATCGACCCCGCCACTCATACCAACGACAACCCGTGTTTGACTGTTGTCCTGCATGATATCACCATCATTTCTCTCAGATTCTGGAGAATCTACGATTTGAAGGTCGCATAAATCCAGTATTGCCTAGTTTACCCATTTTCCAACCGTTTTGCAAGCCTGGCGTTTCCTTTCATCATGCCGCCTACTTTAGTCATTTTCAAATAGACAAATCATCTAGTCAGTACTATAGTTAGAATCAGATTAAATATTAATGAAATTTCCATAAGTTAGGAAGCGATAGTCGTGGCTGCACCCATTATTTCCATCGTTCATACGGACTTTAGTTACGTCACCTTTACCAAGCAATCAGGCTTCAGTGGCGCCTGGCATGACTTGTTTCACCGCCAAAAAAGTACCGTTGCCGCCATTCAGGATGTTTCCCTCCAAGTGAACCGGGGCGAGATTCTCGGCCTATTAGGCGCTAATGGGGCCGGCAAAACGACCTTAATCAAGCTCATGACCGGGATTCTTCCAGCCAACACGGGTAGCGTCCGTCTCTTCACTGACGAAATTCCCTTTCGCAAGCGCGCCGCCTTTCTGCAACGAATCGGCGTGATGCTTAGCCAAAAGAGTCAATTGGCATGGGATCTCCCCCCACTGGACACTTTGGTTCTGTTGCGAGAAATCTACCACATCCCGCGTGATCAATTCACCTCCTGGCTGGCGTTTCTCACCAAAGAACTCGCTGTCACCCCACAACTACACGTTCCCGTTCGCAAACTATCGCTGGGCCAACGCATCAAGTTTGAACTAATCTGTGCGTTGATCCATCGACCAGAAATCCTTTTCTTGGATGAACCGACGATCGGTATTGATGTCAGCAGTCAAGCCAATATCTATCGCTTCTTGAAACAGCTAAATCACGACATACAGATGACCATCATCCTGACTAGCCACAACACCAAGGATATCGAAGCGCTGGCGCAACGGGTAGCCGTCATTAACCACGGCAAGAAGATTTTTGATGGCACCACGACTGGTCTAATCAGTCGTTATGCCACCGTACCAATTCTGGAAATTGTAACGGACGGCCCCCTTGCCCCGTTACCCACACACGTCAAACAAGTAGACAACACACATTATGAAGTGAACGCCACGGCACTCGTAGCGTTACCAATCGACCCACGTCACATCTTAAGTGTGAACCGTCGCAATGGGAGTCTGGACGCCATTCTCACGCAACTCTTCTCCGAGGAGGCGCCAAAACAATGAAATATTGGGTAACTTGTCAAAATGCCCTGCTGACCACGTTGGCCTACCGGGGAAACTTGCTTCTGCACTTATTGACCACGGCCATCAACGTCTTAGTCGCTATTTTTATGTGGCTCGCCGTTTATAACTTTAGCGGCCGTTCCAATATTGCGGGTATTCAGCCCAATCAAATGGTGATCTACTTAATTGTCGTCAACATCTTAGCGCTGATTTTCTCCGCGGAACCTATTTTTAAATTTAGCAGCCTGGTCCGCAGTGGCAATCTCTCTGTCGTCCTCATCCGTCCCATCAACTATTTCATTCAGAGCTTCTGGGATTACTTCGGGCGCGCCATTCCCTATCTCATTGTTTATGGGCTCACAACTGGCCTTGTCAGTCCCGTCTTTCACCGGGGACTACGGTATGGGCTTAGCAGCCTCTTGCTCATGCTGATCACGTATGGCATGTTTTTCCTATTAATTACCGCTATCAGTCTCTGTAGCTTCTGGCTGGTTCAGGTTTGGCCGTTGCGCCCCGTCTTAAGTGCACTCTTCTTACTTTTGGGAGGACAGGCCTTCCCCTTACAAGTCCTGCCATCGGCGGTTTCCTGGCTGATCTACAACCCTTTTTCCCTGGCCGGCAATCAGCTGACTTTGCTACTTTTAGGAAAACTTTCACTTTACCAAATTGCGATCGCCACTGGCTGGGCCATCATCTGGACCGTCGTTGCCCTGGCAATTCTCAAACTAACCTGGCAGCGCGGCATCCATTCTTATGAGGGGGTAGGTAGCTAATGTTCAAAATTTATCGCGTGTTGGTCACCCAAAGTTTGGCGGAAACCATGACCTACCGCGTAACGACCATTCTAACCGCCTTGTTTGGCACCTTATTCTATGGTATCGACTTGATTACCGGCGGCGTTTACTTTTCCTTTACCCCTACCATTTATGGTTGGAATTTTTTAGACTACCTCAACCTCATCACCACAGCCAACATCATTAGTTACGCCTATCAATTCCTTTTTGTCGCCGCGCATGAGGACCTCACTGACCAAATTCTATCGGGCAACTTAGACTATTCCCTGCTACGACCGGTAAATTCCTATTGGTTTCACGCCTGTTATCGCGTGGACTTTCCCTCACTGGTCACGTTACTCCTGACGGGAATCATTGAGGGTGTCATCTTGGCTCAATTGCATCCAACACTACTCAATTTGCTCCTCTATTTGGTCGCAGTGATCGTTGGTGTCGCCTTTGTCTTTGCCCTCAACCAGATCATGGTGACGCTCGCCTTTTGGGTCGATGGCTTGACCGCGCTTAACGGTCTGCCAGAGGACCTGATGACAGCCTCAGCACAACCGGCTAAAATTTACCCCCGGATAATCCAACAACTTTTTCTGTGGGTCATCCCTTCACTGGCCGTTACCAATGTTCCGGCTCAATTCGGTCATAATCGTCCAACGTGGCTCCTTTTATGGACGATTCTGGTCACCGGTCTATTACTGGCTATCTCATACATTGAATGGCAACGAGGCCTACTCAAATACGTCTCAGCCAATTAAGGAGAATTCATGGAACATGAACCCAATGACATCACACTAGAAACGCCTAATGGTAATTTCAACTACCGGGTGGCAGGTACGCTATTTGACTCAACCGGTCGCATTCTCGTCACCACCTCAACAACTGCCGACGCCGTCTTGATTGGTGGTCGCGTCAAATTACATGAATCGGCTGCGACGGCTATTATCCGCGAATTTCAAGAAGAACTTGGTATCTCCATAACCCCAATCCGTCTACTGGCAGTAGCCGATCATCAAGTAACGATTCCAAATGAAACGTGGCAGCAAGTTGTGCTCTTATTCCAAGTCCAAACGACAGCGACCTTGCCAGCGGCAACCTGTAACGGTGACCGGATTATCTGGCAGACACCGGAACGATTGGCGCAAATCGACTTTCAACCCGCCGAACTCCGCCCATTTCTCCAGCCGAGTCTAACCCCACACTACGTTCAAGACATCGATACTAGTTTCGGATCCAGTTGGTGAGTCAAAATCTGAAATCACGCCCAAACGAAAAGAGAGTGGAACAAAAGGCGGTTAGTCAATGAGCATGAACGATGCTTCGATAGACGAATAATCCCGGGCTTGGATTGTTTGTCTATCGGGGTTAAGCGGAGTTGACGGCCTTTGGTTCCACGCTTCAGCCATAGACGTTCGGCGCGCAAAAAGGGACTGCAACCTAAGTCACAGTCCCTTTTCGTTTGAACCAACTAAATAGGGCCTACTTTTTCTGTAAAATCTCGCGGTCAATCAGGTTTTGGAGGATAAAGTGGTATTGTTCCACGTTACCTTCCGCATGTGCCCCTTTGAAAATATTGACGCGGCTGTTACCAGAAGCGTTGGTCGTTGCCATCTTGAACCCACTCAGGTCCTTGGCAACGGTCACCCGCAACATTTGATTCTTGTTGTAGGGCGACGTTGGGTCAACTGACCGTTCCAATGTATAGTTCCCTGCATGGGACAGTTGGAAGCCAACATCCTTTAACGCGTAGGGTTTCACATTAGGATGGAGCACGTAGGTATCCGTGTCACCCTCGATTTTCATTTCTTTTGCAAACAACATGTTACTTCACCTCACTGTGAGAAAGTCGCTTAACAATGGCACTAACGTTCTTGACGAAAGCGTCAATGTCAGCGCTAGTCGTCTGGGCCCCAAATGATAACCGGATGGACTCCGCAATCCGTGGACTGTCGGCGCCAAACATCGCGGTCAACACATGTGAAGGCTCAATCGAACCGGCCGTGCAGGCAGAACCACCAGAGACAGCGATCCCGGCCAAATCTAGATTCGTCTGCATGACGTAGGTTGAAATGCCCTTGATCCAGATGTTCAAAACATGCTCAAGGTTCTCACCTTCAAGCGACCCGTTGATTTCAAAATCGACACCATTAGCGGTCAATCCCTGTACCACTTGTTCCTTGAATCCGTGGAACCGAGCGCGCTTTTCGGCCTTGACCTCTGGTGTGAGTAACTTAGCCGCCACCGCCATACCGGCAATTGCGGGAACATTTTCCGTTCCAGCACGGCGCTTTTCCTCTTGGTCGCCACCCTTGATCAAGCTTGGAAAGTTCACGCCCTCCCGTTTGTACAGGAAGCCGATCATCTTGGGACCGTTGATCTTGTGAGCGGACGTCGACAACATGTCGATATGGTCACGTTGCACGTCAATATCAAGCGACCCGTAAGCTTGGACGGCATCGGTATGCAGCCAGGCTTGGTGGTCCTTCAAAATTTCACCGATTTCATGAATCGGCATCCGACTGCCGACCTCGTTATTTCCCATCATGATGGTCACCAAAATAGTGTCATCACGTAACGCCGCCTTAAAATCATCTAGGCTGATCCGACCGTGCTCGTCGACTGGCAAATAGGTTACCTCAAAGCCCTGCTCCTCTAAGGCATGTAGTGGCTTTAATACGGCTTCATGTTCAATCTCCGTGGTAATAATATGCTTTCCCAGTGATTGTCGTGCCAGTGCCGTTTGGGTAATGGCCGTGTTATCACTCTCACTCCCACCACTGGTGAAGATGATCTCCTCATCGTGCGCGGCATTGATACTTTTGGCAATCACTTGGCGACTATTTTCCATAACTGTATGTGCCTGACGTCCCAGGCCATACAACGTCGAAGCGTTGCCGTAGACGTTAGCCATCTTGTCGACCATTTCAGTTAAGACTTCTGGCGCCATGGGCGTCGTTGCAGCATTGTCCAGGTAGATTTCCCGGACAGCATTACTATTATCAATATGAATCTCTTGCATCCTCAAAAAACCTCCCGAAAAGCTCTGCTAGTCCTGTGCGGCTAACAAGGCTAATAACATTTGTGCAGAACGGTGGCCTGCATCAATAATAAAGTCATCAAAATTAACACCGGAATCATTGTCGGCATTATCGGACATTGCCCGGACCACAACGTATGGGACGTCAAATTGATGGGCAACTTGACCAACTGCGGCCCCCTCCATTTCACCAGATAAGGCGTCTGGGAAGTGACCCATGATTGTCTTGATGGTCGCTGGACTGTTCAAGAACTGGTCCCCCGTCACAATCAGGCCTAACTTAGTCTTCAAGCCGGTTGCAGCTGCTGCGGCCACGATTTTTTCGCCCCATTCTTTAGAGGCCGTGAACCGAGCTGGCTGTTGAGGCAACTGACCGTATTCGTAGCCAAAGGCCCGGGCATCGGCATCGTGATACGCCGTTTCGGTGGAAACAACGACATCCCCAATGTTTAAGTCGGGCGCTAAAGCACCGGCTGAACCGGAGTTGATCATCACATCAACATTAAATTGGGTAATCAATAAAGCGGTCGTCAGTCCCGCTTCTACCTTACCAATTCCGGATTGTACCAAAACGACGGATTGTCCGTGAATGGTACCTTGATAAAATTTCAACCCATGAATAACGGTCGTTGTCCCGTTCTCGAGGGCGTCGTGTAGTTCCTTAATTTCTTCTTCCATGGCGCAGAGAATTCCAAATGTCATGTTGTGTCGCCAACTCCTTTTTGTCATGTTTATTCACTTAATTAATCAATAAAGTAGCCAAAACGTGACTTTCACGCTTGGCCACGCTTAAAATTCAACAAAGAACAGAATCAAATAGACCGCGATAATCAGCACGATCAACCAGCCAATCGCCCAGTTGAGTCGTCGACCCAATCGACGTTGCTTGTCGCCCGTGGGGTTAACCCGCTGATTTGCTTCTCCTTCATCGTCCGGAAGGGGCTCACCGTGAGTGCGGGCATATTCCTTTTCAACCTGCACTCGTTTACGGTCGCGCTCTTGAAAATCCTTCTCAGCGCGTTCTTGCTCCTTACGGTAATCCGCTCTCGTTTTCGGTTGATCATCCTGTTGCATGCTGTCACCTACTTCTGTAATAACCAGTAATAGATGGCCGTAACCGTTTTGGCGTCTTCAATCTCACCATTTTCAATCATGGCCTTGGCTTCGTCCTTCGTTACCGTTAAGAGTTCGAGATTTTCACCCTGATCTCGGGGTAACTCAGTCGTTACCGGCTTTAAATCAGTTGCTAAAAAGAGCGTCATGTATTCGTCAGAAAAACCAACACTGGAATAAAAACCAGTGATTCGTTTTAACTGCCCTGGTTGATAGCGAATCTCTTCGTTCAACTCCCGAATGACGGCGTGTTCGGCATTGTCGGCATCCCGACTATCTAACTTACCAGCTGGAATTTCCAATGTGGCCGCATGAATTGGCGCCCGCCACTGCCGTTCCAAAAACATTTTATTGTCGCTGGTCAATGCTAAAATACCGACCGCTCCCGTGTGGCGGACAATTTCTCGGGTTGCCGTGTCCCCATTTGGTAGTCGAACTTGTTGTCGTTCCAATTTAACAATGACCCCATCGTACAACGTTTCAGATGATTCAACGTGTTCTTCTAAGTCCATGTTAAACCTCCTCAGTCGTCCCCGTGATCACGGGGGTCACTTTAGCCGCTTGGAGGCCACGCATCCCTTGAACAACCACGAATTGGACGGTCTGACCGACTTCGAGCTTCTTGAATCCTTCACCAACGATGGCCGTGTAATACACAAAGATATCGCCATCAGCGGGCGTGGTAATAAACCCAAAGCCGCGTTGTTCACTATAACTTTTTACTTTTCCGGTTAACATGGTATTCCCTCCCATACATAGGACAAATTATACTCGCTTGGGCGGTCGACCGCAAACAATGGTTCCCTTGCCCGCTCGCCTTGGCGAATTCTTAAGTGTTCCCTGCTATTATTATCCCTAATTCTACTTAATCTTTACTTCAATTACCCGTTAAATAGCTTAGTTAGTTGGTCAACAGTAAAACGGCCATCATGCCACAATACGGTCCAAAAAGCAGAGACCGCTGGCGTGCAACTACTTCGCTGCTAACTCGTTTCAAAAGTTTCAAAGTAGCGGCTATGCCAGCTTTAGCAAAAATAATGGGACTAAAACTAGGCAACATAGTGGTTACATCGCCTTACCGGCCGGCAGATATGGGCTGGATCGGTGCGAACACAACTTGAAGCCTCGAAAACCACGAGTCTACAAGCTTGGTTTTCTACTAAGCCAGTAAGCAGTACACTTACTGACTAAGTAGAACGACGCGCCTGAGCCCATATCTGCCGACCTCTCGGCTTACGTTGTACTTGAAGACGACACTGAGACTAACAATAACCGTCGTTATTAATGGGCGCCAAAACGTTAGGTAAACGTGTCTTACAACTATTGCCATGATGAAACACAGTCAGCATCGGAGGAGGCCAGGGATGGCCCCAGCCGTGAGGGGGTTGTTAGCTGGTGTTTCTGAAGCCAGCTTACAACCCGGGCGACTTTGGAAACACGTGGTCTTCGTGGCTTCAAAACGAGCGAGAAGACTGGTGTTCTTCCAGGCTGAAGCGTCCCCACAGCAGGCGGAATCCCTGGCAGCCGGAGTGCGCCCAATTTAGCCAATTTAACAGTGGGACTTACCTATCACTGGAATGAGGTCAGAATTTGATCTTTCAGCCTTTAGGTTCAAATTAAAAAGCCCGCAACCAACAACGGTTACGAGCTTTCATGTCACATTTCAATCAGTGCTTACTTTTCTTCAAAGCCCTCGGTGGCCGTTTCTGGGTAGTTCGCCCGGACAATGGCCGCACAGCGTGCACAGAAGTGTGGGTAGTCAGCATCGCTACCAACGTCTTCCTTAGTCAAACGACAACGTTCGCAGACCTCACCGGCAGCTGGCGTGACCTTAACGGCCATATGGTCGAAGGTCAACGCATCGGCTGGTGCTTGATCCAGCTTAGCAACGTCTAAACCGGAAACTAATAAGATTTGTTGGACATCAACGTCCAACTTAGCCAACATAGCTTCCGTATCAGCATCGACATATAAGTCAAGGTGTGCTTCGGCAGCCTTCCCAATCAGCTTCTCGTCCCGTGCTTCTTCCAACGCCTTCAAGACGTGGCTCCGCAAGGTCATAAAGTGATCCCAGGTTGACTTGTGATCGTCATCTTCGGCCTCAACAGCATCATCCATGTCCATCACAACTGGCATTTCTGCTAATTGAACAAAGTCTTCTGGTTCCTTCAAGAAGTCCCAGATCTCTTCGGCAGTGTGTGGCAAGATTGGCGTAATCAACTTCGTCAACGTGACGGCAATCTGATAGAAGACCGTTTGCATTGAACGACGAACGGCACTGTCTTCTGCTTCGATGTAGAGAACATCCTTAGCAAAGTCAAGATAGAACGCAGACAAGTCACTCACAACAAAGTTGATAAGTTCCTTGTAAATGTTCAGGAAGTCAAAGTTTTCGTAGTGGTTTTCAATACTCTTAGTGAAGGCATTCAATTGATACAGCATGTGCCGGTCAACGGCAGTCAGCTGGTCAAAGGAAACGGCATCCTTTTCAGGGTCAAAATCACTGGTGTTCGCCAACAAGTAACGCATCGTGTTCCGCAACTTCTTATAGCTGTCGGAAATCTTCACAAAGGCTTCAGTCGTTACCCGCACATCAGCTGAAGTATCTACAGAAGTTACCCAGAGACGAACGATGTCAGCACCCATTTTTTTGATAATTTCATCAGGCGCAATCGTGTTCCCCAGCGACTTGGACATCTTGTGTCCGTCTTTATCTAAGGTAAACCCTTGCGAAACGACTTGCTTGTATGGCGCTTTACCCGTAGCGGCAACACTGGTGATCAAACTAGAGTTGAACCAACCACGGTATTGGTCTGAACCTTCCAGGTAGAGGTCAGCTGGGAAGTCCAAGTAGTCCCGTTCGGCCAGCACACCCTGGTGAGACGAACCGGAGTCAAACCAAACATCCATGATGTCGTTTTCCTTCGTGAATTCGCCATTAGGTGAGTGTTCGCTTGTGAAGCCTTCAGGTAAGAGATCCTTAGCTTCGCGCTTGAACCAGATGTTGGACCCATACTTACCAAAGAGATCAGCCACGTGGTTGACCGTTTCTGGTGTGATGATGGCTTCCCCATCTTCACCATAGAAAATCGGTAGCGGCACACCCCAGACCCGTTGACGAGAGATAACCCAGTCGCCACGGTCCTTGATCATATTTTCCAAACGACGCTTGCCCCAATCTGGTTGGAACTTAACGTCCTTTAAGCTGTCCAAGATTTCATCACGAATCTTGTCCACGGAAGCGAACCATTGTGGCGTTGCCCGGAAGATAACGGGCTTCTTCGTCCGCCAGTCAAATGGGTAACTGTGTTCATATGGCATGTAATCCAGCAAGGCATTGTTAGCCTTTAACTTATCTAGCGCAATCTTGTTGGCATCTTCATAGAACACACCCTCAAAGTCTTCACCGGCTTCAGCGGTCATGTACCCTTGGTCGTTAACGGGAACTAAAACGGGCAGGTTGTATAACTTACCCACGTTAAAGTCATCTTCCCCTAAACCAGGTGCCGTGTGGACCAAACCAGTACCGGTTTCGGTCGTTACGAAGTCGCCTAACATCACGACCAACTTCCGGTCAGCGATGAATGGGTGTTGGGCAATGATGTTGTCCATATCTTGCCCCATCACGGTCTTCAAGACTTTAACATCTTTCCAGCCGAAACGTTCTGCATTTTCCGCAACCAAGTCACTAGCTAAGACAAATTTCCGGTCTTCCCCAGCGGGTTGAACCACGGCATATTCGATACCAGCATCAATGGTGATCCCTTCAGATCCAGGAATCGTCCAAGGCGTCGTGGTCCAGACCACCAAGTAAGTGTTGTCGTCCAACACACCCTTGCCATCAACGACTTTTTCGCCATAGAAAGCAGATGGTGAGGTCACATCATGGTATTCAACTTCGGCTTCCGCCATCGCTGATTCGGATGACCATGACCAGTAGACTGGCTTCTTTCCCTTGTAGATCAATCCCCGCTTGGCAAATTCACCAAAGACCCGCACTTCAGCGGCTTCGAATTCTGGCTTCAATGTCAGGTAAGGGTTGTCCCAGTCGCCGGCAACACCGAGGCGCTTGAAACCATCCCGTTGCAAGTCAACCTGCTTCAACGCGTAGTCGCGACAGAGGTCACGGAATTCAGCCGTTGACATCTTCTTCCGGTCGTAACCGGCCTTCGTCAACTGTTGTTCGATTGGCAACCCATGGGTATCCCAACCGGGAACGTAAGGGGCACGGAACCCACTCATGGACTTGTAACGCACAATGATGTCCTTAGAGATCTTGTTCATGGCGTGACCCATATGGATTGGACCGTTGGCATATGGTGGCCCATCGTGAAGAATAAAGCTAGGCTTTCCTTCGTTTAATTTTTGACGGGCTTCGTAGACTTTGTTTTCAGCCCAGGCTTTTTGCCGGTCAACTTCTTTGACTGGTAAATTCCCGCGCATTTTAAACTTGGTCTTACCCAGGTTAAGCGTGTCTTTTACTCGCATACCGTGTTTCCTCCTTAAATTTTTGTAACTCGGTTGGTGAACCGGTGAGCTCAAACCATCACTGGTCTCAGCTCACCGGTCAACCGAAACCGTTGTACGTCCAGAGCTTAAAATAGATGACTAAACGTTGCCGATCAAGACTAGCACCTACCGTGCGGCTACAATTGGTCAAATTACCCACTGTTTTTGAAAACAAATAAAAAACGACCCGTCGCAAGGGACGAAGTCGTTCGTGGTACCACCCAATTTTAGTAAGGACTGGTTATCCAGTGCTTACCCTCAAGCACCGTATCGGGGTGCACCGCCATCGCTTACTTGATTCAGCCATGGGGCTCGGGAGAATGATACCGCCTAAAAAGAGTGGGTGTTAGCCTTCCACCATCGCTAACTCGCTAGTTCCATCTTTTTATTTGGCTAGTTTCTCTGTGCCACTGTTATTTATTAGTTTTGGTCAAAATGGGGATCATCATTGTCTGGGAAGATAACGACCGTTTCACCATCATCTGGTGCTGAATCCGTCACGGGAGCTTCCGTGACTTGGTCATCTTCCTCAGATGATGCTTCCGAGTTTACGCCTTGTGCAGCGTCATTGTCAAGCCGGTCACCGACGACCTTCTTGATTTCTTCATAGCTCGACATGGACCCTTCCTTCAACAGACTATCCCAGTCGTTGGATTTGACCACTTCAAGCTGACTCTCAAGCATCACCTGTAGCCGTTGCCGGAAGACGCGGGTACTCTTCTTCAAATCATCGGTTTCCACTGCCAATTTCTTGGCCCGTTTGGAAGCTTCATCCATGATTTGATTCCCTTTGTTCGTTGCTTCAGAAACGATATCAGAGCTTTGCTTTTGAGCTTCGCGAATAATAATTTCCGATTCCTTTTGCGAATTAGCTTTGACCTTATCGGCAGCCTCTTGCGCAACTAAAATGGATTGGTTCAAGGAATCCTTCAAGTCGTTAAAGTACTTCAACTTTTCGTTAGCCGCATCTAACTGTTCTTCTAATTCCTTGTTATGATTCAACGTGATCTGGTAATCCTTGATGACTTGGTCTAAAAAGTCATTGACCTCATCAACGTTATAACCACGCATTTTCGTGCCAAACTCTTTATTATGAATATCTAATGGACTTAATACCATTACACTGTTCCCTCCGCATCTATTTCTTCAACACCGCTAGGGTGACCCGAATTTTTTCCTTTTTCGTTCGACCGGCAACTTCGTCCAATCGAATTCGACCAAACCCCCGAACAGACACAATGTCTGCCACATCCAGCTCGTAGTCTGGCTTGAGCGTATCTGCCCAATTCAACCGTACGTGGCCGCCTTCAATCAACTCTTTGGCTCGGTGTCGGGACAGATGAAACCCTGTCCCCACAATGTTGTCCAATCGTAGTGACGACAGGGTCGCACTTTCGCTCTCCCACTCGTTCAACGGCTGGACTAACTGTGTCCAGTCGCCCAATTTCAGCCGCGCCTTGACCCGACCGATACGGTCAACCTGACTGGTCAAATAATCGACCATCGACGTCTCCGTCACGACCTGCCAGACCTCACCATCGGTCAAAATATCACCTAAAATTTCACGTTCGATCCCTGATCCCAAGAGTGTTCCCAGAATCTGACTATGATGGAGCGTTGCAAATTTCACCGGGTAATCGACCTGCATCAGGGTTAATTCAAAGTCCTTGTCTTCTGGCGTATAGTAGTCTGGATAGAATAGCGCCCGCTGCATCTCTGCATGCTCATGCCCGCCACTAAACCGGACGGGAATATCTGCATGCCGCGCTAATGTTGTTGCGATGTATACCTGACGAGGATTCAAAAAGTGAGTGAGAACTGGCCGATACTCATCTTGAACCTGTTGAAGCCAGCCAGTGATGGCATCGATAAACGGCGCCTCATCCGGGCGAAAATGCTGGGTAATGTTCTCATCCACGAGTCTTTCCTCCCCTCAAGTTGCTGATGGTCACCCATCTATTTTTCAAAAATCTATCGGCAATCGTCATCTTATCATGAGTTGTAAGACGAGCATTCCCAGATACTGAATGCCGTACTGCACCAGGGATAAGACCACGATGGCAACGACCGGTCCAAACCCGATCGGTCCTAATGAAATAAAATTGAAGTAGCTCAGAAACGGCTCCACCAAGCGGCCAACGATTCGACCAAACTTAGACTCATAGCCGCCTGGTAACCAACTTAGTAAGGCGTACACCACAATTAACAGGATGTAGGCACTTACCAGCCAGTTCAAAGCTCTAAAGATCAAACTAACGAAATATATCACGGCGTCGCTCTCCTTTATTGCGTGAATTGCGTTCCTAAGTTGACAGCGACGTCACCACTCACTTCGAAATTATGCGGTGTGCACAGAAAAATCTGTTCACCGATCCGCTTAATCTCACCGCCCACAGCAAACGCAGTTCCGTTTAAGAAATCTACAATGCGTTGCGCTTGTGCTTCATCGACCCGGGCAAAGTTTACAATGACGGCATCCCCGCCCGTAATTTGTTTTGCGATTGATTTCGCATCCGAGTAGATTCGTGGCTCACAAATCGCAATGTGACTTGAATTGGGTTTTGCAGACCGCATGGCAACCACCTTCCGCCTATCAACCGGTTGACTGGGGGTAGCTGGCTTGGGAGTCGCTACCGGAGTTGGATCCTCTTGATAGTCTTCGTCATAATCATCGTCTGTTCCGAAAAATTTGCTAAGACTAAACTTCTCCGCCATGGTTGGCCACTCCTCTCATAACGAATTCTACAGCTGGGTGATTACTTACGCCGCCGCTTAAAGAATGGTGGTGTGTCTTCACCCTTGTTACTACTATCATCAGCCGCTGAACTATCATTTGAGCTCGGGTTGAAGATGTTAAAGTCTGGTTTGTCAACGCCCGCAAATTCATCATGTGAATTGTTAGGACGAGCTTGTGGTTCTGGACGGTGCGCTGGTTCGCGGATGTCCCAATTGCCAAATGGATCTTGGTCTGTTTCCTTAGGGGCATTCTCTTGGGCAGCATTGTCCGTTGAAGTCGTCCGTTGTTGGCCTTCTGCACGCCGCGCAATGCGACTGTGTGCAGCTTCACGCTCTTCCTTCTTCTTATCAATTCCGGTCGCAATTACCGTTACCCGAACTTCATCGCCAAGGTCTTCGTCAATCGAAGTCCCGAAGATGATGTTAACGTCACTGGTTGCCGCATCGGATACGATTTGAGAAGCAGCTTGGGCTTCAAACAAGGACAGGTCTGGACCACCGGTAATGTTCAGCAGCACTTGTTCGGCACCATCGATAGACACTTCCAGCAGTGGCGAAGAGATAGCCTTCTTGGTGGCATCTTCCGTCCGGTTTTCACCGTTAGCGGAACCGATTCCCATCAAAGCAGCCCCTTGGTCCTTCATGACCGTCTTCACATCGGCAAAGTCCAAGTTAACGTAGCCAGGGCTCGTGATTAAGTCAGAGATTCCTTGAACCCCTTGACGTAAGACGTTGTCGGCTTCTTGGAAGGCCTCCATCATTGGTGTCTTCTTGTCAACGATTTCTAACAAACGGTTGTTGGCAATGACGATCAACGTGTCCACGTTTTCCTTCATTGCAGCGACCCCTTCGGCAGCAAAACGTGCCCGCCGTGGGCCTTCAAAACTAAATGGCCGGGTAACGACCCCAACAGTCAGGGCACCGCCCTCTTTGGCGATCTTAGCGACGATTGGTGCAGCACCGTTACCGGTCCCACCGCCCATACCGGCAGTGACAAAGACCATGTCGGCACCTTCAAGGGCTTCCGTAATCTGTTCTTCACTTTCTTCGGCGGCCTTAGCACCGACCTCTGGGTTGGCACCAGCGCCTAACCCTTTGGTCAATTTCGGCCCAAGTTGAATCTTAGTTTCTGCCTTTGAGGCTTCTAAGGCTTGAACATCCGTGTTTGCCACGATGAATTCAACACCCTTGACGTCTTCCGTGATCATTCGGTTAACGGCGTTGTTCCCACCGCCACCAACGCCAATCACCTTAATGATTGCGCCATTATTCTGCGCAGAGTCTAGTGAGTATTCCATTCTATATTCCTCCATCTCGCGTTAATCAAAGAAGTCGCTAAAGAACTTCTTGATTCCTTCGGTTCGCTTCTTCTTCGGTTTTGGTGTCGCCTTACTCTTCTGGTGAGCTTGCACGGGAGCATCCACTGGGCCGTTATCGACCGGTTGCTCACGTTGACGAATCTCATCGGTTTCATCGGCCAATTGTGTTGAGCCCGTCAACGCACTCTTAATGAGCAAGTCGATCTCACTCAGTCCCCCAAAGTAGTTTACCAAAGCCAAAGCCAGGGTAAACGATGGGTGCCGTAACCCCATTTGATCTGGAACATAAACCCGAACATTCGTGCCGAACTCAGCGGTTGCTAAGTCGGTAATGCCTGGTAACGCCGCAACGCCACCAGTCAACACGATTCCTCCTGGTAGCTCTAAGGCTTGGACCTTATTCAGGTTTGCCTGTAAGCGCTGGAAGATTTGATCAAGTCGAGCTTCAATAATTTCTGCTAAGTATTTCTCTGAAATTGGCGTGGGCTGGCTTTGACCAACCACGTCAACTGGGAATTCATCTTCATCGCTAGCTTGTGCCGAATCAGCATAGCCATAATCACGTTTCAGCTTCTCTGCGCTATCCAGTGAGGTGTTCAACACCACCGAAATGTCCTTGGTGATGAACTGACCACCCTCCTGGTCAACGTCAATGTACTTCAGTTGGTGGTCATGGATAACGGCCGCTGTGGCTTGACCTCCACCCAAATCGATCAGGATGGTACCAAAGTCTTGCTCACCGTCGTTCATCACCATCATACCTTGCGCCATTGGATTAATGACTGTGCCCCGCAGATGCAAGCCAGCTTGTTCAACGGCTTTACGGGTATTGTGCATGATGGTCTTGGGTCCCGTAAACAAAGTCCCGTGCAGTTCAAGGCGCACGCCGACCATCCCCCGGGGATCCTTGATGCCATCAAACCCATCCACCACAAATTCATCGGCCAAGATGTCAACGACTTCACGCTCTGGTGGCAAGCTTTGAATCAAAGCCGCCGCCGAAACGCTCCGCACGTCACGACCGGTGATTTCGCGAGACTGATCGTCAATGGCAATCATACCGCTACAAGGTTCAATCTTTAACATATTTGCGGGAATCCCCACAATCACATCGTGAATTTCGATGCTGGCCTTCTCTTCGGCTTGTCGAACGGCGCGCTGAATCGCTTCCGCTGCTTTGTCAATGTCCACGATTACGCCGCGGCTGACACCATTCGAACGTTCATTTCCCACACCAATAACGTTCATTTGCCCTTTAACATTCTCAGCAACAATGACTTTTATTGAGGTGGTTCCTATATCGAGACCAACGTACATCCCTGAATTATCCATAGAAAAAGGAACCTCCTAAGTTAATCTAATATCAACACTGCATGAATTCGCTTTTTCTCCTAATTATTTTTCAGTTTACCACACTTACTAGGGGTTGAAAAAGCCTTATTGACGCTTTTTAACGCTGAAATCAAAATGAAATTATTTACTGAAGGGGTACGAGTACGCCCCCACTTCCAAATTGACCACACCTTTGGTCTTCATCTTCGCCGCAATGCTAGGATAAAAGGCCATCTTCTTCGCGAAACTGGAGATGCTGGCATAGACCTCATTGCCGTCGTTCATGAAGAGATGAACGCGATCGGGATTAGCCTTAGTTGGTGACTCCTGAATCTCACTGATACTCCGCTTAATCGTTGAACTGAGCTGCGCATACTGGAGAATCATCCGGTGCAACGTCTTAGCACGTTTAAAGTTGCCGTAAACCGGCGTCCCACTTTTCGGTTGTGTCACTGACTGTTCACTAACAATACCATTTTCTAAGACTTCATAGTAACGATTTTGCTTCAATACATAACCAGCCGTCATAAACTCCGTGACGTGAATCGACGCATGATTGGGCCGCTTGAAACGAATCGTGACGCGTTTGACACGTGTATTACGTTTAACTGCTTGCCGTTCCAGCTGTTGTGTATGCCCTAGCAGTTGGAAAATGGAATCCCCAGGCTGGACCTGTGCTGCTCGCTGGACCTGTGCCGGAGAAAGGGCAACGTTACCGGTTACGTGCACCGTTTCAAAATGACTCAGTGGTGAAACCAAGTACACCATGACTAAAATAACGGCGGTAAAACTTCCTAGCAGTATGCTCAGTCGCCGAACTAACTTTCGGGCCCGCTCGTGCTTTAGCCGGGGAAGTTTATCCCCAATTCGCTTCGCCTTGTGAATCCAACCAGGCGTTTTCGCTCGCTGACGCTTCTGCTGGGCTTGCGCCTGATACTTCTCCCACGGTGTTAGTGATCGCTGTTGTTTCGGATCGTTACGGTTTAAACGAAACTTCACGGTCGCTCACCTTCCATTCACTAGTCTGGTTTTAATCTTTTTTTAGTGACAAGACCACATCTAGAACGCGGTCAGCCGCATCGGGCACCCCGAGCTGCTTAGAAGCCGCGGCCATGTCCTGACGCAACGCATCATCGTTCATTAATTGATCTGCCTTAGTGACCAAAGACGCTCCCGTCAAATCAGCTTCCTTGATAATCTCCGCAGCACCGACCGTCGCCAATGACTGTGCGTTCTTAGTCTGATGATCTGCGGTAACATAAGGACTTGGAATCAAAATTGAAGGAATCCCATCAGCCGTAATTTCAGCCAAACTAGTCGCTCCGGCCCGACCGACAATCGCGGCTACCTTAGGTAAAACCTCGGGCATGTTGCTGATGTAAGGCTTGATCACAACATTTGCTGCCACCTTGACATCCTTTAACCGGTCCATCACGTTATCATAGCGTTTCTGTCCAGTCACAAAGACGACTTGGTAATTGCGCTTATTGAATTCAGGGATAGCCGCAATCGTGGCGAGGTTGATCTTCGGTGCCCCTTGTGAGCCCCCAAAAATCAGCAGCGTGGGCACATCGTCTTTGAGCTGGTAATCCTGCCAGCTAAAGTGACTAACGACCTCAGCGGCTTCCTGAGCCCGTGGATTCCCAGTCTTAACCATCTTGTTTGCCGGAAGCTGATCCAGGGCGGCGTCAAAGACGTACGCAATCCGATCAACGTAACGACTTAAGAAGCGGTTGGTGATGCCGACAACGCTGTTTTGTTCGTGAATCAACGTTGGAACGTGCAAGTGCGCGGCCGCATAGACCACAGCACCCGACACGTAACCACCAGTTCCCACGACAACGTCTGGTTTAAAGGCCTTAATCATCTTTTTCGTCTCGTGGACACTCTTCAAGAATAGATAGACCGTCTTGAAGTTTTCCAGTGATAGGGACCGCTTGAACCCTTGAATTCGGGTAGATTGAAACGGAATCCCCTTAGCTGGTACAATCGTACTTTCCAAGCCCCGTTCGGAGCCGACGTACATGACTTCTGCGTCTGGGTCATGCTTTTTGAGTGCTTTGATGAGCGCTAATGCCGGGTAAATATGACCCCCGGTACCGCCACCTGATACCATTAATCGCATTTAAACTTCCTCCTGTTTACCCGTTAACTGCTCAACGGCCTTGATAAACCGATCACCACGGACCTCGAAATTCGGGTATTGGTCCCAACTGGCATTGGCTGGTGACAATAAAATAATATCTCCAGCTGCGCTCAATTGATAAGCTAACGGAACAGCAGTTTCAACATTTTCTGTCTTTTTGATCACCTTGATACCCGCCTGTTTGGCAGTCTCCGCTAAGAGATCTGCTGTCTGACCAAAGAGAACGATGGCCTTGACGTGATCCTTGAAGGATGGAATCATCTTTTCAAAGGTATAGCCACGGTCCAATCCTCCTGCTAATAGGACGACTGGCGCCTTGAATCCCTTGAGTGCCATCTCGGTGGCTTCCATGTCGGTGGCCTTCGAATCGTTGTAGTATTGACGGCCCTCGGCTTCCAACACGTATTGCGTCCGGTGCCGAACCCCACCAAAGCTCCGAAGAACGGCCACGATGGCCTGCGTGCTGACACCCTTGATCTTAGCCACCGCAATGGCAGCCAAGGCGTTCTCTACGTTGTGATCCCCTGGTACCTTGATTTCGCTGGCAGCCATGATATGTTCACCCTTGAAGTACAGCTCACCATCAGTTTCATAGGCGCCGTCTTCCGACTGGTTCAGCCGAGAAAATGGAACGACTTTTGCAGCGGACTTTTTGCTGAGCTCTTGCCATTCAGGATTATCGAAGTTGACCACGAAGTAATCGTCCGCCGTTTGATTTGCAGTGATCTTCATCTTAGCAGCCACATAATTTGCTCGCGTCTTGTGGTAGTCCAGGTGATTGGAGAAAATATTCGTCAACACGGCGATGTGCGGGTGAAATTCGGTCGTTTCGGCCAACATGAAGCTAGAGACTTCTAAGACCAGCGTATCGGCCGGTGACACCTCTTGAACAACCTTGCTGGCAGGAATACCAATATTCCCAGCGTAAACCGCGTGACCAGCTTTCCGGTCGTGGTCGACCATCTTTTGAATCATGGTCGTGGTCGTCGTCTTCCCGTTGCTTCCCGTAACGGCGATCAACTCCGCATCGGCCACTTCGCCGACTAATTCCATTTCACCAATGACTGGAATATTCTCCGTTAATGCCCGCTTAACGACTGGCACATCGTAGAAAATACCGGGATTTTTCACGATCAAGTCGTACCCCGGGTCCAGTAGGTCAGCCGTTTGTTCACCGGTAATCACGGTAAACCCTTCCGCTTGTAAGTCGCGGGCGTCTTGGTTCTCGGCCAGTGGCTTCACGTCACTGACGGTCACCTTAGCACCTAGTTTTTTCAACAAGCGAGCCGCGTTGACCCCACTCTTCGCCAGTCCTAAGACCAGCACTCTCTTCCCCGTATACGTCGTGATCTGCTTCATAATTACCTTTCGCTCTCCATTCATTCACTTATGCTTTTAATAGTTTGATTCCAAAATAGTCACTGTTAACCTGACGATCAACTCGTCTAATAAAACGGTCGTCGTGCCCACAACATCGCTAACACCATGTTGCAACCAGCGGTTTTGTCAGTCACAGTTGGTCTGGACTGTCGCCAGAACCAGACACCTTAATTATACAGCGGCGAGGCCTGACGACTCCACTATTTATTCACGGCCAGTCCACTAAAAAAGGCTAGCTTGACCCTAACGAGCAAGCTAGCCCATTAGTCAGTCGCCCTTATCTTGGCAAGATGACCCACAATCCAGTTAACGCGGTGATCAAGCCGATTCCCCAGAAGGTAAAGTCAATCTTCCATTCGCTCCATCCCTTCATTTCGAAGTGATGATGAATGGGACTCATCAGGAAAATCCGCTTGCCCGTCAACTTAAATGAGGCAACTTGTAAAATAACACTCGCCGTCTCAATCACAAAGACCAGTCCAATCCACAGCAGTGACAATTCATGATGCAACAGAATTGAAACGGCCGCTAAAGCACCACCCAGTGCTAAGGAACCGGTATCACCCATGAAGATCTTGGCCGGTTTGTGATTAAAGATGAGAAAACCGAGCAGACTACCAACTACGGCAAAACAGAAAATGGCAATGTTCATTTGCATCTGGTGCCAAGCAATCACACCATAGGCTGCAAAAGAGATGCTTGCTAACCCGCTGACTAAACCATCCAGGCCATCTGACAAATTGACCGCGTTACTAAAGCCAACTAACCAAATAATGACGAAGATGGCATACCAGCCACTCATGTGCCAGTTACCCATCCCCGGGATATGCAAGGCCATTGGGAGTCGTTCGTGAGTATAGACCCAAAAGAGAATCAATGCCCCCACGATTTGACCCAACAATTTTTGCCAAGCCTTTAATCCTTCGTTTTGACGATGAAAGAGCTTAATACTGTCATCCCAAGCACCCAGGCCACCGTACAAGACGAGGATAAATAGCAAAATCCAGGTCGTAGATAACGTGTGATGCGGGGCTAACAGCCAGCTACTAGCTAACGTCATCACTAAAATTGCAACGATGAATAACAGGCCACCCATTGTCGGGGTTCCTGACTTCTTCTCGTGCCACGTTGGGCCTTCTTCACGAATCATTTGCCCCTCATGCCGGGCCCGGAAGTACCGAATCAATGACGGCATAAACGCCGCCGTAATTATAAAACCGCCCAACAGGGGCACAATCATATTCATCATTGTCTCTCTCAATCCTCATTCTCTTTTATTTATTTTGTTTCAGCGTCACGACCAGTGTCGAATCCGCACCAACGGTAGTTCCTGCCTTGATGCTTTGCTTCGTCACGTAGCCATCACCCGCTACAGTTACCTTTAAGCCTTCCAACTGAGCTAATTTTACCACATCACCCTTTGACCAGCCGATTAAACTTGGCATGGCCACCGTACCACCAGTGGTAATGAACACCCGCTGATTTTGATAAAGTGACGTTCCAGCTGTGACGGACTGTTTCAAGACCTTTGTCCCCGTCCCTAATTGCGTCACCGTGGCGCCTGCCTTGTTTAACGCTCTCGTAGCAGTTGTCACGGATTTGCCAGCAACATTTGGCATCTTGTTCGTCTTCGTCGTGGTCGATCCGGTATCTTCTTGCAGTGCCCGCGCCATTACCGGTTTCATAATTGATGCCAATAATTTGGTCGCGGTCGTGCCGCCCAGATGGGGCTGTTTCATCGTGATATACATAACGTACTTGGGATTACTAGCAGGGACCATCGCGGCAACTGAGTACAGGTAGTTATCATCGCCGGAAAGATAGCCCTTCCCGTTGCTGACCTGCGCTGTCCCGGTCTTCACCGCAACCTTGTAGCCGCTCATCTTGTAGTCAGCCCCAATACCATAACTCTTGTAAACCACATCTTCCATGTGTTTCCGCACCGCCTGGGCCGTCTTTGCCGAGATAGGATTACCCACCACAGTTGGTGAGTACTTCTTCACAGTCTTATTGGTATCGGAATCGGTAACTTTACTGATCACGTAAGGCTTCATCATCTTGCCATCATTGCTGACCGCACTTAAAGCCTGCAGCATCTGAAAGACCGTGACCTGAATACCTTGGCCAAATGACGTATCTGCCTGTTCAATTGGCCGCTGAAAGGCGATGCTCCCAGTCATTTCACCTGGCAAGCCCGAATGCGTGCTCTTCAGAAAATGGAAACGGTCAATGTATTTTTTCCAGGTTTTAGCGCCCATTTGCTGTTCCAAGTGCGCCATCGCAACGTTACTGGAGAGGGCAAACCCCTTGTCATAGGTAATCGTCCCCCAACCTGCGGTGTTCCAATCGGGTACGATTTGGTTGCCAATGGTGTAACGCCCAGATTGGTAAGTCGCGTTACCGTTGTAATTGCCACTATCAATGGAAGACGCCAACGTGAAGACCTTCATCGTTGACCCCGGCTCATAAGCATCTTGAACTAAGGTATCCCGCCAAATCTGGCTCAAGCCTGCCTTGGTCGTGGCGTTAAACGTTGGCCGTTGCGTGGCCGCTAAAATGGCCCCGGTCTTGGCATTCATCAGCACCGCGTTCATTGAATTGGCCTTGACTTGACCTTGCACATTACTCATTTCGGTTTCAAGTAGCGTTTGGAGGCGCGTATCTAACGTGGTATAGACGTTGTCACCGTCCTTAGCTTTTTTAGATTTCTGCTTGGTCCCTGGTAGCTGGTAACCATACATATCTTTCTTGATTTTCTGCGACCCATCAGTCCCGGTTAATTGCTGATTGAAAGCCTGCTCGATCCCCATGGTCCCAGTCAGTGTCGTTTGACCATTCTTGGCCGTTTGCGCCTGTGCCAGACCAACTAGGTGTGAGGCAAAGATCCCATTGGGATAGAGTCGTGCTTCCTGCTGAACAAAGTTAATCCCGGACAAATGATATGCCTGAATCTTCTGCTTGGTGGTCAACGAAATATTTTGACCAGCCGTTCCAAATTCCACTTGGAACGTATTGGCCTTACTTGGATAAAGCGCCTTGAGCGCCTGATTGCGCGTCAGCGGTAAGTACTTCGCCAGAACCGTCGCAATCTTTTCCTTGTTAGTTGCATACAGTTTTTTCCCGTTCAGACTCACCTGCCGCTTATCAAGCACCACGTACAGGGAGTATACACTAGTATCTTCGGCAATGGCTTGGCCGTTCGCATCGTAAATAGTCCCCCGCTTTGCCTTGATTGTCTCATTAGCCGTGTAAAGTTTTTGGGCAGAGGCACTCAAGTTAACGTTCTGAACATTTTTCCCGATGGAGATATACGAAAAGCGACCGACGATAATCGCAAACACCAGGAGGAAAAGGAAAAACAGAAACTGGCCAAAGTACTTCCGGTTTCTGCGTGGTTGCTTATTCATCATTTGTCGCTTTTGGGAATCTTTCATGTTATTTGTTTACATTCCTTATTCTATCGTTTTGCAAAGTGAGCCCTTGCTTTTTGGCAATTTTATCAAGTCGCGTCCGACTCTGCAACTCATTAATTTCTTGTTGCGCGTTCGTATTGCGATTTTGAATTGTCGTCACATTGCTATTCACACTCTGCAGTTCGTGTTGGGCGTTACTCATCGCAATTTTCGATGAGACCACAAAGACCATGAGTGTCGCCAAAATAAGGCCACAGACCGTCATGAGACACTTTTCGAATTTAGAAACCGGTAACTTTTGGCTCTGAGGATTCCGTTGCGGATTACTTTGCGGGCGAGCCTGATGTTGCGGCTGTTCTATGTTTGGGCGTTGTTGGGGTTCCGGCGAAAGGGGAACCGCTTCAGCTAAACTATTCTGCGCCATAAATAATCATCTTCCTATGTCGAGTTTTCGTATTTGGTTAGACTACTTAATTTTTTCTAAAATTCGTAACTTGGCACTATGAGCACGATGGTTCGCTTCCAACTCAGCTGGTGATGGCAAGATTGGCTTGCGATTGACCAGTTGGTAGTCGGGTTGTAAATTGTCTGGAATAACCGGAATGCCATGGGGTAATTCTGGCAGTGAAGACTGTTCTCGGAACATCGTCTTCACTAGTCGATCTTCCAAGGACTGGAAGGTAATGACGCTGATGCGCCCGTTTAGATCCAGTAAGGAGACCGCCTGCTCAAGTGAATCTTCCAAGGCCCCTAATTCATCGTTAACCGCGATTCGAATCGCTTGAAAGACCTTCTTTGCAGGATGACCGCCATGCCGACGAGCCGCTGCGGGAATCCCCTCTTTGATAATTTCGACCAATTGGCCGGTCGTATCGATCGGTGCCACGGCACGGTGCCGTTCAATGGCCCGTGCGATTGGCTTAGCGAATTTCTCTTCGCCATAACGGTGAAAGATTCGCATGAGATCGTTGAACTCCCACTCATTGACCACGATCCACGCAGTCAACTTCTGGCTCTGATCCATGCGCATGTCTAATGGCGCATCGTGTTGATAGCTAAACCCACGATCAGCCTCGTCAAATTGTGGCGAGGACACACCCAAATCGTAAAGAATGCCATCTACCGCCGTAATACCGCGCTGATTGAGTTCATTTTTAATGTCGCGAAAGTTGCTTTTTATAAAGGTTAACTTACCTTCGTCCACGTATTGCTTTAAGTGTTGTTGGTTATAGGTAATGGCGGTCTGATCTTGGTCGAACGCGTAGAGATGCCCCGTCGTTAATTGGCCGAGGATGCGCTCACTGTGGCCACCGCCGCCGAGAGTGCAGTCAACATAGATACCCGTCGGCTTAATGGCTAACCCCGCCACTGTTTCTTTTAGTAATACGGTTACGTGATGAAAGTCTTCCATAAACACTCTCCTTTCTTAAATCTACATGCCAAAGTCGATTAAGTTCTCGGCAATGTCATCAAAATTTTCTTCAGCAGTGTCAGAAAAGTCCTGCCACCGATCCGAACTCCAAATTTCAAAACGGTTAGCAACCCCGACAATCACACATTGTTTGGTTAACGCAGCGTGGTCGCGAAGCGGCTTGGGAATGTTGATTCGGCCCTGTTTATCCAGCTCACACTCCGTTGCTGCGGAGTAGAAGAAGCGGACGAAGGCACGGGCATCTTTTCGGTTGACTGGCAAGGCTTTCAATTTGTCCTGCAGTGCCGACCATTCAGGCATGGCATAACCGAATAAACACCCATCCATTCCCCGGGTAACGACAAAATTGTCGCCTAACTGTTCCCGAAATTTAGCGGGAATAATTAGCCGGCCTTTGGTGTCGATCGAATGTTCAAATTCGCCCATGAACATAGCCATTACCCCCCGTTTGTAACTATTTCCAAGTTTACCACACCCCCCCACTTTCTACCACAACGTTTCCGAATTTTTATAAATTTCCCACCAAAGGTGCAAAAAGCCACGGCGAACACTTGTTCACCGTGGCTTTGAGCGATTATTTTGCCCCATAAAAAATGAGTCATTAATCAAAATTATTTATATTTATGCATAGACTAACTAATAACAAGTAAAAAACAAACCACGAAACCTAACGCCCAAAAAAGGTCCGTCAGCCGCCAAAATGTCTTAAAAAAAGTGCTATAAAGTAACTCTTTGTTGTGAGCAGCTTGAATAAGTGTCACTAAGATTCCCACGCTCATCCAACCGATTACTAACCACGGGAGAATAGCTCCCGCGCCGGCTGGCACCAAAATCACCGAGCACAAAATGAGTAATGGTGTCATTAAGTCCCATGTACTCAATCCAGTTGGCCAACGGCGCTTTAAAACCCGCTTGCTGGCGCGAATAATCAGCCAGCCGATCACCAGAATCACTAGTTGTCCCGCGGGCGATGCCCAAAACGCCATTTTACTTCCCCCCACTAATGTTTTCCGTCTCATTATAAAGATTTCTCAGGAGACTTGCAATTCACGTTTTGTAACAAGCAGTTGACAACTTGACCCTGACGGTTGCAATTCCGCTGTTCTCACGGTAAACTAATTGAGTAAATTGGATTAAAGAGGTGGCTAAGCCCGCATGGAAAAGAAGAAAAAATCAACATTTCAAAAGATTACGAACGTCTTTGTTTGGATTATGATTATCGCAACAATTGGTTCCTTAGTTTTTGGGGCTATTTCCTCATTAGGTATTATGGGTTAATTTATAAAAAAAGACACACCTTGGCTGGTTGATCGACGACCCAGGGTGTGTCTTTTTCATTGGTTGCTCACTTTACGAACAGTTAGCTAGCTCAGCTAACGAAGTTGTTATTTCCTCAGTATCCAGCATTGGTTGCGCTAACACCGTCAGCAGATGCTCACCGATAACAATGATGGGTTCCCCCTGCTCATCCGTCATCAGTGCCGCATATAATCGCAATAGCGTCTGCAATGACCGGTAAGTTTCTTGCCACTGCTCAGCCTCACGATTTTCCTGCATGAGTGCCGTAGTCAGGCTACGAATATTGCGACTCACCCGTTGTCGAGTGAGTCGTTTTTGTTTATGTTCCTGAAACACCGGCAGGAACAACGCAACCGCCACTGCCAGCAGTTCTCCCACCGCTTCAAACCAATCCGACCAGGTCCCTAATTCCATAAAGATCTCCCCCCAACGTTCATAGAATACCGCAGCCTGAATGTGGGGCCAAGATACATGTACGTTGGGGGGAGCTGTCTGTTAAGTCATTAACTAAAGGTTGAAAGACGAGCGGCCAGCAGATATAGGCTTAGTAGAAAACCTGTAGACTCGTGATTTGCGCGGCTTCAAGTTGTGTTCACACCGTTTCAGCCCATATCTGCCGACCGGTAAGGCGGCTCAACCACTATGTCGCCTATCTGTCAGCCAACAATTCAGCCAAGAATAATGAAGAAATCGTTAGTCTCAATTCGACTGACCGTCGTCACTGTCAGGTTGCTTATAGACTTGACGAGGCTTACTTCCTTCCTGGGGACCAATGTAGCCCCGTTGTTCGAGGTCATCCATGATCCGGGCTGCACGATTGTAGCCGATGCGGAACTGGCGCTGTAGAAGTGAGGTGCTGGCCTTTTGCTGGTCGACCACGAACTTCAATGCATCATCGAATAATTCGTCATCGCTATCACTAGCATCCTCTTGCTGAAGTTCTTCATCGGTAACCATCATGTCCTCATCGTAGTCAGCTGATTGCTGTTGCTTGATGAACTCGACCACGTTGGCAACATCCTCGTCAGGAATAAACGCGCCTTGCACTCGGACCGGTGAGTTCGCATCAACTGGTTGATAAAGCATATCACCACGTCCCAGCAACTTTTCTGCGCCGTTAGCGTCCAAGATCGTCCGGGAATCAATCCCACTCGAGACGGCAAAGGCAATTCGTGATGGCACGTTGGCCTTGATCAGTCCGGTAATGACATCCACGGAGGGACGTTGAGTGGCTAAAATCATGTGTACACCTGCCGCCCGACCCATTTGTGCTAAACGAATAATGGCGTCTTCAACTTCATTGGAGACCGTCATCATCAAATCCGCCAATTCATCAACAACGACCACGATGTATGGCAACGTTGGTCGAGCTTGGCCATCCTCAGCGTTGGCCTTCTGAACAAAGGCATTGTAACCAGAAATCTTCCGTTGACCGAATTGTGAGAATAATTCATAGCGCCGTTCCATTTCAGCAACGACCTTATGCAATGCCCGAGCAGCCTTTTTAGGCTCCGAAACGACTGGCGTGAGCAAATGCGGAATCCCGTTATACACGCTCAATTCAACCTTCTTGGGATCAATCAACATCAATTTCAGCTGATCTGGTCGCGCGTTCATCAGCATACTGGTAATGATGCCGTTAATGGCCACTGATTTCCCACTCCCGGTTGCCCCAGCAATCAGGAGATGCGGCATCTTCGTAAGGTCCATCGTGACGACCTGACCAGTCACGTTACGCCCCAGAGGGACCTCTAGCGGCTTGTTGGGATGTGCTGGCTGCGCCTCAACCACATCACGGAATGAGACCGTTGAAACTTCCTTATTGGGAACTTCAATTCCAATCAGAGATTTCCCCGGAATCGGCGCCTGAATTCGGATGCCCTTTGCGGCCAGGGCCAGGGCCAAATCGTCCGCCAAGTTCACAATTCGCGAAACTTTAACCCCAATTGCCGGGTGAAGCTCATATTCGGTCACCGATGGCCCTAAACTTACATTTTTAACTTCTGCATCGACACCAAAACTATCGAGAGTCTGTTTTAGAATCTTCGTATTCGCATCGATTGCATTAACCTCAGCTGTTTGATCAGTTGGTGGCACTTGTTTCAGCAAATCCGCTTGTGGCAACTGATAATTCGGATCAACTGGTGTAGTGCTAACCAACGATTCGGCCGGATCAGCCTCATCGGTTACTGATTCTGCTGCCGCACTCGCTGCTGGCTTAGATGTTTCATTTGCCGCTACCGTAATATGGTAACTTGGTTCTTCACTGGCCGGCTGGGCAGCGCTTCGCGGTTCTGGCAACTCCTTGTCATCCGGATCAAGCGGTGTGCCCGGTTTCGGGCGTTGTTGATCACGTTGGGTGCGCTTTTCTTTAGCGAGCTCACCACCCCGTTTCAGCGCGTCTCCACTGGCTTGGACTCCATGCGTCAAGGCCCGCCAAGCGGTCAACGTCCACCGTTCGATATCGGCGAGTGGGATTTGGAAGAACACAATCACCCCACCAACCATGATCAGCCAAGCGGCAATTTGTGCGCCAATTAAGGCAATCAGCCACGCTACAATACTGAGTTCAAGGGCCCCAATGACCCCGCCTCCTAGCTGCGATGTCAACCCACCGGTCCAAAGATCGGCGAGTCCTGAATGCCAAATGGTCGCTAAAAACTGACTATGCTGATTAACGTCCACAAAATGATTTGCCGTAATCCATAGCAACCAGCCTGCATAGCCCAGACCACTTCCCACTAAGTAATGGCGCGCAATGTGTGGCCAAGTTCCCGTTAGTGCCAGAGCAACTCCCAGTGCCCCCACGATGACGAGTCCAAACTGATAAGTATCCCCAATGACTAAACGAACAAGATTGGCACAGAGCGTTCCCAGTAATCCTAGATTAAAGATTCCCAGTGCAGCCAAGGCAACCAAAACAAGGCCAATGACGTTACTGGTATAAGGGAACGGTTGATTACTCTTTCGGCGGCGTTTGGTTGGTTTCCGTTTTGCTGGACGCCGGGTTGTTTTTCTCTTGGTAGCCAACCGACTGCCCCCTTTCATGATAAATTTATCTATATAACTTAATAACTTATTATTTTTGAGTCTGACCTCAAGTTAGGCAATTCGAGCAACATGCACGTTTTAAAATGCCGGTTCTGTCTGGATTAGAACGAAAACTAGACAGCATCGTGTCCTGGCCGGCAAATCTGGTGCGCCTGCTGATCACTACCAGGATGAAGCCTGAATCAAATTTTAATTACTTAAGCTTGTCATGTGGATACTGATGAACCCGTTCGAGCTTAGGAAATTGTTGTTGCCGTAAGACTTCATAGATGACAATGGCAGCGCTGTTAGACAGGTTAAGTGCCCGAATGTGCGTATCATCTTGTGGAATCCGAATACATTTCTCAGCGTGCTTGCGCATGAATGGTTCAGGTAATCCGGTCGTTTCCTTACCGAATAAGAAGTAGTGGTCATTCTCGTTCACACGATAATCCGGTTCTGTATAATCCTGATCAGCAAATTTTGAGACCAAGTAGAGTTGCGTTGGATCAGGAATGGATTCCAAAAAGGCTGGCAGGTTCTCATGGTAGCGAACATCCACCTTGTCCCAGTAGTCCAAGCCGGCCCGCTTTAAATGGGCGTCATCGACCGAAAAACCCAATGGCTTAATGAGGTCTAGAATTGTATCCGTTCCTGCACAAGTCCGGGCAATATTCCCCGTGTTAGCTGGAAATAGCGGTTCAAATAAGGCAATATGATTCGTCATAAATTCTCTTCTCCGTTCTGTTATCAAACATTCGTTCTGTTCCATTATTATAGCCATTTCACCCGGCCTTTGACAAGGGTTCTCGTCCGGAGAATGTGACGCCTTAACTGGCACCATTACTAAATTTTAGACAGAAAAAAAAGCAGGTCCTCGGTGTGGGCACGGCGAGGATCTACTCTAGTGAAGTGCTACTTGCCAGCCACCAACAGTTAAATGCTGATGTTGACTGTCAAACGATTTCTCATGGCTTAATATAACATCCCACTGTTAGCTCTGCAAGCTTTTTTCACAAATTCTTCAAACGTTTTACTTAAGGCTGTTGAGCAATTAGAAGCGTCACATCCACTGTAATCTCGGGGAATGGGTTAGCTTTGACCTCTGCGAGGCGTTCTTCATTAGCACCCCAATGCATTGGCGTCATCAGCATCAGATCCGGGAAAAGTTCTGGCGTCACTGGCACTTGATAGCGAATGCGTTCGGCTGTGGCTGTCGGATAATGTTCCTTGAACAAACTAAGCACATTGCCATTATCATAGGTTGCGTGCGCACTCCCAGCTGGGAAAATGGCCTGCCGCAATTCAATCAAATAGTCCGCGTTAGGAATAACCTTCAACAGCTGACCACCGGGTGCCAATACCCGATTAAACTCTTTATACGCCGAGGGTGAAAAAAGATCCAGAATTGCCGTAAACTGGTGATCAGCAAACGGCATCTGCGCCAAATCTGCCACGCAAAAGAACGCCCCATCAGCCAATTGCGTTGCCAAATTAATCCCCGGTTTGGAGAGATCAAAGCCCACAGCGGTATCCTGACCATTGCGTTGCGCCAGAACATCGTGTAACGGTGTACCCTCCCCACAACCCACATCCAGAATTGTCTGTGGTGTTGCCGGAAGCTTGGCAGCAAACGTATCTGTAATGCCAGCGAAGAGGCCCGCCTGAAGCATTCGCCGTCGTGCAGCTAACATGGCGTTGTCATATTCACTTGCCACGGCTCGTTGCATGAAATACAGGGTTCCCTTCTTCGACAGATCCACGTTATGCCCATTGGGACAAACGAGGCTGTGCCCCGTAACTTCTGCGTACGGGCTCAGACAAACTGGACACCGAAAGAGTTGCGTATGTTGTGCTAAAAAGGCCGCCGCCTGATCAATTTTCTTCATTATTTATATTTTCTCCTTGTTCCTCATAACCACCATTAAACTTCTGATACCAGCGGAAAATTTCTGTTGCGACGACTCGAATCACCGCGTAACCCGGGATCCCCAAAATAACACCTAATACACCAAAAGCCTTGCCGGAGATCAACAGAATAAAAATAATCGTTAAAGGATGAATTTTAAGCGAACTTCCTAAGACCAATGGTGAGATCAGTCGACCTTCCAACGTTTGTTCAACGATAAAAACGATCAGAACCTTGACCAACATCCACGGTGAAATGAATGCGGCAACCACGACTGCCGGAATCATAGCTAAGAACGAGCCAAGGTACGGCACTAAATTCAACACACCGGCAACGATTCCCAATAATAAGGCGAATCGCAGGCCAACAATCAGAAATCCCAAGTAGAACAAGACCGCCACAATAAATGCAACAATCAATTGTCCCCGCACGTAGTTACTAACCTGACGATTCATTTCCGTCAACAACTTAATCGCTGACTGCCGGTGCTTGACTGGCAATAACCGTGATAGGTAGTCTGGTAATTGGTGCCCGTCCCGTAACAGATAAAATAAAATAAACGGTGCCGTAACGACCGCCACCACAATTGAGACAACCCGACTCACAATACCGCCAACCGAAGAGAATGTACTCTTTGCTAATCCCGAAATTGCCGTTGAAGAACTCTTGGAAATCTGCTGATTGAATTGATCCAGCTGATCTCGAACCCCATTTAGTCGGTCATCTTGTAACCACTGCATACTAGTCTGCGTAATCTGGTGCCAGTACTGCGGCCACTCCGTAATCAATGTGGTCGTCTGCCGTTGGACCATTGGAATCAGACTAATGATTCCCCAGGCAATCAGCAGGGCCAGAATAATGAATAGTCCAATAATCGACCAGCTCCGTCGAATCCGGTGTCGTTCTAGTCGATCAACTAAAGGGTTAAGCAAATAATACCCCACCCCAGCTAGAATAATGGGCAAACCCAGAATCTGGCCCACTAAAATAAATGGTGTTGCGAGCCACGGGACTTTACTTATCACTAATAGAATGAGTAAAATGAGGAGCGTGATTGTTAGGATAGAAACTAATCGGTTATTGACCACCCAGTTCCAAAACCACGATCGATGCTGCTTAGAGTCTGTCTTCAATGAGGTCCCTCCCAGTAAATAGTGCGTATATTGTACCATACTGTTTGCCGCTTTGCTGCGACCGACTAGAGAAAGGATGACGATTTTGCTATTAGTCGAACCGTTACTAGAAAATTATTCAGAACTACCTAATGCCATTACAGCCGGTGCAAAACGAATTGCATTAGCTGACAATCTCGCCGTTGGTGGGACTACTGTCAGTAAAGGCGTCATGGGTGAAGCCGTTCGTTATGCCCATGAGCATCAGGTCACGTTAGATCTTATCATTGCACCGCGCGGCGGAAACACGCCCTATAACGATGTTGAAATTAAGATGATGGAGGCTGACTTGTTAGAGGCACAACAATTAGGTGTTGATGGCGTTATCTTTGGCGCCCTGACGGCCCAGCGACAACTCGATCAGGAAGCTCTCAGTCCATTAATCGCCGCTGCTGGCGGAATGACGATGACCTTTGGACTAGATTTCGATGCCATTCGCCCGCAAGATCGTGGAACGGCACTTGATTGGCTCGCTGATCAAGGATTTGAACACATTTTGAGCGCTGGCACTGCTACCAACGACCGCATCGCAGATTGGACGGCTTCTAAACGCTTAGCTGATGCCGATGGTTTGACCTTAATTCCGGCAAATGTTTCCTCCAAGGAAACCGCTGCTTTGAGTGAAAAACTCGGTCTAAATCTCTTTTACGGCCAGCACGTTTTAGAGTTCTAGCAACTACAAAAGACCTAACAGTGGGATTGGCGCACTGCTAGGTCTTTTTTTGCGAACTCCCAGTAAATTTCTTTCAGTGGTTACCCCCAAAAATACATCTACCATTAAACTAAGTGACCTGACACGTGGGCCTACCGTCTAAGCCCACGCACTGTGTGTCAGTCTCTCCTGGTTCCCCAACGTCGCAAAGTCCCCTAACTCATGCTTATAGTAGCACGCTGAAATCTACGCCGTTGCGAATACACTGAATACTTATGAAGATACTAACATTATTTTAACTAACTAAAAAAACTGTCGGCTCAAAGATTGAACTCTTGGCCGGCAGTTTTTTTAGGTTACCAGCGTTCCCGTTTAACTACCGGTTCGCCTTCTTCCCAAGGATACTTGCCATTCTTATTTTTCTTAGTGTGTTTCATCATATATTCAGTCCGCTTCTGCAACCGGTCATGCGTCTTCCGCCGATTGTAAGCCCGTACGCAGAGTACCACGATTCCAAGGACAACATAGATGGACATTCGTAGAAAGAACTGCATCGTTTTAGTAGCAAATACAGTTGTTAAAATCATAGGGGTCCCTCCTTTTAGCCAAACACTTCTAACCTAAGCCGCCAATGTCGATGACGTATGAGTCACTACGGTTCGGCCCGTAGTGACCCGCGGTATTACTTGAAACTCATTTCGAATAGATCTACTTCCCGACTAATTGCTCATTAGTCGCCATCTTTCTTGTTACGTTTACCACTTAAGAACCACCATGATCCACCGGTTGCTGCCGCAATGGCTGCAACGATAGCTCCCCAGAGAGTCTTTGAACCATCATTTCTAGTCGCTGGGTTGGAAATTAAGTTACCATCCGAGCCTTTAGCTGTTGTTCCTTTATCAGCCGAACTCTTTTCAGTAGCTGTTTGTTTGTCAGCACTCTTACTCTTGTCATCAGTAGCGTTATCACTTTGAACGTTTCCGTTTGTTGCAACGTTCGCCGTTCTAAGATCAACGGGTTGTGCAGTGTTCGCGGCAGATGTCGCAGCCAAGTTAGTGACCGTCCCATTTGTTCCGGTACCAACATTATTTACCCCATTGCCAGTATTAGTATTACCAGTATTAGCATTACCAACACTTCCGTTACCAGTCGTGCCATTGCCAGTAGACGAGCCATTTGAACCCGATCCACCATTGCTGCCAGAACCAGTGTTACCAGAATCCCCGGCACCACCGCTGGTTGAACCATCTGACCCTGAGCCACTACCAGTATTGCCATCACTGCCATTTGAATCACTGTCGGAATCTGAGTTACCGTTGGAATTCGAATCGCTATCCGAGTCAGAGTTACCATCGGAACTACTATCACTATCCGATCCACCATTTGAGTCGGAATCGCTATCTGAGTCTGAGTCACTGTCGGAGTCCGAATCGCTGTCAGAATCGGAATCACCGTCGCTATCTGAATCGCTGTCGGAGTCTGAATCGCTATCTGAGTCTGAGTCACTGTCAGAATCTGAGTCGCTGTCAGAATCTGAGTCGCTGTCAGAATCTGAGTCGCTATCAGAATCTGAGTCACTGTCACTGTCCGAATCGGAATCGCTATCGGAATCGGAATCACTGTCGCTGTCCGAGTCACTGTCGGAGTCTGAGTCACTATCCGAGTCCGAATCACTGTCGCTATCTGAGTCGCTGTCCGAATCGGAATCGCTATCGGAATCTGAGTCACTGTCGGAGTCCGAATCACTGTCGGAATCGGAATCGCTATCGGAATCTGAGTCACTGTCGCTGTCTGAATCACTGTCAGAATCCGAGTCACTATCGGAATCTGAATCGCTGTCAGAGTCGGAGTCACTGTCAGAATCCGAGTCACTGTCGGAGTCCGAATCACTATCTGAGTCGGAGTCACTGTCGGAGTCGGAGTCGCTATCTGAGTCGGAGTCACTGTCTGAATCTGAATCGCTGTCCGAGTCAGAATCGCTATCGGAATCCGAGTCACTGTCGGAATCGGAATCACTATCGGAGTCGGAGTCCGAATCACTATCTGAGTCGGAGTCACTGTCAGAATCTGAATCGCTGTCCGAGTCAGAATCGCTATCGGAATCCGAGTCACTGTCGGAATCGGAACCACTATCGGAGTCGGAGTCGCTGTCCGAGTCAGAATCACTATCTGAGTCGGAGTCACTGTCAGAATCTGAATCACTATCGGAGTCGGAGTCGCTGTCAGAATCTGAATCACTATCGGAGTCGGAGTCGCTGTCAGAATCTGAATCACTATCGGAGTCTGAATCACTGTCGGAGTCTGAATCACTGTCTGAATCGGAATCGCTATCGGAATCTGAGTCACTATCGGAGTCTGAATCACTGTCGGAGTCTGAATCACTGTCTGAATCGGAATCGCTATCGGAATCCGAGTCACTGTCAGAATCTGAGTCGCTGTCAGAATCTGAATCACTATCGGAGTCGGAGTCGCTGTCCGAGTCAGAATCACTATCGGAATCGGAATCGCTGTCAGAGTCGGAGTCACTATCTGAGTCCGAATCACTGTCTGAATCCGAGTCACTGTCCGAATCTGAATCACTGTCAGAATCCGAGTCGCTGTCGGAATCTGAGTCACTATCTGAGTCTGAGTCACTGTCAGAATCCGAGTCACTGTCCGAATCTGAATCACTGTCTGAATCAGAATCGCTGTCGGAGTCGCTGTCCGAATCTGAATCGCTATCGGAATCTGAGTCACTGTCGCTGTCTGAATCACTGTCAGAATCCGAGTCACTATCGGAATCGGAATCACTGTCTGAATCCGAGTCGCTGTCTGAATCTGAGTCACTGTCGGAGTCCGAATCACTATCTGAGTCTGAGTCACTGTCGGAGTCGGAGTCACTGTCTGAATCCGAGTCACTATCTGAGTCAGAATCACTGTCTGAATCCGAGTCGCTGTCAGAATCCGAGTCACTATCGGAATCGGAATCGCTATCGGAGTCGGAGTCACTATCGGAATCGGAATCGCTGTCAGAGTCGGAGTCACTGTCTGAATCCGAGTCGCTGTCGGAATCTGAGTCACTGTCGGAGTCCGAATCACTATCTGAGTCTGAGTCGCTGTCAGAATCCGAATCACTGTCGGAGTCGGAGTCACTATCGGAATCGGAATCACTGTCAGAATCTGAATCACTATCGGAATCCGAGTCACTATCTGAGTCGGAGTCACTGTCGGAGTCAGAATCACTGTCGGAGTCAGAATCAGAGTCACTGTCGCTGTCCGAGTCACTGTCTGAGTCGGAATCACTATCGGAGTCGGAGTCACTGTCAGAATCCGAATCACTGTCGGAATCTGAGTCACTATCGGAATCGGAATCACTGTCAGAGTCTGAATCGCTATCAGAGTCGGAATCACTATCTGAATCTGAGTCACTGTCGGAGTCTGAGTCACTATCTGAGTCCGAATCACTGTCCGAATCCGAGTCACTGTCAGAATCGGAATCACTGTCAGAATCCGAGTCGCTGTCGGAATCTGAGTCACTGTCAGAATCCGAGTCACTATCGGAGTCTGAGTCACTATCTGAGTCGGAGTCACTGTCGGAGTCGGAGTCGCTATCTGAGTCAGAGTCACTGTCAGAATCCGAGTCACTATCTGAATCGGAATCACTGTCTGAATCGGAATCGGAATCGCTATCGGAGTCGGAGTCACTATCGGAATCCGAATCGCTGTCTGAATCCGAGTCACTGTCGCTATCTGAGTCACTATCGGAATCCGAATCGCTGTCAGAGTCGGAGTCGCTATCTGAGTCGGAGTCACTGTCAGAATCCGAGTCACTGTCGCTATCAGAGTCACTATCGGAATCCGAATCGCTGTCAGAGTCTGAGTCACTGTCTGAATCTGAGTCACTATCGGAATCGGAATCACTGTCAGAATCTGAGTCACTGTCGGAGTCAGAATCGCTGTCGGAGTCGGAATCACTGTCAGAATCCGAGTCACTATCTGAATCGGAATCACTGTCTGAATCGGAATCGCTATCGGAGTCGGAGTCACTATCGGAATCCGAATCGCTGTCTGAATCCGAATCACTGTCGCTATCTGAGTCACTGTCGGAGTCAGAATCACTGTCCGAGTCGGAATCACTGTCAGAATCCGAGTCACTATCTGAGTCTGAGTCACTGTCAGAATCTGAATCACTATCGCTGTCCGAGTCACTATCGCTGTCCGAGTCACTGTCGCTGTCTGAGTCACTGTCCGAGTCAGAATCACTGTCCGAGTCGGAGTCACTGTCGGAGTCGGAGTCACTGTCGGAGTCTGAGTCACTGTCAGAATCGGAATCACTATCGGAATCCGAGTCACTGTCAGAATCCGAATCACTGTCGGAGTCTGAATCGCTGTCGGAGTCGGAGTCACTGTCGGAATCGCTGTCGCTATCTGAGTCGCTGTCGGAGTCGGAATCACTATCGGAATCTGAGTCACTATCTGAATCGGAATCACTGTCAGAATCCGAGTCGCTGTCAGAATCTGAGTCACTATCGGAGTCGGAGTCACTATCGGAATCACTGTCGGAGTCCGAATCACTGTCGGAGTCTGAATCGCTGTCAGAATCTGAATCACTGTCGGAGTCGGAGTCACTATCGGAGTCCGAATCACTGTCAGAATCCGAGTCACTGTCCGAATCTGAATCACTGTCAGAATCCGAGTCGCTGTCGGAATCTGAGTCACTGTCGGAATCTGAGTCGCTGTCAGAATCTGAATCACTATCGGAATCCGAGTCACTGTCAGAATCCGAATCACTGTCAGAATCCGAATCACTGTCAGAATCTGAGTCGCTGTCAGAATCCGAATCGCTGTCGGAGTCTGAATCGCTATCGGAATCCGAGTCACTGTCAGAATCGGAATCACTATCGGAGTCTGAGTCACTGTCCGAGTCTGAATCGCTATCGGAATCTGAGTCACTGTCAGAATCGGAATCGCTATCGGAATCTGAGTCACTATCGGAGTCTGAATCACTGTCAGAATCGGAATCGCTGTCAGAGTCTGAATCACTGTCAGAGTCTGAATCACTGTCAGAATCTGAGTCACTATCGGAATCGGAATCGCTATCGGAGTCTGAATCACTGTCAGAATCTGAGTCACTGTCCGAGTCTGAATCACTGTCAGAATCCGAGTCACTATCGGAATCGGAATCTGAGTCACTGTCAGAATCGGAATCGCTATCGGAGTCGGAGTCACTGTCCGAATCTGAGTCGCTGTCAGAATCTGAATCGCTATCGGAGTCCGAGTCACTGTCGCTGTCCGAGTCACTGTCGGAGTCTGAGTCACTATCGGAATCGGAATCACTATCGCTATCCGAATCAGATTCACTATCAGAATCAGAACCACTGTCGCTGTCGGAGTCGCTATCGGAATCACTGTCGCTATCACTATCTGCTTCCTGATGAGCTTCTACTGCCAAACTTGCATAGGAGTACGCATCATCAGCGGCACTAGAAGCTTTTTCCTTAGCATCTTGCGCTGCAGAGGCTGCTTCTTTGGCCTGGTTTGCATAGCTTGAAGCTGCCGCATTGTCTCCCGCTGCTTCAGCTGAATCAGCATTTGACTGCGCTTCAACCGCCGCACTAGCTGCATCTGAAGCAGCCTGGGCAGCTTGTGTTGCTGTATTTGCTGCTTCAGCAGCCTGCGCTGCGTACGAAGTAGACTCAACATAATTCTCGCCAGCATACTGATCTGCCACATTAGCATAGGAATTCGCGATACTTGCATAAACGCCCGCGTCAACCGCTGCTGATGATGCCGCACTAGCTGCATCTGAAGCGGCTACACCTTGTGAACTCAGAACAGTCAGGTAAGCACTCCCAAGAGTTACTGAACTACCACTTCCAGTAATAACCAGGTAGTAGTAGCCTGCGCCACCTAACGTCACATCTTCAAGTTTTAACGTAGCTTCGGTTGCACCACTAATGGCTTTTCCAGCTCCAGAAGCAGAATCTGATTTGTACCATTGGTAGCTAACTGTGCTATCAGATACACCAGAACTCGTTTGTGGCGTGAAGTAAACAGTATCCCCCGCATTAGCCGTTTGATCCAGTAATCCATTACCGATCATAATTTCTTTAGAATCGGAATATGATGACCCATCACTATTAGTGATAGTTGCTGTAATAGTAACCTTACCTTTACTATTAACCGAAACTGGCGTTACCACCCCAGCACCATCGACCGTAGCGATACTGGTGTTACTACTCTTCCAAGTAACCGTTCCAGTTGCATTGCTTGGATTAGGTGTTGCCACATAGGTTCCGGGTGCCGAGTTCAACAAGTAATCGTCCCCGGAGATCGTAATCCCGGTTGCGGCAACTTCCCTGTCGTAAACGTTAACTTCGGCAATGTCACTACCCATCGTTGCCCCAATCAAAACACCATAGTCAGAAACCATTTGGAATCGTAAGTTTCCTTTAAATGTATCATTGGTTTCAACCGTTAACGTACTTGACGTTGACGTCTTAATCCCTAATCCGTTGTTACTCTTTGCGGAAGCTGATTTCAGATACCCTTGGCTAACAGCCTTTTCAACCTTCATCCACGTGCCGTTAACTTGAACGTACCAATTTACTGATGTTGTAATGGCCGGAATGTTGACCAACCCTAACTTAGTCGTTCCAGTCAGCGTAAAGGTACTATTCTGCATGGTTGAGGTCAGTGGGGCTGGTTGTTGCGTGTAACCATTAGTCAACGCAATTCCCCAAACGATCGTTGCGTTTCCGTATGGTTTTTCTTGATTCTTCGACGTGTTGTTTGAATAATTTCCAGCTTCAAAGACGGATTCTGCTGCTGCGGCAGCTGCTGAGGTTGCCGCCGTTGCGTAAGAATTTCCACTAGCAGCAGCCGAGTTACTTAACGAAACGTAGGAACTGGCGGCGATAAAGTCACCAGCAGCAACAGCTGAGGAGGCTTGCGCCATGTAGCTGTTAGCTTCTGAGGCAGCAATGTCCCCAGAAGCAGCTGCAAATTGAGCAGCTTGTGCGTACTCCAAGGCTTCGGCTACGTAAGAAGATCCTAAGCTCGTATTGACCTTGTTAGCACTCGCTAAAGAATTTGCCGTGGAGGCTGCTACTGCCGCATTAGAGACCGCTGTGGAGTCTTGAAGCACGATTGCAGCGGCAACGGAAGCAGCGTAAGCAGATTGCGCATCGATAATGTTCGTCGTTGCAGCAGCGGCAGCACTACCAGCAACTTCGGCGGCAGAGTTAGCAAAGGTTAAATTGGTATTTGCTGCATCAGCTGCGGCGGCAGCATCATCGTACGTACCCGCAGCGGCGGCATTACTAGCTGCCGTGTTTGCTGCTTTCGCATATGATTTAGCTGCGGCGGCGGCTGAAGTTGCAATTGAGTTCGCCGTTGACGCACCAGTGTTAAAGTCCCCACCAGCTGCCAAGTAAGCGTTATTTGCATCTTGCGCATGCGAATTAGCTAAATTGTACGCACTATTGGCTGCACTAGCTGCGTCAGCTGCCGCTTGCGCATAACTACTAGATAAATACTCGCCAGTGTCTTTATCGCCCGTTATTCCAGCAGCCTTAAACAAGGCCTGGTTCACATTACTTTGTGCCGTAGATGCGGCGGTACTTGCTAAAAGTCCATAAGAATTAGCGTCATTGGCACTCGCCGTGGCTACTGCAGCGTAAGAACTTGCATTAGTGTAATCACCGGCTTCTTCAGCTACCGCAGCATTACTTTGTGCGGTGCTAGCCGCCGTTGCAGCTGTCTTTGCTTCCGCTGCATATGACGCGGCATCCGCCGTGTTTTCCCGACCTTTAGTAGCATAAGATGATGCCGTTAACAATTCTTGTTCGTTAAAGGTAACCAGCTTATCCATATTGGTCACTGCAGTACTAGCTGCCGTTGCATTGGATGCTGCCTTAGCCGCATAACTAGCAGCCAAACTAGCGGCGGTGCTAGCTTGATCCGTGTAAGTCCCTTTCGCATCCGTGACAACAACAGTAATGATGTTACTTGCCTGGGCAAAGTTCACAGTTGACCCAATTGTTAATGGAATTGATTTCTTACCGGTTGCTACCATTTGGTAGTAGTAAGTTCCCCCGGCATTTGGCGTCACAATATTGTTCGTTGGCTTTTCATTGCTGGACGTGGTTGGGTCGTTTAAAGAAGTCCAGTTCTTGCCATCGGTCGACACGTACCACGTGTAGGTTACCTTGCCACTAAGACTGTACAACCCAGTGATACCTAGGTTAGTGGTCAAAGTAATTGAATCGCCCAAGTCAGCCAATGCCTTATCTGCACTCAAGGTCGCACTAACGTTACCTTCATTGTCCTTGTGTGGCGTGTCAACATTAGTATCAAATTGTTCGGCCAAACTAGCTGCCGTTACCGCTTCGGCGGCAGCACTACGAGCAACTACGGCGGCTGAATCTGCCGTTAAAGCAAAGTTATGTGCTTCTTTAGGTGTTGTTGCCGTTGCCGCATTGACTGCTGCTGTACTTGCTGTTGCAGCGGCTTCGGAAGCAACTGCGGCGTAACTAGAAGCATCAGCTGCATATTGCGCTGACTGATCCCCGTTGTAGCCACTCGCTGCAGCAGCAGCACTCGCAGCAACACTAGCCGCACTGCTGGCCTTGTTAGCACTACTAGTTGCTTCACTGACCGCATCCGTGACAGATAGGTCAATGGCTTGCTTGGCAGCAGCGACCGCCTGATCACGGAAATCACTGGCGGCTTGGTTCGCTGCCACTGCATCTACAGTTGCTACCTGAATTACTGAAGCTAAAGCCGTACTTGCAGCATCGTAGTCGCCAGAAACAGCAGCACTACTTGCAGTTTCATAAAGTTTATCCGCTTGATTAGCCAAACTAAGTGCTTCAGTTGCAGCTGAACTCGCCGAAGAGAAGGCTGAGTTAGCTGCTGTGGCAGCAGCTAATGCTGCGGAGTTATCCTTGGCGTACTGAGTTGCCAAGTAAGCGCTGCTAGCTGCAGATGAGGCTTCTTCTGCAGCAACGGCGGCTGAGTTAGCTAACTTGTGTGCATCCTTAGCGTAAGAGCTCACAATGTCCTTAGCGCCCTGTGCGGCTGCAATCCGTGCTGCATCGGCGGCACTGGACGTCACACCAGCATAGGATTTTGCATCTTCAGCGTAGGAACTCGCCAATGAGTTGGCAGTTGCGTATGATTGTGCCATCCCCGGAGCATCGCTAGAAACGTCCGTTGCTGCTAGGTACATGTTGGCCAAACTATTGTAATGTTTCGCATAGTCGTATGCTTGTAAAGTTTCTTTATATGCGCTATTGGCCGCACTCGTTGCCGACTGCGTATCCGTTGTAGGCACTAACGTTGCGTAACTGGACGCTGCACTCGCTGCGGTTGAAGCTGCAACTGCTGCTGAGGAAGCCGCATTGGCCGCACTACTATCTGCCGCCGATACTGCAGCGTCATTTGCTGCAACAGCCTTCTTGGTTGTAGCTGTTTTAGTGACGGCCTTGGTGACGTTAGTCGTCAAGGTCACGTCAGTATTGGCACTCGCTGCAATTCTTTCTGCGGCTAAACTGGCGGCCGTAGTGGCGTCACTAGTTGCTTCGGCACTCGTGGCTTCAGCACTGGTTGCCTCTACACTAGTTACCGCCGTACTGGTTGCGCCGCTTGAGGATTCAGCAGCATTTGATGAAGCGCTTTCACCCGAAGCTGCACTGTTACTGGCTTCAGAGCTCGTTGCCGTAGTCGTTTCGGTCTCTGTGTTAGTCGCTGACGTTGTATTGCTTTCCGTAGCGGCACTAGCTGCCGCCGAACTTGATTGTAATGTGACTGTATTCGATGAATTAGTAGCTGAGGCGACCGCTGCGCTAGAAGAACTATCAGCCTGACTAGTGGTATCAGCTTTGGCTGTTAAGTTTCCGGCACCCAATAACGAGAAAGATGCAATCGCAGTGAAGACCCACGTCTTCCCTGCCTTGAACATCTTGTAACGTAATTTAGGATCGCCATTAAAAGCTTTATTCCGCATAAATTTCACTTTTAATGTCCTCCTTTATGAATGACTGACTAAAATGCACTGTACTCCCCCGACTATTAGTCTGAAAATAGTTCTAGACCAAAGTCTAATTGGCATATACCAATTGTTATAGTGAAACGTGAGTAGTGTAAAACAATATCATTTCGCTTACGAGTTTATCACAAATTTCATATATAGACTATTTATATCTTCCAATACAAATTGGTATAGGTGGTATTTGGTATAAACGATTTTTTAAATTAAAATATTCACATTTTTGTTTATTGCTGATCACTAATGTTTCGTTAGTCCATAATCGCTTGAAACAGCCAATATATGTAGCGTAGAAGGCTTTTATTATTAACGGTGTTTGCTTTATTTTGAGCTTTAAAAATACTTTAAAATTATATTTTAATTAAAAAATCTGTCCACTTTGGCAAAACTGGTGAATAGTTATTTGGCCATATTTTTTAGTTTATTGCAACTAACATCTCCCCCTTATTTTTATAAAGTTTGTAAGTAATATTTATTTTCTACTCCACTTCTTCAAAAGTGTAACAAGACTTTTTTTAGTTATTTTGACGATTTTTAGTTTTACCCACGCTATTCATTGTGCGGCAATTCCACTATTCATACGGATTACTATAAATATCATGGCTGCTTAGTAAGCAAAATAAAGTATCGACTCATCAATTCAACTCCTGCTAATTTTGTCCAAAAAAAAGAGCCCAGCACACCCCAATTAGGTGTGCTGGGTTCTTTAGGTAGCTAGCTTAACTCAATCAGCTAACACACTGCGAATTAAATCTTGCCATTTCTTCGTGACGGCCGCTGCAGAGAATTTTTCAGCAGTGGCTAGACTTTCACGTCGAAACTGCTCTTGTAAGTCCGGCTGGCGCAAATAATCTCGTATTTTTTCATATAATTCATTTTGATCGTTGGCGGTCACCAAAAAGCCATTGGTCCCATCCTGAATCAGTTCACTTGGCCCATAGCGGACGTCGTAACTGATGACGGGCACACCAAAGTTTTGGGCTTCGAGTGTCGCTAGTGAGAACCCCTCTTCGCGACTCGTCAGCAAAGCTAAAGAGGCCATCTGATATTCTGCCGTCAGATCCGGATAAAACCCACGCAAGAAAATATTTTTTTCCAAATGATGTTCTGTAATAAAGTCTCGTAGGGCCTTTTCCTGGCTGCCATAGCCAAACAGATGCAGCTGAACGTCTGGGAACTCTGCCACTAACTTAGAAATCGCCACAGCCTGATGCATCACCTGCTTTTCTGGCGAATAACGTGCAACCCCAATTATTCGATTGGCCTGTCGCTTCTCTGGTGCGAGGACTTGTGGCTGCGTGAAGCCTACAGGAATCGCCACGACCGGCAAGTCTGGAAAGCGTTCCAAGAGGTCTCGCTTCTGATATTCAGTCGAACAGATAAAGCGGTCGAAATCCGTGATGTGTTCCAACATAAAGCGATAATGGCTCTTGATACGAGATCCCATGACGTCCGTTTGGCTCTGCGCATGCGTACTGTGGAAGACAACACAAACTTTAACGTTCGTATCCGTCTTGCTGAGGGTCTCGGCTAACTTTAAATTCCGGTCGCTGATGTAGACATCCCCAGCTTGATAGAGTGTGTTAAAAAAGAACGTCTGTAGTTCCGCTTGCGTATTAAAGAAGTAATCTCGGCCCTCACGACTATGCACAATAATCTGCCGTAGTGTCGACTCTAACTTCTGGTCGGAATCGTACAGTTCTTCCAAGCAGGCCTGCCCCTGACGATTCAAATAAACCCTCGCTTGAATCTTCTGCATTGCCGCCAAGTAGATCACCTGACTGCAAAAACCACGCTGATCGAACAATTCTCGCTTGATTTTAGCATGGTGTTGATCAAAATAGTTCAAGTACTCGATTGACCGATACTGTTGATCATAGAACCGCGCGTACAGCAAAAATTGCCCATCTGCCGCAAACACGCGGACATCCTTGGTCTCTGGAATATATTTCAAAGTAAATCCACACTTTTTCCAATACGCAATCCAATCAAACGTCGTCACCGTTTCATCATCCATTACGCCTTGAAAGTAGTCATACATCGAAAAGCAGCGACCAGCCACATCAAAGCGACGCGCATTCTCATGCAAGCGCGTATTAAAACCCACCGTCAGAATTTTAGCGTCCATCCCTCCCGCTTTGAATAACGCCAAGCGGTTCAATTGCGCTTTTTCAATCCCGGTTAAATTCATTCCCAAATTCTGATTGACAAAATAATTCACGTTCGCCACCCCATCTATAATTACGTCTACGCCATTACTCTTCAGAATACCCGTCTTCTACGTTAAAGGCCTACTGCAACCATTAGATAATTCAAGTCATCTAACTAGTTCAGTCGTTTTATTTTATTTTGATTTATTAATCGTTGTGAGGTGCCCGTTGTCATATAAAACGACACGCTGCGTTTGCAATACCCAGCCCGCCAGTCGACGAGGATGCTGCCAGCTTAATCCGGCTAAAGCCAAAGTTGCGGCATCCATGGACGTACTTTTGACCCCCAACTCATTTTCAGGCGGCGACCCTGCTCGACCAACAGACCAGACTGCCATAAGTTCGACCGTCGCCACACCTGCTTTAGCAGCATTAGTCCCTAATGGTCCCCCACCCAAATGAGGAATGCCCAATGCGTGACCAATTTCATGGATTAGCGCTGCTTCCTTCCAATTTTGCTGATTACGCTGTGACAAGTTCTGGATTCGCCAATTGCCAGGATAGAACAAGATTCCCTTACCGTTGTACGTCTGACCACCGAGTACCGGCTGCGTACGCTTACCATCATGAATAATCTCATCGCTTTGGTCCGGATGAGCAACCACCTCAACCACTTGCGTTCCTGCCACGCGATTCCAAAACCCAGCGGCATCTTTCACCATCCGGGTCGTCATAAAATGGGAGTCATTGTACAGTTGTAGAACCCCGTCGTTCCCCACAATATTCGCCAGGTTACGGCCATTCAACTGGTAAACATGCTGGGTCGCTACGGCATCTAAGCTCGTATTCCCCCGGTACTGACTGCCATGTGTGATTGCCGTTAAGGCCCGCAACTGCTTTTGAGAATAGATGTGTTGGTCAATCCGACCACCCGGCGGACTATAGGTTGCTGTTCGCTGGTAGTCTTGTTTTATGGACTGCTTCGCCGCTGGTTGCGGGTTCTCACGCCCATTTAATCCCGTCATCCCCAGTACGACTAGAGACAGACTCGCAGCCGCTAACCCCCACTGCATCAGCCGTTTCCACAACATTTTTCACACCTCTTTACCCAAAAGCCGCCAACAACTTCAGATAAGTTCTTGACGGCAACCAGTCGAAACCGTTTAAACAGCGGCCTTTTCGCGTTCTAAACTATCAAAATAATCCAATAACTGTTGCCACTTCTCAAAGACGGCGTCCTCCGAGTAGCGCTTGGCATTTTCGTATGCTGCGGCACTGTAAGTCTTCAAAAGTTCTTGGTTTCCCAGTAACTTAATCAGGGCATCCGCCAATTGTTGCGGTTGGCCATCTTCCGTCAGGATTCCCGTGACCCCATCTTGAATAATATCACTAGGACCATACTTCACATCATTGGCAACCATTGGGACACCATGAGATTGCGCCTCAAGCAGTGTCAGTGAGAAACCTTCAGCACGACTAGGCAAAATTCCGATCTGTGCACGGTCATACACGGCATCGATATCACTCGTGTAGCCCTTAAAAGTGATCACGTCCTGCAAACCGGCATCGGCCACTTGTTGCTTAAGTTGTTGTTCAATATCACCGTTTGCATACCCCCAAAGCTCAAGCCGCGCGTCTGGGAACTGTTGATGAACCTGGGCAAAAGCCTGAATCGAATGGTTCTGTTGTTTTTCAGGTGCGAGTCGCGCGACGTGCACGATGAGGTTCTTCTGCCGGGCAGTAAAGTCTTGGTGCGGTGCAGCAATTTCCTTGTCCGAAACATAACCGACTGGAATCGTAAAGGCTGGAATATCACTTCCAAACCGGTTAGCCACATCTTCTGTTTGCTCCGGTGTCGCCGAAATGACCGCATCCCACTTTGCCCAGTTATTCAGTGCGTTCGTGTAATTATTATTTAATGGTGAATGCAGCATGTCACTCGGGTCGCTCACGTGATCATTGTGGAGATGAAGCACCTTGAACGCCGGCGTCTGCATGTGGAATAACCCCCAATCACATTCAACCGTCCGGTCACAAATAAAGACGTTGTGCTGGTCCAGCCCATTCAATTCATCGTAGAAGAAACGGGTCAATTCATTCATACCGCCAAAGACCCAGCTACTGTTCCGATAATTCAAGACACGCCATGACAAACACTCTTTGCCCCCACGATTGAGGTAATGGTTCTTTTCCAAGTGAACGCGGCCATCTGGACCATAGTATTGTTCCTGAGAAATCTTCCCCTCAAGATCAAAGAACTGTTCGAGACACTTGAATCCCCGCACATCCCACCAAACCATCGATACGGTTCGGCCGTTAACGTCGAAGTACTGGACATTGCTAATCTCGTTCGATTGCTTACGGAAATAGATGATCATGAGCATCTTTCCCTGCGCAAAGACCTGTAACTGATCGTCCTTACGAGTCGTGGTCGTATTGGCCGGCAAAGAAAACTCATTCATCGTGAACGACTGACTTGCAACTTGGGTACTACCACAGAAAAATTCAAAGAGATTCACAAAATTTTCACGCTGAATCCCAGATTGTCGCAAGATGTTCGTCAAATCCATAGAGAAAATTCGCGTCACAATTTTTGCTGGCACGTGGTGTTGCTTAAACAAGTGTAATCGATTGATTTCCGCATGTTCAATTCCTGATTTTGAGTACTGCATGTTATCATTCAAAAAATAATACATCTACTCGAACCTCCCTTAACCAGCTTGCTATTCGCTCTTCAATTCCTTCTGCCACCGGTTCCAAACTTTTCGGCGCGTCCATTGGTCATGCGCTTTGACATACGCAGCGTGACTGAACGCCGTTAGTTTCTGCTCATCTAGCAATAGATCAACAACCTTATCCGCCATAGCCAGGGCTTGCCCCGGTGCAATTAGATAACCGTCCTTGCCATCCGCAATAAAATCGGTGGGCCCGTAGTTGAACCGATAGCTGACCGCTGGAATACCATGGATCATGGCTTCTAACATCGCCAAGGGACCACCGTCTGCTAGTGACATGTTGGTCATGACTTGATAATGATCATACTGTTCGTTCAGGTCGGGCACATAGTCTTTAAACGTGACGCTCGCTGTAAGATTCAATTCTTGTGCCAACTTCTCCATATCCGCAACGTATTTCGCACTGCCATAGCCAAATAAGGTAAAGGTGGCATCTGGAACCCGGTCCTTAACCAGTGCGAACATGCGGAGTTGCTGTTCAATCTGCTTATCCTTAGCAATTCGACCAACATAGATGACGCTGTGCGGCAGTCGTTCGCTAGGCACCACTTCCCGTGTTTCTTCCTTTGAGGTTGGCAACGTAGTCACCGCAGGTATTGAGAAGACTGGTGCTTTAGGGAAACGTGTGCTCAAATTGGCTGCCTGCTGGGGCGTACCTGTAATGAAGCCATCGAAATGACTGAAGTGTTCAAATGCTGGGGCCAGGAAGCCATCGAGATCCGCATGAATCGGATCATTGGGACTGACCGCATGGTTAATCGGGACGTAAACGTATTTACGCGAATTGTCATCCAACGCCAGCAAGGGATTGACCCCCGTTCCAGGACGATCGACGATGAACGTCGTCCGTTCGGGATCTTGTTTACTCAATTCATTTAAGAAAAAGGTAAACAGGTCATCCGCGTTCTGGAAGAAGCGGTCACCCTCACCCTGATAGTTCTTTAAGATCATCCGTGACGTCAATGGCTTACCCTCAGTACTTTGAGTAAAGTATTCCTCAATTGCCGTTTGCCCATCAGCACGATAGTAACGCTGCGAAATCAACTGGCCATTCTGCCCGAAATATTGTGTCGCCGACCTGAACCCTCGCCAATCCCAGAGGTCAGTTCCGACACGATTACCTAGCTGGTCAAAAAACTCTTGATAGAAGACCCGACCAATGGTGCCCGGAATAAAACCAACGTTGGCGATTAGTCGATCGCCATCAAAGACCCCACTGAAGTTTGCCCCAACGTTCACTTCATATTCAATTGGCAAATTCAATTTATCTGTGGTCACAAACTTGGGGGCACCTGAATCAGTAAGCCCCTGAAAGTAATCAAACATGTTCATAACCTGATCATCAGCGACACCAAATTTACTAATGGTCTGGTGCAAGAGTCGATCATAAATCTTCGTCACGATCTTGGCGGGGGTTTTGTAGTGATTAAATAATTTCACCCGATTCATTGCCGTATGTTCAACACTTGAATTTTTTTGTAACAGGTACTCATTAATAAAATAATACACGGTGTCACACTCCCATCCTCATTGCGAAGGAATTTCACCCATTTTTAGTCAACTGAGCTATCCATCAACAAAGTTTAAACTAATCTAAGTATACCTAATTAGTTTTATTAATAAAACCAATTGCTATCGTCAATGATTCTTTTTTCACATTATCCAGCAGCAAAACCAAATCGTTGTATTTAGCCAGAACCACCAACGATTACTTAAGCGCTACCATTTGCGTATAATCAAGGATACAACAGTTTATAGACTGTGTAAATACTCCCTGCCTGATTCCATCAATTTAATGCAGTAATTATTAAAGTAAAAACCTATAGTTGCGTCACTTAGCTTACAAATATTAAAAAGTGTAACGTTATATAATTTGCTTAAACTCGTGTGATTTAGATCCCCCTTGACTACCTGAAGTTCCGTTAACTCTAACCTGTCAAAAAAAGGACCAAGGAATCATCCTCAGTCCTACCAATCCTAAGGCTTAGGAATTGTCGAAACAATTTTTCCATTGTCATAATTGACCGTGGCCTTCGGCGTCGTGAACACCCAATTGGCTAGCTTCTGTGGTCGTGGCCATGCGATACCCGCAATCGTCAGTGCTGCGGCGTCCACCGGTGTGCTGGTGATGCCATGCTGATTTGCCAACGGTGCGGCAGGCAGTTCGACCCCCCAGTTACCCATAAAGTCCGTTGTCTTCTTATTTGCATTACGATCGTTAATCCCCGTTTTTCCGCCGCCGAGGTTCGGAATTCCCAGCGCATGACCAATCTCTCGCAGTAAAATGGCTTCTTTCCAATTGTTCCTGCCACGGGCCGTTAATCCGGTCACTCCCCAATTACGTGGATAGAAGAGCATCCCCATATTATTGTAGGTTTGACCACCGATACCGTATTTATTTTGTTCCTGATCATCATGGATGACTTCATCGCTAGCCTTAGCCGTCTTAACGACTTCGACAATTTTGGTTCCCGCTAAGGTATTCCAATAGTCAGCGGCGTCTCTGACCATCTTATCCGACATAAAAGACGATTCATTGTAGAGTTGTAGGACGCCATCACGGCCCATGAAGTTATTAATGGTATGGCCCGCCAGCTTATAAGAATACTCGGTGGCAACCTTATCCAGACTGGTATTCCCAGAATATCGCGTTCCATGCGTAATCGTCGTTAATTGTTTAAGCTTGGCCTGTGAATAAGTTTTCTGATTGACTAAACCATCGTTCGTGCTGGTCCCCTTAGACCGCTGGTAGTAATTGTGATTCCCAAACAGTGAAATGTTGACCTTAGTCATACCCTTGACCACGAAGAACACGACTGCCGCTAAAATGATTAGATACAGAATTCGTCGGAGCACCTTGAACATATTTAATTCCCCCAAATTTTTACGGCAAGCCACTGGCCTCAACCGTTTCCCAACTTAGTCTTGCGTGACGTGTTGGACGAAATCTTGCCACTTCCGCTGAACGACTGACGGCGCATATGGCGCCAATAGTCGTTGACAGTTCGCCATCATCTTCAATTGCAAGTCCCGATTGCCTAAATACGTCCGAATCTTCTGATAGAGCACTTCTTGATTATCCGCCGGGACTAGGAAACCATTTTCACCATCCGTGATCATTTCACTGGGACCATAGTTGATGTCGTAAGCAATCACTGGCACGCTAAAGCTCAACGCTTCTAGTGTTGCTAGTGAAAAGCCCTCTTCTTTACTGGTCATCAAGGCCAGCGCCCCCCGTTGGTAATCGGCGGTCAGATCCGTCTGGAACCCCCGCAGAAACACGTGCTCTGTCAGATGGTGTGTACGAATATAATCGCGCAAGACCTTCTCAATCTTGGCACCGGACCCCAGTAAATGAAGTTCGACATCTGGAAATTCAGCCACTAACCGTTCAACGGCCTTCACTTGATGAAGCAACTGTTTCTCAGGTGAATATCGGGCAACACTAATGATTCGGTGCGGGTTGCGCGCTGTAAAATCAACTGGTTGCGGCATCGCAAACCCCACCGGAATAGTCACTACGGGTGGTAACGTCGTATACCGCGCTAACAAATCACGGCGCTGTTGTTCAGTCGACACCACAATGCGGCTGAGCTTTTCTGGATGGGCCAACGTGTAATCATAAATATTGGCTTTCAAGGTCCCCGTCAGGATGTCCTGGCCCACGCGCACATGCGTACTGTGAAAGACGGCACACGTCGCGATCTCTGGGCGCAGTTCGTGAAACGTCTTGGCCATTGCACTATTACGGTCACAATAGTACACGTCCCCCGAACGATAAAGTTCATTTAAGAAAAAGGTTCGAAATTCTCCCTCGGTATCAAAGAAGTAATCCCGCTGATGATAATTTTTGAGCGTAATTTTACGCAACAGTGATTTATTGTCCACCCGTTTGTACTGTTTCATGATACGAACCCGTTGATGTTGATCAAAGTAGAGTTCCGTATTGATGGTATCCTGTTCGGCAAGTAAGCTAGTCCGGCTCAAGAACCCCCGGACATCATAAACATCCCGCCGAATCTTCGCACGATTAGGGTTAAAGTAGTTAACATAATCGATCCGCGAGTAAGCCGCATCGAGAAAATGCGCGTACATAATGAATAACTCATTTTCATCCATGATCCGAATATCGAAGGTCCCGGGGACATTTTCCAAATGATAATGACAATCATTCTCCCAATAATGACGCCAATCAAAGTGTTTCAATTCGGCATATTGCCGTGATCCCTGGAAATAATCATACATTGAAAAGCTATGACCTTGAATACCAAACTTCTTCGTGTATTCATGCAGCCGCGACTGATAGCCCAAGTACACGATTGTCGCTGGTATCTTGGCTTGCTGAAACAACTGCAATCGTTTGAACTCAGCCTCCTCAATACCAGAAATCGTGGGACCAACACTAATGTCTACAAAATAATTCATCTCTCTGTCCTTCTTTAAGCGTAATTCTGTCACGCGTTTGCCGGCAAATCGTGACCAGCCTGAATGGCGTAACACCGGTACTCAGGCTAGTCTGCCATCGCTTTAGCCTTACCTTATATTTTACCATCAATTATTTTAACCAGTTACTAAAAAAGTGACCGCCTCAAGAATTTTAGCGATCACCCATTTTTAAAGTTAAGTTTAATTTCTAGGATTACAATTCCCACGGATATTTACCATCGGCGCTCTTTTCGGTATGTGCCATCATATATTCCGTCTGCGCAGCCATACGCTTCTGCGTCTTCTTGCGATTGATTACCCGGAAGATGAGCACCAGGCTCCAGAGGATCAAGTAGATCATTAACCTTATAAAAAATTGAACCCCATGTTGTGCAAAAATCATAGTTAATACTGACATAAGATAGCACCTCCGTTCAAATCTAATTCCTTTGCTTGTGTTCATTATACAACACTTTTAATGTCGTTTACAGGTTTTCCTATAAATTTATTTATTTTATTTTTATACGCTATGAACACCGTCAAATCAGCATTTTATAGCAATTTAGACGTTATGCACACATTTTTGAATATGGGGTCATTGTTTATCCAGTTATATTTAACGATTTTCTAGTTCTTCAACAAAACACGCCTCTAAAAAAGCAGCAATCCATCGGGCATGATAAGTGCCCCACAGATTGCTGTTTTTGGATATTTTCTATTTCAAATTTTGAACCAACTTTTGCCACCGTCGCATAATCCGCACTGGTGAGTATCGTTTAAGCAACGGCCGACAATTGCGCATCATTTGTAGCTGTAGATTCCGATCGCCAAGATATAACCGCATCTTCTGATACAGCGCTTCTTGGTCATCCGCTGGGATTAAAAAACCGTTTTGGCCATCTACAATCATCTCACGGGGCCCATAGTTAATGTCGTAGCTGATTACAGGGACACTATAGCTCAGAGACTCTAGCGTTGCCAAGGAAAATCCTTCCTCCCTACTGGTCATAAGTGCAAGCGCTCCCTGCCGATAATCGGCCGTTAAGTCTCGTTGGAATCCACGCAGAAACACGTGGTCTTTGAGCTGATGGTCATCGATATACTTCTGTAATTGGACTCTGACTCGGCCCCCGTACCCCAACAAATGTAGCTCGATATCGGGAAACTCGGGAACGAGTCGCTCGACCGCTCGAAGCTGATGCAGGAGTTGCTTTTCTGGCGAGTACCGGGCAACGCAAATAATGCGATGGGGATTACGCTGCGTAAAGTCTGTATCATCCACCGGCTGTGGCACTGCAAACCCCACTGGAATATTAACTACTGGCGGCAAACCAGGTAACCACCGTTCAAGGTCCAAGCGTTGTTGCTCAGTTGACACCACAATCCGTGAGATTTTAGCGGCATGATCCAACGTGTATTCATAGCCACCAAATTTCAACGATCCGGTCAACGGATTCTCATCCGCACGGACATGCGTGCTGTGAAAGACGGCGACAACTCGGACCTCTGGCTTGGTATGACTAAACGCAACGCCCATTTTACTATTCCGATCAGCAAAAAACGTATCGCCAGGTTGATAAAGCGAATCAAAAAAGAACGTGCGGAACTCATCTTCATTACCGAAATAATAGTCGTGATGCTGATAATCTTTCACTGTAATTTCTCGCAAAAAGGACTTGCCATTCGCGATAAGATACTGCTTAATAATGCGAACTTTTCCTTTTTGATCATAATAAAGTTCCGTGTTGATCAAATCCTTTTCGGCCAGGAGACACGTACAGCTCAGAAAACCACGACTGTCATAAATATCACGCCGAATCTTAACATGGTTTTTGTCAAAGTAGTTGACGTAATTCAATCGTGAATACGCTGCATCATAAAAACAGGCATACATAATGAAAAGCCCATTCTCATCGGTAATCCGAATGTCAGCAACCCCGTCAATAAATTGAAGATTGTAATGACAAGTCTCTGTCCAATAATGCCGCCAATCAAAATGACCAAAATCAGCGTATTCCTGCGTACGCTGAAAATAATCATAAATGGAAAAACTAACACCTTGAATACCAAATTTCTTGGCATATTCATGTAATCGCGGTTTATACGTTAGATAGACGATTCTGGCCGGTAGTCCCGCCTGCTGAAATAATCGTAATCGGTTAAATTCAGCCTTTTCAATGCCCGTGATGGCACCACCTAAATCGATATCAACAAAATAATTCATGCTGGATTTTCCCGCTTTCATTCTTAATTACTGTTTCTACTAATTATCTAGAAAAGCCCGAAAGACAATGTCCGTTATCATTTTACCATACCGTTACTTCAGGCCTTGTGCTGACACCAATAATGGCCCCTTCACCTATTTGGGGGCGAAAGAGCCATTACCATCATTTAACCTAGAAATCAGTCGTCGCGTTTTCGTTTCGGCTTAAATCCAAGTAATCCCAAGAATCCCAACAAAATTGAACCTAGTACCGAGGTTGCTCCACCGGTATTCTGCTCACCAGTTTGAGGTAAGTCCTGATCCGTAGTGTGGTTGGCGTCAGTATGACTAGTTGCAGTATGCCCGGTTGTAACATGACGATCTTCGGTGTCACTTTGGTTGGCAGTATTTCCTGCCAATTTGCTAGTGTGATCTTCAGGAACACCAGTCAAACGGCCATTCTGGTCATTGGTTGATCCATTGCCAGTAACCCGATTGGCAATCATTCCCATGTTATTCTGGTTTTCACTACCAGAAACGCGATCACCATCGCCACCACTACGCAGCGCTGTTGCATTATTACTAATAGCATCGCCACTACCACCGCTATTTTCATTAACGGTTGTTGTGGATGTAGGTGTATCTGAAGCACCAGCGAAGCCTGAAATACCAGATACACCGTTCACACCAGTATTCACGGTATCGCCTGTGCCTCCGTTAACTAACCCAGAGGTTCCGGAATCAATATTATTCGAGCCAGAGGTACTCATCGTAGCAGAAGTTGATTCGCTTTCTGCCGTTGAGGTCGACTCAGACTCACTCTCTAGAACAGAAGTTGATTCGCTTTCTGCCGTTGAAGTCGATTCAGACTCACTCTCTAGAACAGACGTCGATTCGCTTTCTGCTGTCGAAGTCGATTCGGATTCACTCTCCAAAACAGAGGTTGATTCGCTTTCTGCTGTTGAAGTAGACTCAGATTCACTCTCCAAAACAGACGTCGATTCGCTTTCTGCTGTTGAAGTAGATTCAGACTCGCTCTCTAGAACAGACGTCGATTCACTTTCTGCTGTTAAAGTAGACTCGGATTCGCTCTCTAGAACCGAAGTTGATTCGCTTTCTGCTGTTGAGGTCGATTCAGACTCACTCTCCAGAACGGAGGTTGATTCACTTTCGACTGTTGAGATCGATTTGGATTCACTCTCTAGAACAGAAGTTGATTCGCTTTCTGCCGTTGAAGTCGATTCAGACTCGCTCTCTAGAACAGACGTCGATTCACTTTCTGCTGTTGAAGTAGACTCGGATTCGCTCTCTAGAACCGAAGTTGATTCGCTTTCTGCTGTTGAGGTCGATTCGGATTCACTCTCCAGAACAGAGGTTGATTCGCTTTCTGCTGTTGAGGTCGATTCAGACTCGCTCTCCAGAACGGAGGTTGATTCACTTTCTGCTGTTGAGGTCGATTCGGATTCACTGGTTGAGACAGACTCGCTTTCTAGAACAGAAGTTGATTCGCTTTCTGCTGTTGAAGTCGATTCAGACTCGCTCTCCAAAACAGACGTTGATTCGCTTTCTGCCGTTGAAGTCGATTCAGACTCGCTCTCTAGAACCGAAGTTGATTCGCTTTCTGCTGTTGAAGTAGACTCGGATTCACTCTCCAAAACAGAAGTCGATTCGCTTTCTGCCGTTGAGGTTGATTCAGACTCACTCTCTAAAACAGACGTCGATTCGCTTTCTGCTGTCGAAGTCGATCCAGACTCACTCTCTAAAACAGACGTCGATTCACTCTCGGCTGTTGAAAGAGATTCGGATTCGCTTGTCAAAACCGACTCAGACTCACTTGTCGAAGCTGACTCGCTTTCGAGAATTGAAGTCGATTCACTTTCCGCTGTTGAAAGAGATTCGGATTCGCTTGTCAAAAGCGATTCAGACTCACTCGTCGATACAGACTCGCTTTCGAGGATCGAGGTCGATTCACTCTCGGCTGTTGAAAGAGATTCGGATTCGCTAGTTAGAATCGATTCAGATTCACTCGTCGATACAGACTCGCTTTCGAGGATCGAGGTCGATTCACTCTCGGCCGTGGAAAGTGATTCGGACTCGCTTGTCAGAGCTGATTCAGACTCACTCGCAGAAACTGACTCGCTTTCGAGAATTGAAGTCGATTCGCTTTCCGCTGTTGAAAGAGATTCCGACTCACTTGTTGAAACAGACTCGCTTTCTAGAGCCGAAGTCGATTCACTCTCGGCTGTCGAAAGAGATTCCGACTCACTAGTCAGAACCGATTCAGACTCACTTGTTGAAGCTGACTCGCTTTCTAGAGCCGAAGTCGATTCACTCTCGGCTGTCGAAAGAGATTCCGACTCACTAGTCAGAACCGATTCAGACTCACTTGTTGAAGCTGACTCGCTTTCTAGAACAGATGTCGATTCACTCTCGGCTGTCGAAAGAGATTCCGACTCACTAGTCAAAATCGATTCAGATTCACTCGTTGATACAGACTCGCTTTCGAGGATCGAGGTTGATTCACTCTCGGCCATGGAAAGTGATTCGGACTCGCTTGTCAGAACTGATTCAGACTCACTCGTCGAAGCTGACTCGCTTTCTAGGATCGAAGTCGATTCGCTTTCCGCTGTTGAAAGAGATTCGGATTCACTAGTCAAAATCGATTCAGACTCACTCGTCGAAGCCGATTCACTTTCCAAAAT
>NZ_SULH01000012.1:115234-115686 GCF_007115095.1 Levilactobacillus enshiensis | reverse complement strand
AAAAAAGCCGAGCAAGTCGATCCAGATCAGTTATCACTTTTAGATGAGGACGACGGTGTTTTTACCGAGCCAGAGCAAACTGGCGAAGAAAACCAAACAGATCAAGTACAGCCAACGAAAAAGCGTAAAAGGACGCGGCAAGAAACGCTAAGCCCTGATTTGCCAGTTCACAAGACTATCGTTGATGTTGCGACTAAGCAGTGTCCTCACGGACACTGCTTAGTTTCGATTGGTACAAAATTTGTTCGTCAGGAGCTGCATTTCCAACCAGCCAAGCTTTTTGTCGAGGAAGTTTACGCGAAGACCTATAAGTGCGGAGAATGTGAAGCCATTGATGGCCTAGCTAAAATGATTCAGGCACAAGTACCGAAGCCGCTAATTCCACATAGTTTAGGTTCCACATCACTGATAACTGAGATCATTCATCAGAAGTTTGAGCAAGGGGTTCCCGT
>NZ_SULH01000012.1:114388-114865 GCF_007115095.1 Levilactobacillus enshiensis | reverse complement strand
CAAGGTGATGAGACGCCAATTCAGGTACTACGGGAACCAGGAAAAAAGGCGACTTCACGGTCTTATATGTGGGTAGTAAGGTCGGTTCAGAAGTCCTCAATCCGAGCAGTACTATATGCTTATGGCGATACTCGTTCAGGAACATTTGCCCAGAACCTCTACCGAGGTTTTACTGGGGTTCTCCAATGCGATGGCTACGCGGGTTACAACTACTTAGAAGATTCTGTTGTTCGAGTCGGTTGTTTTGCCCATGTGCGTCGAAAGTTTTATGATGCGGCAAACAACAATGGTAAAGTCAAAATGAGTCGGCCATTGAAACTCTTGAACGAAATGTTTAGGCTAGAACGAGAGTGGCAGCACTATTCACCGCGGTCTAGAAAACGTAATCGGCATCGGCAACTTCGAAAACTAATTCGTAAGTTCTGGGCTTGGATTGATCAAGCTAACGAACTACCCAAAAGTCGCTTGGGGAAAGCC
>NZ_SULH01000012.1:0-114338 GCF_007115095.1 Levilactobacillus enshiensis | reverse complement strand
ATCATCTATGCTCAGAACCAACGAGCAGCATTGAACAGAATCCTTGATCATGGCGAGTTTGATTTCAGTAATAACGCTGCCGAGCGTAATATCAAGAGCCTAGTCATCGGCCGAAAGAACCGGTTGTTCAGTACGAGTCAAGCTGGAGCGGAAGCTACAGCTATTTGGATGACTCTAATTGCGTCGGCCAAAGCAAGTGGCAACAATCCACAAGAATATATTCGTTATCTTTTAGAAAACATGTCACAACTGCCAGCATTCGCAAAGAAATCAGAGCTGGAAGCTTATTTACCATGGAATTTTGCGCATAATTCTTCAGGTAACGCTCAGCTAAATACAGTAGCCGCTTAAGGCATGGAAAGAAGATGGCGTCCTCAAAAACCGAGGACGCCATCTTCTTTCCATGGTTCCAATGTGATTTATGATATCAAAAAAATGTAGGAAAACCGACAATTTCCAATTGCCATTTTCCTACATTTTACGACCGCCATTTACACGTAGCCCCAAAATTACCTTGAAGTTCAGCAAGGGCCAGTCCATCTTAAGACTTATTGCTTATAGAAATGGTAAATTGGGAAAGAAAAAGCGAGTAGTTCGACTATATTAGAGGGATGGTCAAACTACTCGCAGAAGATGGCGTCTCAAAAATCGAGGGCACAATCTTCCTTTTGATCTATATTTCAACGCGGTCAGTTATTAGGTGCTTACTTCGTATTCACTAAAAGTACCTAGTAATCAATAACTCCATCCCCTCAATCCACAGTAATCAATATCCCACTAATTCTCCATCCAATGCACCACCTCAACCTGCATCGCCGGCCTAGGCGCAATCATCTGCGTATAGAACTCATCCGGATCCGGAGCCAGCAACAGCCCATCTGCCAGGGAACTTTCCGTATTGGCGTAGATGTACAGAATGAACGCGCGCTTATTGAGATCCGGGTTCTTCGTGCGGGGGATATGGTGTAGCGTCAGTTGCAGTAATTTGGCGTGCGCATCGTAAGTCATGCTGTAGACGATCTTTCCCCACAGGCGTTGTGGTCGGCCCGTCGTCAGACTTTTAGCTGCCGGTTCATGCTCAAAGGTCAGTGTCAGTGACGTGTGGTGTTGGATGATCCGACTGTAATAGTTATTCGCGTGGCGGCTCTTGACGAACTCGTGGTACGTCGTCGGCGACACGTCCTGATAGACGATGATTGGCTGCGTGTTGACCTTCACCTCCAACAATTCCGCGCGTGGCTGATAGTGCAACAAGTAGTGACGATGGGCATCGTACGTTTCCGCTATTTCCATGTCAATGGTCTCCTTTCTCTCAGAACACCAACGGCTTGCGGTCGTCGAAATGGTGATGGTAGTAGTCGTCCACCTGGCGCGTCAGGGTAATACCCAGCGCCTCATCAAAGGAGACATCGCCATAAACCTGGTGTTGGTGATTGGCCATCGTCAATTGCAGCACGCTAAGCTGGCCATCATAGGTCATCGCCGTGACCTGGACGCCGCAGGGGAGCCTGATTTGTTTGGCACTGGTCGCGCCCACCTCACTAGTCGTCAGGCTGACGGTATTGAGGTTGATGTGGTGACGTTTCAGCAGCTTCGTTTCGTAATACATATCCGGCTGGTGGCAGGTCACAAAGTCGCGGTAAAACTTGTGACTGATGCGGCGAAAGACCACGATTTGCCCGTTGGCGGTCTGAACCTCCAGCAGTTGTGCGCCCGATGCGTAGTGCAGCCGGTAGCGACCGTCCATCAGTGTTTGTTCTTCGAGTTCTAATGTGCGGGTCATGAGTGGCGTTTCTCCCGGTAAGGCTTCCATGGCGGTCATCGAACTGCACAGCAAGGGTAGTGCAGCACAATCATTTCCAGGTAAAATCTATCCTGATCCGGCGCGTGCAGCAACATCTCCACAATTTCACGGGGCACGTTAGGGTAGAGCAACTGGGTCTTCTCCAACAGGTTAACCAGCAGGAGCCGCTGGTTGTTGTCATAGGCAATCGAGATGATCAGGTGACAGTTAAGCGGCAATAGTTTCGCGGTATTCCGGCCAACGTCACTGAGCTGAAACCGATTGAAGCGAATCTGAATGTGGCCGTGATGAACGATGCTGTCCCGATAGTAGGCGACGGGATCGGCCGCAGTGCTGAAATGCTGATAGGTGGATCGACTGACATCGCGGTAGACGTAGATTTCACCGGTGATGATGCGCACCTCAAGTAATTCTGCTGGCTCGTTGTAATGGAGTTGAAAGTGCTGACGCGTTGCATTGTTCGACAGATTCCTAATTTTCATAGGAAGACTTCCTCTCATGAATCAAAGTGGCGGGCAGCGGCGAGCGTGGCTGAGAGCTGGGTGGCAGCCATTTGCGATTGGCGAGGCATGCTAGCGGGCTAGCGGTAAAGTAGTCGTTAGTCTGTACTGTGCGGCAGTTAGGTGGTGGCAGTGTCCCAGCTAGAAGGCCCCGGAGACACCGCGGTCCGCTAGACTCTGAGTCTAAGACACTAGTAACTAGCCGCAGGGTTTAGGAATACGTTAACATGAAAGATAATTGATAACTAGAAATAGAATGGATTGCTGATAGTTGCGCGGGGACGGGTTACTAACTGGTAGGAAAATCGTGTGGGGTGAGTAGTAGCGTAGCGGGAGAACAGAGGCAATGTGGTATAATTAATTGCGATATCTGAGACTTTTTTGAAACTGGGGGAGGCAATTTTTTATGTTATTGTATGTAAACTCAAACTTATTTGACAGCCCAGCCCAGGTGCTGGTGAATACCGTGAATACTGTGGGTGTCATGGGTAAGGGAATTGCACTTCAATTTAAAAAGCTCTATCCGGATATGTTTATGCAGTATCAAAAGTTTTGTGAAAATGGCAGCTTAACTGTTGGAAAACTATACATTTATAAGACACCTAGCAAATGGATATTGAATTTCCCCACCAAAAAAAATTGGCGAAATAAGTCTAAGTTGGAATATATTGAAGCGGGTTTGAAGAAGTTCGTCGCGACTTATCGTGAACGGGGAATTGAATCGATCTCGTTTCCACAATTAGGCGCTGGAAATGGTGGCTTGGATTGGGATAAGGAAGTTAAGCCGTTGATGGAGCGTTACCTGAAGCCGCTACCGATTAAGGTTTACGTGCATATTTATTCCAAATGGGAAAGAAAACCAGAGTATAAAAATGTCAGAGAGATGCGTCAATGGATTGAAAGTGAACCAACGTCTCTAAGCCTAGGTGAGTTCAAGCATGACTTTAAGTTGGCGCAAGGGGCAAGCGACTTTTATGAGGATAAGCATCATGTTGAAATTGTTGATAATGAAGATGAAATCGATGAAACTTCTAGTGATTTTATGGTGGTAAGCTTGCCGGATAAGCGTAGTTATGCACTTACGCAGTCAGATATTTCTGATTTCTGGACACGTTTGCGTGATCAAGGAATTATGTTAGATGTTGATTTCCCGCGAGTAATCTTAAGCCATTATGATAATGGCTTTTTTAAAAAGTTAATGGTTAAACTAGCATATATTGAGCTAATACCAGTTTCATTAGGAGATAATCAAATCTTCGCTTTGACGCTTAAAAAACGATTAGCCAGTGAGAAAGATGAAGCGAGTCATAAAGAAGATTTCCGAACGTTGCTGGAGGGGTAAACATGCGATATATAGACGTGATTACGCAGTTGACATCTAACACAATTGATGTTGGTCTAAATCCCACTAAACGTAGGTATTGGCCGAGATTTGCATTTCATTTCACGGATATACTTAATGCAGTGAGCATACTAAATAGTGGCTTTCTTGTCTCCCGGGACTATGCGGCGAGTCATCATATCATGATCAACGATAATGCTAGCGATTCAGTTATTTCGGGAACAAAGGATTTAGTTGAACAAATGGTAAGATTCTATTTTAGGCCACGGACACCTACGCAATTCTATAATGAAGGCTTTCAAACATCCTATAGTCGCGAACAGCGAAAATTGACTGCGAATTGTCCGGTACCTGTGTTCTTACTCTTTAGTTTGCCAGAGTTGTTGAACTTACCGGATACTAGATTTAGTGACCGTACATTGGCTAGGAATGAAAATGTGGAGCTGATGAGCTCACCAGAAGAATTTAGCCAGTTACCATTTCGGTATATTTATCATGATACCAGTATGATGGGCCTCTCTCCGGAGCAAAGAAGAGATGTTACAGGGCATAAGCACGCAGAGATCGTCATTCCAGAGAAAGTTGACTTAAATTTACTAAGACAGATTTTAGTACGTTCAACTGCGGAGAAGACAACCTTATTAACGCTGCTACATGACTGTGGAAACTATCAATTTGATGATTACATACAGCTAGGGGACGAATCTACTTTTTATATGGATCGAAACTTTGTTAGGGATGTTTCAATGTCGTCAACAGAGTTCAGTATTCAGAATCGTGTGAAGAATCCGTATCCATCTGACTGGGGAGTTACGAACGCAAATGAACCAAAGTATGCTGTCAATCCAGATGCTAGAGATCGTTATTTAAATGTTACGATAAAATCAATAACACCAGATGGTCGAGTGGTTAACTGGCCGCGGGATGGTCATAAGGCTTTATTTAAAGAACAAATGTCATTTCGGCTCCGAAAGCCTGAGCCTATATATACATTAGAGGTTATGGTGGATAATCATGTTGCCTATAAAGGGCAATATAATAGTATTGACGACGAGTTGCCATTTTAATATAAGTGGTGTTGATAAAGATATCAAAAGCAAAGAGAGCAATTCGACCATTTCTTGGGATGGCCGAGCTGCTCTCTATTTGTCGTCACCTCTAAAGGGGAGAGGTGGGCTTATGCCTGGTGGTGCATCTTGTTAGTTTTGATCTTTACCACGTAAGACTTGAGAATCCACGCTTTGTGACCTGCGTGATCTTTAACTTGGTAGTAGGTGTGCGTCTTACCCTTGATCTTGATCCGTTCAACCTTGACCAATTTCCAAGTGGTGTTCTTGTGCTTCTTGCTCGTGTGACCGAGAAGCTTTTGGAGATGGGCATCCTTGAACCACTTCTTGTTGCTCTTCAGGTGGTAAACGTACTTGGTGTTCAGCTTTTTGGTTGAAGTAATTTTACCCTTAACCTTTTTGGCCTTGTGTTTGGCAGGAGTCGTTGTTTCAGTAGTTGGCACGACAGGTGTTGGTTGCGCTGGCTTTTCTGGTTGGGGCTTAGTTGAAGGTGCTGGTGCAACTACTGAAGGAGTTGAAGGTGCTGGCGTTGGCGCCGGTGTTGGTTTAACGGCGTTAGGGTCCGTGTAAGGTGTGTTCTTACCGTCTGTGGAGACCAGGTACTTAGTTCGCAGTTCAGCTTGTTGTGCTGGAGAGAATTTAAGAACTTTGGTGATGTACTTGTCCATAGTACCGTAACGGGACATGATTTCTCTGAAGTACTCGTTGAGCCAATCTGGTTTTACTGTCCGGCCAGTTTGGTAAGACTGCATGAAGTCATTCATGATGGTTTTACGATCCATACCGAAGATGGACATTACCAGGACGGTTGCAATTCCAGTCCGGTCCTTACCCGAAGAACAGTGGAAAAGGGTGGCTTGGTTATTGGCCAACAGCATGTTTAGGAATTGGTTGTAGCCGTTAACTGCGGGAAAACCGAATTCGAGTTGTTGAACGTAGAAACCACCATCGCCAGAGAATTTATCTGAGTTTAAGGCAGTACCGTCAGTAAAAGCGTATTCGCCAAGAATTGAAATATCAGTATTTTTAGCGCCTGGAATTAGTTGGTCAGGAGCTTTGTTAATTTGACCGTTAGTTCGGAAATCAACAACAGACGTGACGTGATGGTCTTTACTTAAAATGGTCTTGTCTGTATTGGTTAGTTTGTTCAAGTTGTCAGAACGAAGAAGACGGTTGTGTTTGATTTGCCATTTGCCGTCAGCAGTTTTATAGCCACCAATATCCCGTGTGTTTTTGGTACCGGACAATTTGATCAGAGTGTCGTTCACATCGCCATAAAGGGCAACCTGTTCTGCCATCTCGTCGGTTGAGAGACGGGGCTGAACCGTGAGGGGGGCTAACTGCTTGTCAGTCTTACCAGTCGTCGTTGCTTGCGTCCCCGTCGTGCTAGTTGCGATGACTGGCGTTTGTGAAGTTGTCGCTGCGGCTGCGCTAGGAACACCAACACCCATAAGGGATAAGGCGACACCGGCGAGGCTCAGTGATTTAACAATAGTTGATCGATGCATTTTTCTCCTCCTAATTTTGGACACTTTCTTAATACCTAAATTAGCGTAACAGGAGAATGTAGTGGGGGTGTAGATTTTGTGTACAGATTTTGTAAAGCCGATAAATGATGGATAATGACAATCAAATAGTATTGATTGAAAATAAGTATGCTGGCTTGGTTGTAAATAAAGATAGTGTTAGAGAATTCAGAATCGAATTTCTAACACTATCTTTTGACTTTTAATTAATATCCACGGCCCGGGTCCACCACATTAACCTTCAATTCCCCAGTCTCCTGCAGACTCTTTAAGTTATCCGCTAGGAAGCCAAAGATCGGTGCTGTATTCTCCATCGCAAAGCCAGTCTGGTGCGGTGTGACCAGTACGTTTGGCAGGTCCCACAACTTCGAGTCCTTGGGGAGCGGCTCCGTATTGAACACATCGAGGGCAGCGTTCAGCACATTCTGGTGGAGCAAGCCGTCGATCAACGCTTGTTCGTCGACCGAAGTGCCCCGGCCAACGTTGACGAAGACCCGCACGCCATTTAATTGGCTGAAGTAGGCCTCGTTGAAGTAGTGGTCCGTTTCTGGCGTCGATGGCATCGCGTTAATGATGACGTCAGTGTCTTTGATCAAGGCAGCGTCATCTTTCTGGGCCACCGTGCCCGCAAATCCGGCCACCGAACGGCCCGAGCGGTTCACGCCGTACGGGTAATTGCCAAAGCCATTCAACAGTTCCGCAATGGATTGGCCGATACTCCCGGTCCCGTAGATGACGACCTTTTGACTCGCCAGCAGCACTAAATCGTTGCGCTCTGGTGGCTGCCAGAAGTGGCCGGCCTGATTCTTTACTGCTTCATTGAAGCCTCGCAAGAAGTACAGCAGGTAGCCAATCGTGGATTCCGCAATTGCCGGGGAGTACACGCCGACTGCATTACTCAGCATGATGTGGTGATTTTTGATGTAGTCCAGTGGCAGATAGTCCACCCCGGCACTCACCGTTTGAATCCATTTCACATCGTTATGCGGATCCTGCAGCACGTTCAGTCCGTGTTTGCGACTCCAGCCAAAGATGGCGGTAATGCCACTGGCTTCAGCCAACTTTTCAAACGGGACCACTTCGGCGCCTAAAGCTTCAATCTGTTTCGTTTGGTCCGGATTCAATGCCTGAAACGTTAAAATTCGTTCTGTCATCGTAAAAACCTCCTCGAGCAATTAAAGTTCAGTGACGATTTGTGGAAAAAGGGTGGGGTGGCATCTGACCTTGCCTGCAGTGTAGTCGGTCGACCGCACGGGGCGTGGCAAAAATTCATTGGCTGGTTTGTTAACTGTCCGTTCAAATGGACAATCAACCACATTGGTGCGCAGCAATTCACACGAGCAGTCGACTAATGACACCAACAATTAGCCAAGCCGCGGATTACCTACAGCTTGAATCATTGCTAATAGCCAGCTCAGCTCTTGGTAATCAGCGTCACTTAGGGCTGATCAGACCGCCATCTGCGCTGATTAAATTCAGTCGGATACCACCACCACTTTTTCCGACCAATCGTGTTAGCTTTATTTTAGCACGAGTTTGCTCAATTACGGGCATATTTCTTTGACCACAAGTCGAAAACGTTTTCAACGATTAACACACATTTTAGAATCTGTTACGATAGTCAACCAACAATCCCAGTAGAAATTTCTGATATAATCCATCAACTTTGACGATATTAGCGCCCAACCATTGAAACTTGACTTATCACTCGATATAATGGACACAAGACAGCAATTATTTATTTACACACATAACGTTTGGGGAGGTTAGAAAAATGTTAAATCTTGGTCTGGATATCCTAGGCCTAGCCAGATTTCAATTTGGAATGACGACTGTCTTTCACTTCTTCTTCGTTCCATTTTCAATCGGGTTAGCCTTCGTGGTGGCCGTCATGGAAACCATGTACGCCATCAAGGGTGATAAAGATTACAAGAAAATGGCGCAGTTCTGGGGCAAAATGTTCCTGTATAGCTTCGCCGTTGGTGTGGTTACCGGTATCATTCAAGAATTCCAATTCGGGATGAACTGGTCCGAATACTCTCGGTTCATGGGAGATATCTTCGGTGCACCACTAGCCATTGAAGCTTTGGCCGCCTTCTTCTTGGAATCTACATTCATCGGCATGTGGATGTTTACCTGGGACCGCTTCAATAAGTGGGTCCACACGCTATTTATTTGGTTAGTTATGTTCGGGTCTTCACTTTCCGCACTGTGGATTCTGGCTGCTAACAGTTTCATGCAAAATCCTTTGGGTTACATCATCAACGCCAAGACTGGTCATGTCCAAATGGTCAGTTTCGGTAAAGTGGTGGGGAACCCGCAGCTGTGGAATGAATTTCCGCACGTTATTTTCGGTGCTTTTGTTACCGCTTCCTTTGTCATCGCCGGTTGCTGTGCTTGGCGGTTACTCAAGAAGGATCACGTCACGTTCTACCGTAAGTCATTGAACGTGGCCCTGGTCATCGGTCTCATCTTCTCTCTGGGCTCCATTGCCAGTGGGGACATGCAAAGCCGTTACTTAATCAACAACCAACCAATGAAGTTCTCCGCCATGGAAGGTCTTTACAAGGATTCCACAAACAAAGGGGAATGGTCCGCAATTGCGGGGTTTGACACCAAGCAACACAAGACGACTTGGTCGGTTGACGTGCCTTACGTGCTGAACTTGTTGAGTTATCACAAGACCACCGGGACGATTAAAGGTATGAACACCATCAACAAAGAGATGCATGCGAAGTACGATAAGAAGTTCGGGAGTGACATGAACTACTACGTCCCAACCAAGACGTTGTTCTGGAGCTTCCGGATCATGTCTGGTGCGGGGGCACTGTTTGCCTTACTCGCCATCGTGGGGTTGATCTTCAACCGTAAGAAGTCGCAAGCCATCATGAAGCAACGCTGGTTCCTGTACATCTTGGGACTGTGCCTGTGGCTACCATTTATCGTCAACACCGCTGGTTGGTTCATCACTGAATTCGGTCGTTACCCATGGATCGTTTATGGGCTGTTAACGATTGCCGACGCGGTTTCACCAAATGTTTCCGTGGCCTCGTTACTGACGACCAACATTGTTTACTTCTTAATGTTTGCTGGCATGGGCGTCGTAATGATTGTCCTCTGCCACCGGGTTTTGAAATCTGGTCCAGACGACGAATTGACTGACGGGTACGCATCCGGCGACACTGACCTCGATCCTTACTCAAAGGGGGCGTTCAACCATGACTAGTCTGCAATTTGTCTGGTTTATCTTAATCGGTGTGCTGTTTAGCGGGTTCTTCTTCCTCGATGGTTTCGACTTCGGTGTGGGGATGCTCGTGAAGAGTTTTGCGAAAAATACGGCTGAACGTGACGTCGTTATCCGCACGATTGGGCCACACTGGGATGGTAACGAAGTTTGGCTGATCACAGCTGGTGGGGCGATGTTCGCCTCATTCCCAATGTGGTATGCTACCTTATTCTCCGGGTACTACCTGATCCTGTTCCTGATCCTAGCTGCCCTGATTTTCCGGGGTGTTTCCTTCGAGTTCCGGGCAAATATGCAAACGGATACTTGGCGGAACTTCTGGGAATGGGCCGCAACCATTGGGAGCTTCTGTGCCGCCTTCCTGTTTGGGATGCTGTTCACTTCAATGATTGCCGGGATGCCTATCGATAAGAACGGGGACATGACCGCCCACTTTACGGACTACGTCAACCTGTTCTCCTTAGTCGGTGGGGTCGCCGTGACGGTGCTGTGCTTGGTCCACGGGTTAAACTTCATCCGCTTAAAGACGGAAGGTAGCCTCCGTGACCGGGCCTTGGCTTGGAACAAGATTCTCTATCCCGTTCTATTTGCTGGCGAAGTCTTATTCGCAGTCTTACTCTACTTCTCCACCGACTTCTTCGACAAGAAGCCACTGAGCACCACGGCTATCGTGGTCGCATTAGTCATCGTGACTTGCTTAGCTTACTGGGGGGTTCTGGGCAACCACGAATGGCTCTCCTTTATCGGCAGTGGGTTAGGGCTGGTCAGCGTCGTTGTGCTGATCTTCAATGGCCTGTTCCCACGGGTCATGATCGCCAACAACCCAGCTTACTCCTTGCTGATCAAGAACTCGTCGAACTCCCCGTACACGCTGCATTTGATGACGATCTTAACGTTTAGCATCTTGCCAATCGTTCTGATCTACTTCATCTGGAGTTACTGGGTCTTCTACAAGCGCTTGGCTTCACCTAAGCAAGACGCTTAGCCATTTCCCACAGTGGGTGATGGACGCACAAGCTATGAGTTGAATTTTTTCCTGATTAAATTGGCAGACGCCATGGAAGCCGTACCGGGTCGACCGGGGATGGTAACCATGGCGCCTGTTTCGTTACCGCAATGCACCGGGGTCGATTACTCGAAATACGGCTGTGAAAGCAGTATCATTACTGTATGTATTGCGGTTACATAGGGTTAGTCGTTTCAGCTGTGACTGGGTGACGGTCGCGGTTAACATGGTCGTGCTGGGGGTGAGAACTCACGGACTTGGGAAGTTGGTTTGATGGTACATCAAGGTATGCGGCAGGTGTGCTACCAAACTAGGGCGGTGCTGCTTTAGCACGCCGTTTGACCAAGCGGGCGACCATTTAGCATCAAGTGTACCTAATCTTTAGGGGGCGTTTGGATTTGATTGATCAACGTGTATTTAAGTTTCCCGGGGTGAAACCGGCGGCGGCCATCATGGCGGTACTGACAGTGATTCAAGCCATTATGATTATTTTACAAGCTCAGTACCTGTCCGTGGCCATCGTCCACTTGTGGAAACAACAGCCGATTGGGACCATTGTGGCCCCGTTGGCCGTCTTTGCGGTTGCCTTTTTGGGCCGCCATTTGTTAACCATCTTAAAGGATTGGCTCCTGTATCCGTTCGTCGAAAAAACGACCAAGACGCTGCGGAAGCAATTCATGGCTAAACTCTTCGACCTCGGCCCCAGTGTCGTGGCAGAGAAGGGGACTGGCAACGTGGTCACCATGGGCCTGGAAGGCATCGACAAGATTCAGACCTACCTGATGATGATCATCGGTAAGGTTCTTGACCTGTCGATCACACCGTGGCTGATCCTGATTTATATTGCCATGATCCAGTGGAAAGAGGCGCTGTTTCTGCTCGCCATCTACCCACTGATCATCTTCTTCATGATTATCTTGGGGTTAGCCGCCCAAGCCAAGGCCGACAAGCAGTACGCCGGTTATCAGCGGCTGTCCAATCACTTTGTGGACACTTTGCGGGGATTGCCGACCTTGAAACAGTTGGGGCTAAACGAGACCTATGCCGACAACGTTTATCACGTCAGCGAGGACTACCGTAAGAAGACCATGGCGACCCTGACGATTGCCATGACCTCCACCTTTGCCCTCGATTTCTTTACAACATTGTCCATCGCCATCATTGCCGTCTTCTTGGGCTTTGGATTGATGAACAGCACGATTCAACTCTTGCCAGCCTTGGTCATCTTGACGCTGGCGCCGGACTACTTTGCGCCCATCCGCAACTTCGCCAACGACTACCACGCCACCCTGAACGGGAAAAACGCGTTGACCGCCGTGTTGGATGTCTTACAACGCGACACGCCCAGTGACCGGGAATTGCTGCCCGACCGTGATCCCGTTTGGCAAGCCGACGATGCCCTCAAATTTGATCACGTGAACGTGGGCTACAGCGCCGACGACACCACGCTTCAGGACATCAGCTTTGACGTTCACGGCTTTCAGAAGGTCGGCATCATTGGGGCGTCCGGATCCGGCAAGTCAACGTTGATCAACACCTTGGGGGGCTTCTTGAGCCCACAAACTGGTGAGATCAACGTTCGGGGAACGCAGGTGCCTCACCTGGATCAAAAGGCTTGGCAACGTAGCTTCGTTTACATTCCCCAGGCGCCGTATCTGTTTCACGCCAGCCTCCGAGATAATCTGGCGTTCTATTCGCCGGATGCCGATGATGACGCGGTCAACGCTGCGGCGGCGAAGGCCGGCTTGACCGACTGGATCGCTACCTTACCCGATGGTCTGAACACGTCCATTGGTGAGGGCGCACGGGGCGTCAGTGGCGGGCAAGCGCAACGGATTGCGTTGGCGCGGGCCTTTTTGGATGATTCCCGCCGTATCTTGCTCTTCGACGAGCCGACCGCGCATTTGGACATCGAGACCGAAGTTGAGTTGAAGCAGACCATGTTACCCGTCTTTGACCACCACCTGGTCTTCTTCGCGACCCACCGGCTCCACTGGATGAACGAGATGGACTATATTCTGGTCATGGATCACGGAAAGATCGTGGAACAGGGGACACCGGCTGAGTTACAGCAGCGTGACGGGGCGTACGTCCGGTTACGGTCAGAAATGGAAGGAGCGACGGTCAAATGAAAGGGTTCTTTGCGACATTTAAACATGATCACTGGGTCATGCCCTACCTCCGGCGTTACCGGAAATTGCTGGCGTTGGTTCTCTTCTTAGGATTTATGACGTATTTCTGTGGGGCGGCGCTGATGTTTAACTCCGGCTACCTGATCAGTCGAGCGGCGACGCACCCCTATAACATTTTGATGATTTATGTGCCCATCGTTTTGGCCCGGGCCTTCGGGATTGGCCGGCCAGCATTTCGCTATGCGGAGCGACTGACTAGCCACAACTGGGTGCTCCGAATCGTCTCCGACTTCCGTAAGCGACTCTATCAAGCCGTTGAGAAGCAGGCCGTTGCGATTCGGCAGACGCACCAAACGGGGGATGTCCTGAGCATTTTAGCCGAGGACATCGACCATATTGAAAATTTGTACTTACGAACGGTCTTCCCACTGGTCATCGGCTGGTTGCTGTACCTGTTCGTGGTCATCGGCATCGGCTACTTTAGCTGGCCATTTGGGCTGTTAATGCTGTTGTTGCTGGGCGTCATCGTCATTTTGATGCCGCTACTATCCGTGGCCATTAACGGGCGGCGAGAATTCCAGGCGCGGCAGGTGCAACGTCAGTTCTATACGCAGCTGACGGACGCCGTATTGGGTTTGGGTGACTGGCTGATTTCTGGTCGCCGCCATGATTTTCTCGCCCAACAGGACGCCCCCATTGACGAGATTGCCTCGCTCCGGCGGGCTGACCACCATTTCCAGTGGTGGCGCAACTTTGCCATTCAGGTCGTCTTTGGGGCAGCGGTGATTTTCCTGGTCTGGTGGGCCGGTGTCATGTTCACCCACAATCAAGCCGAAGCCAACTGGGTCGCTGCCTTTGGCCTGGCACTCTTTCCAACGGTCGAACCCTTTTCTGAAATGAGTCAGGGGGTCAGCGAATGGCCCGTCTACCGCAATTCCATTCAACGGGTCAACGCGCTGGACGAGAATGAGCCGGTCAAGGTCGCTCAAACGGAAATTGGTGCGCTGGAAGAACTGAAGCTCGACCACGTGCATTTTACGTATGCTGGGGCGCAGCGGCAGGTCATCGATGACTTGTCGTTGACCCTGCATCCCGGCGAGAAGCTGGCGTTGCTGGGTCCCAGTGGAACGGGAAAGAGTACCTTGCTGAAATTAATGCTCGGTGATGAACGGCCATCCAGTGGGAGCGTCACGTTAAATGGCGAGCCCATCGCACGGTTACAGGATCAACGCGCCCAGCTCTTTGGAGTGCTCGATCAGCAGCCGTACCTCTTCAACACGACGGTCATGAACAACGTCCGTCTGGGTAATTTAAAGGCCACGGATGACGAGGTGCGGGCCGCCATCAAGGCCGTTGAATTGGACGACCTGATTGCGAGCTTGCCGGAAGGGTACAACACGGAGGTTCAAGAGGCCGGGAGCCGCTTCTCTGGTGGGGAACGGCAACGGTTGTCACTGGCCCGGATCCTGTTACAGGATGCCCCAATTATTATCTTGGACGAACCCACGGTCAGCTTGGACCCAATTACGGAACAGCATTTACTGGATACCGTCTTTAGCGTGCTCCATGACAAGACCATCATCTGGGTCACCCACCATTTGGCGGGCATTAACCATGTCGATCAGGTCCGCTTCATTGAAGGTGGTCACTTCGACATGCAGGGAACACCAGATGAGTTGTACCGTGATAACGCGCGGTTCCGGTCGTTGTATGACTTGGACCGTGGTCGGTAGAGGTTAGAGTAGATGGCACCATAATGGTATAAACAAAAAATGTTTTCTCAGAATTTTCAAATTCTGGGAAAACATTTTTTTAGGTTGTATCTAGGATACTTTATTTTTGCCATTATCGTGTCGAAACGTGCGCCACCAGTCAGTTTGTTGCGCTTAATCCCTGTTCTCACGTTAATGCTCGCAAACTAACCGCCTTGATGTCCCACTCTCATTACTGCGGTGGCAACTGTCAACGCTTATCGTCGTGGTTACACGGGATGACAAGCAAGCCATTCGCCAATCGTGGTACCCGCTAAGCGATTAACTTAGTGATCACGGCGCAGCAGCATCGTAGTTAATTTCGTCAAGTCATTTCGCGTGGTGCCCGCCGGTAATTGCGCGATGCTGCTCAAGGCCTTATCCGTCCATGCCGTTGCGAGCTTCCGCGCGGCACCGACACCATCGTACTGGGTCACCAACGCTTGGACAGCCTGAATATCTGTGGCCGTCATATCATGTTGCTTCTTCAAGAGCCGGTGAAATTCGTGCGGGGCCTTAGGAATCGCGAGAAGCAGGGGAAGGGAATAGACGCCGGACCGCAAGTCTTCTAGGATCGGCTTCTTCGTCTTCTGTGGGTCACCGGCGTAGTCTAAGATGTCGTCGAGCATCTGGTAGGCCCGGCCAATCGCGAGTCCAATTTCCCTGGTTAAGCGGGTGACGGCCTGTGGTGCGCCGGCGACCATGGCTCCCTGGTAACAGCTGAGGGCAAATAGTTCGGCGGTTTTACCCGAAATTTCTGCGAGGTACTCGTCTAGCGTCGTATTTTCCCGGTAGTTGAGGTCCATCTGGTGGAGTTCGCCCCAGAGAATCTGGTGCATGGAATTGACGTGATTTTGAACGAGATCACGGTCAGCCGTAGACTTTAACACCTGATTGAAGTAGACCGTGAACATGAAGTCACCGGCATAAATGGCGTTGCGCTGGCCATACTTCATCTGAATCGTTCGCACGCCGCGTCGTGTGGCTGATTCGTCGATCACGTCGTCATGGATCAGCGTCCCCACGTGGAGAATCTCTAAGGCCGCCGCGCCCGCTTGCAACTGTTCCGAGGTGGCTTGATCGCCAAATTCACTAAATAAGTAAAAATATCCGGGGCGTAGAAGCTTGCCGCCGGAGTTTAAGAGCGCTAATATTTTATTGTGGATGGGCTGGTTATCCAGCTGAACCGCTGCCATTAAGTATTTTTGCAACGCATTTAATTGCGGTTCTACCTGGGGAAATTGCCGCCAAAGTTGTCGATCCATTTTGCACCTCACTAGTCTATCCGTATACGATAAATTTTATGTTACCGATATATGGAAACGTTGTCAAATAAAGGTTATCATCGGTTTAGAAATTATTTTAAAGGGGACGCTCATGACTGTTCAAATCTTTCTCGAATTAGTAGAAATTAAGGCAAAAATTGCATCTGTCTGGCCGTTTTTACTCGGCTTGATTTTCGTTCAGGCTAACTTTCAACACCTCAACTGGGGAGTGACCAGCTTATTCTTCGTGGCGATGCTCCTATTTAACATGGCCGTTGACATCAACGACAACTATCAGGACTACACGAAGGCTGGTAATCAGGCCGCGGCGTGGAAGAAAAATACCAATATCATTGGCGTTAACCATCTGGCCGTGCACCGCATCTTTGCCTTGATGGCTAGTATGGCGGTCGTGGCCGGCATCATCGGCTTGTATTTAGTCTGGGTGACGGGGTGGCCGCTACTGCTGATGGGGATATTCTGTTTCTTAGTCGGCTATCTTTACGCCGGCGGTCCCAAACCATTGTCCGGCACGCCAACTGGCGAATTTTTCGCAGGGTTTACCATGGGCTACATGATCATGCTTATCACCGTCTACCTAAATCTCTATCAAACGGCGCAGTTTACCGGCACGTTATTGGCCCGGGTGTTGCTCGCTTCCGGGATCGCAATTGCGGCGATTGCCGCCTTGCTACTGGCGAATAACATCTGTGACGCCAAAGAAGATCTGGATTTGAACCGGAAGACCATCGTCTACTATTTAGGCAAACGGGGCTCCCTCTGGTTGTTTGCCAGTTTCTACGTGCTCGGCTACCTGTCATTGATCGTCAGTGTTGCCATCGGGGACTTGCCGCGCTGGTCGTTACTGGCCCTGCTGAGTATCCCACTGATTTACCGCAATGTGCAAGGATTATTTCGCGTTCAAGTCAAAAAAGAAACCTTCATCCTCGCCGTCCGCAGTCTCGGCATTCTCGCGCTAAGTACGGTGGTCGCTGAGGTTCTCGGATTGTGGTGGGGTTAAGCATTCGTAAATGTCGACGGCTTCCCGTTGTGCTTTTAAGGTTCAGTCAGGTACAATAAAAAGAAACACCTGTGAGCAGCGGTCATGACTTGACGGGTCTCTGGTCAGGGAATGCCACCATGGCGCAGGTAAAACAAAGATGGAGGTTCATTTGCAATGAAACTATTAGAGGATCGGATTCGTCGCGACGGGACTGTGCTGCCCGGCAATGTCCTTAAAGTCGATAACTTTTTGAACCACCAGGTTGATCCCCAATTGATGGACGAATTGGGCGCTGAATTTGCGCGTCGTTTCAAGGATACTGGCATCACTAAGATTCTGACCGTGGAGTCATCCGGAATTGCGCCAGCCGTCATGGCGGGGTTACACATGGGCGTGCCCGTGATTTTTGCCCGGAAGCACAAGAGCCTGACGTTGACCGATAACTTATACACGGCGAAGGTTTATTCCTATACCAAGCAGGTCAATAACGACATTTCCATCGACCGCCGCTTTTTGAAGCCAGCAGAAAAAGTGTTGATCATCGATGATTTCTTAGCCAACGGACAAGCCGTGCAAGGCCTCTTGGACATTGCCGCTACCGCTAATATCAAGGTTGCTGGTGTGGGGGTCGTCATCGAGAAACGCTTCCAAAAGGGCCATCAATTGGTCGAAGACGCTGGTATTCAGTTGGAGGCACTGGCCAGCATCGCTTCGTTTGAAGATGGTCAGGTTATTTTCGCCGCTGATAAATAAAATGCTAGACTTGTTTAATTATTGGCAAGACTTTAAAATGAAAGTAGTAAACCATTGCAGTGTTTAACGGAAAGATTATTAAACTTTAAGCGAGAAAGTAGGGAGTAAAATTGGCGAACACGGTCTTATATCCTGGAGATACGATTGGGGTGGTTGGCAGTAGTGCCAACGCCGCAATGTTAGTGACAACGGCCCGCAAGATGGGGCTGCGCGTTGGTGCGTACGGCGTGGATGAAACGAGCGAAGCGCTACAATTGGCCGATTTCAAGGCAGTTGGTTCAGCGAAGGACCGCGATAAGTTGCAGCACTTTGCCGAGAGCTGTGCGGCTATCGTGTACGACTCGGATCGGGTCAGCACGGATGTAATCAAATTCTTGGCGCAGTTTACCCGGATTCCGCAGGGGAGCGACATGTTGGAAATGATGCAAGACCGGCTGTTGGAGCGGGCTTTCTTCGAACAACTCAACGTGAACATCGCGCCTTATGCCACCATCATTAACCTCGATGACGTGTACCAGTCCGTCAATTCTATTGGCTATCCGTGTGTGCTAAAGCCAATCCAAAAGGAATGGTCGCATGGTCGTGAGTTGGTCATCAAGACCCAAACGGATATCGCGAAGGCTGCTGGCCTACTCGACTGGGGCACGTACATCCTTGAGTCGCAAGTCGCTTATGATCGCGAATACTCCATTCTTGTGGCTCGCGACCAAGAGGGCAATCAACAGGCGTTTCCCATTACGGAGGTCCAGTCCGTCGACGACCGGCCTATCCGCACGTGGGTGCCTGCACAGGTCGATGATGCGGTTGCCGGTGAAATCCATCGGGTAGCCAGCGAAGTCGCTAAGAACGTCAGCTACGTGGGTGTGTTCGAGGTCTCATTCTACCTAACCAGCAGTGGTGCCATTTACGTGAAGAAGATCGTCCCGGCACCTAGCGAAACGGGGTATGTCTTCGCGGCCGCCGCAACGATCGATGAGTTCTCTGAGCATTTGCGGGCCATCGCAGGGTTACCATTGGCTGAACCACAAATCTTGACGCCAGCGGTGACGGCCTCATTTACTGCGGGACAGCTGAGTGCCATGCGGACACAATGGCAGTTAAAGGCCAACTGGCACTTTAACTTCTACCATCTGCGTCACCAGCAAGACAATGAGACGATGGGCCACATCGCCGTTCAAGGGCCGTCAGTGAAGCCAATCTTGGATCAGCTCGACGACACCGGTATCTGGTCGGAAAAATCAGATAGCGCAGAATAAATTAGGTTAAGTCCGAAACACTGAGCGCCGTAGAATTCTCAAGTGAGAGTCTTTCTACGGCGCTCTTTATGTGGTCTTGGGTGGCTGGAATATCAGAATGTTTATCGTATTTCAGGCTGGTATTTGTTAAGCTTAAAAGGTTGAAAGATAAAATTCAGGTCTTGATCCAGTATTGAGACGTATTCGTGCTATTCAATTCGGCTAAATTGGGCGCACTACGGCTGCCAGGGATTCCGCCTGCTGTGGGGACGCTTCAGACTGGCAGAACACCAGTCTTCTCGCTCGCTTTGAAGCCACGAAAACCACGTGGCTTCAAAGTCGCCCGTGCTGTAAGCCGGCGGGAAAAGAATCGCCGGCTAACACCACTTTCACGGCTGGCTCCATCCCTGGCCTCCTCCGGCGCTGACTGTGTTTTATCATAACAACAGCTGTAAGGCGCGGTTATCTAACATTTTGGGTGGCAATTGAGTACGACGATTATAGTGATTCTCATTGTTGTCTGAGAACGCTATGTAAACCCATGGTTGCCGGCTAGTAAGGCGATGTAACCACGATACTTCCCTGTTTTATTGCCGTTGTTGCTAAAACAGGCATAGCCGGTACTTTGGAACTTTTAATCTTTTAGTTAAGCTTAATGCGTAAACAAAAGACATTGACGATTAATTCAGTTGGTCAACTTAACAGGAATAGGTGGCCGATTGACAGCGGCCGCGCGGGTGATGAATCCCGCGGGCGAACACCACGTAAAATTTTAAAATATCGGCTGGAGTCTCAGCAGAACGTATGTTTTTTTGGTATACTATTCAAGACTAATTACAGAGAGGATTGTGTTCAGGGTGGCAGGAGAAGAATTGTTAACTGGCATGAACGATAAACAAACGGAGGCCGTCCTTCAGACCGAGGGACCACTGCTGGTGCTAGCAGGTGCTGGTAGTGGGAAGACCCGGGTGTTAACGCACCGGGTCGCCTACTTGATCGAACATAATAACGTGATGCCATGGCGGATTTTGGCCATTACATTTACGAACAAGGCCGCTAAGGAAATGCGCGAGCGGGTCATTAAATTGCTAGGACCAGATGGCAATGATGTCTGGGTCTCCACGTTCCATGCGTTATGTGTCCGTATTTTGCGGCGCGATGCGGATAAACTAGGGTATAATCGGGCCTTCACCATTGCCGATCCCGGTGAGCAACGGACGCTGGTCAAACGGGTCTTGCAACAGCAGAACCTAGACGTGAAGAAGTTCGATCCCCGGTCCGTTTTGGGCGCAATTTCAAACGCGAAGAATGCCTTGCAGACACCAGCGATGATGAAAGAAGCTGCTGGCAATCCCTTTGAAACAACGGTTGCCGACGTCTACGACAGCTACCAACGGGAATTGTTGGCCAACCAAGCAATGGACTTCGATGATCTGATCATGTTGACCATCAAGCTGTTCAATCAGGATCAAGACGTGCTGGGGTATTACCAAGAAAAGTTCCAGTATATTCACGTCGACGAGTATCAAGATACCAACGATGCCCAGTACACCTTGGTTAACTTGTTGGCTAAAAAGCATGGCAATCTCTGCGTCGTTGGGGATGGGGACCAAAGTATCTATGGCTGGCGGGGCGCCAACATGGAAAATATCCTGAATTTTGAGCACGACTATCCGAACGCGCACGTGACGTTACTGGAACAGAACTACCGGTCGACCAAGACCATCTTGAAGGCCGCTAACGATGTGATTCAAAAGAACGTCAACCGAAAGAAAAAGGACCTCTGGACGGAAAATCCTGATGGCGAAAAGATTTCCTATTACCGGGGCCAAAACGAAAACGATGAAGCCCATTACGTGGTCGCTAAGATTCAAGAAGAGAACCAAAAGAATCATCACGGTTATGGTGATTTTGCCATCCTTTACCGGACTAACGCCCAATCACGGGTGATTGAAGAAACCCTGGTCAAGGCCAACATTCCTTACACCATGGTCGGGGGCCACAAGTTCTACGACCGTAAAGAAATTCGCGATGTCTTGGCTTACTTGACGTTGATCGCCAACCCAGCCGATTCGATGAGCCTGGAGCGAATCATCAATGAACCTAAGCGCGGTATCGGGGCCACCAGTATTGAAAAATTACGGGACTTCGCCGACTTTAACGGTTGGACTGAGCTGGAAGCCACGCAGAACATTGCGCTGGCCACCAACCTGGGGGCTCGGATTCGGAACGCTATGGAAAAATTTGGGATGACGCTGAAAGCTGTGCAGGATAAGGCAGCAACGATGAGTGTTTCGGATATTACCAGTGAGTTGTTGGATAAGACTGGCTACATGGCAGCCTTGAAGGCGTCCAAGAACCTTGAAGCCGAAACCCGAATCGAAAACATTGAGGAATTCTTATCCGTGACGCAAAAGTTTGATAGCGATTGGGACAACACCGATCATGATGAGGATCAAGACAATCGCTTGGTCGAATTTCTGGCCGACTTGGCCTTAGTTTCTGCACAAGATGATGTTGAGGAAGAGCCCGCTGAAGTTACCTTGATGACTTTGCACGCTGCCAAGGGGTTGGAATTTCCGGTTATCTTCTTGATGGGCTTGGAAGAAGGAATCTTCCCGTTGTCGCGAGCTATGCTGGAAGACGATGAGCTCGAAGAAGAACGCCGGTTAGCTTACGTTGGGATTACACGAGCACAGACCAAGCTGTACCTGACCAATGCCTACTCGCGGATGCTGTACGGTCGGCGACAGGCCAATCCGCAATCGCGGTTCGTTACGGAAATCGATCCCGAGTTGTTGCACTTAGACTACAGTGAAACTAAGTCAGGATTAACGCCAAGTCGCCGCGATGTGCCATTTGCCCGGCGGACAGCTAGTGCCGTGGCCAATCCTTATCACGGAAAGACGGGTCGGGTCAGCGAACCAACTGGTACTGGCGCCGAAAAGCTGAGTTGGAACGTTGGCGATAAGGCCAGTCACAAAAAATGGGGCGTCGGCACCGTGGTTAAGGTCAACGGGACCGGTGAAGATGCCGAACTGGACATTGCCTTTCCAGAACAAGGAGTTAAGCGGCTCTTGGCTGCCTTTGCACCAATTAAACGTGTTGAATAAAAAAGTTAACGTGGGAGGAAGAAAATGACTGATCAACCCATTGATGCTTTAACTGAAGAACAGGCCGCTAACGAAGCAGCCGATTTGCGCCCCCAACTTTTAAAGTGGGGCCAACAGTACTATGATGCCGACGCACCGGCTGTCGAAGACGATGTGTATGACCGAGTGTATGCGCGTTTGGTCGCGCTGGAAACGGCCTTTCCCGCCATTGTAACGCCGGATTCACCGACGCAACGGGTGGGAGGCAGTACCCGGGGGGATCTACCCAAGGTCACCCACGACATTCCGATGTTGTCACTCGGGGATGTCTTTTCCATTGATGAACTCAAGGAATTTGATGAACGCTTGCGGTCGAACGTTGAAGACGACTTTGACTATAACTGTGAACTCAAGATCGATGGCTTAGCCATTTCACTCCGGTATGAAAACGGTGAATTCGTACAGGGATCCACCCGGGGAAATGGGCAGATCGGTGAAGACATTACTGCTAACCTGAAAACCATCAAGTCGATTCCCCAAACGCTGAGTCGGCCGCTGACCATTGACGTCCGCGGAGAATGTTATATGCCTAAGGCAGCCTTTCTAGCGTTAAATGAACGACGGGAGGCTGCTGGTAAGGCGCCATTTGCCAATCCTCGGAATGCCGCCGCTGGGAGTTTACGGCAGCTCGATACGCAGGTCACCGCTGACCGGCAATTGGCGACGTTCATGTATAACATTGCCGACTACGGACCGCTGAATACGCGGACGCAGAGTGGTCTATTGGATGAACTTGCCGAATTAGGCTTTACGACGAATGCCACTTACCAGGTGGCCCACAACATGGATGACGTGGCAGCTTACATTGATCAGTATCAAGCGCAACGGTCTGATCTGCCCTATGGCATCGATGGTATCGTTATTAAAGCCAATTCGTTACCGTTGCAACGATCAATTGGGGCCACGGTCAAGGTGCCTCGGTGGGCGATTGCCTACAAGTTTCCACCTGAAGAGGTCGAAACGGTCGTTCGTGACATTAAATGGACGGTCGGGCGCACAGGAATCGTCACACCAACGGCTGTCATGGATCCCGTGGCTTTAGCGGGGAGTACCGTTGCCCGAGCATCTTTGCACAATCCGGATTACCTGGAAGCGAAGGATATTCGACTGGGAGATACCGTATTGCTCCACAAGGCCGGGGATATCATCCCCGAAATTTCACAATACATTACGGCTAAACGACCGGCAGATGCGCAACCGTATCCGGTGCCAACCCACTGTCCTTCTTGTGGTGCCGAGCTAGTCCACTTGGATGAAGAAGTCGCTTTACGCTGCATCAACCCCCGGTGTCCCGCCCAATTGGCCGAGGGAATGAATCACTTTGCCTCGCGGAATGCCATGAATATTGCCGGGTTGGGCCCACAGATTGTGAGTCAGTTATTTGACCGAAAATTGGTCGATGATGTGGCTAGTTTGTATCGCTTAACGACCGACCAATTATTAACTTTAGATAAATTTGGGGAGAAGTCGGCCCAAAATCTCTTGACAGCCATTGATAATAGTCGCAATAATTCATTAGAACGTTTGTTATTTGGCTTAGGGATTCGCCACGTGGGTGCCAAAGCTGCGCGTTCGATTGCCGCCGAGTTCGGTGACATCGATCATTTAATGGCCGCTGACAGCGAACAGATTTCTGCCATTGATACGGTAGGAGAAATCATTGCCGACAGCGTCGTGACCTATTTTGCCAGTGACCAAGTCCAACAGCTGATTGCTGAGTTGCGCGAAGTAGGGGTCAATTTGACCTTTACCGGAGCGGTTCCTGCTAGCGATGGCGAGGGACAGTTCGCTGGTCAGCGGGTAGTCTTGACGGGAAAACTCCAAGAGCTGACCCGTCCAGAAGCCACTGAATGGTTGGAACAACACGGTGCCACAGTCACGGGGAGTGTCTCGAAAAAGACGGACCTACTGATTGCGGGCGAAGCCGCCGGTAGCAAACTGACCAAGGCCCAGTCGCTCAACGTTCCGATTTGGAACGAAGCGCAGCTGCAAGCCGCTATGGACGAAACGAAATGATGACTTTAGGAGGAAACAAGTCGTGAAACGGTTACGAACCTTTATTGCGTTGGCTACGGTGCCACTCTTTTTGGCCGCATGTGGCGATTTAAGTAGTTCCAGTATGTCTGGCAGTTCTGGAAACAGTAAGAATGGGACCACGCAGTTGACTGGTCAGAGCAGCGATGGTGATTATGAAGGGGTCATTAAGAGTGGCCACTACCAAACGAGTAAATCACGAGGGGTCACCAACAGCCAGGATTCGGGAAATACTTACAACCTGAAGAGTTTTGAAAACGGGATGCTGAACGTTTCTAAGAAGATGTATTCGACGAAGAAGTACGTCTTTCAAGAAGGCCAGTATTTGAGCGCCAATACGGTCCAGAACTGGTTGGATCGAAAGAGTAAGTCGAACACGACGGGGCTAAACCCCGTTAGCAACGGCTCAACTTCGGCAACTAAGCGTAATCCTATTTACATTCAAGCCCTGGAAGAACAGGATTACATGACTCAAAAGAACAATAAGCTGACCTTAGGTGGGGTGACCATCGGCATCGCCGTAAACTCGGTCGATTACTACAAGAAGACGCAGTATGGAGCCACCTTTGAAACCAAGATCGATAAGGCGACCGGTGAGGCGTATGCCAAGAAGGCAGCGAACACCGTTCTCCAACGGTTACGTAAGAAGTCAGCATTGAAGAACGTGCCAATCACAATTGCCATTTACCGTCAGGCTTCTAACGATAGTCTGGTAGGTGGAGACTTCATTGCATACTCCGAGAACAAAGCCGGTGCTACTAGCGTTTCCAGTTGGAAGGCCTTGAACGAAAAGAACTACGTCTTCCCAATCGAAAGTGGTTCTAGCAGCCCGAACAGTAACGATGAAACGTCCTTCACCAACTTCAAGACGCAAGTCCAAAACTTCTTCCCGAACCTGAGTGGTGTGACGGCTCAGGCGCATTACAACGGTAAGAGCTTGACCGGGATGCACGTCAATATTCAGACGCAATTCTACAGTCAAACGGAGATCATCAGCTTCACGCAGTACCTGCAAACGGCGGCCCAGAAGTACTTGCCATCGGGGGTACCAATCGATATCACTGTGTCTTCCACGGACGGTGTGCAGAGCTTCCTTTCACGGAACACGGGTGACAAGAAGTTCACGAGTCACGTATTTAATAGCTATTAAACAGAATAGCTCTAGCTGCTAGACTAGCAGTTGGCTATTTAACCTAAATTGGACTGGGCTTCTCAACGTGCTGTTAGCAACTGGGGAGGCCTAGTCCTTTTTTAACCAGTCACGATTGGCGGTCAGTGAGTGGTGAGTTGCTATTTGGGTGGTCAATTTGGTATGATACAGTTTCTAATCACCGAGATGAACGAGATGCAACCAGTTGCCTTAAACGAAAGTGGTGGCGTTTGGGATACCTGGTTGACTGGGTGGGGTCCGGCGGATGAAGGCGAAGCGGTTCGCCTAGGTGACCACTGGTTTTGCCGGAATCACTGTCACAATTTGCCAACAGAATCTTTGGTGCCAGCAAGATATATGGTAAAATAGCAATGTATGTTTATTCTGGGCTAAGGCCGGGATAAACGGTGAATGCGGATAAATCAGAAAGAGGGATAATTGATGGCTAATCGAATTAATCGAGAACAAGTTCAACACGTTGCCAGTCTGGCAAAACTTGAATTTACGGATGCCGAGTTGGATGCGTTTACGCCCCAACTAGATGACATTATCGGTATGTTTGAAACGCTGAGTGAGGTCGATACTGACGGTGTCGAAGTGACCAGCAACGTTTCTGATCAACTCAACGTGATGCGTGAAGATGTCGCCGATAACTGGGGACAAAGTGCAGCGTTATTAAAGAACGCGCCAGACGCAGCACGGGGCTTTATCAAGGTACCGGCCATCATCGATGAAAGCGAGGATAACTAACAGATGAATTACTTCAAACAAGATCTCGCCAGTCTCCACGCCGATTTGGTGGCGAAAAAGATCAGCGCCAAGGAATTGACGCAGGCGACTTTTGATAACATCAAGGCCACCGATCCTAAAATCGATGCTTTCTTAACTTTAAATGAAGACGCGGCTTTAAAACAGGCGGATGCGATTGATGCTCAAGGCATCGCTGCCGACCAGCCCCTAGCCGGAATTCCAGTTGCCTTGAAGGACAATTTGGTCACGAAGGACTTAAAGACCACGGCTGCTTCAAAAATCTTAGAAAACTTTAACCCCGTCTACGATGCTACCGCCGTTAGCAAGTTGGCTAACGCGCAGATGGTGACCGTCGGAAAGACCAACCTGGATGAATTTGCCATGGGTGGGTCGACGGAAAACTCCGCCTTTAAGACGACCAAGAACGCTTGGGACCAAACCAAGGTGCCTGGTGGGTCTTCGGGGGGTTCTGCTGCCGCAGTCGCTTCTGGTCAGGTGCCCGTTGCCTTGGGTTCCGATACCGGTGGCTCCATTCGGCAACCGGCCGCTTTCAACGGTATCGTTGGTATTAAGCCAACTTACGGTCGGGTTTCTCGTTGGGGCTTGATTGCCTTTGGCTCTAGCCTCGATCAAATTGGGCCAATGACGCGTAGCGTGAAGGACAACGCCACGATTTTGAGTGCCATTGCCGGTCACGATGACCATGATTTGACTAGCTCTACCCAAGCTGTTCCTGACTTTGCAGCCGACTTGAACGATGCAACCAGCGTTAAAGGGTTGCGGATCGGTTTGCCAAAGGAATTCTTGGCCGAAGGGGTCGATGATGGGGTGAAAGCCGCTATCTTGGCCGCTGCCGACACCTACCGCAAGTTAGGTGCCACGGTCGACGAAGTTTCCTTACCACACAACAAGTATGGGGTCGCTGCTTACTACATCATTGGTTCATCCGAAGCTTCCTCTAACTTACAACGGTTCGATGGGATTCGTTACGGCTATCGGGCAGACGACGTGAAGAACTTGGAAGATGTTTACGTGAAGTCACGCTCCGAAGGCTTCGGCGAAGAAGTTAAGCGGCGAATCATGTTAGGGACCTTCTCCTTGTCCGCTGGGTTCTACGATGCCTACTTCTTAAAGGCTGCCAAGGTTCGGACAGTGATCATTAACGACTTTAAAGCGGTCTTGAAAGACCACGATTTCATCATGGGTCCCGTTGCGCCAACCACGGCCTTTGGAATCGGTGCTGAAATTAAAGACCCAATCACGATGTACATGAATGATGTCTTGACGATTCCGGTCAACTTAGCTGGCCTTCCAGGGTTATCCTTACCTGCTGGCTTTAGCAACAATTTACCCGTCGGAATGCAACTTATCGGCCGGCCATTTGACGAAAGCACGCTGTACAAAGCGGGTTACGCCTTCGAACAAAACACTGACTTTCATTTACAATTACCTACGTTAGGAGGCCAAAACTAATGAACTTTGAAACGACTATTGGGCTGGAAGTCCACATTGAGTTAAAGACCCATTCAAAGATCTTTAGCCCATCACCAGTTGCCTATGGGGCCGACCCTAACGCCAACACCAACGTGATCGACTGGGGATACCCCGGGGTTCTGCCAACCACCAACAAAGGGGTCGTTGCTGACGGAATCATCGCCGCACTGGCCTTACACGCTACGGTGGAAAAGCACACGCACTTTGACCGGAAGAATTACTTCTACCCGGATAACCCCAAGGCTTACCAAATCACGCAATCCGACAAGCCAATTGGTCACGATGGCTGGGTCGAAATTGACGTGGACGGTGTGAAGAAAAAAATCGGGATCGCCGAAATGCATATCGAAGAAGATGCCGGGAAGAACACCCATGAACGGGACTATTCCTACGTCGATTTGAACCGGCAAGGGACGCCTTTGATTGAAATCGTGTCCAAGCCAGACATCGCTTCTCCTGCTGAAGCCTACGCTTATTTGGAAGCTTTACGTCAACGAATTCAATTTACTGGGATCTCTGATGTGAAGATGGAAGAAGGGTCGATGCGGGTCGACGTCAACATTTCCGTACGTCCCGTGGGCCAAGAAAAGTTTGGGACCAAGACGGAATTGAAGAACTTGAACTCCTTTAACTACGTGCAACGGGGGTTGGAGTACGAAGAAAAACGGCAACAACAGGTCTTGATGTCCGGTGGTGCTGTGCAACAGGAAACGCGGCGCTTTGATGAAAAGACCGGTGAAACTATCCTGATGCGGGTCAAGGCCGGGGCAGACGATTATCGTTACTTCCCAGAACCAGACTTACCAGCGCTGAACATCAGTGACGATTGGATCAAAGAGCTGGGCGATGCCATGCCAGAAATGCCAACCAAGCGGCGTGAACGTTACGTCAACGAGCTTGGCTTGACGGATTACGATGCCATGGTCATCACACAGACCAAGGAAATGTCTGACTTCTTCGACGCAACGGTGGCCTTAAAGGCTGATCCTAAGATGGCGGCCAACTACCTGCAAGGGGACGTGAACGCCTACCTGAACGAGAAGCAAGTTGACTTACAAGCAACGAAATTGACGCCAGCTAACTTGGCGGGGATGATCAATTTGATTTCCGATGGGACCATTTCTAGTAAGATGGCCAAGAAGGTCTTCAAGGCGATTACTGACGGCGAAGAACCTAAGGCTTACGTGGAAGCACATGGCCTGGTTCAACTCTCCGATCCTGCTAAGTTGCAACCAATTATTGATGACGTCTTGTCGGCCAATCCCCAATCCATTGAGGACTTTAACAACGGGAAGAAGCGGGCAGTTGGCTTCTTAGTTGGTCAAATCATGAAACAGACGCACGGACAAGCAAACCCGCAAGTTGTCAACAAATTGTTGATGGCAGCGTTGCAACAATAGAACTAATGGAGGCACATCATGCGTAAACGGGCACGGGTCATTTATAACCCAACTTCAGGACGCGAGGCGTTGAAGAAGGACCTGATCGATATTTTAGCGGTGTTTGAACGGGCGGGGTACGAAACGAGTGCCTACGCCACAACGCCGGCGCCGAACTCGGCTCGCGATGAAGCAACACGGGCGGCTAAGGCCGGCTTTGAACTCATCGTAGCGGCCGGGGGCGACGGGACCATTAACCAGGTCGTCAACGGCATTGCTGGACTCCCTCATCGTCCCAAGATGGCTATTATTCCTGCCGGTACCACGAATGATTATGCCCGGGCGCTCCACATTCCGCGCGAGGATCCGTTGGCAGCGGCGAAGGTAGTTTTGAAGGATCAGACCATCAAGATGGACATTGGTGAGGCGGGAGATACCTACTTTATCAATATTGCTGGTGGGGGGCTCTTGACCGAGCTGACCTACGACGTGCCATCGAACTTGAAATCGATCTTTGGCTACCTAGCCTACTTGCTAAAAGGGGCCGAGTTGCTGCCACAGATCAAGCCAATCGATATGGACCTGACTTACGATGGCGGTCATTTCCGTGGCAAGGCGTCAATGTTCTTGCTGGCGCTGACCAATTCCATCGGGGGGTTCGAGCAGATTGTGCCGGATGCGGCGCTCGATGACGGGAAGTTCACGATGATCATTGTCAAGACGGCCAGTATGCCGGAAATTTTACGGCTCATGGGCTTGGTCTTGAACGGTGGAAAACACATCAACGACTCGCACATCATCTATGAGAAGACCAGCAAAGTTGTTGCCCGGCCAGTTGAAGACCGGATGATGATCAACCTGGATGGCGAATATGGTGGCGATGCACCGATGAAGTTCCGCAATCTGCGGCAACATATCGAAATGTACGCCAACTTGGATGCCATTCCAGACTCCGCGGTCACTAGCGAATCTCCAGAATTACTTGAGGCGGAACAAAACTTCGTCAAACAAGTTGAGGAATTGCCAGACACGGATCAATAACGGAAGATTAAGATGGAAGGGACTTTTGCACAACAGGTGGCAAAGTCCCTTTCTTTCACGGCCGACGAAACTTTCAACTGAGACAACCCATACAGTAACGGGTCATTACCGTGGCTTGATGGGGACACATCTCGGTAGCCAGTGGTGGACGTGGCGTTGGTTTCCATGTATGATGGCAGATGCAGTGAAATTTGGCACGATCGGTAATGACACCGGTCGGACCCTCATTTCAGAATAAATGGTTAACTATTGTCTTAGAACAAAAAAGAATAAGCATTAAAGAAATTGAGGTTACTATGAAAATTAAAGCACCAGTAAGTAAAAATGAACGACTTGACGTTTCAATTATGGATCTGACGTATCAGGGGATGGGGGTTGCTAAGGTCGATGACTTCCCACTGTTTATCGAAAACGCCTTACCCGGTGAAGAGCTGACAATCCAGGTCACTAAAGTGGCTAAGAACTATGGTTTCGCGCGCGCGATTTCCTGGAAGAATGAATCGCCTGACCGGGTCAAAGATGTCGACAAGACTTATCGGCAGACCGGGATTGCGCCATTACAACATTTGGCCTACCCAGCACAATTGAAATTTAAGCAACATCAAATTGCGGAACTCTTCAGTAAGGCGCACCAAGATGTTGAAGTTGCACCAACGTTAGGGATGGAGAACCCAACCCAATACCGGAACAAGGCCCAAGTGCCTGTCCGGATGATCAAGGGACAATTGGAAACTGGTTTCTACCGGCAACACAGTCATGACCTGATTCCGTTGACGGATTTCTACATTCAAGATCCAGCTATCGATGCCGCCATCATCAAGGTCCGCGACTTGCTGCGTCAATTTGAGATCCCAGCGTACAATGAAATCAGTGATAAGGGTGTTATCCGGAATATCATGGTTCGCCGCGGCTACTACAGTCACGAAATGATGATTGTCCTGATCAGCCGGACCCAAAAGATTCCGAGCCAGGCCCAACTAGTCGATCAGATTCATCAGGCACTGCCAGAAGTGACGAGTATCGTATTAAACGTGAATGCCAAGAAGACTAACGTCATCATGGGGAATGTTACCCGCGTCCTTTATGGGAAGCCAACCATTGAAGACACGTTGATGGGCTTAACGTTTGCGATTTCTGCGCGCTCCTTCTACCAAGTTAATCCTCAGCAGACCGAAAAGCTGTACCAAATGGCCATCGACAAGGCCGGCTTAACTGGTAAGGAGACCGTGATCGATGCTTACTGTGGTATTGGGACAATCTCATTAGCTTTGGCGAAGCACGCCAAGCAGGTCTATGGGGTCGACATCGTCCCCGAAGCCATTGAAGATGCTAAGGTCAACGCGCAGAAGAACCATTTGAGCAACGTGGACTTCTTCGTGGACAAGGCGGAAGATCAAATGATTCAGTGGCAAGCGGCAGGCATCAAGCCCGATATCGTCGTGGTTGATCCACCACGTAAGGGTCTAGCCGAAACCTTAATTGAATCCACCACCAAGATGGGGCCCAAGAAGGTCGTCTACGTCAGCTGTAACCCAGCAACCTTAGTACGTGACGTGCAACTCTTCCAAGAACGCGGCTACGTCATTGATGGCCCAATTCAACCCGTTGACCAATTCCCACAGACACCACACGTGGAAAGTGTGACGGTGTTGGTTAAGAAATAACACGATTATCAGAGATGATGTGTAATAAACATTGATTCTTTGCATTGTCGATTTAATATGTGTGTGAAAATTAGAGCAGTCATCCGTGGTTGGGGTGGCTGTTTTTTTATACACTTTTTAACAGAGAACTATTTTTATAGAAAATGAGTGGAAATGCTATGAAGTCGCTAATTATAGGGAATTTTATTGTACATAATTACATTTTTAAACTTTAGTAGCCGTTTAAAAAGTGTCATTTTTTGGGGACGGCTGAGAAGGTCCCCTAGCAAATTTTGTTAAAATGGTTGATAATAAAACAAGCGCGATTAATCCACTTGCCCAACAAAAATTTAGTTGGCGTAACCGTATAGCAATAGTTAGTAGTGGGGTAGTTTTGAAACTATCTGAAAGCGGTTGCATTAATGGGAGGGACCTCTGGTGAATGTAGGAACGTTGGCCAGCACATCATTTTTTAGTCAAGTTCACCCGGCAGTCGTTGCCGTTTATTTTGTTGAATTGTTTACGCTATTATTAGTTTTTAATCATTTAATCTTAGCAATTACGTTATTTGGTGGATTACTAGGTATCAGCTGCTGGTATTTTAGCCGGCAACGGATTGTCGGCGTTTTAAAGGGAATCGGATCACTAATGGCGGTCATCGTGTTGTTTAATCTACTCCTCAATCAGCATGGTCGGGGACTACTTTGGCGCTTGACGTTAGGCCCCATAACGTTTCGGTTGACGCGTACGGGGCTACTTTATGGCTGTACGATGGCGATTCTGCTGGGTGCGATGATTCTGGCATTTATTCTCTTTAATGGCATCTTGACGACTCCCAAGCTCAGCTATCTCCTATTTCCAGTAGTTCCCCGACTAGCGATGCTCCTTACGATCTCCTTACGATTGGTCAGTCTATTTACACAGAAATTTCGCCGGTTGGTCATGTTGCAAAAGACACGCGGAATTGTGGTTACTGAAGGATCTTGGGGGCAACGGATCCAAAAGACGGGTCGACTCATGCGTATCTTGTTGATTGATTCTGTCTCATCGGCAATGGAAACAGCGGTGTTAATGGAGGCCCGGGGTTTCGGGGCGCATAAGCGGAGCCATTACCAAACGTACGCTTGGCAACCGCTCGACGTGATCTTTGGCTTGAGTGGGCTGTTCCTATTTATATTAATTATCAGTTTCCGGTGGCGAGGCTACGGTTGGACCACGGATGTCTATCAGATGACGGCTGGCGCCAGCATGGATTGGTGGCTGGTTTTGCCGTTACTCATGTTTGTTGGTCTGCCAGTACTGGGTGAGGGAGTGTATCGCTTATGGGAAAATTAATTCAGCTTGATCATCTAGCGTTCACCTATCCCGGGCAAACGAAGTCGACACTGAACGACATTTCCCTAACCATCGAAGCGGGGGCCTTTGTGACCATCGTCGGTGCCACGGGAAGTGGGAAGACCACGTTACTGAAGCAACTTAAACCAGAACTACAACCCGCTGGCGAACAAATGGGGCAAGTTCGTTTTCACAATCAGCCGTTGACGGCATTATCTAGTGTTGCCAGTGCGCAGCAATTGGGCTATGTGGCACAAGACCCACAGACGCAACCAATCATGGCGACTGTGATTGAGGAACTGGCCTTTCCTTTAGAAAATCTGGGGGTTGATTCGGCGGCCATGACCATGCGCATCGCGGAATTGTCGAACTTCTTGGGCCTGGATAAATTGTTACATCAGACCATCGACAGTCTTTCTGGGGGGCAATTGCAGCTGGTCAACTTGGCCTCAGTGCTGGCACTTAAGCCAGAGGTCATTTTACTCGATGAGCCGACAGCCCAGTTGGATCCAACGACAGCTCAGAATTTTCTGACCGTTTTACAACAAGTTCACGATGAGTTGGGAATTACGATTATTTTGACCGAACATCGGTTAAGTCGGGTCCTGTCAATGGCTGATCAGCTGGTCTTGCTGACGGCTGGGCAGGTCACCTACGCTGGGCCAGTTTCGCCGGGATTGCGGCAGATGCACCAGACGCCGGAGTTACGGGCGTTCGTGCCGCCGGTCCCTGAGTTCTTTCTGGCTCACGAATTACCCGTACGACCCTTGCCCTTAACGGTGACGGCGGGTCGACAGGCGTTGCAGACTGGTAATTGGCACTTTGCTGTACAGCCAGCGGCGACGACCTTGAAGGTTGCGGCGACGCCATTATTAACGGCTAGAGAAATTACCCGGCACTACGAGAATGGGTCAGCCGTGCTGCGGCAACTCAACTTGACCGTGAATACGGGTGATTGGTTGGCGATTATTGGCAAGAATGGGTCGGGTAAATCGACGTTGTTGACAATTTTAGCTGGTCTCCAAAAACCGCAACATGGTAAGGTACGGCTGAATCAACAGATCGTTTGGAAGTTGAAAAATGGCGAACGACTGGCGCACATCGGCTACCTCTCACAGAATCCCACGGAACAATTCAGTGGGGAAACGGTGATAGCTGAGCTCACGGCGCAGGCCAAATTGGTGGGTCGCACCGATATTGATCAGGCCGTTCAAACGATGTTGACCACTTGTCATTTGACCAGAGTGGCTGAGCAGAATGCTTTTGACCTGAGCGGGGGGCAGCAACAGTTGCTCGGTCTAGGCTTAGCCTTGATGGCCCAGCCGGAGTTGTTATTGCTAGATGAACCCACTAAGGGGCTCGATCCAGATACCAAACAACACATTGGCGGTATCTTGCAGCAGGCCCATCAAGCGGGATTAACGGTCGTCATGGCCAGTCACGATATGGATTTTTGTGCGGCATTTGCGACCAACTGTACGTTTATGTTTGATGGGCAAGTTAGTCAACCGCAGTCAACCCGTACGTTTTTTACGAGCAACTTTTTATCAACCACAGCCGTTAATCGTTTGCTGCGACAACAAGTACCTAGCGCACTCTTTTGGCAAGACGTTCGGCTGACCACGAAGGGAGGTGAATTACAATCGAACAACGACGACAACAAGTTAACTGGGGCCTGATTGTTCCGGTCGTATTAATGCTGATCTTGTTAGCAGGAATGCTCCTGCTAAAGGGTAAACACTACCTCTGGTTCAGCTTTGGCTGTTTGGCAGTTAGCCTTTTACCGGCTTACTGGCACTTCGAAAAGCGGGAAATGAGTACTCGTTTACTGGTATTTCTAGCAGTGATCGTTGCGCTGGGTGTTTTGGGACGGGTGCCTTTAGCCGCAATTCCTAATGTTCAGTTGACTAGTTTTGTCGTCATCGTGAGTGCTGTGAGCCTGGGCCCAGAGATGGGATTTGTGAGCGGCTCGATGATGGCACTGGTCTCAAACCTGTTCTTGGGGCAGGGACCGTGGACGCCGTGGCAAATGTTGGCGTGGGGCCTGATGGGGCTGACAACGGGATTGCTACGACGTAGTCAGCTTAAGGATAATGTCTGGTTACTGGTCGTCTGGGGAGCCTTGTGGGGATTCTGGTTCGGCTGGATCATGGATCTCTGGTATGCCTTGGCCTACGTACGACCGTTACGCGTCACCAGTTTCTTACTGGCGTTTGCCGGCAGTTTTCTCTTCGATGCGCTACATGCCGCTACTAACGCGGTCAGCATTCTGCTGCTCTATCGACCGTGGCGGCGACTGATGGATCGACTGATCATCAAGTATCAAGTCTTACCCAAGAGTATGGTGAGCGGTCGTCAGCATCACAGCTAAAGCACCCATGTCGACGTAGCGGGGAAATTACTACGGGGTGTAGACGGTTACTGGATAGTGGCATACGGTAAGTTGTGAGGCTGACTGTTGGTGGCTTGCAGCATAGTGATTGATTGGATAATTAATTATCGTACAGCATTTATTAGTGGCGAAATTATTCAAAAATCAATTGTTATTGGAATTAGTGTGTCAAATGGTAGTGGGTAACATATATGTTATAAAACACGGGTTGTAGCTAGCTATGATTCACCCCATCACGGAGACATGATGGGGTGGCGCAGTTGACAACTGTGACTGGTTATCACCAGTGAAATTTAATTTAAAGGATGATGGGATAATGTTTAAGATGAACAAAGTAATGACGGCTTCACTAACTGCAGTATTGGCTTTAGGGACCTTAGTACCAGTAGTTGACGCGGGTGCCGCCAGTGTCAAGACTGCCAGCAAGGGCTACCGGACGAGCAAGACCAAGTCTGCAACTACATACGCAAAGAAGATGCTGAAAGCCAACAAAGACGGCTTGACCAGCAAAGCACAGATCTTTAGCAAGTCCGCATATCCAACGACAGGGACTGCTGCTGGTTACTCTGATTTTCTGTTAGGCTTGAAGAAACAAGGCTACAAGTTTACGACTAGCCAGAAGAAATTAGTTAAGAAGAACTTGGTTGTTTCCAAGAAGAGTGATCCGGCCGTTTTGGCGAACGCCATCATTGGTCTGCAAGCAATTGGGGTCAATCCAACGACCTACAAACCAGCTGGCGCTAAGAAGTCTATGAACTTGGTCAGCACGTTGTACAAGAAGTCTATGAATAAGCAAACGGTTAACGTTCAAAGCACGACTTTGATCGCCGTCTCTTCTAACAAGACCTTTAAGAAGCCTAGCAAGGCCGCTTTCTCCAAGTCTTCATTAAGCTTGAAGATTGCTAAGAGTCAACAAGCCAACAAGGGCTGGGCCTACAACAACACGGTTGCTAGTGTCGACAGTGACACCACGGCCGTTGCGGTTAACGCCTTAGCCATGGGCAAGAGCAAGAACAAGACAGTCAAAGCAGCGGCAACTGCCGGTCGGAGTTACTTGAAGAAGGCTGTTTACAAGAGCGGTGCCTTTGGTTACACCTACAACGGTAAGGAAAATGCTAACGCCAACTCAACTGCCGAAGCCATTATGGGCTTAGCAACGACGAAGGCGGCTTTCAAGAACATCAATAAGACGGCGCTGACTAGTGGCCAGACTGCAACGCCATTACGGGCAATGTTGGGTTACGTAAAGTCTGACGGTACGGTTAAAGATGCGTTCAGCATGACGTTAGCTTATGGTCAAGTGAGCTTAGCTGCTAGTGCTGCCCACAATGGTACCTACACCAACAAGCTGGTTTACACGTTCAAATAAAGGTTAAGGAGCGTCAGTCATGAAAAAGTCAGTCTGGATCATCGTGGCGGTCGTCGTCACCATCTTCACCATGGGAACGGCATTGGCCATGCAACAGCACGCACAGCAGTCCACGGCGCCACAGACGAATTCATCATCGCGTCAGCGTTCATCTGCTAGTCAATCATCGGCGTCCTCCTCATCGCAAGCCGCAAAAGTGGTCAGCAAAAAGGAGGCCCACCAAAAGTCATCGTCTGCCAAGCGTAAGGCTAGTTCTAAGGCCCGTACCAGAACCACTAAAAAGGCCAAACGAACGACCAAGCAAGCTGCCAGTGCCGCTAGCGTTAAAGCCAAGCAGGTAGCACCGACGCGGTCCGCCAAGAAGACGGCAAAAGTGACCAAGCCGACGACTAAACGGCAGGCAGCTACGACAACTAAAAAGTCATCGTCTAAGTCGCAGTCAACGGGAAAAGTCCATTTGACCGTGACGGGTTATAAGAAGACGTTCTTCAATGACTCAGTGGCTATTTCTAAGAATGCCACGGCCTTCTCGGTATTGAAGGCTTCCAAGTTGAAGTTGGTCTACCAGAGTGGTGTGGCCGTATACGTCAGCAGTATTAATGGTCTTGCCGAAAACGACGTGAAGGTTGGCAGTGGTTGGAAGTATAAGGTCAACGGTAAGTTCATTGACGAAGCCGCTAATGCCAAGCATGTGACTAATGGCGACAACGTGCACTGGTACTTCACGACAGCGGGGTACTAATATGAAACGAGCGATGTTTATTGGCGCTATTGGCTGTGGTAAGACGACCCTTTTGCAACGACTGAAGGATCTGACCATTCATTATGACAAGACACAGGCGCTTGAATTTTATCAGAACATTGTTGATACACCAGGTGAATACATTGAGCATCGCCGAATGTATACGAGCTTAGCAACAACGGCGATGGATGTTGATGTGGTCGTCATGCTGCAGAGCGCAACAGATCAGCGTTTAATCTTTCCGGAGGCGCTCAGTACAATGTTTGCGCGCCCAGTAGTGGGGGTAGTCACTAAGACGGATATTGCCGATCAAGCTGCAATTGATTGGGCAAGTGACCAGCTGAAAAGAGCCGGTGCACAGCAGCTGTTCAAGGTGTCTGCATTGACTGGTGATCATACGGAAGCGCTCCGCCAGTTCCTAGATGATTAGTAGAGCTACATTTGGAACACTTCAAAACGGTCGTTCGTTTAGTGTATCGTTTTGAGTTGTGTTCTGTGAAACCAAAAAGATATGGCATCCTCAAGTTAGAGGGTGCCATATCTTTTTGGTTATTTTTTGACGTACAGACAACCTTTAGTTTTAGTGGAGGCTTATTAACTACGGCGTTGTACGATATGAAACATTAGTCGATTTTAACGGGAGTGTCAGCTGGTTTGCCATGAATCAGCTCACAGTTATTGTCAAAGGCTTTGAGCACCATATTCCGTACGGCATGTGTCGTATAGAACGCTGTGTGTGGTGTAACAAGGACATTTGAACGATGAATAAGATCTTCTAGACGTTTGTCGGGGAAGGTCTTATTCCGCCAGTCAGCATTAAAGATACCAACTTCGTCTTCGTAAGTATCCATAACGAAACCAGCAACTTTGCCCTTGTCTAAAGCTTTAATGACGTCATCCGTGTCAACCAGTGCACCACGTGAGCAGTTAACGAGGACAACATCATCCTTCATCTTGGCAATAGAGCTGCTATTAATCATATGGGTGTTTTCTTTGGTGGCAGGGACGTGTAAGGAAATGACATCGGATTGTGCGTAAAGCTCATCCAAAGTATCAACGTAGTAGCCCTTAGCTTTTAACTCGTCATTCTCATAGGGATCAAAAGCAATGACTTTAGCGCCGAAGCCTTCCATGATTTGCATGTAGACCCGACCAATATGGCCAGTACCAATGACACCGACCGTTTGATCGCGGACTTCACGACCGATAGTTGGTGCCCAGCGTAGGTCACCATTTGCAATCTTTTCATCCAAGACTTTGGATTGGCGCAGAATCCGTGCAGTCTGAATAGCCGCGTGTTCTGCAATGGCATTTGGTGAATAAACAGGAACATTGGTGATTTCAAAGCCAAGTTTCTTGGCCTTAGCTAAGTCAACGTTGTCGACACCAACGTTCCGCAAAGACATCTTGGTGATGCCTTGATCTGCAAGTGCTTGCAGGGTCTCTGCAGTATAGGAAAGTTGTTGATAGACCACGACCCCGTCAGCACCTTCAGCGTATTTGGCAGTCTTGGGTGATAGTAATTCATCAGTGTAGCCAACTTCAATTTCTGGATGGTTCTTTGCCCATTCTTTAACATAAGGTTCTTCATCCTTACGAATACTGAAGGCGAAAATACGCTTTTTGCCATTTGAATTGGAACTCTTTGCAGGAGTTGAACTGACTTGAGACTTAGATTCAGCGAGAACTTGCTTAATTACTTCTCTGATTAGATCTTCGTTTACATCTGACATTAAAAGTTCCTCATTTCTATTATTCAGTACATACTTAAAAGGGAGATAAAGCTAAGTATGATGTTACTAGTCGGCACCTGTTATTGTGCGGTGTAGCCACCATCGACTAAGAATTCTGAACCAGTACTAAATGATGACTCGTCTGATGCCAGGAATAAAGCCATATTTGCAACTTCGCTTGGTTCAGCTAAACGACCCATTGGATGCAAGGAAACTAAGTGATCTGCAACCTTAGGATCAGTCTTTTCAAGGTTTTCAACTAATGGTGTGTTTACATAACCAGGATGGACAGAGTTAATCCGAATGTCGTAACCTTCACGAGCACAATGTAATGCAGCGGACTTGGTCATCAGTCGGACACCACCCTTGGAAGCATTGTAGGCAAGTAAGTCTGGGTCGCCAATCAAGCCTTCAACGGAACAAAGGTTGATGATGGAATTCTTTTCATGATTATTTTTCATAACTTTGATGCCATACTTAACCCCCCACATCGTTCCCGTGAGGTTAACACCAATCGTAGAATTCCAATTTCTTTCATCCATTTTCTCAATATCAGAAAAGACACCGATGCCGGCGTTATTTACGATGATATTGATTTTACCAAATCTTTTCATTGTTGCGTTGATGACGCGGTCCCAGTCATCCTTTTTTGAAACATCTTGTTGCATGAATACCAAGCGGTTTGGAATTAATTCCTTTTCCAATAAGTCGCCAGCTTCTTTTTCAATCGCCGTAAATACGACCTTAGCGCCTTCTTGGGCAAAACGTTCAACGATGGACTTGCCGATACCCTTTGATCCACCAGTAACCAGTGCAACCTTACCTTGCAAACGTCCCATTATAAAGCCTCCGTTCTAAAGTTTGTTACAAAGGTATTATATAGCACCCGATTATTGTATGTAAAGCGCTTTCTTTTTTGTATAATCAGCATTTCTGAGCATTTTACATAGAAAAGATCAGCCGGAAAAAGTGGGAAGAAAGGCGGTTAATGCCGTGACGGTAAGCGGTTGCAAAAGATAGATTGTGAAAAAAAGTCAGTTTTTACTCTGGAGAAAAGTTAGCAGAATGATGACTATTTTCAATGATAATTTGTCATTTTTTTCCGTTTTTAACGTCAAAATGACAAAATTAGCGGTGAAATTTTCATATTTTCACCGCTAATTCTGTCAAATTCTATTTTGTTAGGAGAGCGTGACATAAATCCACTGGATGACGGACTTGTTTTTGACGTATGTTTCGCTTGGAAAAATTTGAGGTTGGATGCCATCTACGAGGTAGATCCAGCCCTTCGTGTTGCTTAGAGAGGACAAACCATTAATGGCAACGATGCACGGACGACCATTGATACTTTTCTCTTTAAGGGTAATTCCTTCTTTTTGAAAATAGTGCTGGGATGCAGCATAAACTGAAATATTGTCATTCCATGCCAAGTCACGGTTGATGGTGTAGATTTTTTGTGCGCCACGATACCGTTTGCGGAACTGTAAAGGCGTCAGACTGGTAGTCTCTTTAAACACTTTGTTGAAGTAGTTTGCTCGAGCAAATCCAATGGTGCTTGAGATGTCGCTAATGGGTTGATCGGTCGAAATCAATTGTATCTGAGCAAGCGCAATCTTTCGAATGCGAATATAGCTAGAAAAGTTGATTTTAAAGTGTTCTTTGAATAGACGGCTCAAATATGCTGGCGATAAGTAAGAGTTTTTAGCAACGGTATCCAGTGTGAGCTTCTGATCGATATTCTGATCGATGTAGGATAGTGCAATGTCGATATCATTGATTCCTTTACTATTGGTGGTACCTAGCGTTTGTTTAAGCTTGCTAGCTGTATTTTCAGCTTCATTTGGAGAGCCAGAGATAACCAGGTTGAGGAGTTGACGCGTTTTCATTAGGTCCTCTTTGGTCAGAGGCGATAAAATATTGATTTCCTGGTAATAGGCATTTAAGACACTAGTGGCGATATTTTCCAAGGCGTCCTGATGTAAGGCAATCGTGTTAACTGGAATATTATTCTTATTTGTGACAAACAAGCCATTGAATTGGCCATTTGTAATCAAGGGGAAAAATAGTGAAAGATTTTTTTTGCGAAAGAAAGCGGTAACTTTATTGGTATCTAAGAACACACCATCACCAGTGACAAGGTGTAGTGAGGCGTCAATGAAGGTAAGGTGGGTCTTCGTTAGTTGATAAAACAAAGTTAGAATTTGCTTGATGCGGATGTAACGAGTTTCTTGTGAATTGAAATTCATAAAAAAGTCTCCTTTTAGAGGTCACTAACCTTGTTAGTGACTACACAATAGCTTATTTTATGACATAAATCAAATATTCGTATAAAAATTAGCTAATATCTTGTGAACTGACATAATTTGTAAATGAAAATGACTAAGAAAATTTAAATCACTTGTTATATAATAGCCGTGTATTAAAAAAGTAAGCGTTTTCAAATGCTTACTGACATTAGGAGGCTTTCTTTATGGAACAAGAAGCGCTTGGAATGATTGAAACGAGAGGTTTAGTACCTTCAATTGAAGCAGCAGATGCAATGGTCAAAGCTGCAAACGTTGCCTTAATTGGCCAACAGAAAATTGGTGCTGGTCTTGTAACTGCTATGGTTCGTGGTGACGTTGGTGCTGTTAAGGCAGCCGTAGACGCAGGGGTTCAAGCAGCAGGAAACGTCGGTGAGGTTGTTTCCAGTTATGTCATCCCTCGTCCACATACGGATGTTGAGAAAATTCTTCCACACAAAGAATAAAGAATAGTCATTAAAATTGGTTCTTATTTTGTTTGAGTGGAGGACAAATAAGAACCTTTTTAGTAATAAGCAATATGATTGAAAATTCTCTGTTACAAAAAATTAGGGGGCAGTCTTATGATTGACTTTTTGAATTCCACCAGTGTCGCACCGGAGTTCGTTGGTGCTGATGCAGCTGGGGATACAATTGGGTTATGTATTCCCAACGTAGATCCAGAGCTCCTAGAAAAGATGCACGTTAAAAAGCATTATTCAGTAATTGGTATCGTCAGTGACCGTACAGGTGGTGGGCCGCAACTCTTTTCAATGGATGAAGGGGTCAAGTCCACTAATACTGAAGTGATTGACGTTGAATGGACAAATGATACCAAAGGTGGCGGGGGACAAGGCTGCATGATCGTCATTGGTGGTTATGATCCATCAGATGTACGTGAAGCGATTAAAGTAACCTTTGAGAACCTCCATCACTACTTTGGCGATGTGTATGGGAACGCTGCCGGTTATGTGGAATTACAGTATACTGCTCGGGCTGCTGGTTGCCTGACTGAGGCCTTGGGTGCTGCAGAAGGTAAAGCCTTCGGCATCATCAACGCTTGCCCTGCAGCAATCGGTATTGTAATGGCAGATACGGCATTGAAGACCGCCGGTGTAAACATTATTTCGGTGGCAACACCAAGTCATAACGGAAGTCCTTCCAACGAAGGGACATTGACCATCAGCGGCGAATCAGGTGCAGTGCGTCAAGCCGTCATTGCTGCTCGCGAACGTGGACTAGAGTTACTGGGACAAATGGGAGATAAACCATCCAACGATTATCCCTCCTACATTCAGTAAAAACTTTATTCTAAGGAGGATTACTTAATGAAACGTCAAAAAAGATTTGAAAAGCTAGAACAGCGTCCAATCAACAAAGATGTCATTGTTAAAGAGTGGCCTGAAGAAGGATTCGTTGCCATGAAAAGTCCTAATGACCCTGAACCAAGTGTTAAGGTTGAAAATGGGATCATTACCGAAATGGACGGGAAAAAGCGCGAAGACTTTGATTTGATTGATATGTACATTGCTAATTACGGAATCAACATTAAAAATGCTGAAAAAGTAATGGCAACGGATTCTGCTAAAATCGCTAAGATGTTAATTGATCCAAACGTTTCTCATAAAGAAGTCCTGAAATATACGACGGCGATGACGCCTGCTAAGGGGCAAGATGTTATCTGTCAGCTTGACTTTGGTGAAATGATCATGGGTGCTAAGAAGATGCGTGAACGGCGCAAGCCAGCTAACCAAAGTCACGTTACCAACTACATCGATAATCCAGTCGAATTAGCTGCTGATGCTGCCGAAGCTGCCTTGAGAGGATTTGCTGAAGAAGAAACGACGACGGCTGTCAGTCGGGATGCTCCTTTCAACGCACTTTCAGTATTGGTTGGGTCACAAACTGGCCGGCCAGGTGTGCTTCACCAATGCTCCGTTGATGAAGCCACTGAACTGCAATTGGGGATGCGGGGGCTGACCTCTTACGCCGAAACCATTTCTGTTTATGGGACTGACCGTTCATTTACCGATGGTGATGATACGCCTTGGTCTAAAGGGTTCTTGGCATCTTGCTATGCTTCTCGTGGGATTAAGATGCGCTTTACGTCTGGTTCTGGTTCAGAAGTTTTGATGGGGTACCCAGAAGGTAAATCAATGCTCTACTTGGAGGCACGTTGCATTTTGTTAGCGAAGGCTTCTGGTGTGCAAGGATTGCAAAATGGGTCACTCAGTTGTATTTCAATTCCAACAGCTGTTCCAAATGGACTGCGTGAAGTTTTAGGTGAGAACCTATTGTGCATGATGTATGACCTGGAAGCCGCAACTGGGAGTGACCAATCATTCTCTCACTCCTCAATGCGTCGGACTTGGCGTTTCATGGGTCAATTCATTGGTGGGACTGACTTTATCTGCTCCGGATATGGTGCCGAACCAAACCCAGATAACACGTTCGCCGGTTCTAACGAAGACGTTTACGACTACGATGATATTCACTTCCTATCACGGGATTATGGGCAATCATTCGGGATTCACTCAATTAAAGAAGAAGATGCCATTAATGTTCGTCGGAAGGCTGCTAAGTCGTTGCAGGTTGTCTTCAAAGGTTTAGGGTTACCAGCAATTACTGACGAAGAAGTTGAAGCTGCAACCTATGCCGATGTTCATGAAGACATGCCTAAGCGTGATAAGGTTGCTGATATGAAGGCTGCCCAAGACATGATGGACAGAGGGATTACGGCCGTTGATGTCATCAAGGCGTTGGTCGATGGCGACGTTAAAGATGTTGCAGAAGCCATTCTGAACTTGCAAAAGCAAAAGGTTGTTGGGGATTATCTCCAGACGTCAGCCATTTTTGATGATAAGTGGCACGTTGAATCGGCTGTCAATGAAGGAAATGACTACCAAGGACCAGGTACCGGTTACCGGCTCTACGATGATCCTGAAGAATGGAAGAAAGTAACGGATATTCCACAAGTCATTGATCCAGAACACTTCGATATGTAAGGGAGGAGGTATTTTTATGACTGAAATTGATGAAAACTTAGTTCGTAAAATTGTCCGTGAAGTCTTAGCGCAAACACAAACTGACCAAACTATTGATTTTCAGAAGAAGGGTCGTGCAGTAGCTACTTCTGAAAGCGCTTCATACACTGGCGATGCCGTTCCGGAAAAGGACGTGTCTTGGTTCCAATCAATCGGTTTAGCTAAGCCAGGCTACTCTAAAGATGAAATTGTAATTGCTGTAGCCCCGGCATTCGCAACAGTGCTGACGAAGACTGAATCTGGTGTTTCCCATCAAGAGGCACTTCGCCAGATTATTGCTGGGATTGAAGAGGAAGGGCTGAAAGCACGGGTCATTAAAGCCTACGATACCTCCGATGTTTCCTTCATGGCCGTAGAGGCTGACCATCTGTCAGGTTCCGGAATCTCTATTGGGATTCAATCAAAAGGGACTGTGATCATTCACCAGAAGGATCAAGAAGCGCTAAACAACCTGGAATTATTCCCTGAGGCACCCGTTATCGATGCTAAAATGTTCCGTCAAATTGGGAAAAATGCGGCACGTTATGCAAAGGGTGATTCTCCAGAGCCCGTTTCACAACCAAACGACCAAATGGCCCGGCCTAACTTCCAAGCAATCTCTGCTATCTTACATATTCGTGAGACGCACCAGGTTGTTCCTGGTAAGCCAGCAGAAGAGATTAAAGTCACATTTTAAGGAGAGGTATCAATGAGCGATATTAACGATTTAGTTGCAAATATTTTAAAGCAGGTTAATAATTCTGATACCGCGTCTGCTGGATCAACTAATTCATCGAGTACCAGTGTTAGTGACGACAAGCAGTATGGTGTTAAGGATTATCCCTTATATGAAAAACACCGGGACATCATTAGAACACCTTCTGGTAAGGCATTGAATGATGTTACCCTTGATGACATTCAAAATAATCGGGTCGATCGTAAAGATTTACGGATTACGGCTGAAGCACTTAAAATGCAAGGCGATGTTGCCGGCGATGCTGGGCGGAAGACGTTACAAATGAACTTTGACCGGGCGGCAGAGTTGACCAAGATTCCCGATGACCGTTTATTGGAAATGTACAATGCGTTACGGCCATACCGTTCTTCTAAGGACGAACTCTTAAGCATTGCTGACGAATTACGGACAAAGTACGACGCCAAAATTTGTGCGGCATGGTTCGAAGAAGCTGCGAAATACTATGAGAGCCGTAAGAAGCTTAAAGGAGATAAGTAGTAAAAGTCGAAAAAGGGTGTTTAGGTATGGCAATGAAAAATGTGATTGGCGTTGATATTGGAAATTCGTCAACTGAAGTTGCACTAGCTAATGTTTCCGATAGTGGAGAGGCAAATTTTATTGGATCAGGGATAGCTGCAACAACGGGTATTAAGGGAACCAAAGAAAACCTAGTTGGTATTCGTGATTCAATCAATCAGGTGTTAGATAAGACTAATTTATCAATTTCTGACATTGATTTAATTAGAATTAACGAAGCCACTCCGGTTATTGGCGACGTGGCCATGGAGACGATTACGGAGACGATTGTCACGGAATCCACCATGATTGGCCATAATCCTGATACACCAGGTGGTATGGGAACTGCATCTGGACTTACAATTTCAATTTTGGATTTAGCTGGGGAAAGTGACAAGAACCGTAGCTATATTGTGATTGTCCCCAAAGAACTCGATTTTGAAAATTGCGCCAAGTTAATCAATGCGTATACGGCTGTTGGTTACGATGTGACAGCTGCCATTCTACAAAACGATGATGCGGTGCTTGTTGATAATCGGTTGAATAAGAAAATTCCAATCGTTGACGAGGTTGCCCTGATTGATAAGGTGCCGGTTCGAATGCTGGCGGCGGTTGAAGTTGCTGGACCCGGACAGGTTATTTCACAGTTGGCTAATCCGTACGGGATTGCGACACTGTTTAATCTGGATTCTGAAGAGACGCGAAACATTGTTCCCGTCTCACGAGCCCTGATTGGCAACCGGTCTGCAGTGGTCATTAAGACGCCAGCCGGGGACGTTAAAGCTCGTGTGATTCCAGCTGGTAAAATCATCATTAATGGTGAGACTGGAAAAGAAGAGGTTGGTGTCTCAAGGGGTGCCGACGCAATTATGAAGAAAGTCTCTAACTTCCGGCACATCAAGGATATTACCGGAGAGTCTGGAACAAACATTGGTGGTATGCTGGAAAAGGTTCGTCAGACCATGGCGACTTTGACTGGTAAACACAATAAGGATGTCGCGATTCAAGACTTGTTGGCGATTGATACCCAAGTGCCGGTGAAAGTTACTGGCGGTTTGGCAGGGGAGTTCTTGAACGAATCTGCCGTGGGAATTGCCGCAATGGTCAAGTCTGACCACCTGCAGATGGAAGTGATCGCCAAGCTCATTGAAAAGGAACTCGGTGTTAAGGTTGAAATTGGTGGTGCAGAGGTTGAGTCTGCCATTCATGGGGCGTTGACCACACCCGGAACGTCTAAACCAATTGCAATTCTTGACTTTGGGGCTGGATCAACGGATGCGTCCATTATTAACAAGGAAGACAAGATGATTGCGATTCATCTTGCCGGTGCTGGTGATATGGTGACGATGATTATCAACTCGGAATTGGGTTTGTCTGACCCTTATCTAGCGGAAGATATTAAACGTTATCCATTAGCTAAGGTTGAAAATCTCTTTCAATTGCGGCACGAAGATGGGTCCGTTCAGTTCTTCGATCATCCATTGCCGTCCGAGCTGTTTGCCCGAATTGTGGTCATCAAACCAGATGGCTATGAACCAGTTACGGGTAACCCTAGCATTGAAAAAATCAAATTAGTGCGGCAAAGTGCCAAGAAGCGGGTGTTCGTGACGAACGCTATCCGGGCTTTAAAGTACGTCAGTCCCACAGGAAATATTCGGGATATCCCGTTTGTCGTAATTGTTGGGGGATCCGCACTGGACTTTGAAATTCCACAATTGGTTACAGATGAGTTAGCACACTATAATCTGGTCTCTGGCCGGGGAAACGTTCGTGGTATTATGGGACCGCGGAACGCTGTCGCTACAGGATTGGTTCTTCGCTATGCTGAAGAGAGAAGGCTGAGTAATGGCTGATAAGCTTGAGCGACCAACGATTGTTATCGGTGTAGATGGTGAGATTTCGACTGCTCAAGCGCAGTTGCAACCACTCTTAAATGGTATCGAAGAAGAACAAATTCCGAGTGCAATGCAGGATATTGCGGTTAGTGATGTTGTCTCGCGGGCATATCAAGCAGCATTAGCTTCCAGGCTGTCTGTTGGGATTGCTTACGATGCGCATCGTTACGTGATCCACTATAAGAATCTGCCGGAACACGAGCCGTTGTTTGATTTGACGATTGATGATGCCGCTAAGTTACGAATGCTGGGAGCCAACGCCGCTCGGTTAGTAAAGGGGATACCCTTTAAGAAATTATCATGAATGGGGATAAAATTATGGAAGCGTTAGGATATGTAGAATGCAACGGACTGTCCAGCGCGACTGTTGCCGCTGATCGCATGTTAAAAACAAGCGACGTTAAACTTAGCAGAATTCGTAATGCTGAAAATGGTTGGATTACGCTAGAGTTTACGGGTGACATAGCTGCGTTGAAAGTTGCTGTTGAAACTGTCAAGCAGACTTTGCCGAAAGAATATATCGCCGGATTAGTCATTGGTAGTCCTGCTGATGGATTGAATAAATTGGGAAGTTCAGGGGCTAGTGATGTGGCACCTCGGGGATTTAATCCTGAAAAATACAATCCAGATGGGTCAATGAAAGAATCCGCAATGTTTGGCCCACATCCCGAACATCGCGTTACCAAGACGCAAGATATGCCAGTTGATCCACAGGCAAAAACCAGTGCTGATGATAGTACTAAGACACAAGTCGCGGATGAATCCGATGATGACCAACCTAGCGAGCGGGCCACGTGTAATCTATGTGGTGATCCCAAATGTCCGCGTAAACTAGGCGAGCCACATAACAAGTGCCTGCACTATCAAGAGCTGGAAAAGAAAGCTGAATTGAATAAAAAGGATAAACCCGACAAGAATTAGGAGGAAGAATAAATGAATAATGCTTTGGGAATGATTGAAACTAGAGGGTTAGTGCCTTCGATTGAAGCAGCAGATGCCATGGTCAAAGCCGCTAACGTTCAATTGACCGGTCAAGAAAAAATCGGTGCTGGCTTGGTTACTGTTATGATCCGTGGGGATGTCGGTGCTGTAAAGTCTGCCGTTGACGCAGGCCTGCAAGCGGCGCAATCGGTCGGTGAAGTCGTTTCATCATATGTTATTCCTCGTCCGCATAGTGAGGTTGAAAACATCTTGCCGGTGGTTGCAGATACAACTGCGGAATAAAGGTTTAAGTATATTTAATGGGCTGGAGGTGTGCTGATGGATGACTTGGTTCAAAAAGTTATTGCCAAATTAAAGGAAAGACAAACTGCGAATACAAGTCTTTCCCTGAATGAGTTGCCATCTCCACAGGATAAACAGGTGTTTGTTGACTATGGCAGCGTTATTTTAGAAGACGTTTCCATCCAGTTTATCAAGGATCTCTATTCGTTAAAAATAGATAATGCTTCGGTATTATGGGTGTTAAACGGCATTAATTACGGTGTTTGCTTCTATTTAAAAGTCAACGAAGCCATCGTTAATTTTATTCCTCGAGCAATGGTCTTAGACTGGCCAATCAAATTTGTCGTTGGTCGTAATTCGCTTATTGTAGGAAGTTATCACAAAATTATTTCTAGAAGAGAAATCGCTACTTTACCGGATAATGCAGTTTTAATCAAGACTGTGAGCCAAACCTTGACCGATGAAGGGGCAGAGATTTGTGATAAGAAGAATATTAAAATAAAGATTAGGACTGAAGAAAATTGTATATGGCTAGAGTAATCGGTAGTGTTGTATCTACCCAGAAAGATCCTTCCTTAGTTGGAAAAAAGTTAATGATTGTTCGTCCAATTGATTCGGACCAAAAAGCAATTCGCTTTGAACAGGTTGCGTCTGATACCGTTAACGCTGGTATTGGTGATAATGTATTGGTCACCAGAGGCGCAGGTGCCCGTAGAGCAGACGGTGATTCTCAACGGGATGCAGCGGATGTTAATGATTGTACGATCGTTGGAATTATTGATCGTTTTGACAAGTAGAAGTTGACGTTAAGGGGTGAGTCTTAGTGGCTATTTACACTAAAGGCGGCGACAAAGGTAAGACTAGTCTATTTGACGGTCTGCGAGTTGAAAAAGATTCGATTCGAGTTGAAACATACGGAACTTTTGACGAACTGAATGCAAATATCAGTCTGGCAGATAAGTTTTGTAAGAGCGAAAAGAATAAAAAGATTTTACAGACTGTTGAATATCGGATGTTTTATCTTCAAGGCGAAATTGCCACCAAAGACACAGATAAGTTCTTAAAGCAGAGCCAATTCATCACTGATGATGATACGCATGCCTTGGAAAAGGTCATTGATGACTATACCAAAGAGTTGCCACCCATCCATAGTTTTATTTTGCCTGGCTCGAGCACGGCAGGAGCACAACTCCATGTTTGTCGGACCATTTGTCGGCGAGCCGAAAGATCATTTGTTAAACTGTCTAAAAGTATTGAATTTCGCCCAGAGTTAGAAAGATACGTTAATCGGCTCTCAGACTTTCTATACATCATGGCGCGGTCTGAAGACTATGAAGATTTAGTGGATGATGTTACTGAAAAAGTCATCAAAGTCTATTCAAAAATTGAGGACGGTCGGTAAAGATGAATGAAGATCAATTAAGCAGCGTAATTAAACAGGTAATTGCGCAGCAACAGGTGGATTACTTTTCTTTGACTAAGATGGAGAAAGTCATCGCCGCTGCGGTACAGCGAGCAGATGAATTCAAAATCGGTGTTACCATTGCCATTATGCGTAGTGACCAGGTCGTTCAGATGAGTTACCATATGCCTAACGCGAATCTAGTAAGTAGCACGTTAGCACCTAAAAAGGCTTGGTCGGCTTTGGCGATGAAGCAGCCAACGATTCAGATATCGGAACAAGTTCAGCCCGGGGCGGAATTATATCAAATTGAAACCATGATGGGCGGTCAACTGACTTCCTTTGGTGGTGGAATTCCGCTGGAGATTAATGGCAAAATCATTGGTGCCATTGGTGTTAGTGGTGGTGCTGTTAAGCAGGATCAGGCTATTTGTGAAGTGGCTGTTGAAACTTTTAAGAAGGAGAGTGATTAAGATTATGGATCAAGGAAAAATGGAAGCGCTTATTCGTGACATTATTGCCCAAGAAGCCGGTCGCAGCACGAACCAGCAATCTAGTGGAAGTAGAGCCAATCTGGATGATAGCAATACATCACCATTACTGAGAGATTTACGCGATTCAGTACTGGAAAAGATTAAGGGCGAGTCTGCTGATGTGGACAATTCTCCTTTACTAGAAGGCATTAAGCAGGATGTAGAGAATAGTATCGGTTAGCGAGGGATGTTCTATGGGTCGTGATATTGAACGGACAATCCAGGAGTATGTGCCCGGTAAGCAGGTGACATTAGCACATATTGTTGCTAATCCCACTCCTGATATTTATGAAAAATTGGGTATTCAGACGCCGAAAAATGCACTAGGAATTTTGACGATTACGCCTAGTGAGGCAGCAATCATTGCTGGTGATATAGCCACTAAATCTAGTAATGTGACGCTGGGATTTATCGATCGATTTAGCGGCTCGGTGGTCATCGTTGGCGAAGTGTCAGAGGTTGAGTCTGCCCTGAAAGAGGTCATCACTAAGTTACATGAGCTCCTGGGCTTCGACATCCCCAAAATTACAAGAACCTAAATAAGAAATAAGGGCCACAGCGTTAGGCCGCGGCTCTTTTCTTATTGGGCTTAGTAATTGACTAAAGGTTGAAAGATGAAGCTCAGGTTTCAACTTGGTATTGGTAAGCGTTTGTCCCATTAAACTAGTCTAAATCCGGCACACTACGGCTGTCAGAAATTCCGCCTGCTGTGGGGACGCTTCAGACTGGAAGAACACCAGTCTTCTCGCTCGATTTGAAGCCACGAAAACCGCGTGTCTCCAAAGTCGCCCGTGATGTAAGCTGGCTAAAAACACCACCTAACATCACCTTCACGGCTGGCTCCATTCCTGACCTCCTCCGGTGCTGACTGTGTTCTATCAGGTAAAACGCTCTAGACGACAGTTACTTAACGGTTTTAGTCCAGTCAATAATAATGGTTGTAGTTAGTTTCAATGTTTTCTGAGCGCACAACGTAAGCCGAAAGGTCGGCAGATATGGGCTCAGGTGCGTTGTTTGCACTGTTTCCAGCTCATACCGTTAACTACTATGTTACTTATTTTTAGCTCCATTGTTGTTACTAGAGCAGACATAGTCGGTACTCTGGAATTTTCAACCTTTAGTCATTGATAAATAAAGGGGGGAGATAGTCATGCAACTTGCGCAAGAGATTAAATTGAATAATGGCTTCAATTGTCGTGATTTGGGTGGCTATCAAACCCCCAATGGATTGATGACCAAGCACCATCGGTTAATTCGTTCAGGCTATTTGTCTGACTTGGATAGTGTGGACCAAAAGACACTTTATGATTATGGGGTACGAACTGTTATTGATTTGAGATCGCCAAGGGAAGTGACGACCTATCCAGATCGTTTGGGTAGCGGGATTCGTTATTTACAAATTTCAGTCTCCAGAAAAGATTTGACAGAGAGTACAGCGAATCTGAGGAGTCTGGCTGATCAATTGACGGATAAGCAGGCTGGATTCCAGCTGATGATGCATAGTTATCGTCAATTAATTGACGGTATGGAGTCACAACAGGCGTATCATCAATTCTTCAAGTCATTGCTTAACGCTACGCCTGGAGGAATTCTTTTCCACTGCTCTTCTGGTAAGGATCGAACTGGCGTTTTAACCGCACTAACGCTGATGATATTGGGTATTTCGGACAAGGCCATTAAGGCGGACTACTTGGATAGTAATTGGGCCTCTGCAATAAGGATTAATAATCGACTCAATGGGGCTAAGTTAGTCAGCGATAATCTGGCTTACCTGCAATCGATTTTTGATTTGTCCATTGTTCGGGATGACTATTTTGACCAGATGGTGGCAGTTATCAATGATCAGTATGGTGGGATTAAGGCATACTGTCGTGAACAACTTAGGCTCAATGAAGATGACCTCACTAAACTCAAAGAACTTTTTTTAGAGGAGGATGCTGATGAGAGCGTGCGTCAGCGTTAAGAGCAGTTATGCTAAGAGTACATAGAGGACGTAGAAATTTGCTAGATAACTATTAAGGAAGTGGCACTGATGACTAATATTGGTATATTGGTTGGGAGTCTCAGTCAAAAATCTTATAGCCAAAAGATTGCGAATTATTTGATGAAGGCGCAATTGTCGGTAAAATTTATTCAGGTGAATTACGAAATCTTACCGCTTTACAATCCAGATTTAGAGCAAAATCCGGTGTTAGAATGGCAGGTTTTTCGCAGCGTCGTTGACCATATGGATGCCCTGATTTTGGTCACACCAGAATATAATTTTTCGATCCCTGGTGGATTGAAAAATGCACTTGACGTGTTATCAGTGCCGTTACCACCGGCGAACATTGTTCATAAGCCCGCATTGGTGATTACTGATTCTTCTGGTGAGCGTGGGGGAGCAAACGCCAATGCCCATATTCAGCAGTTACTCCGTTATATGGGGATGAACGTTCAAAATGATTTCATCACCATTGGCAGAGTTCAAGCAGCATTCGATAATCAGGATAGGTTGGTTAATCAGCAAGTCGCTAAAGAATTGGATGCGGCTATGAGTAGCTTTGTTGATACCATAGATCGCACAAACAGATAGACTAAGAAGATGAGGTGACACGGATGGTTCAGCGTAATCGTAATTTATTGACTCAGGCGAACCAACAACTGCAACAGTTTGCTCAGGTAGTGAATGGTGATAAAGCAGTTCGTCCGGTTCGTAAGGGCGAGTCTTTACGTGTGGGCGTTGATTTGGGAACTTCGAGCATTGTGATGGTTGTTTTAGACCAAGACGACCAGGTAATTTACGGTAATTTTGAATACGATCACGCTGTACGGGATGGCCTAGTTGTGAACTTTATGGATTCTGTTCGTATTTTGAGTCGACTGAAAGAGCAGACAGAGAGCATTTTAGGTGTGCCACTGACGACAGCCTGTGGCGCTATTCCACCTGGTACAGGGGCGGGGAGTGCAAAAATCGTTGCCAACGTGATTGAGTCGGCAGGATTTATTTGTCGAAAAGTAGTCGATGAGCCAACGGCTGCCGCGCAGTTCTTACGCGTGAAAAGTGGTACGGTCGTTGATATTGGTGGGGGAACCACTGGCGTTAGTGTTTTTAAGAATAAAAAATTGATTCAGGTGAGTGATGAGGCTACTGGAGGCTTTCATATGTCGTTAGTAGTAGCGGGGCATAATGGTTGGGATATGGACACAGCGGAACAAGCTAAGCGAGATCCAGCAAAAGAAGATGATGTGTTCGCCCTAATTCGCCCAGTTGTAGAGAAAATGGCAACAATTACTAGCGACGTTACAGCGGGGTCACCACAGGAACCGGTGATTGTTGTTGGTGGGGCTATTAATTTTAAGGACTTTATTGATACTTTCAGTAAGGCGTTAGGTACTCCCGCCTATAAGCCAGACTTTCCTCAGTTTGTGACGCCGATTGGCATTGCCATGTATGATCATGATACATAGGGGTATCGCGTAACCTGAGTGCACAGGCGATTGTTGTTATGGTAGAGCGTGGCGGGTTAGGTTTATTCAGAAATTGAACTTTATTTTTGAGGCAAAAATCTAACTTAAATTTGGTAAAAAAAGTAGTAACGCCGCGACCCAATCGGTCACCGCGTTACTACTTTTATGATTCTTGGTTCTGTTGTTTGAGCTGCTCCTGAGCGAAGAGGCGAACGGCTAATTGTCGGCTGGGCGTCAGTTGTAGATAAGCGACATCGAACGCGGCATCTTGAGTGAACAGGGTGTCACTGAAACGAGGATCGATAGCCGATTTATGTACACCGAGGATGTCAGCGAGTAGCTGGACGTTCTCTGGGCTGGGGGTTGATCGTTGTGCGAAATATCCCGAAAGTGTTGAGGAGGGAATGCCGGTTTTGGCGGCAAGGTCGCCCTGGGTCATGCCCCGTGAGGCCGTTTTGAGATTCTGAGCAATAAGTCGGCGAATATTTTTTTCAAATGAAGATAGTTCATGGCGGGGCACTGCACTCACTCCTTTACGTATAAGTATGGGTTTAAAGCTTTGTTGATGGCTAGGTTTGGACAGAGCCAATCGCTTGTATAAAATTAAAAACTAACTTCAGTTCGGATAGTTAGTTCACAAACGATACGGATTTTGTGACAGCAGTTGTCAATTGTAGCCACCAATTAGTGGCATCCATTACCTATGAAAAATTAATTAATGGCGAAAGCCCTTGCACCCTTAGTTTGGTCAAGTAAAACATATAAATAGGGAATATAACAGCAAATTGCTTACGACCAGTGCTTGGAAAAAGACGCTAAATGTGAGGCTATTCGCAAGATTGGTCGTGAACGATGAGTCGTCATTTATGTGACCCGGAAACCGCATTTTCCAGACTAGGAAATAATCCGCTGTCGTCATTATAACGAATAGATTGCATGCAAGCAAACTTAATTAGTTGATTAACTGCTGAAAGTAATTGACAAAACGAATAAACTCGCTTAATATACAAAAGTGTTTGTAAGGAGGTGTGCGTGATGGAGAAAGTGCAGATTACACTTGACGCTGCTCGCCACAATGCGGGGTACTCGCAAAAAGAGGCTGCGGCACGTTTGGGTATTCACTATCAAACGTTGGCATCCTGGGAGCGTGATAGCTCCAACCTAGGTTTAGCCACCATCGAACGCCTATCTCAACTCTATCAAATTCCTAAGGCCGTCCTTTTTTTTGGCAAGAAAAACGATTTTATTCGTTCTTTGCGTCAACGGGCGACTAGGAACTAAGTAGGCGTTCTAGGGGGGACCGGGCTGATCCGGTTACAAAAACAGAATTAGGATCACCGTCGCCGAGGAGCAGCTCCAAGGCGATATTTTTTTGAAAAATTTTTTGCTAAACAAATCGAGTGGGTTTAGGGTCAATCAGGTTAACTAGTTTGGTGACCCCAAACTCACGAAAACGCTGTGGTTGTAGGAATGTGCTTAGTAAAACGATAAACCCAAAATGCTGTAAACTATTTGTGCGGTATTACACAATTCAGGGGGTTGTTGAACGGAAGTGCAGAAAAGGCCTTTACAATTGTGCAGGAATCCGGTATGCTATTGATGATAAATGAAAGGGGTTTCATACAATGACATTAACTACTGAACAACTCGCTAAATACATGGACCACACTAATTTAAAGGCAGATGCTACTGAAGCAAGCATTAAGCAAACTTGTGACGAAGCTGCAAAATTTAACACAGCTTCAGTTTGTGTGAACTCTTACTGGATTCCGTTCGTTACTGAGCAATTAAAGGGGATGACGGTTAATCCAATTGCCGTCGTTGGGTTCCCACTAGGGGCCATGGCAACCGCTAGTGAGGTCTTTGAGGCAGAAAAGGCTATCGATGATGGCGCCGAAGAAATCGACATGGTCATCAATGTTGGTGAATTGAAGTCTGGTAATGATGATGTTGTCGAAGCTGACATTAAGGCCTTAGCAACCGCCGTTCATGCCAAGGGCAAGTTGCTCAAAGTCATTTTGGAAACCTGCTTATTAACGAAGGAAGAAATCGTTCGCGGTTGCCAATTGAGCGAAAAGGCTGGTGCCGACTTCGTGAAGACGTCCACTGGCTTCTCCACTGCTGGCGCCAAGTTAGAAGACGTCAAATTGATGCGTGAAACTGTCGGTGACCGTTTAGGGGTTAAGGCTTCAGGTGGTATTCACAGCCGCGAAGAAGCACTGGCCATGATCGATGCCGGAGCGAGTCGTTTAGGTGTTAGTGCCACGGTCGCTATCTTAACGGGTGACGCTGCAAGTGCTAAGGCTGGCTACTAGAATTTAATTTGTGAAAGCGGGGATACAGGTATGAAGTTCAAACGAGTTTTTGGTTTAGTTATGGATTCAGTCGGTGCAGGTGCTGCACCCGACGCTGCCAAGTATGGCGATGAAGGTTCCGACACTTTGGGCCACGTTGGACACCATTTCGCCGGCAAGTTGGCATTGCCTAACTTAGCTAAAATTGGGTTATCTAACCTGCGGGATACGCCTATCGAAGGCGTTCCTGTGGCTGACGATCCACACGCTTACTACGGTAAGATGCGTGAGATTTCAGCAGGTAAGGATTCGATGGATGGTCACTGGGAAATGATGGGCTTACCCGTTCGCAAAGCCTTGAGTACCTTCCCGAATGGATTCCCACAAGACATCATCGATAAATTGGAAGCGTTTTCTGGTCGCAAGGTCATCGGTAACCGTCCAGAATCTGGGACAAAGATTATCGCTGAACTTGGTGAACAGCAGATGGAAAAGGGCGACTTGATCGTCTACACCTCTGGGGATTCCGTTATTCAGATTGCAGCGCACGAAGATATTATCCCACTCGCTGAACTCTACAAGATCTGTGAATATGCGCGCTCACTAGTTAATGGTCCAGAATACTTAGTTGGTCGGATCATTGCACGGCCTTACGTTGGACCAGATGCCGATCACTTTACCCGAACAGCTAACCGACGGGACTTTACGTTGGAACCAACGGCTGAAACCGATATGGATCGCCTGCAAGCTGCCGGTGTTCACGTTGTCGGTGTTGGGAAGATCAACGATATCTTCTCTGGCCATGGTATCGACGAAGGTTACCATAACGAAAGTAACATGGATGGGATGGACCACGTTGATCACGTCATGACTGAAGACTTCACTGGCTTTTGCTTCATTAACTTAGTTGATTTCGATGCGATGTACGGTCACCGGCGGAACCCAGAAGGTTTTGGGAACGCGTTGATGGACTTTGACAAGCGTCTTGGGACGGTGTTGGATAACATGAATGACGATGATCTCTTGATGATCACCGCCGACCATGGGAACGACCCCACTTATACCGGTTCAGATCACACCCGTGAACAAGTACCATTACTGGTTTACTCACCAAGCTTCAAGCAAGGCGGGAGCTTAGGTGTTCGGTCACCATTTGCTGATTTCGGAGCAACCGTCTTAGACAACTTTGGCGTGGCTGGTAACGGTGAAGGCCACAGTTTCTTAGCAGACTTGAAATAGTTAACCACAACCATTTTAGGAGGAACTAATCATGAGTAACCATATTGAAGCGAAAATGGGCGAAATTGCTGATACTGTTTTGATGCCAGGTGATCCATTACGGGCAAAGTACATTGCGGAAACCTTCTTGGAAAATCCTGTTTGCTACAACAAGGTTCGGAACTGCTTCGGCTACACCGGGACTTACAAGGGCAAACGGATCTCCGTTCAAGGGACCGGGATGGGGATTCCTTCAATCTCCATTTACACCAACGAACTGATCAACGAATATGGCGTTAAAACCTTATTCCGGGTCGGCACTTCGGGTGGGATGAGCCCAGATGTCCACGTGCGTGACGTGGTCTTGGCACAAGGCGCTACGACGGATTCTTCAATCATTCACAACACGTTTGGCGGTGGCATCTACTACGCCCCAATCAGTGACTTTGGTCTGCTGGACACTGCTTACCACGTTGCCCAAGACCTGAAGATTCCGGTTAAAGTCGGTAATATCTTAGCTGAGGATCGTTTCTATAATGATGAAATGGATCGGCAGAAGCTGATTGACTACGGGATTATCGCAACGGAAATGGAATCTGCAGCCCTCTTCATGTTAGCTGCAAAGTACCACGTGCGGGCATTGTCCGTCTTAACCATTAGTAACCATTTGATTACTGGTGAATCAACGAGTCCCGAAGAACGGGAAAAGTCATTTAACGATATGATCAAGGTTGCCTTAGACACAGCCGTTAAAGCGTAATCAACCTGGCGGGTGCGGACAATCATGACCGTACCCGCTGGTTTGTTCATAAATAAAAAGTGAGGGGGGCAAGACCATGGCAGAGACGACGGAACAACGGTTGGCACAAGGACTGACCGTCGCTAAGATGTATTACCAAGGCGACCAGAGTCAAAGCCAGATTGCCCAAAAGTTAGGGATTTCCCGACCAACCGTTTCACGGCTCCTGCAGTTTGCACGGGAACAGGGATTGGTACGAATTCAAATCGTCGATCCCGTTCAAGACGTGCAGACACTAGAACGGGCGTTGAAACGGGCCTATCAGATTGAGGTACACGTGGTCCCAACGCAGTTAACGGCAGCCAGTGAGCTGCTCAACGCGGTTGGACAATATGCCGCTCGCTATCTGGAGGACATCGTGACAGAACATGACGTCATCGGGATCGGTTGGGGCAAGACCATCTATGCCATTGGTTCCAATTTACAGCCAGACACGCTCACGGGCGTCGAGGTGATTCAACTCAAAGGAAGCGTGAGTTATTCCACGGAGCACACGTACGCGTACGAAAGCATCGACGCCTTTGCCAATGCCTTTCACGCGGTGCCCCAGTACTTGCCACTACCGGTCATCTTTGACCACCAACAAACTAAGGAATTGGTGGAAGCTGAACGGCACATCCAGTACCTCCTGAAGTTGGGTGAACGGGCCAATATTGCGATTTACTCGGTAGGTACCGTGCGCAATACCGCATTGGTTTTTCAGCTAGGCTACCTGCAAGAACAAGAAAAACAGTTTCTACAGGATCATGCTGTGGGAGATATCTTCTCCCGCTACATAGACGAAAATGGTGAAATCGTCGATCAGCAGTTAAATCAACGGACAATTGGCATTAACCTCGATAGTTTACGTGAAAAGGAACATTCAATTTTAGTGGCAGCCGGCGATGCTAAGGTTCCGGCAATTAAAGCGGCCTTACTCGGCGGCTACCCGAACTGCCTCATCATCGATCAACACGCAGCAACACAACTACTGAAGGTCACACCGTCGGCTTAACGCCGGTGATGTCACTGACTTAGAAATGGAGTGGCTTAATTATGAGAATGGTTGATATTATTGATAAGAAACGTAACGGTGGCGAATTAACTAAGGAAGAAATCCAGACGTTTGTTGATGGCGTCGTTTCCGGTGAGATTCCTGATTACCAAACGAGTGCCTTTCTGATGGCAACTTACTTCAAGGACATGACGGACGCTGAACGCTCAGAGCTCACCATGGCGATGATGAAGTCCGGGGACCACTTGGACCTGTCCAGCATTCCTGGCATGAAGGTCGACAAGCACTCAACCGGTGGTGTTGGGGACAAAACGAGTATTCCGCTAGCGCCAATCGTTGCGGCATTAGGAATCCCCGTACCCATGATCTCTGGTCGTGGCCTGGGCCACACTGGTGGGACGTTGGATAAATTGGAAGCGATTCCAGGATACCAAGTTGAAATCAGCGAAGATGCTTTTATCGAACAAGTTAAGGACAAAGGCTTAGCCATTGTTGGGGCTACCGGGAACATTGCCCCTGCTGACAAGAAGATCTATGCCCTGCGTGACGTGACGGACACCGTGGACTCAATTCCATTGATTGCCAGCTCCATCATGAGTAAGAAGATTGCTTCCGGGACTGACGCTTTAGTTATTGATGTGAAGACCGGTGCTGGTGCCTTCATGAAGACCTTAGATGACTCTCGTGAATTGGCCAAGGCCTTAGTTGGTATCGGTAAAGGGGTTGGTATGGACTGCATGGCCATCATTTCCGATATGAATCAACCGCTGGGGAATGCCATTGGGAACGCTTTGGAAATCAAAGAATCTATCGACCTGTTGAAGGGCGAAGCACCAGCTGACATCACCGACTTAGTCTTGACGTTAGGGTCACACATGGTTGTGATGTCCGGTAAGGCGAAGACGTTGGATGAAGCCCGGGCAATGTGTGAAAAGACCATTACTGATGGTTCCGCACTGAAGAAGTTTGGGGATATGGTTGAAGCTCAAGGTGGCGACCGTAGCGTGATCGACCACCCAGAAATCATGCCACAAGCCAAATACAAGATTCCGCTACCAGCCAAGGCTAGTGGGGTCGTTAGCAAGGTCGAAGCTGATGAAATGGGTATTGCCAGCATGCTGCTTGGTGGCGGCCGGCAAAAGGCTGACGACAAGCTTGATTATGCCGTTGGTATCATGATGAATAAGAAGGTTGGCGATGCTGTCAAGGAAGGCGACACCTTGTTGACCATCTACAGTAACCGCGAAGATGTTGAAGATATCAAGAAGCGGTTATACGACAACATTGAAATTAGTGACTCAGCAGAACCATTTACGCTGATTCACGAAACGGTTCGGTAAGTGGAAATTAGAAACTAGCTGAGCTGTTCTGCAGCAAGTGCCCCTGGTCCTTTGTGGATCGGGGGTATTTGTTTGGTCTGGGTCGATCAGGGGGGAAAGTTGGGCATGGCTTATCGTTAGCGTAGAAAGTCTGGGGCCGAAAAATTAGGGGATAGTAAGTTGACGACTGAAAGGTTAAAGGCGCTGGCTAGCTAGCGATTTGTCAGAACTGACTTTTTTTGTAAAAATTCGAACAATATCAGTGACAGAACGCCTGTTTTTGTTTACACTTTAGGTTAAGTTAATCATATTGAAGGTCAGGGGATGTTGCCGCCATGCTAGACAATTTATTAGCGGTTATTCGCGAAGAGAACTTATCAGAACAACTTTATCACAGTCTCGTGGGGCTTGAAATTGAAGAACAGCGAATTGACCAGCATGGTCGGTTGAGTCGCCAGCCCCATCCAAGTAAGCTGGGGTCACGGACCTTTCACCCATATCTTCAAACGGACTTTACTGAAACACAGTTGGAGGTCATCACCGATCCCAACCCTAATATTGGGGGGACGCTGGATCAATTAGATACCTTGCAAACGGTGGTCTATCGGTCACTCGAAGGAGACGACCGAATTTGGCCGTTGAGTATGCCGCCGGTGATGGATCCCGACGATCTAAAATTTGTGGCCGGTCACTTTGATCGTCCCGCCATTCGGCCGTACCGGGAGTATTTACTGAAAAAATATGGCATTCAACATGGCTGTTTGACGGGGGTTCACGTCAATTACAGTTTGCCAGATCCCGTTATTCATCGGCTTTACAGTCACTATACTAAGGAATTTGATTCACTAGTCGGCTTTAAAAACGCCTTGTACTTCCGGATCACCCAAAACTTTGTGCGTTACCAGTGGCTATTGACCTATCTCTTTGGGGCAAGTCCAATTGCCGAAAAGGGCTTCTTTGAAACGGTACCGGACGCGTTAAAGCGGCCAGTGCGGAGTATTCGCAATAGTCGCTATGGTTTCGTGAACTTTCCCCAAGAACAGGTGACGTACGCTTCGTTGCCAGCCCATCTGACGCAGTTACAACGTTTGATCGACAATGGGACTTACTTCTCCGCCCATGAGTTTTATGGACCAGTTCGCCTCAAAGGGCAGGGGAATGCCCGCGACTTTTTGACCGGCGGCATTCAATACCTTGAGCTACGCGATTTTGACAACACGCCGTTTACTGCCAATGGTGTTAGCCGGCACGCCCTGTACTTCTTGAAGATTTTCATGATCTACTTGTTGACGCGGAATCTCCCCGATGATTTAAACACGGCCTTAGGTGCCGCACGGGATCAGAACCAGGCAGTCGCCTTAGAGAATCCACTAGCACCGACACAATATCAGGCTGCCGGTGAACGTGTTTTTAAGGAAATGCGAGCGATGGCCGATCAGCTACAGGCCCATACGGAGCAATGGGGGGTCATTGATGATCTTGAAGAGGTCTTGATGCATCCTGAGTTGACACCAGCGGCCAAGCTGATGGCACACGTCGAGCAGGATAGCCTGATGACATACGGTCAGGCTGTTGCTCGTCGCTGGTATCATGAACGACTAGGTACTGACCAGTTGTTGCCCCGGCTCAAGCAGTTGAGTGACTACGCACAACGGTTTGTGCTGGTTGCCATGCAAGATGGCATTCGGTTCTTCCAGGTCCGGGATGAAGACGGCGATGACTTGCTGATGTTCACTTTCGATGGGGTCACTCAGGTCTTACAGGATCGTGATACCAAGGTCGCCGACCCAGACAAACGGTTACGGCAGTTGTTCCCAGACTTACCACCGTTACCAGCGCCCTTGCACTATTAGAAGCCCCGTTAAAGTAGTTTAAATTGGGCGCACTCCGGCTGTAAGGCGCCCAGACCACCAAGTTGTTTAAGTTTACGGTCACTTTTGCTGGTAGAACAGGCTTGAGCCGTACTTCGGAACTTTAGTTCGCAAATAAAAAATCACCGTTCACTGATAAAATTGTCAGTGACGGTGATTTTATTTTTTTAGTTTAAGCGTTTTTGATGCCAGAAGTAAATGGGCAAGCCAATTGCGGTGAGGGCGAGTCCAGTCACGGCCAGCCCCGTTTCGGTCACTAAAGTGGTAACGAGAATGAAAATGCCACCAACTAGCGCAATTAACGGGATTACCGGATAGCCCGGAACTTTGTAAGGGCGGTTAAGCTCAGGGTTTTGGTGGCGTAGCTTGAATACGGCCAGGAAGATGAGACAGTTGAAGACCCACATGACGAAGACCAGCATATCGGTCAAGACATCAAAATTACCCATGAACATCATAATCAGGGCAATCCCAAACTGAACGCTCCCGGCAAAGTAGGGCACGTAGGTCCGCGGTGAAAGCCGCCGAAAATATTTAGAGAAGGGCAAACTGTCCTCTTCTGCCATGGCAAACGGCACCCGCATTCCAGTCAATGTGTACCCGTTGATCGCACCGTAAACGGAGACGAGAATCCCGATGGTGACTAATTTGCCACCAAATTGACCAAACAGTTTCATGGAGGCATCGGCCGCCGCATTTTGATTCCCAGCGATCAGGTCGATCGGTAAGGTCTTCAAGAAGACCAGGTTGATCAGCGTGTAGACCACGGTGATCAGGGCCAGTCCTAAGACGATGGCCCGGGGCAGGTCACGCTCCGGATGCTTCATCTCGCCAGCAATGTTACCAATGTTGATCCAACCGTCATAGGCGAACATGGTCGCCAACAGGCTGGAAGAAAAAGCACTTCCCCAGCCGATATGATCACCGGTGGTAATCGGCCAAAGCTGAATGGTCGTCTGTGCAGGGGCAAAGAGCCCAAAGATGACAATAACGATGATGGGAATTAATTTAAAGATTAAGGCGATGGACTGAACGGTCCCACCGACTTTGGCCCCCAGAAAGTTGAGGCCGGTAATGCTGAGACCACACAGCACGGCGACCGGTAACTGCCAAGCCGCTGCCAGATGGAAGAGGGCGACAAACTGCACGCCAAAGATGATCGACAGTGCGGCGATATTGGCGGGGTAGTAGACCAACATCTGTGCCCAGCCCATCAAGAAACCCACGGGCTTGCCATAGGCGTACTCGAGATACCGCATGGCACCACCAGTTCGTGGAATAGCTGCTGCAAGTTCCGCGCTGGTCAGACCCGCACAGATAGTCAGGAGGCCACCTAGAATCCAGGCGGCGAGGGTCATATTAGCGGAGTGGTTGGCAGCCACTACACTAGCCGTTTTAAAGAATACCCCGCCACCGATAACGGTCCCCATGACGGTCGCTAGGGCGGTAAACGTGCCGATTTCACGGCGTAACTCCTTTGCCAAGGTAAAACTCCTCTCTCTGCTCTCAAATGACTGATTCAATCATTATAGCACGTAATCTGAACGTCTTGCGGAGGACTTTGTGAAAATTCGCTAAGAAATTCTAGTGCTGGCGATGCGCTATGACAAGCAAAGGCTGCAAGTTCCAAAGGACGGCCCATGCCTGTGCTAGCAACAATGGTCCTAAAACTAGGCAACTTGGTGGTCTGGTCGCCTTACCGGTCGGCTTACATTGTGCTTTCAGCCTTTAGTCAGACAATAAAAAAGGGTCAGGACCTTTGTCCCAACCCTCATAAACTCGAATTGATCTGTCAGAAATTAGAATTTAATGGAATGCCATGTTCAGAATCAGCACGATCAGAATACCGACGATGGAAATCACGGTTTCCAATACCGTCCAAATACTCAACGTTTGCTTAACGGTTAAATCAAAGTATTCTCTGAACATCCAGAACCCAGCATCGTTCACGTGAGATGCGGCTAAGGAACCGGCACCAATGGCCAGTACCATCAAGGCAGGATCAACACCGGATTGTGCCATCAGTGGGGCAACAATCCCAGCGGCGGTCAAAGCAGAAACGGTTGCGGAACCTAAAGCAACCCGGAGGACCACAGCGACTAACCACCCTAAGATCAGTGGGGACATGTTGGAGTCAATGAAGAGCTTGGCAACTTCTTTACCAACACCACCGTCGATGAGGACTTGCTTGAAGGCGCCACCACCACCAATAACTAACAGCAGCATAGCAATTGACTTAACGGCATTTTCCAAGGTTGCCATGATGTCTGCGGTCTTTCGATTCCGACCCCAGCCCATGGTAAACATAGCAACGAGCAATGAAATCAACATCGCGATAGCTGGGTCACCGATCAAGGCAACGATTTGGTCTAGCATCGATGCATTCTTGGTAGGAGTTGCCCCACCATCGACCGTCATCTTGTAGATGGTCGTGATGGCCATTAAGATCACGGGGAAGAGGGAAGTCAGAACGGACAGGCCAAAGCTAGGTGCTTCAGAAGGCTTGAAGGTCTTAACTTCACCTAATGAAGATAAGTTTCCTTTACGTTCAAATGCAGCTGGCGCAAATTTCTGAGCGAGCTTGGTGAACATTGGTCCGGCAACGATGGCTGCAGGAATCGCAACGACTAAACCGAACAAGAGAACCTTACCATCGTTGGCACCTAAAACTTGCGCAATGGCAACTGGTGCCGGGTGAGGTGGTAAGAATCCATGGGTAACGGACAAAGCGGCCGCCATGGAAATCCCCAAGTAGAGAATTGGTACTTCGGCTTCAACGGCAATGGCGAAGACGATAGGGATCAACAAGACCATCCCAACTTCGAAGAACAGTGCAATCCCAAGAATAAATGACGCTAACATAATGGCTAATTGCAGACGCTGTTTCCCAAATTTATCAATCAGTGTTGTGGCAATCACGTAGGCCCCACCGGCATCGGCAACTAACCGACCCAGCATGGCACCAAACCCAAAGACTAAGGACAGTTCGCCAAGTTGGCTCCCAATCCCAGCCTCAATCGTCGTAGCAATTTTGGTGAGGTCCATTCCCAGCAGCATGGCTGTTAGAACAGAAGTAAGAATCAGGGAAACGAAAGTATTGATCTTAAACTTGATGATGAGGACCAATAAGAAGATGACCCCGATTAAAAGTGCGATAAGCTCCATTATAAGTAAGCCCTTTCATTTAGTGAATTTTGAAAAGCCAGCGTGAAAACACTGGCTTCCCAATATGATTACTCACATTGTACTTGATTAATAAAGTTTTGTATACAGTTTAGTTTCAAAACCCATAAATTTATCGGGTTAGTTTTCTGAAAATACTAAATCTGCAAAACTATTTCTTATCTGATTGGTGAACGTACTTACGCTGATAATCAGCGATGTTCTTATACTCAGATTGCAATTGTCGACTCAGGCGAATGTAAATTGGAACCAAGGCCCGGTATGCGGGGAAGGTTTCTGGATTAGGGTGGTGAACGTTGGCAACGCCGATAAAGTTCTTCACGGCAGCCAGGTCGTCAATCATTCCTAAAGCATACATGCCTAACGTAGCGGCACCCAGAGCAGTTCCTTCAGGACTCTCTGGAATCGTTACGTCTTGTTCAAAGATGTCGGCCAACATCTGACGCCAAAGCGCGGAGCGGGCGAACCCACCGGTTGCTTGGATGCTAGATGGCTTGCCAACGACTTCTTCGAGCGCCAACATCACGGTGTAGAGGTTGTAAACGATCCCTTCAAGTGCGGCACGCACCATGTGTGCCCGCGAGTGGGTCCGGGTCAAGCCGAAGAAGGAACCACGAGCATTAGCGTCCCAGATTGGGGCCCGTTCGCCACCTAGGAATGGGTGGAAAATGAGACCATCGGAACCAGCAGGAACCTTGGCTGCAATCTCAGTCAAGAGATCGTAGGAATCAATCTGCATTTGTTCCGCCGTCAGCTTTTCTGGGGCGAAGAGTTGGTCACGAACCCAACGGAAGACAATCCCACCGTTGTTGACTGGTCCACCAACGACCCAGTGATCTTTAGACAGGTAGTAGCAGAAGACCCGACCCTTAGGATCAATCTTCGGCTTGTCAGTAACGACCCGCACGGCACCGGACGTTCCGATGGTAACGGCAACGACACCGGGATCGATGGCGTTGACACCCAAGTTCGCCAGGGGACCATCAGAGGCACCCATAATGAATGGCGTTTGTGGATCCATGCCGATCACACCAGCGTAGTCAGCTTTCATCCCAGTAATCTGGTCAGTGGTGTCAACTAGCTTTGGCAATTGGTCACGGGTAATCCCAGCGACTTCAAGGGCTTGGTCGTCCCAGTCCATGTTGAAGATGTTGAACAGCCCAGTTGCGTTAGCAATTGAGTAGTCTTCTTGTAAGACACCAAACAATTTGTAGATGACGTATTCCTTGATACCAACGAACCAACGTGCTTGGTTGAACAGATCTGGTTGTTCATTGCGTAACCAGATCAATTTGCTCAACGGCGTCATTGGGTGAATTGGCGTCCCAGTCTTCTCGTAAAGTTGTTTGCCGACACCGTTTTCACGCAATTCATCCGCGTACTTAACGGCCCGGTTGTCAGCCCAAGTGATTGCTCGGGTCAAAGGCTTGTGATCATCATCTAATAAGATCAAGCTGTGCATGGCAGCAGAGAAAGAAACGCCATGTAATGTGCCGTTCTTCAGGTCTGCTTTGCGCATTACCGTGGTCATCCCATCGATAATGGCGGAGAAGATCTCATCTGGATCTTCTTCAGCCATGTCGGGCACATCTTGATAGAGGGGATACAGGTTGTTTGAATAGCCTTGCATCTTACCCGCAGTATCGTAAAGTACGGTCTTGACACTGGTCGTCCCAATATCGACCCCAATCATGTAGTCCATAATGCTCTTCCTTTCGTGTTACAAGTTACAAGTGGTTTTGGTTAAAGGCTTACTTGTCAGCCTTGTCCATGGCGTGGCCACCAAAACCGTTACGTAAAGCTGAAACAACTTTACCAGTAAAGGTGTCATCTTGCATGGAACGGTAACGCATCATTAATGACAAAGCAATAACTGGCGTTGGCACATGGCTGTCCAAACCTTCTTGAACAGTCCATTGGCCTTCACCAGAAGCGTGCATCCGACCAGCAATCTTGTCTAATTCTGGGTCAGCAGCAAAGGCTTCTTCAGCAAGTTCCATGAGCCAACCGCGGATAACTGAACCGTGGCTCCAAACCTTGGCAACGGCTTCGTTGTCGTAGTCGAACTTGGAAGCTTCGAGAACTTCGAAACCTTCAGCGATGGCTTGCATTTCACCATATTCGATTCCGTTGTGGACCATCTTCAAGTAGTGACCTGAACCGGCCTTACCAGTGTAAAGGTAACCATCGGCTTCGGAAATGTCTTCGTACAATGGACGAAGCGTTTCGAAGGCTTCCTTGTTGTCCCCACCGATCATGAAGTTCCCGTGTGAACGAGCGCCTTCCATACCACCTGAAGTCCCACAGTCAAAGAAGTCGATGCCCTTGGCCTTGAGGATTTCGTTGTGACGTAAGGAGTCCTTGTAATAAGAGTTCCCACCATCAATTAAGATGTCGCCCTTGTTCAACAAGTTGCTCAATGATTCGATCGTTGAGTCAGTTGGCTTGCCGGCAGGTACCATTACCCAAACAATCTTAGGAGAAGGTAACTTAGCAACCATTTCTTCCAAACTGTTAGCGCCTTCAGCACCAGCAGCAACGGCCTTGTCAACAAAGTCCTTGTTTAAGTCAAAGCCGACAACTTCGTGCTTATGGTCCATTGCGTTTTCTGCAAGGCTAAGCCCCATTTTACCTAATCCAATCAATCCGAGTTTCATGAAATTAATCTCCTTTGCAAGATGCGAAATTTTCTGACAGGGAATATTATATGTAAAAAAGTTTCACATTTCAAGTCATATGATGTAAAATGTTTACAAAAGCTGAAATAATTTTAAAATTAATATCGAGGAAGGGGGCGGCGACCATCGCACGCTCAACGACGGGGAAGATTCGCGGAACGTATGATCAGTTGTCCCGCACAGAAAAAAAGGTGGCTCAACTAGCTTTAGATAATCCTGCACTGGTCAGTGAAATGACAATCAAGGAGCTTGCCAGTGCAACCGGGGTGTCCACAGCGACCATTTCAAGGTTCGTTAAACGAATGAACTACGCTAACTACCGGGAGTTTACCATGGCTTTGGCCCATACGGCAACTGAGGAGACTCCGCAACAGCCGAGTTCGTTTCCAGAACTTGCCGAGGGCGATTCATTGGCGACAATTGCCAACAAGACTTTTGGTTTTTCCATTAGTTCCTTACGGGCAACGAATGAAGCTTTGAACGAAAAAGATCTCGCTCGCGCAGTTTTAAAGTTGATCAATTCCCGTAACGTGGCCTTCTTTGGCCTAGGAGGATCATCTGTGGCGGCGTTGGACGGTTACCACAAGTTTATTCGGACGTCATTAAACGTCATGTATCATCCAGACTATGACATTCAGTTGATGCAGGCGGCCAAAATGACCGATGAAGACTGTGCGATTGTGATTTCTCATTCAGGTCGTAATCATGAAACGCTACATATTGTTAAGGAGCTTCAGCGTAGCGGGGTGACCATTATTGCCATCACGAGTTACAGTGGTTCGCCGCTGGCGCAGGCCGCAGACGTGACTTTCTTGTCACTGACGGACGAAGTGAAGTATCGTTCAGAGGGGATGTACTCGTTGATTTCTCAGCTGACAATCCTCGATAGTCTTTTTATGATGACCATCTTGCGCATTTCTTCACGGACTGACAAGGTCATGACGCGGGTCCGCAACGTGATCGAACAGACCCGTCACGAATCCTAATTAGCATGGTATAATAGAAGCATTCCGCTGTTCGGTGATTAGACTGCGCAGCGAACCAGGTTAGGGGATCGGTGATTGACGGTGAAACGACGCGACTATCAACCAATATATGAGAATACCTTTCATCGGCGCCACCGACGGCGATGGTGGGCTTTATGCGGTCTGATCATCGTTTTACTGGTAGCAGGTTTTGGCTGGTTCCAGTGGCAAGCTCACCAGAAACAGCAGTTGGCCAACTACCCGATTCGTGGCGTCATCGTAAGCCAGGCCAGCGGCTATCTTGATTTTCAACAGTTGGCTAAGCAGCACCAGTTTGTTTACCTGCAAGCAACCTCTGGCGCAACTTACACGGATGATGATTTCAGCGATAACTATTCGCGCTCACAGGGGGCTGCCCTTAAGGTCGGGGTCATGCATACGTTTAGCTTTACCACGTCGGCCCAGCGGCAGTTCGCGCATATCGTCGAGACGGTCGGTACGGACTCGGGTTCGTTGCCGCTGGCAATCAACGTCAACTATTATGGCGATTATAATAGTGGTAACCCGGCCATGGCGACTCAGGGGCAGAAATTAAAGCAGTTGGTGACATTACTCCAGCAACACTATCAGCAGGGAATCGTGGTCTTGGCGAACCGGCAAGTGTTGAACCAGTTTGTCAAACCGGTTCTTCCCCAACAGGACTACTGGATTGCCGGGGGACACTTGGTGGGGCATGCTGCCCAGATTCGGTTCATTGAGTATGATGCCAACACCTCGATCACGCAGGACGGTCAAGAACATGCGGTGGCGGTCTCAGTCTTCAACGGGACGCATCAGGCGTGGACCAAGTATGCGGAATAAGGTAAATATATAGATGAAAAGGGCGTTACTGAAGGGATTGATCTCCTCAGTAACGCCCTATTTGGTTAGATGACTAAAGGTTGAAAGATAAAATTCGATTTCATCTCAGTGTGGGTAAGCAGTCGCACCGCTAAATGGGGTGCACTCCGCCTGCTGTGGGGTCGCTTCAGACTGGCAGAACACCAGTCTTCTCGCTCGCTTTGAAGCCACGAAAATCACGTGTCTTCAAGGTCGTCCGTGCTGTCAGCCCAATAAAAAAGTTAGAGCCTAAGACCCTAACTAGTTATCCTTGTCAGTCAGTGGTTTGACGGCATAAGTACAGTCATCGGCTTCATCGAAGAAAGAAATTGGTTGGCGCTCGTTGGCGTGAATCGTCAAATGATAGCCAAATTTGTCCTGAAATGTCAGCTGCTGTTCGTTGAGGTCTTGAACCCGCACCTGTAACTGGTGATCATCGATTTGCACGTCAAGATTAGGACTAATTTCTAACCGGTGACGTCGTTGATTGTGGGGGTCAACAAACTGCCACGTGCCCACATAGAATAACGGTGACTCGCTGGGTTGTGGTTGTTTTTTCTTTCGTAATGAAAAGCCACCCGTTAGGCCAGCGATGAGCGAAATGCCAAATAGTGCGATTTCCCGACCTTTCACCGGTAATCCCTCCCTTGAATAGATTTCTATCTTCAATATACCATTTTTGACCGCGAATGCCTTAACAATTACCCCGGTTTAGCGGAAAATTAATTCTAAAGCTATCGCGATGCCGGCCCGACTGTTAAAATAGAAAAAGACACCTGGTTCGGTGGCCAGACAAGTGTGACGGGTGGCCGCGATGAGATCAATAGGATAGTGGTCAATGCGCGTGAAACCAAGCGCAACCAGGTGACGGTCCTGCGTTTCAGCGACTTAGGTAGCGGATCATGACAGGAGCGTTGAACAAGTTTGACAATTTCTTAAATAAAAAACATTCAATTCTGGAGGGATTATGATGATTCGAATTGGAACGGTAGGGACTAACTGGATTACACAGCAGTTGGTTGAAGCAGTGGCGTTATCGCAGCAGTTCACGTTGGCCGGTATTTATTCACGCCACGCGGAGACGGCGACAGCATTTGCGACTAAGAACCATGCCCAGGCAAGCTACACGGACTATGAGGACATGTTAGCGCAAGCTAATCTGGATGTCGTCTACATTGCCTCGCCCAACAGTTTGCATTTTGACCAAGCCATGGCCGCAATTGCCAAGGACATCTCGGTCATCGTTGAAAAACCAGCGTTCAGCAACCAACGAGAAATGATTGCCTTCAAAGCAGCATTGGCAGAACATCCGGCGGTGAGATTCTTTGAGGCGGCACGGCATGTTCACACGCCAAACTTCAAGGCGATTGAAACGGCCTTGTCCGGCTTACCGACCGTCCAGGGAGCCAGTTTCACTTATATGAAGTATTCGTCTCGTTATGACAAGGTCTTAGCCGGCGAGCGGCCAAACATCTTCACCCGAGAATTTTCCGCGGGGGCCTTACAGGACGTGGGCGTTTACCCAATCTATGTCGCCGTGGCCCTATTCGGTCAACCCAGTCACGTTGAATTATTCCCAACGCTGGTTGAGACCGGTGCTGATGGCAAGGGCGTTGCAATTCTGCGGTACGGCGACTTCGATGTGACCGTCAGCTTCGGCAAGACCAGTAACGCGTACGGTCTGTCAGAAATCTACGGTCTTAAGGAAACCATCACCATCGATAGTGCTGGCGAATTGACACACGTTGCACAACGGGCCGCGGATGGTCAGGCAACGGATCTGAGTCAAGGCGACTTAGCGAACCCAATGCTGCCAGAGGTCATGGACTTCGCACGGGTCTTACAAGCACCAGCTGACCCCCAGAATGTGCGCGATTATCAACGGTGGTTGCAGTGGAGTTTGACTGTCAATCAAGTGCTTTACAGTTTGCGGGTTTCGGCGAACCTGAGTTTTCCAGCCGACGCGCACTAACAGAAAGGAAACTGTATGTTAAAACAATTTGAAGCTCATTTTAAAGATTTGGGCTACACGGAACAAACGGCCATTCAAGCCGCGGTTTACGAACCGCTAGTCAGTGACCACAATGTCTTGGGGTTAGCCCCAACGGGTTCTGGTAAGACGGTTGCATTTACTTTGCCAGCCTTAGCGAACCTGTTACCTGGTGATGGTACCCAACTGATCGTGTTGGAACCTTCCCAGGAATTAGCCATTCAAACGAGCCGGGTCATGCGTGACTGGGCAAAGTTGCTGGACTTACAGGTGCTTGCCCTGACCGGTGGTGCCAACGTTAAACGGCAAACAGAACGGTTAAAGAAGCGGCCAGAAGTCATTGTAGGGACGCCCGGTCGGGTCCTGAACTTGGTGAATGATCGGAAATTAAAGCTCCACTTGGTTTCATTACTGATCATTGATGAAGCCGACGACTTATTAACGGGGGACACATTAGATACGGTCCGTTCGATTGCGCAAGCCGCACCAGCGGAGGTACAGTTGGCCTTCTTCTCAGCTACCGACACGCCGATCCTTCATGAGCTCGATCAGTGGTTTGGCCAAACTGTCGAACGCATCGACGTTCGCCAACAGGATCAGACACAAGGGGTCGTGCGGCATGGCTTACTTGAGGTCGGCATGGGCAAACGGGATCAGATGTTAAAGCGCCTACTAGCCATGCCAAATTTCCGGGCGTTGGTCTTCTTCAAACAAGCTAACACCCTGCGGCAAACCGCGACTCGTTTTTATCACGAACATATGTCAGCAGCTAGCCTAACCAGTGATTTGCGGCAAGTACAACGGGAAAAGGCCTTACAGGACTTCCGGTTGGGGCGGATTCGCCTGTTGTTGACCACTGACGTTGCGGCGCGGGGGTTGGATATCCCCAAGTTGCCGGCCGTTATCAACTACGATCTGCCTGGCTCCGTTAACGAATACGTTCACCGGGTTGGCCGGACGGGGCGGATGGGTGAGCCTGGACAGGTCATCAGTTTGGGTGACGACCATGACTTACGGGATCTCAAAAAAATGCTGAAGGATACGGACTACGACTTAGTTCCCATCTACTTCAGCGGTCGCACGTTAACGACTGACCGACCAGCGGCACCGGTCAAGGCGCCAGTAGATAAACCGGTTGCAAGCCAATCGGGCACGTCGACGGTCGCAACGAAGGCGCACACTACCCCAGCCGCATCAGCGACGGATCAGTCCACTGAGCAACCAGGGGCGAAACCGGCAACTAAGCCAACTAAGGCCGTTGTTAGTAATCCAAGCAAGAAAAAGAAGCATAAGAATCGGCACACCAAGAATAAGGGGATGCGCAAGAAGTGGCGTGACCACGACGAGCAGAACCAGAAGTAGTCCTTTACAATTTGAAAGATCCGTGTGAGAATTAGTAGCGGATCTTTTTATGGCCCTATAGCACAACTGGATAGGGCACTCGCCTCCTAAGCGAATGATCCCGGTTCGAGTCCGGGTGGGGCCAATTTTAGATGAGTCATGTGGTTGAAAAGCGTTCTAGATTACGGTCTAGGACGTTTTTTTATAGCTACCATAGCGGGGATGATGTGTATTGGCAACGTGCGGTTGGCTAGTTCGTCGTTTGACCATTCGCCCAATTTGAATTGAAATGCAGTGAGTAGGGTGGGCAATAGCTGTGACATTGCGGTTGATTTCACTTTGTGCCGGAAAGACAGCCACTCAAAGTTGCCTTTTCCGGTATTCAACTCCCCAATGGAATCGTTTTCCGCTATAATAAGGGTAGTCAAACAAGTGAGGAGGAGTTTCTTAATGGATAACACAGAATCAATGAATCCAAAGAAGTTTACCCGTATCCTAGTGGGGGTGGATGATTCACCTGATGCCCAGTTGGCTTTTCGTTACGCGATGAACCGGGCCAAATTTGATGATGCCGAACTGGTCATCTGTTCGGTTTTGGAATCAGACAACATGAACATTTATCAGGCACTGAGTAAAGACTACGTTCACGGTCAACGCGCGGACCTGCAGAAGCACTTACAACAGTACCAAAAGTTGGCGGAACGTTTCGGTATCAACAAGGTTAAGATTATCATTGGTGAAGGGGATCCCGGTGAAACGATCGTCAAGAAGATCATTCCGGAGGCTAAGCCAGACCTGCTAGTCGTGGGATCATTGTCACAATCTGGCGTTCGGAAGTATTTTGGGAGTCAGGCTGCCTACATGGCAAAATATTCTCCAATTTCCGTAATGATTGTCCGTTAGCGGTTTCACAACGATTTGACGAACTCATATGAAAATAATGTTCAATTGGCCCCTTGCAAGTTGAAAATATTTTTCATACAATGGTTCTTATGCGAGTTGCTAGTTTTGCTACGGCAGGCGAAATTAGTTAGAATCAGCATAAGAAAAGAGAGAATAAGAATGCAGTTCGTGATTTTGTTGTTGGGTATTTTACTATTGCTCTTCTTAATTATTCGAGTAAAGTTAAATACCTTCGTTTCGCTGATCGCTACGTCTATTTTGGTAGCGCTTGGTTTGGGCATGAACCCCGCACACATTGCGGATTCCATCAAAAACGGGATCGGTAGCTCCATGGGCGAACTGATTATCGTCTTTGGTTTTGGAGCGATGATTGGCCGGTTAGTTTCTGACGCCGGTGGATCGTACCGAATTGCCCGGACCTTGATCAGTATCTTTGGGAAGAAACGTTTACAGGTAGCCATTGTGGTGGCTTCCTTCTTAATCGGGATTTCTCTATTGTTTGAAGTGGGACTGGTCTTAGTGACGCCAATCGTATTCGCGGTTGCGCTGGAAGCTGAAGTGCCATTCCTCTACCTGGGGATTTCTATGGCGGCCGCCCTGTCGGCTACACAAGGATTCCTCCCACCCCAACCATCACCAACCGCCGTTGCGACTGCCTTAGGCGCCAACGTTGGTGAAATGTTGATGGTCGGGATCATCGTGGCTATTCCGTGTGTGATCGTCGCTGGTCCAATCTGGACGCGGGTCATTCGTCGGTTTAACCCAGATCTCTTTGTCATCAAGAAGTCCTTACCCGCCTTTGGTGAAGTTAAGGAATTTGATCTGAAGGAAACGCCAGGCTTCGGTTTGGCCGTCTTCACATCGTTGTTCCCAGTGGTCTTCATGATTTTGGCAACGATTTATCAAATGGTCGTTAACGGGGGAACTGCTCCGAAAAATCCACACGGTCTAGATGCCGTGATTACGATGCTCGGGAACCCCGTCATCGCCATGGTCATTGCGTTGCTCTTTGCCATTTGGTCGATGGGTTTCCATCGTGGGCGCACCATGAAGGAAATCAGTGCGACGTTGGAAGACGCTATCAAGTCGATTGCGATGCTGTTAATGGTTATCGCTGGGGGATCTGCGTTTAAGCAGGTGCTGATCGACGGTGGTGTTGGTAAAGCGGTACAGCAGATGATGATGCATTCCAAGTTCTCACCAATTCTGTTAGCTTGGCTGATTACCGTTATCTTACGGATCTCATTAGGTTCAGCAACGGTTTCTGGAATGACAGCTTCCGGGCTGATCACGCCACTGATGCACACGTTGGGCGCCGACCCCGTCATGATTGCCTTGGCGATTGGTGCCGGTTCATTGGCTGCCTCACATGTGAACGATGCTGGATTCTGGATGTTCTCCGAGTACTTTGACCTGAGCGTTAAGCAAACGTTCCAAGTGTGGACGACGCTGGAAACGGTCATCTCGGTCGTGGGTCTGCTAATGGTCTTATTAATGAACATGATTATCCACTAAGTGTGTCTTTTAATTATTTTTAGATATTATGGTGCACTGAGATGAATTGGGTGCTAAAAATAGAGCATCGTATCTATCCCCTTAATGGGCGGATGGACACGATGCTCTTTACTTGTTGCAGCTTATTTTTTTTCACGGATGATGAATTTGGGACGATGCTTGGTTTCGAGGTAAATCTTATTGATGTACTGACCGAGAATTCCCAGACAAAAGAGCTGGATACCACCAATCAGAAGAACGATGACCACTAAAGACGGCCAACCCGCGACGGCACCACCCACAGTCAAGGCGCGAACGAAAACGAAAATCAGTCCGATTAACGATAGGACAAAGGAAATGCCACCGACCCAAGTTGCGAGTCGCAGTGGGGCACTGGAAAAGTCGATGATGCCCTCAATCGAATATGAGAACAACTGTCGCAGATTCCAGTGTGTCTTGCCGGCTGCCCGCGGCTGGCTCTCATAGGTCAGGTAGGTCGTCTTGAAGCCGACCCAACTGAAAATTCCCTTGGAAAAGCGATTAAACTCAGGCAGAGACAAAACGGTGTCAACGAATTGACGGGTCATGAGCCGGTAGTCTCTGGCATTAGGCTCAATGCGGACATCGGACAACCAGTTGATGACACGGTAAAAACTGGATGAGAGAAACGCCCGAATGCGGCTTTGCCCGCGACGTTCCTTTTGAATCGTGCCCACACAGTCGTAGCCGTCCTGTTCAATCAGCTTGAACATTTTAGGTAAGAGCTCAGGTGGGTCTTGTAAATCGACGTCCATAACTGCTACCACATCCCCAGTCGTGGCTTGCAAGCCGGCAGCGAGCGCCGATTCCTTCCCAAAGTTTCTGGAGAATGACCGGTAGTGGACCGTCTCCGGAAACTGTTGATGTAAGGTCTTCATTTCTTCAAGGGTACGGTCATCGGAACCGTCATCCACGAAGATGTACTCCGGTGTTACCGTTGGGGTAGGGGCGTTCATAGAATCGATCACCTTGCTAACGGTTCGGTAAAACAGTGGAATTGATTCCTCCTCGTTATAGCAAGGAACGACCAGACTAATTTTTTTCATCACAGACATTCCTTTCACAACGATACTATCTTACCGCAATTGTTTCGGGCTGGCCATTAAGTTTCCCTTACAGTCCTTACCTGATAGTCGCCTTTGGCCGTAACATTAGATCTCAAACTAGGTAGCAGCGTGGTCTTCTCGCCTTACCAACCGGCAGCTATGAACTGGATCGGTGCGAACACAACTGGAAGCCGCGAAAGAACCGAATCTACAAGGTTAGTTTTCTACTAAGTCAGGACGCAGGTCATTTATTGACTAAGTCGAACGATACGCCTGAGCTCATAGCTAACCAGTATTGGAATGAGGTATGAATTTCGGCTTTCAACCCTTAGGTAAAGACTTTTAATGACTAACCTAAACGTTAGCACAATCTTTGACAATAGTAACAGGTGAGGTGCGCAACACAGCTAGTTAAGGAAGTTGCCTTAACATATTCTGGGTGGTTGTGGGGGGACATTAATTCATAGCAGAAAACCAAGTGGGGTTATTTTGGGGGATGGGGCGGATAGCGTAACACTCGGCGACGGTATCTGCTATAATTGACCTTAATTAGCATCATCATTGGAGGGAAAATTGTGACGAAACCAATTAAAGTCATGACCATTTTTGGAACGCGGCCTGAGGCAATTAAGATGGCCCCAATTATTTTAGCGATGCAGCAACGACCAAGTGAGTTTACACCCATTACGGTCGTGACCGCGCAGCACCGTGAAATGTTAGACCAAGTTTTGGAAATTTTCCACATTAAACCGGATTATGATTTAAATATTATGAAGCCCAAACAAACGTTGAGTGAAATTACCACCCGGGTCTTGACCCATTTGGACGATGTGTTGACAGCAGCACAGCCCGATATCGTTTTGGTCCACGGGGACACGACCACGACTTTTGCGGCCAGTGTCAGTGCCTTTTATCATCAAACCTTGCTAGGCCACGTGGAAGCTGGTCTGCGGACCTGGAATAAGTATTCGCCGTACCCAGAGGAAATGAATCGGCAGTTGACGGATATTTTGAGTGATCTGTACTTTGCGCCGACTGAGTTGTCACGGGCGAACTTGTTGAAACAGGCCCATCCGGATAACCAAATCTTCGTGACTGGGAATACGGCAATCGATGCCTTGAAACAAACGGTCGATGCCAATTACCATCACGCGGTTTTGGATCAAGTACAGCCGGGGCACCGGTTGATTCTGCTGACCATGCATCGTCGGGAAAATCAGGGTGCACCGATGCACGCCGTCCTGCATGCCGTGCGGCAAGTGGTCGAGGCCCATCCGGATGTGGAAGTAATCTATCCCGTTCACTTGAGTCCCGCCGTTCAGAGCGTGGCGCACGAAGAACTGGACGGTATGGCCCGCATCCATTTGATCGACCCCTTAGACGTTGTTGATTTTCATAATCTGGCTGCCCGGAGTTACTTCATCATGACTGATTCCGGTGGCGTGCAAGAGGAAGCCCCGTCATTAAACAAACCAGTCTTGGTTTTACGGGACACAACGGAACGGCCTGAGGGGGTCGATAATGGCACGTTGAAGCTGGTGGGAACTGATCCGCACCAGGTCACGACAGCCATGGAAAGTTTGTTGACGGATCAAGCGGCTTACGACCAGATGGCGCAAGCCAAGAACCCGTATGGTGATGGTCATGCGGCGGATTATATTTTGGATGCGATTCAGAAGACAATTGGAGGCAATGCTAATGGCTGAGACGGCGTATGACCGGGCCGAGATTAAGACCACTGAACAGTTATCAGAAATTATGCGGGATATTCATCTAGCCGCAAAGAAGAAAAATGAACGCTTTGACTATAAGATCTTGCGCAACGTGCACTTTGCCAACAAGGTTAAGAATCCCGTTACGCAGGAGATGAATGATGGGGATTCCTGGCGGGTCATGCAAATTGATAATCTGTTGGTCACCTCATTTGGTGTGATCAATGTAGAGAGTAAGTATTGGCGGGGAATGATCTTTCATGATTTGTCAGAGGAAATGTTCTCGTCGAGTTTGGACGACTTTTCTGCCGTTAACTTGTCTTCGCGAGAAAAGGAAAAGGAAACGTCGCAGATGCTCACCAATCGCTTGGATCGCTTCTTCCTGCCAAATTTATCCGATGAAAATGAATCCTTGACGCAGGGGTACACGATGAGTCTGGAGCAGGAAGGCCGGGGGCAACGCTCGATTACGTTGCATACGGGAATCAGTAATCCGGCGACCCAGGCTGAGCTATCATCGAAGTTGTTGGTGCGTTACATCAATAGTGAAATCACCATGCACAAACAATTAGAAAATAAAAATGATCGGATCATCGACTTTGTGAAGCCACTGGTTTACTATAATTATTACGACCGTTACGACCACAGCAATTCATTAGTTGTCGGGAATAAGACCAAGTTGAATGCAAGTGATGCCTACAACTGTACGGCGGTTGCGAATTACGAGGATTTAAAAACCTTCATCGAAGCCTTTCGACAGGCCAAGCGGGTTCGTTTCAGCCGTAAAACCCTTGAAAAAATGATTGGCACGTTAAAGTTCGCAGAGGACTACGGGTCATTTTAAACGAAAGGAGCCGGATGACCGTGACTAGTCAGTGGCGCAAACGCTTTGCCCCCACCATGCGGGTGATTCAAACCATCGCTAAGCACTTTCAAATGGCGAACGTTTCCGACTCAGCCGTTGTCTTGGCTTACTACGTCTTGATGTCGCTGTTTCCGGCGTTGCTGGTGTTGGCCAGTCTGCTCCCATTCTTACACATTGATACGACCGCCATTCTCAATAATATTGAACCGATTGTTCCTGAAAGTATTTTTACCATGTTAAAACCGATTATCCACTCGTTTTTAAATAATAAGAGTGGCAGTGTTCTATCCATCGGGGTTATCGTGTCGTTGTGGTCCTCATCACGGGCCGTTGCGGCATTTCAACGAACCGTCAATGGCGCGTACGGGGTCTCCAAACAGAATGCTTTCGTGAGTCGTGTGGTGGCATTCTTCTGGATGGTGGCGCTGATTGTGTTGCTATTCGTCTTGATGTTGTTCTTTAGTTTTGGTCAGATTGTTTTGGAGCAGCTGACGCCATTGCTTCAGTTACCATCGCAGTTGATTGCTTACGTCAATGCCATCAAGTGGCCGGTGACGTTTCTGGTCACGTTCTTCATTTTGATGATTCTGTTTTACTTCGTGCCCAGCGCTAAAATCAAATGGCGCTACGTGTGGCCCGGTGCATTAACGGCGACGTTGGGGTGGTTGTTTTTATCGCAAGCCTTCTCGTTATACGTGAAATACTTTGTACACAACATTGACAGTTACAAGACCATTGGAACGTTTATTGTGTTGATGTTTTGGCTATACTTTACGGGGATAATCTTGATGTTTGGTGCCGTGTTGAACGCGGCTATTCAGGAACTCTGGGAAGGGGACATCGCCGAGCAATCCACGATTCCGCAGCTACTCAAGTACCGCATTAAGAAAAAATGAAGTCTTAAAAAACGCACGCAATCAACTTAACTGCTGACTGCGTGCGTTGGTGGCTCTAGACAATTTTAGTCCTTATTTATTTAGTGGATTGTCCATTATTAGGATGATTGTTTTTGAAAAGTGGCGACCAGCCCCTGCGCAAATTGATCGAGTTGGTCAATTGCTTCTTGATCGGGTTCCAGGTTGATCTTGACATTGGCTGCACCACGGGTGGCACCGGTCATTTGGAAAACGTGGTCGAAATGGTCGACCGTGGTGTTATAGTATTCTCCATAGAAGGTGTCACCAGACCCAGCAACGCCGTAGACTTTGCCGGCCAGATCGAGCTCTTGGAGATCCTCGTAGAAGTCCATGCCCTCATCAGGAAGTGACCCCTCATCATAGGTGTACGCACAAACCACACAGATGTCGGCGTTTTCAAACTCCGCTGCATCGGTTTGTGAGATTTCCGTTTCAGTGACCTGACAGCCTAAATCCTCTAATTTTTCGGTGACGATATCCGCCACGTCTTCATTGTTACCCGTAATTGTGGCAAATACTACGTGTGCCGTTGCCAATTTGACCACTCCCTTGTCAGTATGTGGTTAATTATAGCAGGTCGGTCGCTTGGTGGCTAGGGACCGTGATGACCACACACAGTGTCGCCTGAGAAAAGATGATGGCTTAACTAATTACCTGTTAAGCTCAGCATCGTAGCTAGAGAACTGGTAGAATGGTTGCGAAGATTTAAGTTGTGGTCACGCTATTTCGGTCGCTGGGTGTCAGCTGATCAGACGAAAGAATTTTTATATTGCAAACTAAGGGTTGAAAGTGTCAAAGTACCGGCGATGCCTGTTCTAGCAATGAAGATTGGATTCAGGCTTGGCAACGTAGTGGTTGCTTCGCCTTACCGGCCGGCAGATATGGGCTGGAACGGTGCGAACACAACTTGAAGCCTCGAAAAAACCGAGTCTACAAGCTTGGTTTTCTACTAAGCCAGTAAGAAATGCACTTACTGACTAAGTAGAACGACGCGCCTGAGCCCATATCTGCCGACCTCTCGGCTTATACAGTGTTCTCAGACGACTGAGATAATGACTGCAACAGTCGTTAATAATTGAGCGAAAATGATAAATATCCCCGTTTTCTAACTGTTGTTATGATAAAACACAGTCAGCGCCGGAGGAGGCCAGGGATGGAACCGGCCGTGAAGGTGATGTTAGATGGTGCTTCTCAGCCAGCTTACATCACGGGCGACTTTGGAGACACGTGTTCTTCGTGGCTTCAAAGCGAGCGAGAAGACTGGTGCTCTTCCAGGCTGAAGCGTCCCCACAGCAGGTGGAATTCCTGGCAGCCGGAGTGCGTCCAAGTTATACTAATTTAGCGGCGTGACTACTTACTCATACGAGAATGAGGCCTGAATTTAATCTTTAGTTGCAAAGAATTTAATGTAATTTCTATTTTTTGAAATAACGGAAAGGATGTGACCTGTATGGCTGAGATTACCATGATTGAAGCGCAAAAGCGTAGTGGTCGGTTTAATATTTACGTTGATGGGCACTATGCCTTTCCCGTCAGTGAGAGCGTGCTGGTCGATTTTCGACTCTTTAAGGGGATGGAGATCGATAAGGACCTCGAAAGCCAACTGGTAGCTGCTGATGACGTTTCTAAAGCTTACAATCGGGCACTGGATTATTTGTCCAATCAGTTGCGGACGGAAAAAGAGGTTCGTGACAAATTAGGAACGTTGGAAATTCCGCCTGAAACGATTGATGAAACGATGCAAAAGCTACGGGAGATGTCACTCGTCGACGATGGTCAGTACGCAGGCAGTTATGTCCGGACCATGATGAATACGAGTGACAAGGGACCACGCGTGATTCGACAGAACTTGCGTCAAAAGGGCGTGGGTGAACAAGTGATTGATGATGCCTTGAAACAATATACGCCAGCGGAACGCATGACCGTGGGGACGGCTGTGGCGGAAAAACTGGCCAAACGCTATCATCGGCAGGCCTTTGGCACGCAACAACAAAAGATTCGCCAGGGGTTGATGACACGCGGGTTCGACAGTGACGAGGCAGGGGCTATGTTGGCATCGTTGGCCCTGACACCGGACGTTGATGAACAGCAGGACCTGTTAGCAAAGCAGGGTGAAAAAATGTGGCACCGTTACCGGGCGTTAGCAGCATCGGAACGGGCCTACAAGACCAAGCAGGCGTTGTATCGTAAAGGCTTTAAGCTCGATGATATTAGTCGCTGGCTGGCCGATTTTGGGGAATCGGATTAAAAATTTAATCAGGTAGGGGGAACCTGTGATGAAAAATAGAGTATGGGGTACTGTGATTGCAATGGGCATGGTCGTGGGGATCGGTCTGGGGTTAGCTTGGTGGTTCAACGCACAGACCCAATCCCAGGCTGAACAGGCGTCATCCAGCAGTAGTTCGGTGGTCAAACCGAAGCCCAAGCGGATTGTGCCACCGAAGAAAAAGAAACCCGTTACGCCTAAGGCCACAGCAGCAACGCGAGAAGTCGATGCCATTTTACGTGCGAACCGTTTTGTGGGAACGGCGTTGGTCGTGCATAAGGACAAGGTCATTTACCAAAAAGGCATGGGATACGCGGATGCAACGCTGCAAAAGAAGAATGGCGTGAACAGTGTCTATCAGCTCGCGTCAGTGCAAAAGTCATTTACTGCTGGCTTGATCATGAAGCTAGTAGCTGAGCGGAAGCTGTCGTTAGGAGACACGTTGGCCCAGTATTATCCGCAAATTGTAGGCGCCAAGAACATTACGTTGCGTGATATGTTGGACATGAAGAGTGGTCTCACCTTGGAGGCTTTTCCGAATAAACTGGATTCCGAGAACGGCATGCTGAAATTTATCTTGAAAAACATCATTAGTCGGCCAAGTCAGATTGGCAAGTGGGACTACTCACCGGTCAACTTTATGTTGTTAGCAGGTATCATTCAACAGGTCACTGGGGAAAGTTACCGTCAATACTTTACGGAAAATATTATTCAACCTTGGGGTCTAAAACACACGGGGTTTGTCTTCAATATGGCGCATAGTAAGACTTATTCGCAAGGCTATCAAAACAATAACGACAACAATGTAGCAGCAGACTACGCGAGTCGGTATCCGGAATCACGGGCATCCATGTATTATCAGTTTGGGACTGGTCAAGTCTACATGTCCGCCCACGACCTCTACGTTGGGGAACGTAACATGTTATTAGGAAAATTGTATCCACAGAATGATGTCAACGTCTTATTGGCACCAGGTTCTTCATCGATGTACGGTGGTGGTGCCTATGTTTATCCCAGTTACATCCGGGTTCACGGCTTGGCCTACGGTTACGAGGCCATTGCGATGCTGACTAAGAATGGCCAGGATGGGGTCATTTTGCTGACCAACTACTACCGGCCTAATCAGTTAGCACAGACGGCAGCCATTCAGATTTGGAATCTCTTGGAAGCGGGAGAGTTGAAATAAAAAATAATTAGCGCTAAGTAAAAACACGTGGTTCAGTCACCCAATGTCGGTGAACTGAATCACGTGTTTTTGAGATTGGCAGTTACTTATTAGGCCGACTGCCATAGGCCCGTTTAGACTTGTAGCCGGCTGCCAAGATCTGCCGCATATCGGTGATGTGCCGTTGCTTGGTGGCGTCGGCTTTGGCGCCAAATATGTAACGGGCCCACTCGCGCTGATAGCCGACGGTTAAGTTATTGAAGAAGGTTAGGAGGCCAGCATCGTCGGCCAGTAACTCGGCAACCTGCGGAATCATTGGTTCAAAGGTGCTTAAAGGAACCTGGGTCATAATTTAATCACTTCCTTAGTTAATAAATCGTGCAAACATTGAACAATTTTGGCGCTCTAACCAAGGGTTGGGTGCCGCACCGATAGTCGTGCTGATCATTTAAATCGGCGGTGACTGGTAGCGCTACCAGCAACTTTAACCGAACATAGGACACTCGCCACCCCATAATCTATAATTTACCTTAAATTTTGTGATAGGCCCAGCACTTTGTCGAGGAATCGGTCTGAACCTATTCATTAATAGTGCCTAATCTGGTATAATATTGAGTGAATTTTTATAGTTACCCGTTACTTAGAAAGTAGGGTTTATACATGACGCGCGAAGCTAGAGGACCTAAGGAAGGCGACTTCATTACGATCAAAAGCTACAAGCACGACGGAAGTTTGCATCGAACTTGGCGCGACACTATGGTACTCAAAACAAGCGAAAACGCCCTCATCGGCGTCAATGACCACACGTTGGTCACTGAAGACGATGGGCGGCGGTGGGTGACTCGTGAGCCCGCAATCGTTTATTTTCACAAGCATTATTGGTTCAACATTGTTGCGATGATTCGAGACAACGGGGTCAGCTACTACTGTAATCTGGCTTCTCCCTATGTTTTGGATAAGGAAGCACTCAAATATATTGATTATGATCTCGACGTGAAGGTCTTTCCGGATGGTGAAAAGCGCCTGCTCGACGTTGACGAATATGAAGATTTCAGTCAACGGTGGCACTATGGTGCAGAAACCGACCGGATACTAAAGGCCAACGTGTTAACCCTCGTCGATTGGATTAACCATAAAAAGGGTCCCTTTTCTCAAGCTTATGTTGACCTCTGGTATCAACGGTATCAGGAGTTACTGCGGCGCTCGAATGATCAGTAAGAGTTGTCTTCCGCACCACCAGGAGCAAGTCCATTCGTGGCTGGCTCCTTTTTTTAAAACAAAGGGCGGTTGTTGAAATTAAAGAAGGGGGAAGTGTCGATGAAATGGGTCGCCAATTCGCGCGTGATGTTCTGGTCACTGGAACTGTTAATTGTCGCTGCCTTGATTTGGGTCTGCACGCAGATTAGTTTCTTATTCTCACCGATTGGGGTGTTTCTCTCCACCATATTTGCGCCATTACTGCTCTCAGGCGTGTTATTTTACCTGTTGAATCCAATCGTGAAACTCTTAGAGAAGGTTCGCTGGAAAAGATTTCATATCAACCGAACAGCAGCCGTGGCCATTGTCTTTCTCTTGTTAGTTGTCTTACTGGTTGCTGGCGGGATGTGGCTCGTTCCTCGGTTGGTAACACAGGTCTCTAACTTAATCGGAAATATTCCCGACTTTGCGAAGTCGAGCGAAGCCGTGATGGCGAAGCTGATCAACCATCCGATTTTTAAGGATATTGATTTTTCTAAATATTTAACGCAGATTCAGAGTGCTTTTTCAAAGTACGCTGAGAGTTTCATGAGCGGGTTGACCAACGGTATCGGTACCGTCATTGGCACCGTAACAACGGTGACCGTGACGGCCGTGACCGTTCCCGTGATGTTATTCTACATGTTGAAGGATGGCGAGCGATTTATGCCGGCTGTTCGTCGTTGGTTACCGGCGAAGCATGGGGCACAGACGGCCGAACTGTTAGGCCGGATGAACAGCACGATTGCCCGTTACGTGGGTGGTCAGATTCTCGAATGCCTCTTCGTGGGAACCTTTACGGCCATTGGCTATATGGTGATCGGTGAGAAATATGCGTTGCTCCTCGGGGTCTTCGCCGGTCTGTGCAACTTGATTCCTTACGTGGGTCCCTACATTGGAATTTTGCCAGCCATGATTGTGGCCTTTACCATTAGCACGAACATGGTCATCTACGTCATCGTTGTAGTCGTGGTCGTTCAGCAGATTGATGGTAACTTGGTTTACCCCAATATTATTGGTAAGAGCTTACAGATTCACCCGCTGACCATTATTATTATTTTACTGGCAGCGGGAAATATTGCCGGACTGTTGGGGATGATCCTGGCGGTGCCACTGTATGCCGTGGTCAAGACGGTCGTGCAGTATTTGTACAGCATTTGGCAGTTGGCACATCCCGATAAACCAGCGCCAAAATTAGGGCCCAATTTATCAAGAAAAGACTAACGTTTGCGGTTTGAAGTTGACGTGACCGCTGAATATGCTACTATTTAGATTGTTATTGGATTTTTTAGCGCCCCTGACTGGTGACGGTAGGGGAAATTAACCAGATAAAGTAGGAGATTCTACATGAAAAAAGTAATTACGTACGGGACGTTTGACCTGTTACATAAGGGTCACATTCGGTTATTAAAGCGGGCCAAGGCCTTAGGTGACGACTTAACAGTTTGTGTTTCCTCCGACGAATTCAACGCCGAAAAGGGAAAGCGGGCTTACACGTCTTACGAAGACCGGAAGTACATTTTGGAAGCCATTAAATACGTGGATCACGTGATTCCCGAAACGACTTGGGACCAGAAGATCCGCGACGTCCAAGAAAATGACATCGACATCTTCGTGATGGGCGATGACTGGAAGGGTAAATTTGACTTCTTGAAGGACTACTGTGAAGTTATTTACTTGCCACGGACTGAAGGGATTTCCACGACCAAAATCAAGCACGATCTCGGCCTGTCAGAAGAAGACGACTGGAAGGAAGAAGAGTAGTGTTGGCAATGATCCTTAGTCGCAGACTAGGGATTTTTTTTAGAGCGGAGACGGAGGCAAACGCATGCAGCAACAGATTATTTTCTTAGTGACGTCCTTAGACGGGATGCACAAGCCCAATTTTTCGATTCAATTGATGAAAGCCTTACACCAGGGCCATCGCGTGAGCGTATTGGTTGCCATGGTGAACTTTGAGGCGGTGTGGACGGTGCGTGAGTACCTCAACCGGCTCGCAGAAAAAGAGGATCGGGTGGCAAACTTAAATCTGGTCACGTTAGCGGATCTCTTTGAAGACGAGTCCGGGTTAGCCCTGACCGAGAGCGAACGCCATGCGGTTGACTTAACACAGTTTGACGAACGCTTATTTGCGGACAACCAGGAACAAGTCAAACGGTATCTGGACGCGGGGCACTTGGTGGCCGAATTGCGCCAGGTAGATGATGAGACGCCAATGATTCTCCGCCAGTACCATAGCGACCAGTTAACGCAGATCGATACCTACGGGTTGAACGGTCAAGTGGTTAGCGTGGAAAAAATGCAGGGGGAAGTTGCCCAAACTAGTTATCTCCTGAACAAAAAGGGAGAAGCGGTCCTGCGCTTTGTGCGCCATGAACGGCCGCTTGAGCAGGTACTTAATCTGAGCGACTCTTCGGCGATGATAGCGACGAGATTCGCTGAGGCCAAGCAGAGTGCCGCTGCAGCCAACATGACCAAGCGAGAACTGACGAAGGCGGAAGCTGCGGCCGTTGATCATACGCAGATTGTGACGATGACAGAAGCTTACTATGGCGTACTGGCTTATTCCAACTACCGGCGATTCAACGATGTCTATGCCTTTTACCAGGCCGTCATCGGGCGCTTATTGACGCCCGACACACGCCTTTACGTGGACTTGGCAGTCAATGCCGTCTTTTCACCACAAATGCCGAACCAGCTGATTTTTAACTACTAAGGAGTTTTTCCATCGTGCGTGCGATTTTATCTGGATTACATCATAAAAAGAATTTACAAGAACTCGAACTCGAATTGATCGACGTACCGGAACCGTTTGACGATTTGGCGGTCACCTTCCTGGAAAAGCAGACGAAGGCGTCATTGACGGTCCCAATCAGTAAGGTCGTCAGTTCCGAAGTCGTGCGGTTGCGGATCAATGCCGCCGACTTACAGTTTGCTGCGGAAGGGCAGAGCGAGTTTAGCTGGGAACTTTACCTAAACATTCAGCAACAGACGACGCGCGGCCTGATTCAGGTTGAGAGTGAATACCTCAGTGACCGGCATCAGTTAACGCTGACCAGCTACTACCAGCTGAACAGCGATGCCAACGGAATGGCGCTGTTCAATATGCATACGCAACAGTCTGAAGATGAGTTCTCAATCAATGCAATCAACTTGCAAGATGATCAATTACAGATCATCGGCCCCAGCCACATCAACAACCAGCCCATTACCAATCAACGGCTAGTGCTAAAAAATGTCACGGAAGATAGTTCCGCAGAGTGGCCGATTACCAAGATGAGTCTGCATGGGTTATTTACGGCAGCCATTCCGCTGTCTGATTTGGCAGCTAACACCACGCAGCAACTCTTCATTCGCTCAACTGTCGCGGGCGAAGATCTTGAACAACGCGTGGTATTGTCCAAGTCTTTAGCCGGTCAAGTGACCCAAGCCGTTACGGGCAACCATCGATTGGTCTTAATTGAGAAGCGGTTTGACAACGGGATTCGGGTGCAAGAGATGGCGGCGCCGACTTTGCCACAACGTTTGGCTGGGGTACCAGCTAAGTTGGGGAGTGCCTCCAAATTATTTAGTTTACTGATGGACAAGATTAATTTGGTCTACATGCGGCGTTTATTTAAGCGTGGACACCGACCATTTGATCAGCCAACCCTGATTTTCGAAAGTTTTGGTGGGCGGCAGGTCAGTGACTCTCCATATGCCATTTACCAGTTATTTACACAACTCTATCCCGGCTTCAACTTTATTTGGTCGATCGACCGGTCACAGAAGAAGTTCTGTAAGGAAAATGGGATTCCGTTTGTTGTGCGGCGGACGGCTAAGTGGGTCCGGACGCTGGAAAAGGCCAGCTTCTGGATCAGTAACGCGCGGTTCCCGGCATGGGTGCGTAAGCCCAATTATGTCACCTACATTCAGACCTGGCATGGGACCCCGTTGAAGAAGCTGGGCTTGGACATTGAAAATGTCTCCATGCCCGGAACGACCACGGTCAAGTACCATGCTAACTTCGTCAAGGAAGCCAACCGCTGGGATGCATTGGTCTCACCTAATGACTACTCGACGCGCATCTTCCGGTCGGCCTTTGGGTTTAACAATCAGATTCTGAAGGTGGGATATCCACGAAACGATGAACTGCTTAACAGTACGCCGGATGATATTGTGACCCTGAAACAACAGCTGGGAATTCCGTTGGATAAGAAGGTCGTCTTATACGCCCCAACTTATCGCGATAATCAATTTGCTGAGAAGGGGAAGTATACCTTTGAATTGCCGTTCTCACTGGATGAATTCCGTGAAAAGTTTGGTCAAGACGCTGTGCTGGTCTTACGGATGCATTATTTGATTTCCAATGCGCTGGATATCAGTGGGTACGAAGGGGTCGTCTTCGACTTTTCCAACCATCCCAATATTTCGGATCTGTATCTGATCAGTGACATGTTGATCACGGACTACTCTTCCGTCTTCTTCGACTTTGCCTATCTCAAGCGACCAATCTTGTTCTACCCGTACGACTATCACATGTACAAGGACGAGTTACGGGGCTTCTACTTAGACTATGAAAAGGATTTGCCGGGCGAGATTGCACATAATGAGTCGCAGTTATTGGACTTGATTGCGGAGAAGCTACAGACGCCAGACATGAGTGATAACCAGAAGTTTATGGACTTCTATCACCGTTTCTGTGCGATTGACGATGGGCTTAGTTCCCTGAAGATCGTGAACTATGTGGTTCAACAAATTGAGAAGAACGGCTAATTAAAAGTAGTCCTTAAACACAAAAACAGGTTTTGTCATCATTCCGAGTTGGAAAATGGCAAAACCTGTTTATTTTGTAAGACGGTAGGTCGTGACTTGGTGGTAGGCGTGTTGGCTCACACGCTGGGCCGTTGCTGGCTGGCGAATAATGCCAGCGAAGTAACCGTTTAAGATCAGTCGGTAATTGTTGCGGACTAATTTTAGATCTGGCTGTTTCTGCGTGGTCAGTTCACGTTGTGCGGCTTGCGCCCGCTTAACCGCTGGCTTGGATTGATGCAGGTGCTTGATCAGGTAGGTCACATTCTTGCTGGCTTTCTTGGATTGTGTGCTGACCGGTTGATTGGCCGTACGACTGCTAGCCAGAGAGGCCCGCATGTTGGTAGTCAGGCTAGTGGCCTCGTAGTATTGGTTCTTCTTCACGCGAACGTGATCGTAAGTTTTAAACACGAGCACGTTCAGGAGAATGGCAATAATAACCAGTCCCGCACCACACAGGACGATGGTCATCGCAGGACGCATCGACTGACGGTGACGTTTCATCACAATCAGACTGACCAGACCACCAATCACGATCAGGGCTCCCAGACCAAATACAATTTCAATTAAAATGGCTTCAGTAGACGCCGACATAGTTTCACCCGTTTCTAAATCATCGGGTAGCCGTAAGAGCTGATCCGACTTTAAGTTCTATTTTATAATCATACCACGAAATGCCCCGAGTGCGAACAAACCGTGAATTGTCGGCGTAGATGTGGTAAAATTTAACCGCTATGAAAAAAAGACGAAATAAATTGTAACTAAACCCAAAAGTCGCGAGGAACTGTTATGAGCGCTAAGATGTGTTAAAATTTAAAGGTTACGTTTAAAAACGATAGAGACTGTTACTTAAATCAAAATGAAAATTTGTGAGGAAACTATATGAGTGAAAAAAATTTAGCTGACGCCGTTTCTAAGCGTCGAACGTTTGCCATCATCTCTCACCCTGACGCCGGGAAAACGACGATTACCGAACAACTCCTGTTATTTGGGGGCGTTGTGCGTGAAGCTGGTACGGTTAAGGCCCGGAAGAGCGGCAACTTTGCCAAGTCTGACTGGATGGAAATCGAACAGAAGCGGGGAATCTCGGTGACGAGTTCCGTGATGCAGTTCAACTACCAGGGTAAACGAATCAACATTCTAGATACTCCCGGACATGAGGATTTCTCCGAAGACACGTACCGGACGTTGATGGCCGTTGACTCGGCGGTCATGGTCATCGACTCCGCCAAGGGGATCGAACCGCAGACTAAGAAACTGTTCCAAATCTGTAAGATGCGGGGCATTCCGATCTTTACCTTTATGAACAAGCTGGACCGGGATGGTCGTGATCCCATGGACCTCATCGCTGAATTGGAAGATGTTCTGGGCATCGAGGGTTACCCGATGAACTGGCCAATTGGGATGGGGAAGGAATTGAAGGGTCTCTACGACCGCTACCATCAACGCGTGGCTTTATTCCGTCCGGAAGATGAAGATCACCGCTACTTGCCTTTGAATGACGATGGTGACTTAGCTGAGCCGAACCCGATTCAGGACGATGATTGGTATCGCGATGCACGGGACAACATGGAGTTGATCGGTGAGGCTGGTAATCAATTTGACGAAGCCAAGATCGCCAGTGGAGACCAGACACCAGTCTTCTTCGGGTCAGCCTTGGCCAACTTTGGGGTGCAAACGTTCCTTGAAACGTACCTCCAATATGCACCAGAACCGGCCAAGCACCACACCGAAGAAGATACCGATGTTGCGCCAACCGATCCAGAGTTCTCTGGCTTTGTCTTCAAGATTCAAGCCAACATGAATCCCAATCACCGTGACCGAATTGCTTTCGTCCGGATCTGTTCCGGCGAATTCGACCGGGGGATGGACGTGATTCAGGAACGGACGGGGAAGAAACTGCGACTCTCCAACGTGACGGAATTTATGGCTGACACGCGGGAAACGGTGGAAACGGCGGTTGCTGGGGACATCATCGGGTTGTACGATACCGGTAATTTCCAAATTGGGGATGCCATTTACACCGGTAAGTCCAAAATCAAGTTTGAAAAATTACCACAATTTACGCCAGAACTCTTTGTCCGGGTCGCTGCTAAGAACGTCATGAAGCAGAAGTCCTTCCACAAAGGGATCAATCAACTGGTTCAAGAAGGGGCGGTCCAACTGTACACGTCCTACTCGACCGGTGATTACATCTTGGGTGCTGTGGGTCAATTGCAGTTTGAAGTCTTCCAGTTCCGGATGCAAAACGAATATAATTCCGAAGTTATCATGGAACCAATGGGGAAGAAGACGGCACGATGGATTAATCCCGACCAATTGGACGAACGGATGTCATCATCGCGGAACCTCTTGGTTAAGGATAGCCATGGCGAACCATTATTCTTATTTGAAAACCAGTTCGCAGAACGTTGGTTCAAGGATAAGTATCCCGACGTTGAACTGACGTCGAAGCTGTAAGTTTAATTTAAAATGGAAAAAATGGGTCTCAACGCAATCACGTTACTGTGATCAGTGTTGAGGCTTTTTTGGTTCTAAAATAGCTGTTGTTGGTAATCAATCTATTTGATTACTGGCAGCAGATTTTTCGGTCAAATTTCGAATGACTCCCGTTATTTTTTGCTCAATTATCATCCGATAGTTTGAATCATGATACGCTGATGTTGAAAAAGAGTACGAACCAACGTCATTAAGTCCCAACACCATTTACGGAGATAGGAGAGGAGCGGATAACGATGAGATTAAAGGTATGGTTAGGAATATTGCTAGGGTTAGGGATGTTGCATATGGCCGATGTTGGCCGAGCCGATGCCGATTACGATCAGGCGTTGAAGACTGCTCCTCAAGGGATTTCGTTAGCGCAAATTTTCACACCGGGAACGACAGCCAACAATACGGCCGCCGTGGTGTCAACGACGAACCCCAACGTGACCGGCACACAAGCCGCTCGAGTTAATAACGGCAAGAAGCAGTTTGGGGCGCTCTGGTCGACCGATGAGAATGCTTTTGACCTCACTCAGAACCAGTCGGCGTCCATGTGGCTTTACTTTGGCAATACGGGGAAAAAAGCAGCTGATGGCATGGCCTTTGTGCTACAAAACGATAGCCGGAAGTTGGCGGCCACACCGACCTATGGGAAAAATGTTTCCGGTGAGACGCTGGGGGTGTGGGGCGTTGACACAGATAAGCGGCAGACGACACCCGACAAGGTTGCCGCTTCGGCTATTCAAAATAGTTGGGCGTTGGAATTTGACACGCATTTGAATACATCGACTAACTATGGGAACGCCGGCGATGCCGATTCATTTGATGTGGGGCTGAATGGTCCTCACTTGGCAACTAATTACCCCGGAGATCCTGACAGTTACGCAATGGAACGCGCCGTTACCTATTTTCCAATCTATAGCTCTGGGTACTACGCGACGCAAAAACATGAAGGTGTCATCAGTGGGGGCAACACGTTCTTAGCCAATGGTGAGTGGCACCACTTATCACTCGACTGGGATGCCGCGAAACGGGAGATGACTTACACCTTTGATGATAAGAATCCGAGTACGGGGGTTGAGCAGTCCGGTAAACAGGTCACAGTTAGCGTGGATGTCGCAAAGATCGACCCGCAGCAGACTGGTCAGGTTCGGTGGGGGTTCACTGGGGCGACCGGGGAAAGTTATGAAAATAATCTGGTCGTGATGGAAGAGATTCCAGGCTTGGTGGATGCGACAGCGAAGACCAAATTGACTAATCAACGGACCGGAGCAGTTGTGACTGATGGGGATAGCTTAAAGGGGCGTGACCCGATTCAATTGGACTATCAACTCAGTTATGTGGCTGGAAAACAGGACTGGCAGGACGTGACGGCCCACCTGAATTTGCCCGAGCAATTGCGTTATCAGGACGCTCAGGTAACCTATGCCGATGGTACGAGTCAGACCATCGACCTCAGTGAGCTAGCGGACAATCAACTCAATGTGAAATTGACGCGCACGTTATCGCAAAAGAATCCGACGGCAACCATTTCGTTTACTGGTGAAGCAGCTGATGTGAAGACGCCGGTGACCGTATCCGCCAGTGGCAGTACGTTTAGTGCCGTTAATGGGGTAGTTACAGCGGATACGGTAGCCTTTACGCTCAATCCAACGTTAGACTTGCACCTGCTCTCGTTGTCGGGGAGTGGGACTACGGTGAAGCCAAATGAAAACGTTACGATGAAAGGACTAATATTGGTGCCGGACGGGGGGGACCTCGTGAACAGTGACATGCAGATTCAAGCGCAATTGAATGGTACGGCCTTGACAGACTTTATGGTTCCGGATGGTGACGACAACACCAGTGGTCAGTTCGAAGTGGTGGTCCCAGGAGAAAAGTTACGGGCGGGTGAGAATATCTTGACCGTCACAGCCTATGATCCTTATGGCAACGCTTCTAATCAGGTGAAGTTTACGATTACCGTAACGCGTCAGTTGACTTTCCATACAGTTGCTGAGAAGAGTTCCTTTGTCACGACGGATTTAACGGGAACTAACCAACGGATCAAACGAACAGCGGACTGGCAGTTAAAGGTTCTCGATACTCGAGAAGCAGGTGCCAAGTGGTCGTTACAGGTCACGGGAACCCCATTTGTCTCCACAACGGGCCAGCGACTTGTGGGTGGTGTCTATTACCATGATGAACAGGGCAAAACGCTGATTTCAAATACCCCAATCGCTATTCACCAGGGGGAAGCGGCAGATGAAGATAAGATGACGGATGTCGTAGATACCTGGGCGGACGATACGGGCCTCCTGCTCGAAGTAAGCGGTGGTACGGTCGCTGGCACGTATACGGGCACACTGACCTGGACGCTGAATGATGTGCCAGCGTAGGAAAATGCAAGATCTACCAAAAAAGGAGTGCGACATTCGGCGGTTAGTTTGCGAGCATTAACGTGAGAACAGGGGTTATGTCTGGTCTTGGCATAAGTTCTGTTCTCACGTTAAGCGCAACAAACTGCCTGGTGACGCACGTTTAAACACGATAATAGCAAAAAATAAAATCAGCGTTTTCAGAAAGTCCTTCTGAAAACGCTGATTTTTGAGTTATATCTTAGTATGTTTTGGTAGATCTAAATAATTTCGAGAAACGGCAGGCGTTAAACCCTAAGCTTCAACGCTAGCTAAACTGTCAGCCTTAGCCTGTGCAGCTTGAGCTAAGATGTTGAGGTAGTTGAACGGCCGGTCAAAGTTTGGCTGGAACAGCATGTCGACCATGGCTAAATCGTCAATCGTGTTTTCATTTTGGATACAAACGGAAAGGGTATTGGCTGATTGGGACACGTCATACTTGCTCATCAAAGCACCGCCTAAAATCCGACGAGTAGCGGGATCAAAGACCAGTGACATCAGTACGGGTTCCGTGGTTGGCATGAATTCTGGCCGGTAGTTATCCTTAACGATAACTTGTTCAGCGTTGACACCCTGTTGTTGCGCTGCAGCTAGGGTCAATCCAGTAGAAACGATGGTCCGACCGTAGAGGGCTAAACCAGAAGAAGACTGCGTTCCCATGTACTTAGTGGTTGGTTTAACCAAGTTTTTACCCACTAAGATACCTTGCCGAACAGCATTGGTTGCTAATGGGATGTAGGCATTTTGATGGGTTGGGTTGTAGTGAACAGCGGCACTGTCACCGGCGGCAAAGATGTCAGGATTGGATGACCGCATGTAGTCATCCGTAATGATGGCCCCATTCTTGGCCATATCAACCTTCCCCTTAAGGAGAGCTGTGTTTGGCCGGAACCCAATGCATAGGATGGCTAAATCGGTCTCGTAGCTGCCCTTGTCGGTGGTGATTGTCAGGGCATCGCCACTTTGATCAAAGCTTTGAACGGTTTCACCCATGGCAAGTTTAACCCCGTTATCACGGTAGTCCTGTTCAATCACATTCGTGAATTCGGCATCAAAGTACTTGGGCATCACGCGATCCATGGCATCGATCAACGTGACGTCGTGGCCGGTCGTCGAGTAGGCTTCGGCCAGCTCCGCACCAATATAGCCGGCACCAATGACCGTGATCCGTTTGGCGTCCTTAGCTTCTTCAATCAACGTCTGGGCGTGATTCCAGTTCTTGCAGAGCTTAACTTTATCACCGTCAATGCCGGGAATCTTAGGAATGATGGGCCAAGAACCAGAGGTCATGACGAGTTTATCGTAGGCTTCGGTTGATTGTTCATGAGTGGATAAGTCCTCGACCGTGACCGTCTTTTGATCAGGATCGATGGCCAAGACGTTATGCTTCATTTGAACGTCGGCGCCAAGCCCCTTTAATTCTTCAGGACTGGAGTAGAATAGACCTTGGGGATCAGCAACCTTGCCACCGAGATAAAGGGCAATCCCGCAAGATAGAAACGAGATATTATCATTCTTTTCATAGACGGTAACCTCGGCATCTGGATGTTCTGCTAAGATTTGTTTAATGGCAAAGGTCCCTGCGTGTGTACAACCAACAACTGTAACTTTCATGGTGTAGCCTCCCAAAACAAGTTTTTAACACATGATGTGTTTTTCACAAATAGGACTATGTGAAAAAGGTATTAATTGATTACAACTCTATTTTACACAATCACAGTGGAATGTCAACACATTCGTGAAAGTGTTACCATTGACTGGCAACGGGACGAGGACGCCGGGACTAGTGTTTAATAGTTGAAAGGGGTACACTAGTGCTTATAATCTCTGTCTAGGCTGGTTCGTTCATTTTGTTCAAGTCAGATACCACGTCTCTAAATAGGTTGCGGGGAAAACTGGTGAAATGGCGGGCCAAACCAGAAATAGATGAATCAATTAAGGAGTGGTTTTTAGTTATGAAAGCAGCAAAACACTTATCCGCTTGTACGACTGTCTTAGTCGGTAAGCTCGCAACGGTCGATGGGTCGACCCTGATTGCCAGAAATGACGATACCTTCTTACCCCTGACGCCACAGCGATTCTACGTTCACCCAGCGGAACATGATCAACCGGAACGGACCTGGACCTCTAATCAAAATGGGTTTACCGCACCAATTCCCAGTGATGGTTACCGTTACTCAGCAACGCCCAACGTGGAAGTCGACAAGGAAGGCGTCTACGCCGAAAGTGGCTTTAATGAAAAAAACGTTGCGATGAGTGCCACCGAAAGTGTTTATGGTAATCCAGATGCTTTGGCTTTTGACCCATTAGTAGCCGACGGTCTGGCGGAAGATTCCCTTCAAACCATGGTTCTGCCATACATTAACTCTGCTCGTGACGGTGTTCGTTACCTGGGTAACTTGATCAAACAGTATGGGTCGCCTGAAGGTAATGGGGTGCTGTTTTCCGACCACAATGAAGTCTGGTACATGGAAATCGTCACGGGACACCACTGGGTGGCGCAACGTATTCCAGATGATGCATACGCTGTTGCTGCGAACCAAGTTGCCATTCAACAAGTCACGTTCGATGATCCCGACAACTTTATGTACTCGGAAGGAATCCAAGAATTCGTGACCGAGAATCATCTGAATCCCGACCAAAATGGCTGGAACTTCCGGCACATTTTTGGGACCAGTACTGAAAAAGACCGCCACTACAACACACCACGGGTCTGGTTTGGGCAACGCGTCTTGAACCCCGAAATCGAACAGGATCCACAATCAAGTGAGTTGCCATTTATTTGCCGGACCAGTCACAAGATCAGTGTGGAAGATGTTGAATACATTCTGAGCTCCCACTACAACGAGACCAAGTACGATCCATTAGGCCAGGGGGCCGATGAAGACCGGTTGAAGTTCCGACCGATCTCAATGAACCGGACGCAAAACTCCCACGTGTTGCAGATTAGAAACGATGTGCCAGCTGAAAGCGCAGCTATTTTCTGGTTATGCTTTGGGGTCCCAGCCTTCAGTCCGTACGTGCCATTCTTTGCTAACGCTACGGATACTGATGATTCCTATAGTGAAACACCAGTTCATTTGGACGACAAGAGTGCCTATTGGATGTACCGGAAGCTCTCGATGATCGTTGAATCCCACTACCAGAACTTTATTGAACTGGATGTGGACTACGTGACGGCGGCAAAACAAGACTTGCGGACGCACGTGGCCAACACGTTAGCTCATGCCAAGGACTTGTCAGGGGATGACCTGACGGCTTACCTGACTGATCAAAACCATCACGTTGTTGCTGACATGCGGACGAAGACAACGAAATTTACGAATGATTTGATTGAAAAAGGGTTAACGCTATCTAAGTTGACCTTTAACATGGATCGCAACCTTTAGATTCCAATTAAACAAGCTAGCATTGTCTGACTATTCAGATGGTGCTAGTTTTTTTTGCAATGATGGGTTGAAGGGATGTTCTTGATTGAACAATGACAGGTGATGGCGAACCCGTTAGGAGACCATGGCTGGTATAAGGGTTAACCAGCGTGCAGCATACAACTTGCAGGTTTCAAAAAAACTTTACAATTCAGCCACAGTCTATACAAAACTTTTGGTAATAATAAGATTATAGTAATTGATATGATAACTCATTTATACAGTGGAGGATACAAACATGACGAGAAAAGAGATGAAAAACCTAACGTTAACTGCCCAAGAAGGGTTAACGACCCAACAAGCGACGGAACGGTTGATACAGCATGGGACAAACGAATTGGTGGCGGCTAAGAAGCCCGCATTGTGGCGACAAGTGGTACGGCATTTAAGCGATGTGTCCTCAATGGTCCTCCTATTTGCGGTTGGTTTAGCGAGCTACATGGCACTGTTTCAGGGCGGGGGCTGGACCAAATCAATCGTGATTGGATCCATTTTAGTCATCAACGTGGTCATCGGCATGTACCAGGAAGCCTCGGCCGAAAAGGCGCTGGCTGCGTTGCAGTCGATGAGCCTGCCGACGACAACGGTTCGACGGGAGGACATCGCCCAAGAAATTAAGGCGAAAGACATTGTGCCAGGTGATCTGGTCTTACTCAAAGCCGGTGATCAGGTTCCAGCTGACGGTATCGTGTTAGAAAGTACGAACCTGTCAGTCGACGAAGCCGTCTTAACGGGGGAAAGTGTGCCCGTGACCAAGGAAAAATTAACGGTGCTCGACCAAGTAGGTGATGACCAGCAAGTCTTCTCCGGCACGGCGGTGACTGCCGGTACAGCTGTGATGCAGGTCGTTACGACTGGAATGGCAACGGAACTGGGACAAATTGCAGGTCTGCTGAACAAGACTAAGAAGCGGGCAACACCACTACAGGGACGTTTAAACCGACTTTCTGGTTGGCTGACAACGTTTGCCGTGATCGGTGGTCTCGCCATTTTCGCACTCAGCATCTGGATGCAAAACCAAGGCTTGGCGGACAGCTTAATGATCGGAATCTCACTGGCTGTGGCGGCCGTGCCTGAGACGCTGCCAATTATCGTGACGATCAGTCTGGCTCACGGGGTCAAACGGATGGCGAAGCGACATGCCATCATGCGCCGGGTGAACGCTGTGGAGACCATTGGTGGGGTTGACGTGATTGCATCCGATAAGACGGGGACGCTAACGCAAAATAAGATGACGATTACACGTTACTGGACGCCGGGAGCGCAACCACTGGCGGCGGCAGAAATGACGCCGGCTGGGAAACAATTGATGCGTTACCTGGGGCTAGCCACGAATGCCGAAATCAAGACGACAAATGGCGAAGAAAAGACGGTGGGCGATCCCACGGAATTGGCAATCGTGCGGTGGTTAGGCAAGCATGAGCTAAGCCGGGCACAATTTGAACAACAGGCGCCGCGGGTAGCTGAGGACCCATTTGACTCGACTAAAAAGACGATGGCGACGGTCCATCAACTCAAGGATGGTCAGCGATTAGTTATCGTGAAGGGTGCCTTTGATCGGCTTCGTGTAAACTGGACGGCAGCAGAACAGGCTGCAGCGAAACAGGTTCACGATGACTTTGGTCGCAATGCACTACGGGTTCTCTCCGTGGGGTATAAGGTGGTTGGCGCAACGGCGACTATCGACTGGGCAGCATTGACGACGGGCTTAACGTTTGCTGGGCTGGTGGGAATCATTGATCCCCCACGGCCAGAAGTGATTCCTGCCATTCGTGAAGCTAAACGGGCGGGTATCAAGCCCGTCATGATCACGGGTGACCACATGGTAACTGCTGAGGCCATTGCAAAGGAAATCGGCTTGTTGACGCCGGGACAGTTGGTGATGTCGGGTGACGAACTTCGGACGCTGACGGACGAAGAGTTGACAGCGCAGATTGAAAATATTGCGGTCTATGCCCGAGTTTCCCCAACGGATAAAATTCGAATCGTGCAAGCTTGGCAAAAATTGGGCAAGACGGTCGCCATGACGGGTGACGGTGTGAACGATGCACCAGCCTTGAAGGCAGCCGATGTCGGCATCGCCATGGGGATTACGGGGACTGAGGTCTCCAAAGGAGCTGCCGATATGGTCTTAACGGATGACAACTTTGCCACGATCATTGCAGCGGTCCGCGAAGGGCGAACGGTTTACCAAAACATCCTAAAAGCCGTTGAGTTCTTGGTGGGGGTCAACTTCGCCCAAATCTTCCTGATGGTGGGCGCTGTCCTCATGGGTTGGGGGGCGCCACTATTGGCAGAACAACTGTTGCTGATCAACGTGTTGGCCGATGGGATTCCTGGCTTCTACATTAGCCGGGAACCAGGTGAAAAGGAAGCCATGGCGCAACCGCCAGTGGCCAACGACGAAAGCTTATTTGCCAGAGGACTTGGGGGTCGCTTAGCAGTTCGGGCCGTGACATTCACGGGATTAACGCTCGGAATTTACGCCCTAGGCCGGTTTAGCTTATCAGCGGGACAGGCGACGGTGGGGATGACGATGGTCTTCCTGGTGCTCGCGATTGGCTCCATGATCGACATTTACGCCATCAAGGATCGACAACCGTTGACGATGATGAGCTTAAAGCGTAACCCGGTGTTAAACGGGGCAATGTTAGTCGCGATTGGCGTTGTCTTGTTGATTGCGCTAGTTCCTGGAATCCGGAGCATGTTTGGTCTCGTCGCCTTACCGGCAGTAGCTTGGTTGGTGGTGCTTCCGGCAGTCTTTGTGCCAACCCTGATCCTCGAGGTAGCAAAGCGCTGGCAGCGGCGAGGCACGCAGCAGCTGATGGGTGAGCTCGACTTAGACTAAGGATTTCCGCAACGAAAAAGAACCGTAACTGACTATCCCTTGGAGGAGGTAGTGGGTTACGGTTCTTTGTTAGGTTAGCGTTAAGCAGATGCCACGGGGACTAGGCGTACATAGTGGGCGCTAATATACGCATCCGGTCCAATTTGGTACCAGACAAGGTTTTGGTCGTCTACAACGCGACCACGGACATCCAGCGGTTCGCCATGATCGAGCTGCCCGATGCTTTCGCCATAGGGCTCCTTGAAAATGGTCACGGCTGCGTGGGGAACATAATCGACACTGCCTAGTCGCGCAAAGGGCTGAACGTTCCAATGGTGTCGTTGTGGCAGTCCCGTAGGCAGCGGATGGTCACGTAAGGTCGTCTCGGTGGCAGCGAGCCACTGTTCACCGCCCAAGTTGTACCAGACGCTGCCATCGGTACGGGTCACAACAACGAATAACCGCCAGAGTGAATTTGCTGGGAATTGGTACCCGTAGGCTTGACCGGCTGGTTGATTGACGATTTGATGGTCTGCAGTAAGCAAGACATACTGGTGAACCCGTTGTACGGTTTGCCAGGCATCCCGCCGGTAGAAGTAAATAACGCGGTGTGTTTGCTGAGAGAATTGACCGCGTTGGGCACCCTGTGCTTGAAAAATACGATAGCCGGAGACTTCCGGTGGCGTTAACTGGTAACGTTCATCGAGTCGGCCGCGATGCATCGTTGGTAATTTTAAGAGTTGGCCGTTATCGTAGTCAATCAAATAGGTGACGATGGGCCGGCCCCATTGACGTTGGTAGGTCAGGGTCGTTAGCCCGTATTCAGTGATAAAGTCCTGTGTGAAGCCGTGTGTATGGGTCAACACGTAGCCCGGAATGATCGGAAAGCTGAACCGAATCGCGTGGTTTAGCTGGCCAGTTAAAATTAATGCAGGCTGCAGGGGGTGATCGTTTTCATCAACGAGGCGCACCACTAAGGTAGCAGTTGGCTCAGGTGCTGATGGCTTGATCGCTGGAGTTGGCACCGGTGTGGCAGGAGGAGTTGCCGTCGGTGTTGCCTGAGAGGGCTTGGAAACGACAGGTGTGACCTTAGCGGTTGTTGGTAATGCTTGCCGCCGTAGCGCGTGTTTAGGCCCACGCCGGGGGGCCGGCTCAATCAAGCGCCGTAACCAGTCAAAAAATGCCATTTCTGCTCACCTCCATAAGTTTCCTTTTAAAACCTAGTATACCGCATTCATCGCACCCGTGGCAGGCAATTTTTGACGGACCAATCATGATTCTAAAGTATCTGGAGCAGATGACAGAAAATCAGTGAAAATGGGGAGCCTATTTTTGCGCTCCTAACTAGTCAGCAGGAGATGCGGGTAGCGGGGCCGTTTCGCACAACCACCGGTAGCTCTCGTAATTGGGTAAAAATTGCAACCAAAAATGGTCGCACCAGTTGGCACGACCATTCAGAGAAAAGCTATTTCTTATCAGAGTCAGGCGTTGTCTTTGCCGCAGCATTCGCTTCGGTATCGGCAGCTAAGACGATCTTACCGTCTTCAATCTTGGCCACGAGGTTTTTAACGTCTGCGTGATCAAGGTAGAAGTCAGCAATTCGGTCTTCAATTTCTTCTTGAATGACTCGACGTAATGGCCGTGCACCCATGGCTGGGTTGTAGCCCTTAGCGACGAGTTGTTCTTCAACGGGTTCCGTGACGTGGATGTGGAGGCCTTGGCCCGCCAACATCTGGTTCACATCGCCAATCATCAGATCAACAATCTTCATCAAGTTTTCCTTGCTGAGCGAGTTGAATTCAATGATGTCGTCGAACCGGTTCAAGAATTCAGGCTTGAAGTAGTTGGTTAAATTGCCCAGAACGGAGTGGGTCTTGCCTTCAGCGGCAGCGCCGAAACCAACGTTGGCTTCGGCATCACCGGTACCGGCATTACTGGTCATAATGATCAGTGTATCCTTGAAGGACACGGTACGACCCTGTGAATCGGTCAGGCGACCGTCGTCAAGAATCTGTAAGAACATATTCATGACGTCGGGGTGGGCCTTTTCAATTTCGTCCAGTAGGATCAGCGTGTAAGGATGACGCCGAACCTGTTCAGTCAATTGACCAGCCTCTTCATAGCCAACATAGCCAGGAGGTGACCCGATCAGCTTAGAAATTGAATGCGGCTCCATGTACTCAGACATGTCAAACCGAATCATGGCTTCTTGGGAACCAAAGAGTTCATTGGCTAATTGCTTCGCTAATTCCGTCTTCCCAACACCAGTAGGGCCAACGAAGAGGAAGGAACCAATTGGCCGCCCAGTACCATTTAAGCCGATCCGGTTACGGCGAATAGCCCGGGCAACTTTATCAACCGCTTCGTTTTGACCGATAACGTGACCTTCAAGATCACCGGCCAAACTCTGAAGTTGATGCTGTTCTTTAGCTTGTAATTCGCCAACCGGAATGTTGGTCTTTTCTTCGACGATGTCTTGCATGTCCTTGACCGTGACCTCAGCTGATTGATTTTGATCAGCGTTTGCGGCGGATTCCTTGGATTTCTCCAACTTTGTCACTTGATCGCGATAGTAGGCAGCCTTTTCGTAGTCTTCCTGCTTCAGGGCAGCCTGTTTCTGTGACTCAGCCGCCTTGATCTTTTCGTCAATAGCCTTGGGGTCAGCGACGTTGATCGTTAAGTTCTTCCGTGAGCCGGCTTCGTCCAACAGGTCAATGGCCTTATCAGGTAAGAAACGGTCTTGGATATAACGATCAGATAGTCGAACGGCCGCCTCAATGGCGTCATCGGTATAGTGAACGTGGTGGTAATCTTCGTACTTCTTTTGAATCCCTTTCAGGATTTCAATGGCTTCATCAGCGCTCGGTTCATCAACCGTAACGGGTTGGAACCGCCGAGCGAGGGCTTGATCCTTTTCAATATCTCTGTATTCATTTAAAGTTGTCGCCCCAATCAGTTGGAAATCGCCCCGGGCTAACGCTGGCTTTAACACGTTACCAGCGTCCATGCCACCTTCAGCATTGCCGGCACCCATGATTTCATGGATTTCGTCAATGAAGAGGATAATGTCTGGATTAGACTGGACTTCCTTCATCAGTTGTTGCATCCGTTGTTCGAATTGCCCACGGATTCCGGTCCCTTGAACCAGGGAAACAACATCCAACCGAATGATTTGCTTATTCGTTAACTTCTCGGGAACGTTGCCTTCAACAATCCGTTCCGCGAGTCCTTCGACGACCGCCGTCTTCCCAACACCGGCTTCCCCAATTAAAACGGGGTTGTTCTTAGTCCGGCGGTTGAGGATTTCGATGACTTGAGCCGTCTCTTTGTCCCGTCCAATAACGGGATCAATCTTGCCATCCTTGGCCAATTGGGTCAGGTTCAGTCCGTACTGGTTGAGCAGTCCGTTGCCGGAACCTTGATTGCCAGCTGGTTGCGTTGGCCGATTTTGCTGTGCGGCTGCTTGCCGGTAGTCGCCTTGGTTGGCGTTACCGTCTTGCATTGCCCGGAAAATATCATCCAGGTTGCCAAAGCCGAATGGATCTTGTGCCATACGGCCACCTCCATTTCCAGAATCGTTTTGTTGCTGCTTAAGCAGTTGGTAACAATTTTGGCATAGGTCAACTTGTTGCCGCTGCCCGTTTACACTCATGTATAGGTGTATCGTTGCTTCATTGCGGTGGCAATTTTGACATAGCATCTTGTCGTCTCCTTTCTTGCCTGGATTTCTCGTGAGAGGTCCCACGTGGTCTGTTCGAAAGCGTTTGACCTTTCTTGACCATTGACCACATTATACCGCGTTCGCTTCATCGTGCAAGTATTTTGTTCGGCGATGAAAACGCCACGTGTCAGGGGCTTTCCAGCGAACGACTTCATTTTAGCACTCTCACCCAGAGAATGCTAAAATGACTTCCTGAAATTATCAACTTTTTTAACTTTTAGGGGTCACAGTCCTTTGACCCGTGAAGTAAATGATTCGGGGATGTTCGTGGTTTAAAAGCAGACTCAGAGCCACCGACACGTGAGAATGGTCAGTCAGTACTGGTGATTGCTTGCGGGTGATGGTCGCCTTAAGGGTCAAATTCGCGGGGAAGTGTGCTGGCGTGTTTTTAAGGAGAAACTTTTGTATAATAGATAAGTTGGCTCGATGATCCTGGCGTAAAGTGAGTTTTCAGCATAGCTAGTCGAGTTTCACGAGCATACATGAGGGGGTGACGAGTTGGCAAAAGACTTTACGGACCTGATGAATCAGTTGAAAGATAAAAAAATCGAACAGTTTGAAGTGACACCCGAAGACTTTCCGGCCTTCCAAAAGGCTTTTATGTCGTTTGGCACGCGGAAACGGGTGGTTGGTCAGGCCAATAAGAATGGGCAATTGATTTATCATTACGATCACGATGCCGGAAATGATGGCGAATAGGATTTTTTTGATGAAAGCGGTTCACATAGAACTTGTAATTTATCAGTTAGATTGATATTCTTAGTAGGTAGACGTTATCCGTAAAAATGGTTGTTTGGCCAATGCGCAGGTCAAGACGGATAATGTTCAGTAAGAAATCAACCTAAGCTTAAAGGAGATCGATCAATTATGGAAAAACGCGAATTTCATGTTACAGCAGAAACTGGTATCCATGCACGTCCCGCTACTTTATTAGTACAGGCTGCAAGTAAGTTCAACTCAGAAGTTAGCTTACAGTACCAAGACAAGTCTGTTAACTTAAAGTCTATCATGGGTGTGATGTCATTAGGTGTTGGTCAAAATGCCGAAATCACAATCACAACTGATGGTGACGATGAAGCAGATGCGATGAACGCGGTTGCTGAAACTTTGAAAAAAGAGGGTTTATCTGACTAATGAGGACGATGCTCAAGGGAATTGCCGCCAGTGATGGTGTGGTTTGCGGTCAGGCATATCGCCTGGTTGAACCAGACTTGAACGTTGAACGACGGACAATCACAAATCTTGATACCGAATTAAATCGATTCCATCAGGCCCTTGAAGCAGCCGTCTCAGACATTGAGACGATTAAAACTCGTGCAACTAAAAACCTGGGCGCTGACAGTGCCCAGGTTTTTAGTGCGCACATTGCGATGCTTCAAGACCCAGAATTGATTGCGGCAGTTGAAGCAAACATAAAAGAAAAGCGGGTTAACGCTGAGACGGCCGTAGCGAAGGTCACAGCGGACTATGAAGCTAAGCTACAGGGGCTCACTGATAATCCCTATATGCAAGAGCGGATTACGGACCTGCATGACGTGACGAAGCGCTTGACGGGTCATTTGCTGGGCGTGACATTACCGGATCTGGCCTTGATTGATCACCCTGTTATTGTGGTGACGCACGACCTGATTCCCAGTGACACGGTTTCTGTAAATCCCCAGTATATCTTAGGCTTCATTACGGACATGGGCGGCCGGACCTCGCACTCCTCGATTTTGGCGCGCAACCTAAATCTGCCAGCCGTTGTGGGGACGCAAGACGCAACCGAACGAATTCCGGCTGGTGAAACGGTAATCTTAAATGGAACGCGCGGCAACGTGATCGTTCAGCCAACCGTTGATGAGTTGGCCACGGCCCGCCGTGAGATGAAGGTACGGGTAGCTAATCAAAGACGGTTGGAGAGCTTACGCCACCACGAGACGATTTCTAAGGATGGCGTTGGTGTGATGTTGGCGGCCAACATTGGAACTGCTAGCGACTTGCCAGCAGTTTTAGAAAATGGCGCTGAGGGGATCGGCTTGATGCGCACCGAGTTTCTGTACATGGACGCCGACCAACTCCCAACGGAAGATGAACAATTTGACGTTTATCGCCAAGTCGTTCAATCCATGGCCCCACGACCAGTCGTTATTCGGACCCTCGACATAGGTGGCGATAAGCCGTTACCCTATTTAAAAACGAAACACGAAGATAATCCCTTCATGGGTGAACGGGCCATTCGTCAGAGCTTAGCGCACCAAAATATCTTCCGCAGTCAATTGCGGGCGTTACTACGGGCATCGGCGTTTGGTCAGCTACGAATCATGTTTCCAATGATTGCGACGTTAGATGAATTCCGACAGGCCAAGGCAATTTACGATGATGAGCGCTCGAAGCTCACCACAGCTCAGGTCCCGATGGGCAAGATCAAAGTGGGGATGATGGTCGAGGTTCCTGCGGCAGCACTGTTAGCCGACCGGTTTGCTCAAGAGGTCGACTTCATGAGCGTGGGAACTAACGACCTGATTGGCTATACCATGGCAGCCGACCGGACGAATCAAGATGTGGCTTACCTGTACCAACCGTACCATCCAGCGATTCTGCGGCTGGTTGACCGAATCATTCACGCCGGTCATGCAGCGGGAATTCCCGTTGCCATGTGTGGTGAAATGGCCGGTGACCCAATTGCAGTGCCACTCTTGTTAGGCATGGGCTTGGATGAGTTCTCCATGAGCGCAGGTGCCGTCTTGAAGACCCGTGAGCTGATCGGTCAGCTCAACGCACACGATTTGCAATCGTTGGTCGAGACAGCATTGAACTCAGCCAGCACGAGCCAAGAGGTCATCACCATGGTTCAAGCAGCGGTTCCTGGCGTTTTGCAAAAATAACTGAATTGGCTTTAAAAAGCACTAAGAGCGGGGAGACTCGTTGTTGGTGCTTTTTTGCTAGCCACTTAGCCTTTATAAGGGGAACATCAACAATTAGTTAACTGGCAATCAACTTTGCCGGCAAGAGGGTCAACCAAGGTTATTAATCACTGAGGAGCAGTTGCGATAACACGCTGCCATCCCCCCCAGAACGAGACTATTTTGTGGCATAACCTGGTTGTGGTTTGCAATCACCTAGCCAAACCCATATAATTGTGGTGACTGTACAAAGCGTTATTCCGGAGAACCTAGCCAAACACAGACGCAAGGGGGATTGGCGATGAACATTGGCTTATTTACAGATACCTATTTCCCTCAAGTAAGTGGGGTCGCAACGTCGATTAAGACGTTGCGTGATCAATTGGAAAAGCAGGGCCATCAGGTCTACATTTTTACGACGACTGATCCGCACGTTGAACGTAACGTTTACGAGCGGAACGTCTTTCGCTTTTCGAGTATTCCGTTCGTTTCATTTACGGATCGGCGGATTGCGGTACGGGGACTTTTCCAAGCCTACCAAATTGCAAAGGAATTGAATCTAGATATCGTCCACACCCAGACTGAGTTCTCGATGGGGTGGATCGGTAAGTTTGTGGCGCGCAACTTAGAAATTCCGTGCCTCCACACTTATCACACCATGTACGAAGATTATTTACACTATGTGGCTAACGGTAAGATCTTGAAGCCGGTCCACGTGAAGCAGGGGACGTTGGCCTTTTGTTACCATTTGACGGGCGTTGTTGCACCCAGTGACCGGGTGTTAACAACCTTGACGGATTATGGGGTAAAAACACCGATCCGCGTGATTCCGACTGGCGTCAACTTACATCAATACGAGCAACCAGACACGGCGAACTTGCGGCGGCAATTGGGCTACCAGCCTGATACGCCCGTCATTCTTTCGCTGAGTCGCTTGGCCTATGAAAAGAATATCAAGGAAAGTATCGCAGCAATGCCGCAGATCTTGGCCCAGGTTCCTGAAGCCCAACTCTTGATTGTTGGGGATGGTCCTGCACGGGAAGATTTGGAACAACAGGTCAAGGATGCCGGTTTAACGGATCACGTGTCGTTCACCGGGGAAGTGAACAATGATGAAGTATTCCGTTATTATCATATGGCCAATGTCTTCTTGTCATCTTCGGATTCCGAATCACAGGGGTTGACCTACATTGAAGCTATGGCGGCGGGAACGAAAATCGTCGTTATGACCAGTCCATATACGGACGAGCTGTTGTCGAGTCGAACGCTGGGGGTCACCTTTAAAGAACCTGCTGAAATGATTGAAAACGTGGTTGATTATCTGCGTCACGGAGACGAAGAGCAGGATCCGGACTTGTTGGCGAAGAAACTGGCCGATATTTCTGCGGATACTTTTGGTCAACGAATCATTGGCTTTTATCAAGATGCGCAGGCAAGCTATGAGGCTGCCCACGAGGATACCCCAGATTTTAGCAATTAGAGGAGTTATTGGATGTTAAAAATCAACATGTTTTCCGCTGCTGATTCTGTCAAGGGACAGGGTGTCGGCAGTGCTTACAATGAGCTCATGAACCTGATGCACACCCGTCTAGCAGACGATTTTCAGGTGACGGTCAACAAGTATGGTCGGGTGGACCTCACGCATTACCATACGATTAATTTTTCCTATTACTTATCAACATTTTTACCTGGACGCGGTCGAAAAATCGGCTACGTTCATTTCTTGCCGGAAACTTTAGAGGGCAGCTTAAAGATCCCCCAACCCTTCCGGTCGATTTTTTATAAATACGTGATTGCCTTCTACAAGCGGATGGATCACATCGTGGTGGTCAACCCCACATTTATCCCGAAGCTTGTGGCTTACGGCATCCCTGAAGATAAAGTGACGTACATTCCGAATTTTGTGAGTCGTAAGGAGTTTTATCCAGTGACGGCAGAGAAGAAACAAGCGTTGCGCGACCAGTACGGTTATGACCAGCAAAAGTTTACGGTGCTGGGAATTGGCCAGATTCAGGAACGCAAGGGGCTCTTCGACTTTATCAAGTTGGCCCGAAATAATCCGCAGCTGCAATTCATTTGGGCTGGCGGATTCTCTTTTGGCCGGATGACGGATGGTTATGCCGCGCTGAAAAAGGTCGTTGATGATCCCCCGGCTAATTTAAGCTTTCCGGGTATTGTGGATCGTGATCGATTAGTTGACTACTACAACTTGACAGACTTATTCTTATTACCGTCATTTAACGAGTTGTTTCCGATGTCCGTTTTGGAGGCCTTTAGCACTGGAACGCCAGTTTTACTGCGTGATTTGGACTTATACCAGGCCATTATTGCTGGAGACTATCAACCGGCGAAAGACTATGCGGAAATGAATGCGCAGCTGCAGCGGTTACCGCAGGACCCGGATGCCATGGAACACTGGCATCAACAGAGTTTAGCTGCCGCTGAGCGCTACTCTGAAGAACACTTGACTACAATCTGGCGGGCGTTCTATCAGCAACAAGCAAAAGAGGGGTAAGTGCATGTCACGTCGAAATAAATGGGTACTCACTTTAATGTTGCTTTTGGGGATTGCGATTTTTGCCTTTTCGCTACGTGACATTAAATTTTCAGTCTTAATCAATGACTTCGTGCACATTAACTTCTGGTGGTTTGGGGTCGCTATTCTGTGCATGGTGTTATATCTTGGTCTGGAAGCCGTCATCGTCAAGGTCTTCATTTCGGATCGGATTGCGGGTTTCACGTTTAAAGATGCGTTGCGGATTCCGATGGTGGAACAGCTGTTTAACGGGATCACGCCATTTTCTTCTGGTGGTCAGCCGGCGCAACTAATTGCGTTGATGCAAACGGGAGTCGATGCCGGTAAAGCCAGCTCGGTGCTCCTAATGAAGTTTGTTGTTTACCAATCAATGATTGTTATTAACTTTTTATTTGCCTTGGTCATTGGTTTTAATGACATTCAGGATAAATTGCACGCGCTGGTCTGGTTGGTCGTCTTTGGATTTACGATTCATCTGGCTGTCATTGTCGGTTTGCTGATGGTGATGTTTTGGCACGCATTCACGAAGAAAATGGTGGGAGTCGTCTTGTATCCTTGCCGTTGGTTTATGAAGAAGGATCATTTTGCGCGGATGGAAGCCAACATTAATGGCAAGATCGACTCGTTTTACCATGAAAGCGTCCGTATCAGTGGGCAAGGAAAGTTAATGCTCAAGGTTTTTGTGATTACTTTCTTCCAATTGATGTTTTATTACCTGATCCCGTACTTTATTATGCTGGCCTTGGGCTACACAACGGCGAATATTGTCATGGTGACCAGCTTACACGTGCTGATTGTCATGGTGATTTCACTATTTCCCATTCCAGGTGGGTCTGGTGGAGCGGAGTATAGCTTCGAAATGATTTTTCGGAGTTATATTTCGTCAAATAGTAAGTTAGTTTTAGCGATGATTCTCTGGCGCTTGCTGACCTACTACTTCGGCATGCTGACGGGCTTGATTGCAATGGTGATTTCCCCAGATAAGGTGATTGAAAAAAATGATTTGCCAAATGAGTGAGTTTTTCTGGATTAGGGCGTGCCATACCGCCTCAAGTTTGGTAAAATCATTAGTGAAAGCTAGAAAGGGGACCAACCATGGAAGAATCTCAATTGATTGGCATCATCAATCGCTTAAAGGCGATGCAAGAAGATGCCACCGACGAGCCACAACCCCGTCGATTTGAAAAGGAAGGCGTTGAGCAGGCAACGGTTGTTTACAACCAGTTGAGCCACACCTACACCTTAACCGAACACAACCCGGAAACGACTTTTGAGTTTGATAACATCGATTTAGTAGCTATCGAATTATTTGATTTGTTGACGGATAACTAACAAAACTATGGGTGCCATAGTTTTGTTTTTTTATACCGGGAAAAAGTTGCATTTTTCCAAAGGTTATGGAATCACATTGATTACCCGTTAATATCAGCTATACTATAGTGATGTTAATTATTTTGTGGAGGCAATCGCATGGCGAACTTTTTTAAGCGGAAGACGAACTGGGTAAACAGCCGGATGGGCTTTTTCCTGTTGATCGTCGTTTTATTTTGGGTAAAAACTTACATTGCCTATCAGACCGAATTTACGTTGGGGGCTAAGGGGAGCGTTCAGCAGTTTTTATTGTTGATTAACCCGATTCCGGCCGCCTTACTCGTATTTGGCATTGCGCTCTATTTCCGCGGGCGGTTAGCTTATTGGCTAATGTTGATTATTGATGTATTAGAGTCCACTTGGATCTTTGCGAATGTGCTCTACTACCGCGAGTTCTCTGATTTCCTCTCATTTGGGATTATGAAGGGCTCTAGTGACGTGGGAAACAACCTGGGCAAGAGTTTAGCCCAGATTACGCACGTCTATGATTTTTTTGTCTATATTGATATCGTGATTCTGATCATTCTATTGGTCACCCACGTGATTCGAATCGATGCGCGACCGTTCAAGCGGCGGTACGCGTTCTCGATTACGGTCTTGTCATTTGGCCTGATGTTTGCTGAATTTGGGATGGCTAATGCGGATCGCTCAGGACTTTTGACCCGGACATTTGACAATAATTATATTGTGAAATACTTGGGGCTTAATGAATATGCCGCCTTTAACGCCTATCAGACGCAAAAGGAAAGCGCAACGCGGGCAAGTGCCAATGCCAGTGATATGAAGAGTGTGCTAAAATACCTGAAGCAAAATCGGGTGAGTCCAAACGTCTCATACTTTGGCAAGGAGAAGGGGAAAAACGTCTTCATTATTCACTTGGAAAGTTTCCAGCAATTCTTGATCGACTATAAGGTGGACGGCAAGGAAGTAACGCCAACGCTGAATAAGTTCTACCATAGCAAGAATACCCTGGCTTATAAGAACTTCTATAACCAGGTAGCCCAGGGGAAAACCTCTGATGCCGAAATGATGCTGGAAAATTCATTGTTTGGATTACCACAGGGCTCAGCAATGACCACCTATGGGACTCAAAACACGTTCCAGGCAGCACCGGCAATCTTGAATCAGGAAGCCGGGTATACGACGGCAGCATTCCATGGGGATGTGCCTAGTTTTTGGAACCGGGACAATACCTACAAGTCATGGGGATACCAGTACTTCTTTAGCTCCAGCTATTATACGGAGAAGGCGGATTATAGTATCGGCTATGGACTGAAGGATAAAATCTTCTTCAAGCAGTCAGCTAAGTACATTGAGCAGTTACCACAACCGTTTTATGCGAAGCTGATTACACTGACGAACCACTACCCTTATGAGCTGGATAAGAAGAATACGGACTTCCCAGCGACCAAGACGGGGGATAAGACCGTCGATCCGTACGTACAGACTGCACATTATCTGGATCAGGCGTTTGCCGAGTTCATCAATTATTTGAAGAAAGCAGGACTCTATAAGAACAGTGTCATTGTGGCTTATGGGGACCACTATGGTATTTCGAATAATCACCGGCCAGCGATTGCGCAGCTGTTGGGTAAGAGCAAGGTGACCAACTATGATCTCGCTCAGTTCCAGAAGGTACCATTTATGATTCACGCAACGGGACTCAAAGGCGGCATTCAGTCAACCTATGGTGGTGAAATCGATGTGCTACCAACGTTGCTGGACCTCTTAGGGGTTAAGAATACGGATACGGTTCAATTTGGCCAAGATTTACTGGCTAAAGATCGTAATCAGACCGTGGCGTTCCGAAATGGGAACTTTGTTTCGCCGAAGTATACTAAAATCGGTGGGACCGTTTATGATACCAAGACGGGGGATGTGCTGACGTTAACGGCGGCACAAAAGAAAGACGTGGCTAAGCTACAGAACCATGTCACAACTGAGCTATCCTTGTCTGATCGGGTTATTTATGGGGACTTGCTGCGTTTCTATACGCCTAAGAACTTTACGAAGGTCAACAAGACAGACTTCACTTATAAGTTGAAGCCTGCGATGGAGCAGTTAGCAGAGGCGGAGAAGAAGGAAAAGACGAGTGTGCTTGCTAAGCATGATGACAAGAGTACGGTTTCCGACTACAAGACCGATGCACCTGAATTAAAATAGCATATTTCTATCTACAATGAAGAAGTCAATCACGCGTGTTAGGTGATTGACTTCTTTTTTGAGTTTTGATGGGCCCAAATGTAAGTTATAAATGGAATACGAATCATCTAAGTCATTAGGGGGAGGGTGAGCAAAGTGATAATTGGGCTCCGGTTAGGGTTACGTTCTAGGGAATGCTATTGGATGACGTAGACCGATTTAGGCGGCTTAACGGTGATTTGATGGCCTTTTTCTGAAGAGAGGGAGAGAAGGCTGAAATTAATTTCAGTAAATATTCATTTTACCCTTGACCGTGGCGGCAGATATTGGTAAACTATTTTCTGTTGTCATTTATGTGTGCAAACATTGTGACAGCAACGAAAAATTGCTTTCTCAATAATTTAAAAAAAGGCTTGACGGTCTGGTTGATTATTGATATAGTAGTAAACGTTGTTGAGAATATTTATTCAACTTGATTCAGAAACATCGATATTTATTCAAAAAGATGTTTAAAAAGTTGTTGACAGGTATTTGACGACATGATATACTTTAAAAGTTGTCACGGAGCGCTTGCTTCTCTGATAACTTGGTAGACCTTTGAAAACTGAACATTGTTTCGACAAACCAAATATGTGTAGGGCGGTTTGATACTTGGTATCAAACCCAAACAATATTTGCGA
>NZ_SULH01000011.1 GCF_007115095.1 Levilactobacillus enshiensis | reverse complement strand
TGGCTTTGACACACAAAAGCCAGCGCCTTGAGACGCTGGCCAGTACCCAGGGCTTATAGCCCTAGAGAAAACCACCCGTTCAACGGGTGGTTTTTATTTGGGACTTAGGGAAGACTTGATGGGGGTTCTTAAGCAGTAGCTGTAGAAGTTGAAACTCCTTTTTGGGCAGTACGAGCACGTGATCATTGACCGTAATTTGATGCGTCGTTAGATTAATTTGGATGTCATTAAAAGTCAAAGTTGTATTTGCTACGGGGCTAGTGGCTGTCGGTGAACGTAATTGAACTTGAATGCGGGCCAAAAGCTCATCAATATCAAAGGGCTTCGTAAGATAATCGTTGGCACCGGCTTTGAGCAATGCTACAGTTTTAGTTTTTGACTGAATGGCGGTTAGAACTAAGACGGGAACGTTGGATGTCTTCCGAATGGTCTTTAGGACACTTTCGCCAGTGATATTAGGGAGCATTAAGTCTAAAATAATAAGGTCGGGTTGCTGCTCATTAAAGACTTGTAACCCTTTGATACCGTCCAAAGCGGTTAAGACTTGGTACTGTGGGCTTAAGACGGCATTTAGAAGTTGTTGAATATCAGTATGATCTTCGATTAATAGGATTTTTAGCATTAGTCTGAGTGGCTCCTTAATTTCGTATACATACAATTATATATGAAGACCGAAACAGTCACAATTTAGGATAAATTAAGGTTTATTTATCACGAGAGTTAAGAAACCATCACTAAGATTAGTAATGGTTAAAGGTAAACAGGAGAGGAAATGACGATAATAATGAGTGAAGATGTGTTGACTATCACTAATGTCAGTAAGCACTTTGGTAAGTTTCAGGCGCTCGATGACGTTAGTTTGACCGTTAAAAGCGGTGATATTTATGGCCTACTTGGGGAGAATGGGGCGGGAAAAACGACACTTATGCGCTTGATTACGGGATTGTCACTCTTAAAACAAGGCAAGATTTTCTTATTAGGCGAGCAAGCAGGCCATTATCAGCAGGCACTGCGCCGAACAGGGGCGATTATCGAAAATCCAACGGCCTTTCCAGGATTAACGGTTAAACAAAACCTAAAGCTCTGTGCGATTCAACATGGCATTTCGGAGCCGAACTTACTTAAGGAAACGTTGGATTTTGTTGGACTAACAACTAAGCAGTCAACCAAGGCAAGTCACCTGTCATTGGGGCAACGACAGCGACTCGGATTGGCATTAGTAACGCTACCACGACCAGACTTCTTAATTTTAGATGAGCCAATCAACGGACTTGATCCCAGTGGAATCATCGAATTTCGTCAGTTAATTAAGCGGCTAAATGAAGAACGCCATACAACAATTTTAATTTCGAGTCATATCTTATCTGAACTTTACCAAGTTTCCAATCGCTTTGGTATTTTGCATCACGGGCGATTGATTAAACAGCTGACCAAATCCGAGTTAGATGCTGCTAATCAGTCTGGACTGGAAATTGAAGTTGATCAGGTCGCGGCTGCGGGACAAGTGTTAGATCATGCGGTGGCTGGTGACTTTGAAATTCTGGATGACCATCATCTCATGGTTCAGCACAGTTCTTTCTCGGCAGCGAAAATCAATCAACTGCTGGTGCAAGGGGGAATTGCCGTAACTCAAATTGTGCAACGAGAGGGCTCGCTGGAAGAGTACTATACCAGTCTGCTTGCAAGGGAGGATCAGCAGCATGCTTAATCAAATTAAGGCGGACAGCTATCGACAACTGCATACTTGGGGCAGTTATATCGTCTTGGCATTGACGGTCTTACTCAGTGTTTTGATTACTGTCTATGAGAGCACGGGCGGTATTATGATTAAGGCCGCTACCATGCAAGAGTTCGAAAGTAGCAAGTGGACGGTCATGACGGGGTTGAAAAGTGCAACGCTATCTTCGACAATGCTGGTATATATCGACATTGCACTGTTTGTGATTGTTATTGGCCAGGAGTTTTCGAAGAAGACCTATAAAAATACGTTGATTTCAGGAATTTCGAGATTGGGTTTCATTTTAGGAAAGTTTTTCACGATGTTGTTGGACATTCTTTTTCTAACGCTAATCTTCTATGGCGTAGTTGTCTTGAGCAGTCTAATGGCTGGTCGAGCTGGTGGGGCTTCGCTAATGTCTTTAGTGCGGACATTGGGGCTAATGACGGTGACAATTAGTTTTTTTATCAGTGTCATTTTCAGCATCGGTGTCATCGTACTGGTCCTGATGGATTCAGTGGTCATCGCAACTGTATTTATGGCGTTGTGGCCAATCTTGATTGCAATTCTAGTCAGCTTCACGAATTGGCACTGGCTGAAATACATTGACTTTACAGGTGTTGCCCAGCAGATAACGTTAGGTGCACTAAAGGTTGATGCGCTTTGGCCATATATTGGGGTGAGTGTAGGGGTGCTGATACTGACGATTGTGGGGGCAGCCATGGTTATTCAGCGCAAAGAACTATAGGGGGAAAGATAAGTTATGAGCAGCAGTAAGGTAAAAGGGGTAATCGCAGTCCTAGTGGTATTAGTTTTAGGTGTTGAAACTGTTAAAATTATCCGGATGCCGCATCATTTAACGACTGCGCAAATCTTGCAGCGATTCAGCTGGCATGTAGACACAAAGGACGGTTCTGCGGGGGTTGCTAAGTTTTCTAAAACGTTGATGAAAGTTACGGACGCGCAGACGACTCATAAATATCGCTATGTAATTGATGATTATAATCAGGTGTTGCGGATTAAGAGTGGCAGTCTCAAGGGGAAATACGATATGAAGATGGACACTATCGATTATAAATTGGTCCCCGAAAAAGCAAGTCACCGAAAAAGCAAGTCACCAACAAAGGGTATTTAAGTTACTTAGAAACGATTGATGGGAGAAGAGAATATGCTATTTTTGTTAGAACTACCATTATTTTTATTGCGGATGGGATTATTGGTTGTCAGATTGTTCTTTCATCTCTTTTGGATTTTATTGATTGTGGTACTTTTAGTGGGGGTACTCGGTTGGAAGACGATATTGCCGATCGTTTTTTGAATAATAGTGACTAGTCGTTTAGGTACTCGAAAAATAATTTAGTTAATAGTATCGGTTATTTTTGGAAAAATAGGAGATTACGCTTTTTGCTTTTGCCCATTTAACGTGAAGCGTAAATTACTAAAGAGCTGATGGCCTCGGAAGATTGAGGTCATCAGCTCTTATGCTATGAACTAATTTATTTTTTAATAAGCGGTGTTTCTTCGACGGTCCAAGCCATTACTTTTTTCTTTCTTAGTCGTCTTTTGATAGGTGTCAGACTTTGCGTAAATTTTGTTCATTAGGTAGCCAATCATAGCGGGCTAATGCGTCTTGTAAAGCACGAGTCGAATCACGCGCATAGACCAGCTTCAGGGTGTGAGTATTATCAAACAACCGAATATCATCGACCATACTGGCAATTATTGGCAGGTTCTGCAAGGATTGCCGATAGCGTTTGACAATCACATCGGCTGGAATGCCATGGCCGCCCTTAGTCACCCGATTGTTAACCCGCTTGATGGCTAGTGTGGGTGATGCTAGTGAAACGTAGACAAGCGTGACGTGAAAGCCCTTATCGTGAGCCCGTTTGATGAAGCGCTGCTGCGCATGGCCGCTTCCCGCCAATGTTGTTTCAACATGAAAGCCGGTATTGGTCGTTATTGCAGTGTTGATAGCAGCAATCTCAGTCCGCATCGCTGCCAAGTTATCACTGTCCCGACGCCAATCGCCATTTTGAGAACGAAGAATTTCGTCGGCGTTAATTCGTTGTGTATTTTTGAATAGGCCGGGATACACCTCAAACAAAGTGCTTTTACCAGCGCCATTCACGCCGGAAATAATCATGTACTCACTCATTAGCGTACGAACCCGTCACGATTGATAATCTGTAATTGTTTTTGCGCGATAACCGCTTCGAATTTGGCCTTGTAAGCCGCTTTCTTGTTGACGTCCGGTTCGTATAACGCACCATGCATGAGTTCATCAAGTGTTAAATTTTTAGCTGGCTTAAAAGCCGCTTCTTTAGGGGTGTTGGTCATGCTCGATACCTGGCTTTCCTATCTAATGGTGACAATACGATTGGTAACTGCTATTTTAGCAGAAAAACTTTTGGTATTCTAGACGAAATCAGGCAGCAAAAAACGAATTTGGATAAGCCATTTGTTGGTAATATAAGTAATGCATGCATGCCAAATCATTTCACTTCTAAGTTAGCATTAGCACGGCGGGCCAATGCTAGAAATTGTTGTTCTTCTGGTGTAAAGCCAGCAAAGAGTCCTTTGCTCGTTTGTCAGTCATGCTTATCAAGTTGGGCATATTTGGTTAATTCTAGCGGGGTTACCGTGACTAGCTTAGAACGGCCGTCGGTAGGATTGGGCACTAGGATCACAATTTCTGCAATGGATGACGCATACGTGTTTATAATGGAAAAGGCTAAATAGTAAGCAATGCAAGGTGGTGTTCTCTATCAGTAGAGTTGACCATCTCTTTAATTTTATTGAAAAACGGCTGACTTTTCTCTTGCTATGGAGTGCACACCATAGGTTATGATGTAATCAGAAGTGAAGGTGAATGTAAGTGAAAAGTAGTGATGTTGCTAAGAAATTTGATGTCTCGATTGATGCCCTTCGATATTGGGAAAAAGCAGGGATGATTCCTAAAGTTCCTCGCAACTCGCGCGGATACCGCGATTACACACAGAATGAAATTGAGTGGATTGATTTTGTAACTTGCATGCGCAGCTCAGGAGTTGGTATTTCAACGTTGGTGACGTACTATCAATTATTTAAAGATGGTGTCGAAACCAAGCAGAAACGCCAGCAGCTATTGAGAGGACAACTGGTCGATATGGCACGGCGGATTAAGGATATGCAGAAAGCTTATGCCAGACTAGAAGAGAAGCTGATGCACTACGATGACCATGTTGAAGGGGTCTTTACAAAACAGGAGGTTAAAAAATGAAAGTTGTTGTTATTGGTGGTTACGGGCACATTGGGTCTTATTTAGTTCCCAAATTGGTGAAACTGGGAAATGAAGTTATCGTGATCAGTCGGCATGAACGCCAGCCCTACGTAGATGACTGGGCTTGGCAAAGAGCGAGGTTTGTCGCATTAGATAGAAATGATACAGAAGTATTCACGCAAAAGCTGGTTGAGTTGGATGCCGATATTGTCATTGACCTAGTGAATTTCAAGTTTGAAAACACGAAGAAAATTGTAGCGGTTTTAAAAAAAACAAAGCTTAGTCATTATTTGTTTTGTTCTTCCGTCTGGGCTCATGGCAGGGCACAAACTTTACCAGTTGAACCCAATGGCGTGAAAGCTCCGTTAGACGATTACGGAAAGAATAAATATCAGAGTGAACGGTACTTGAAAGAAGAGTATCGTCAGAATGGGTTCCCAGCAACTGTGATTATGCCGGGTCAAATTTCTGGTCCAGGTTGGGATATTATTAATCCAGAGGGCAATCAAAATAGCCAAGTCTTCCAAGATATTGCTGATGGCAAGCAGATTACGCTGCCGAACTTTGGCATGGAGACCTTGCATCATGTGCATGCTAGCGATGTGGCGCAACAGTTTGTAGATGCCGTTCAACATCGGAATCAAGCTCTAGGTGAGAGCTTCCATGCGGTTTCAGCGAATTCAATTACCTTGTATGGTTATGCTCGGTTGATGTATCATTTCTTCCATCAAGAAGCTAAGATTGACTTCTTACCGTGGCCTGATTGGGTCACTATGCTAGACAGGCCAGTTGACAGTGACAAGACGTACTATCACATCGCCCGCAGCGGTCAGTATAGCATTGCCAATGCCCAGCAGCTCATTGGTTATCAACCACAGTATTCGGTGGAGGAGACCATTGAACTGAGTATTCAGGGAGCCGTGAACCGTGGTGCGATTAAGATAAATTAAAAGTTAGTTGTGATACCAAAGTGCTCGCTAATTGTTAGATTTAGCTATGTCTAACAATTAGCGGGCACTTTAGTTTGTCGAATCTTTTTAGAAGTATCGCTAAAGTAAGTACACGGATATAAATCGCTAGTGCTTTGGTGTACCACAGAAACCGTCACAGGCGCATTTGCGATCAGAGATCATTGGGCAGTGACAAATACCATCGGCACTTGCACAGCCGCAACCAGGGGTGCACGTCATCCCAGCATGGCAAAAGGGATTGTCTTCGGCTTTCGTCTCGTCCTTTTTAACGTTTTCAGTCATTGTTATCACCTCGAATTCAGTAATCTAGCAACTTTCCAGGCCATCGGTGCTGACTAGGGCAAAGTCCGCTTCGAGTTTCTGGATTAGCCGCGCTTGTTCTTGCTCAGTTAATTGGGGCCGCTCACTACTAGCGGCAGGATGCATGAGGACCTGCTGGTATAAGTCAGTTTTGGCACTCGTCGGGGTATCCGCCTTTACAGCTACTGGCGACATCAAGTCCAGCGGCTGTATCGACGTATGCGGTGCCATTATTGACGATAAAACCCACTGCAAAATAATCCTGATGGTTAACCAGAAAATACGTCGTCATCATAAGTCTCCTTTCGAAGCAGAGAGTCACTACCTATTCAGAGTATACTAGTTAGAACCAATAAAACAATATGGCTGGTATCTTTGACTGACTTGAGGTATCCGCTAAAGCCATAGTTAAACAGGCGGAATTATGCCGATTATCTGCGACTGCGGTGAAAATGTGAAGTTGATTGGCTAGGACCGTTGAAAAAGTTTTAGCGATACATGGCCTTGATTTTATTAATTTCAGCTAGGTAGCCAGTTTGTAAGGATTTTGGTTCTAGGATTTCAACGTTAGTTCCCAGGGATAGTAAATACTGAATCATGTAATCATATTCGTCTTGGTTGTAGCCACCATACAAGTAGTCTTGATTGTCAATGTGTTCAAGCTGCATGTTTGCATAGTGATTCCGCTGAACGATTTCACGTCCTCTCGGGGTCAGCTTGCACCTGTAAGAAATATTATGATGGTGTTGATCATAGGCGGCTTGACTTTGTTTAAGGGCTTCGTAACTGAACAGAGCTGGTTGGTAAGTAACGGTGAGCCCAGTTACTGTATCGCAGCGAATGATTTTCCACTGTCGTGTGGCTAAGTTAACACCACTGACGAACCAAACACCGTTTCGGAAGAGAAGATCGAATAGCTGGAACGGTTGTGGGGTTGCCCGGCCTTTTAGCTGTAAGGTCACGACGGTCTCGTTTAAAATGGCATTTAGCAACGGCTGTAGGAGTTGGGGACCATCGAGATTAGGAATGGCATAGTAATTGACCACGTCCTGCAATCGCGTCACTTTTTGCTGTTCAGCTAGGGGTAAGGTCGCCATGAGTTTTTGGTAAATAGTGGTGTAGGATTTCTCAAACGGTGTCGCTGATAGTAGGCTGAGGGCTTTGAGGGCAAAGAAGAGTGCATTGATCTCTTGCATGTTCAATAGTACGGGGACCCACAGTTGGCGTTTGGTAAGTTTATAGCCGCCGTAACGGCCGGGTTCGACGTAAAAGGTGAGTCCTAATTGCTCTAGAGATTGAATATCACGTAAGGCGGTACGTTTTGAAATAGCAAAGGTTGTCATTAAATCTTTGATGTGGAAGCCATTTTTGTAGCTTAAGAAAATTAACTCTTGGTTTAATCGTTCAGAGCGCGTCATAGTAAATTCCTTTCCAAATGCTTTTTAATGGTGACGGTGATTGGCACCTTTAACGTTTAGTATAGGCCTTGTTAAAAGATAACAGAAATGAGGACTGACTAATGATGAAAACGTTACTGATTAATGCGCATCCTGATTTTCGGAATGCCACCCACTACTCGATTCAATTGGCACAGGACTTTTTAATGCAGTTTCGGGTCGCTTTTCCAAATGAGACCGTCGATGTTTTGAATCTTTACGATACCGAAATTCCACAGGCGACGACGAAAGAACTGCTGGGTATCTGGGAGAAGCAAAAGAACCACGTGCATTTAAATCTTAAGGAACAATGTGTGTATGAAGTTAATCAACAGTTGCTTGCCCAGTTCAAAGCCCATCATCGGATCGTGATTGCCACGCCGCTGCATAACTTTAACGTGACAGCGAAGTTAAAGGACTACATGGATAATATTTTAGTGGCGCGTGAAACATTTCGGTATACAACGGCTGGTTCGGTTGGTCTGATGACGGACAATTACAAGGTGATGCTGTTACAGGCCAGCGGTTCAGTTTATACCCGTAATGATCGTTATACATCGATGGAATTTTCGCGGATGTACCTGGAGAAAATGTTTACTGAGATTATGGGTTTTGATAAGTTTTACATGGTCCGGGTCCAGGGAACCCAAACGCACGGTGTTGATATTCGTCAGGCTGTTAAAGAGGGGCACACGGAATTGACGACAGTTTTTTCGAAGTTTTATCAATAACAACGACTTGTGTGTGCTGATTGATAGATGAGTTAGTATAACGATTCAAAAAAGATCCGGGAATCCTTTGTGGTGATGAGTAAGGACATTAAAGTCCCGCTTCGGGCTAACTTGATGTTGCGTGCTTCCGATACGTGTTGAATGGCCAGCGTACGTTTGTGAGCGAATACTATAATCGGTAACTCTTAGCCCTTATTAAGGAACATGTCTGCTATACGAAGTCGGTCTGTTAGAGCAAACGTAGAAAATTTTGAAAAATTTCTAAAATTAGATTGGCCTGCCAATTACCCGAAATAATAGCGAGGTGTCATTGGAAGACAGTGTGAAGATTTTTATAATAGCTTCTTCACGATATCTTTGTTTAGTAAGGTATGCCGAAAAATGACAATAAGCCCCAGCTCTATCTCATAAAATTGAGATAAGGCTGGGGCTTATTGAGTGAAGGATTCACTTATCTAGTGGGTATTCCCTACTAGAGTGATCCGTTGCCGGATATAAGTCTGCTGTTCAAGAACATCTAAGATACCCATGGCAAAGTCTGCATAGCTAATATAACTATCGGCGTCATTTTTAGCTAAATAGTCCTCGCCGTCAATGTGATAATTACCAGTGGCGGAACCTTCAGCATCGTAATTAAAAGCAGGCGTGACATACGTCCAAGCTAAATTGGAATATGATCGCAACCGTGCAAGGCTAGCGACTAAAACGTCTGCTAAGGGTAACCAGTCTTGTGGGTAGTCTTCACGATCTTTCAACATTCTCGTGTGATCGGCATTAATGTAGAGCGTTCCGGCACCACCAACTTTGAGATAGCGGGTTTTCGTATTAGCTAAGATTTGCGCAATATGAGAAATACCGTCCGTATGAACAGCAAAGGTCGCTGGTGTCCAAGCACTGACGGCATCCACAACGGCGTCGACGCCTTTGGACGACGCTATGCGTTCAAGAAGCCAGGGAAACCACTACGAAACAAATCCGTTTCATTGGGTACTATTGGTGATTAACTCATTTAATTACTATGAATGGGAAATTAAATAGAGCCAAAGGAAATGCTACCATTCCCCCAATTAAAAAGCCGGACTAGTAGCATTTCTTGTTTTGCAAAAGTATCTCCAAGGACTGAAATGATAGTCAGTCTCTGGGGATACTTTCATTTTTGGTTAAAAACTTGTAGAAAGGCATTTAAGAAATTATCCGTTATTCTACCGGGAAACTTGGTACTTATTAGGCCATAAGGAACCGTTATTTTCGTCTCCAATGGAATAGTGACCAGATTTGGATGAATATCTTTCCAAGGGGTTAATGAAATCAACGCAATATTTTCATCGACGGCTCTATTAAAGGTATTGATGTCGTAACGACCATCGGTTTCCACCATGCGGATACTAGAAACCGTATTTAGCATTTCTGAACGCAATTGATCATTTTTCTCGCTGATACCCGTTGGTACCGTAAGCAGTCTTTGATTGGCTAAATTTTCAAATTTAATGGTGTCGAGCTGTGCCAGTGGGTTGTCACTTCTCACGGCAATTCCAAAATGGTAGGCCCCTAATTTTATCGCTCTAAATGATTGTTTGAGTGTGGTATTGTCGAAGGTTCCGACAATTAAATCACTACTGCGACCCAAAAGCGCGTATTCACGATTGCTAGAAGTTAAGTCTTCCTGTAATTGGACGAGACGCAATTGAAATTTGGACAATCTTGGTGCTAGTTGTCGCCACAACACCATGAACGGATCTGCCGGGTGAAGGATTGAGGTGCCAATCGAAATGACCTGTTTGTCATCCAAACGGACTTTCCGGGTCTCTTCAATGGCAGTATCCAGTAAAGCTAGTAGTTGGTGTACATAAGGTAAGAATTTCTTCCCCTGGGGGGTCAGGGTCACCCCGGTCGCGGTTCGCAAAAATAGCTTTAGATTGAGCTCCGTTTCTAACCGATTGATTTGTTTCATGACGGCTGTTCCAGAAATGAAGCTCTGCTCACCGGCCTTGGTAAAGCTGCCAAACTCACTGACCCTGATAAAAGTTTGAAGTTGATTAATATCCATACGTGTTCCCCCTTATAAACTAAGTATAAACTTTTGGTTGATAGTTAGTCAACCAGGTAGTTCTTCAAAAAGCAGCAATTCCGGATATACTGGTAACTGTAATCAAAAAGGCAAGGAGGGACGGAAATAATAGTATGAACAGAAAAGTTATATTAGTGATCATGCCTATATTACTGCTTGGACTATTCATAACGGTTGTATTTAACCGAAAGGAAGTAACAAGTAAACCAGATGTCGTAGTGAAAGTGCCATCAGTAGAGACGACATTAAGCAACGATGATGTTGTAGGTATTTGGATTAACCACCATGATAAGAAGCTTCATCAAAAAATTACATTCACTGCAAATCATAGGTGGCAAGAAAATCAACATGGAATCACCAATATCTACTCGGGTACTTGGAAACGGGTAGGCCATAACAGAATTTCTTTGGCACCTTATGGTGAAAAAATTCAGCTTTATGGGAATGAGTTGCAAATGATGAAGGTTTTAAATTATAACCACATTTTAGACAAAGAATCAAAATAATTGGAGGAAATAAGTTATGACGTTGAAAAATAAAGTGATTGTGATTACGGGTGCTTCTTCTGGAATTGGTGAAGCCAGTGCCAAGTTATTGGCTAGTCAGGGCGCTAAAGTTGTTTTGGGAGCACGTCGTGAAGATCGGCTTCAAAGCCTCATGGAGAGCATTAAAGATCAGGGCGGTCAGGCAACTTATCGCGTGACGGATGTGACGAGGCCAGAGGATCTAGTTGCTCTGGTGTCACTAGCAAAAGAGACGTATGGCGGGATTGATGTGATTTTTAATAATGCTGGTATTATGCCAACGTCTCCAATTAGCGCTTTAAAAACGGACGAATGGAACAAGATGATCGATGTGAACTTAAAGGGTGTTCTGAACGGTGTGGCCGCTGTTATGCCGGAGTTCACCAAGCAAAAACATGGCCAAATCATGACCACTTCTTCAGTGGCGGGGATTAAAAGTTTTGTTGGTTCGGGTGTCTACGGGGCGACTAAGTTTGCTGTTCGTAATTTGATGGAGGTTATCCGAATGGAAAGTGCCCGTGAGCATACTAACATTCGAACAACCAGTTTGTATCCAGCTGCTATCAATACGGAATTACTACAAACAATTACTGATAGTGCTTCAAAGCGGGGCATGAGTAAACTCTACCAGTCTGTTGGAATCACGCCAGATGCTGTAGCAAGAGTCGTTAGCTTTGCAATTGATCAACCGGATGATGTCAATGTAAGTGAGTTTACGATTTATCCAACAAAGCAAGGGTAATTTTGTACGGTATGTATCAGGATCACGATAGTTATTTTACAAGTAAGCGAAAGAGGTAAAAATGAAAAAAATCATTCTATTAGGAGCTACAAGTAATATTTCAAAATTCTTAATCCCTGAATTGTTAAAACAAACAGATGTCCAACTGGTTTTATTCGCGCGGCACGCGACCAGTCGCTTGAAGGAATATACAAACATGACGAACGTTTCTTTAGTCGACGGTAATTGGAATCATGTAGAAGATTTAAAAAGAGCACTGACTGATGGCGATATTGTCTACTTGGCAACGGGGCACTTTACAACGGCGAACCAAAATGTTGTGCAAGCGATGAAATCAACTCATGTTGAAAGACTAATCGTGGCTGGTGGATTAGGGATTTACGATGAAGTTGTCGGTGATTTTGGCCGCTGGAACGCTCGGATGATGGGAGACTATACGGAAATCAAACGGGCCGCTAAGGTCATTGACGATAGTGACTTAAACTATACTTTTCTACGAATGGCCTGGCTGTATAATGACGTTCATCACGCTGACTATAAGGTGATTCCGCAGGGAACCGATTTTAAGGATACGCAAGTCACACGGCAGGCAGTCGCAAGCCTAATTGCTAGGATTATGCAGAATCCAGAGCTATATCAGCGAGCCAGTATAGGAGTTGCAGAGCCTAACACGGCGTGGTCCAAGCCATCTTTCTATTAGGAGATGAATTCATGAAAGTCACAGTAACTTTGGACGAAAAAGGTTATTTACCAGCGATTTATACCAGTTTGGCGAATACAAGACGTGCCAACCAACCGATTATTTCCTTCCCAATCGAATTAACAAATATGCCAAAAGAGGCTGTAGCACTGGCAGTAACGCTAATCGATTATGACGCCGTACCATTGACGGGTTTTCCGTTTATTCATTGGTTAGCAACTAATATTCCTATAATGTCGGAAATCCCGGCTGACTTTAGTAGAAATTTTGTGGGACCGCAGGGGCAGAACTCCTGGGAATCTCGATTTTACGAGCTAGATGATGACTATTTTACCAACCATTATGCGGGACCTAACCCACCAGACCAGCCACACCATTACACGCTAACGACATTTGCGTTAGCCCATGATTTAGACTTGAAAAACGGCTTTTTTTACAATGATTTTCGCACAGCACTTAGCGATAGCGTAATGGCGAAAGCGGAAATACAGATTTTAGCAAAATAAATTAAAAGGAGCATCATTGATAATGACTAAAAATGAGAATGACGTAAAGCATGGATTGTTTGGTATTGGGGACCTAAACCTGGCCTTCAAGGATTATTTTGTGGGAAATAGCTATCACAATTCATTGGTTAAGGATCCCGCTGTGAACGTGACGGTTAGTAATGTTAGCTTTGAACCAGGGGCACGTAATAATTGGCATATCCACCATGATGGTTATCAAATTTTGTTAGTAACGGGTGGCGAAGGCTGGTACCAAGAGACTGGTAAGCCGGCTCGACGCTTACATCCCGGTGATGTTGTCGTCACGCATGACGGTGTTAAACATTGGCACGGCGCCACTAAGGATAGTTGGTTCAGCCATTTGGCGATTACTGCTGGTACGCCAGAATGGCTAGAACCAGTTAGCGATTCTGACTATAAAAGTCTAAATTAGGAAGTGATTAATTTGAAAAAAATAAAAATTACCCTTGATGGGAAAGTACTAACGGCTAATCTTGAAGACAATCAAACTACAGCCGCGCTGATTGAGAAAATGCCACGCCAACTGGATATGATGAATTTATACGCTCGAGAATTAACGTATCGGTTTAGCCAGGCATTACCGGTAAACGAGGCACATACAGCAGGATACGCAGTGGGTGATATTGCTTATTGGACACCTCGACATAGCTTCGTTATCTTTTATAAACAAACGGGTGAAGTGATTAGTAACTTGCAAAGGGTTGGCCATATCAATGACAGCGAGATCCTTTCTCAACTTCATATGGGTAGTCACGTTCAATTAACGCTAGAAAGCATTGATTAAGAATGCTATTCGCAGTGTTTGATGTCACTGATGGCCTTACCGTCAAGGGATAGATTGGTTTGACGGTTGATCATGAAATGTCAATTTACGGGAGGTTATTTATGAAGCATGTTTTAATCTTAGGTGCTTACGGCCGGATTGCCAGGATTGTAGAACAGGAGTTGCTCAATGCGTGTGATGTCCATTTAACCTTAGTCTTACGAAATGCGGATCGGTTGAAGATTTTAGATAAAAATCGGGAAACCGTTGTTGAGGGTGATGTGTCGGATTACAAGCTGGTATCGACGATAATGGCTGGGCAAGACGTGGTTTATGCAAATTTAGCTGGTGGTATGGCGCTGATGGCGAAAGTTATCGTTCGTGCGATGCGTGTTAACCAGGTGAAACAGCTGATTTGGATTACTGGTTCGGGATTGTACCATGAAACGCCCGACCCATTTGGCACGTGGGTTGAAAATACAGTGGGACATGCTAACAAGGAGGATACTCGGAAGGCGGCCAGAATTATTGAAAGTTCTGATTTGAAGTATACGATTATCCGTGCTGCGTACATGACGAATGACCATGAAATAGACTACGAGTTGACGCAAAAGGGCGAAGTCTTTAAAGGAACGCTAGTCTCGCGTGCTAGTATTGCCGATTTGATTTTGAAGATTATCGCCGACCCGAGTCGATATGTTAGAGCAAGCCTAGGAATCTCGAAACCCGGAACGGACAACAAATTACCCGAAATAATGGCGGGGTCAATGAAAGATATGGTGTAGCGACTCATTTTTCCCACGATACCTTTAACTAGCGGAAAGCCAAATAAGGAACACACTAACGAAAGTCAATCGCCGACTTAGCTAGCGTGTTCCTTGTTTTAATAAAAATTTAGATTAAACGCTTGTATCAGAGACGCAAATCAGAAATAGGCTTTATACCCCAAATAAATAGCTAAGATAATTGCAACCCACCCGACAGTTATCTTAATCACTTTTGCCGGAATGAAGCGTAAAATGATGGGGCCAATATAGCCGCCAATAAATAGTCCTGATATTAGTGGCAACATAACGCTCCAATCAATTGGAAGTTGGATAATAAATATAATTGAAGCAACGATGTTATTGATGAATGCTGCAAAATTCCGCATCGCATTATAGATGATATATTCATTGTTTATGATTCTTGAAAGCACGGCGATCATCAATAAACCAGAAGCAGCACCAAAGTAACCATTATAGGTGCCAACGAGAAAAAGAATGACTAAATTAAAGTAAATAAGTAATCTAGACTGACGATACGATGCCTCGACTTTTGAATGAGGCCATAAGAGTAATATGCCAGCCATTAGAATAAACCACGGCACCATACCTTGAAAGCTAGTTGACGAACTCTTTGTAAGCAGCCAAGCCCCCAAAATACCGCCGCTAGCATTGAGGCCCGCAATTTTAATGGCTGTCCACCATTGACCGCGTAGCTCCTTTAATGAACTCAGAACGGTACCAACGCCAGCACTAACTTGTGCGACAGTGATGGTAGCGTTAGCAGAAATTGCCGGGACACCAATCGCCAATAACACGGGATATAACGTTAGTGAGGCCATACCAATAATTCCAGTTAAGACGCCGGCCAACAAACTCATGACAACTAAAAAAAATATTGATAGCATAGTTTCCCTTCACATCAACGGCACTGTTGAGTTTGGTTACGCCTGCACTTACCAATATTTATTACACATATTATAACACATGAAAGCAACTTAGAAAGTGGAGAGGCAGACAGCCATTGAAAGTTAAGGGTTATTAGAGGAATGACTAATATATTTGAAGAATATTTTCGATAGTGTAAGGAATGTCAGGGCTACTGCTCTCTTTTTTTAAAGTGTATAAGTGGACAAATCGGAATGACCCTTTAAATTTGCCTTCGAGTCTACACGAAGGTATAGACTTTGATTTAGATACTTTAAGGAGGTATTTAATTAATATGAAGATTCTAATTCTTGGCGCACATGGGCAAATTGCACAATTGGTTCGATCGCGGCTATTGGCGGAGACCGATACGACGTTAACCCTCTATCTTCGGCAGGCTGATCGTTTGCAAGACGTTCAGAGTACCCGAGAAACGGTGGTTGAGGGAGATGTCAATGACTACACCACATTGAAAGCAGCGATGGTCGGACAGGACCTGGTATTAGCAGATCTCGGTGGTCGCTTTGAACCCATGGTACAGAGCATTGTTCGCTCCATGGAAGAGACTAGTGTTCAACGGTTAATCTACATCACGGGGTTGGGCCTATACCATGAATTACCAGAAAAATTCGATTCATGGTTAGAAGATGCAATTGGTCATGATGTGATGGAAGATACTCGGCGAGCAGCCAAGCTAATTGAGACATCAACATTAAATTATACAATCATTCGGGCAGGATATATGACGAATAACGATGAAGTGGATTATGAACTGACAGAAAAGGGGGAGACCTTTAAGGGGACGACAATCTCCCGAAAAAGCATTGCTGACCTCATTGTAGCGATTGCTAAGCAACCGACATTACATAGTCGGAGCAGTTTAGGCATTGCTAAAGCTGGAACTGATGGCGATATGCCAGTTTATCGTTAATAGTGAGCGCTTGTGTCAAAGCAGAACTAGTGCTTAATTGATGAGATAGATCAGTTATAGTCACTTGATACAGGTAAAGGTAAGCATAATCCGGATGCACTTGGGATTGCGGAGATACTGTTAGGGTCATTTGATGCCTATGCGAACGATCAAGTTGTAAGGCTGGCTTTTATCAGACGAGTAGTGAATAAGGATAGCTAAATGTACATCTTGTTTGCATCTGTTAGAAAGCGGCGCGACTATCTGATTTGGGCGAGCGTCTGTGGTTGATAAAAACTCAGACGCTTTTTAGCATGAACATAGCAGCAGAAAATGTCATCGAAAATAAGTTAGCGACATTTCTAAAAAGCTGTACAGCAAAAACAACTAACTCCGAGTGCAATCAAGCATTCAGAATTAGTCGCTTTGTGTTATTTCAGTTCAATTAGGTTACATTTTCTCCAATCCATGCCGTTGCTCCTCATCAATGATGTGGGTATACAGACCGGTCGCACTGGTTGAGTTTTGTCCCAACTGGGTGGCCACCAGCTGTTCATTCTTGGTGGCTAGGTAGAGTTTTGAAGCCAACGTATGACGCAGCTTATGCGGTGTGATACGGACCTTAAACGCTGAGGAGTATTTGGCTACCATTTTCTCCATCGAGTTGGCTTGCATCCGTGAAGCCTGACCGCGATAACTGCTGAGGAAAAGGGCCCGATCACTACTGGTGGCGTGATAAATGGCTGTTCGGTGTGCAACGTAGTCTTGAATGTAAGGCAAAGTCCACGGCGCAATCGGCACCGTATCCCGTTGGCCACCCTTACGGACCACGCCAATCGTTCCGGTCTTCAGATTCAGGTGGCGCAAGTCAGCATTAGCGGCCTCCGAGACGCGCAAGCCACTGCCCAACAACAGGGCATTAATGGCCAGATCACGTTGTTTATCCCGATGAAAATACCGTTTCTTGGCTGGTGACAGCAAGCCTTCATATTTTTCGTCGATAAAGGCCAAGTAATCATGATCCGTGTTGCCCAGCATGAGCTTCGTTTTTAAGTTAGCGGCTCGCGTTGCGTAGGTCTCGCTGGTCCGAACCAAGGCAATCTTATGCATGACGTTACGGTCAAAGTAGGCCTCACCATGTTCATCTTCAGTATCCTCCGTGAGGTACTTAAAGAGAGACGAGAGGGCGTTTAGGGAACGATTGATAGTTGGATGGGTTCGGCTCCCAGGAGCGCCTGTGAGCTTGGTCTGGTTCAGCAGAGCAGACTTGTACAGTTCGACGGTTTCTTTTTTTAACTTCGCCAAGACTTGAATGTCGATATCGGCGGGGTGGGTAGCCGTGGTTAGGCCTTCACTAATGAGCCAGTTGAAGAAACGGCGATACTCCGTGAGGTATTGGTACAATGTGGCAGGCGATAAGGGGACAGTAGCCTTGGCCTGATAATATTCTTGGACGTACCAGGGCGCGATGGCCAATTCTTCATTGATTAATTTTAAGTAGTGCTGTTTTTCCATAATAGAAGCGGCCTCCAAACATATGTTCTCATATTTTATATGATACCGGTGAATGCTCAAATTAGCAAGTCCCCCGCCTTATTTTCACCCACTACTATCTTTAAAATATTTGTTTTAATGAAAGTAGTAGTTTAAATGATACTGAGATGTCCTGAGGAGCACAGCTTAAGCCTAATTGGGTCGTAAAACCTGTATATAGGATTTTTGACAGTGTGTGTTACCGTTTATGTTGAACTTATAGACTAACTGACGGATGGCCGCTAAACACTGATATGTCAGCATTCTTTGGGTATTTAAGCGACTAAGCATGGTTAATAGTCGTCACAGGCTTAGCAATCGTCGACAGTCTAAATCGCTGTCACACCAGTGTTTTGAGCCCATAAGGTATCGTCCATGCTTCAACATAGCTGGCTGATTAAGCACAGCGACTGCTATCACTGAGCTGGGCATAAGTTACTTGCTGATTCTGACTGACAAGCCGCATTTGCTTGGTACGTTGACTGAAAAACTGCCAGCAATGTCCCAGAATCAATTACTAGTGGATTCGACTGGCATAACGTATTTTTAGACGTTGATTCTAAGCACACGTTCAGTCTTTAGACGGAGACCTGACCATGAAATTAGCAGAGAATCCACCTGTAACTTACCGTTTTTGACGGATCTTACCGGCGAAATAGGATTGCTGACGATATTAGCTGTGATGGTCGTACTTAATCGCAAGTAAACGAATTCGGCTGCAGACGGACGATTACGGTCGACAAGTTTAGTTAGCGGTGACGCAAACAATCAAATGTGTCTCGAGAGTGATTGTTAGACCCGCGTATGTCGTCAGGAATTTACCGTTCGGCACAGCTAGAATTGTTTTAATTGTATAAACAGCTAACATGAGTAGCGTTACAAAAAATAATGACGCAGGTAAAAGAAAGGGTATGGCTATTCTGCGGTTGCAATTGAAAAAGATATTCTACTTTACATAATATATATTATCGAAAGTAGAGTCAAAAAGTAAAAAGTCAGCTACTTTGCGTAATCTGCAAATAAAAACAGCCAACTCGTTTTTTGACGTTCCGAGTTGACTGCTACCGCTAACCTTTAAATTAGGTTGAGCGTAGTTAAAATTTTTTTAGTCAGTGGCGTCAGCTGTTCTGGCAAGTGATTCAAGTCATAGAACTTTACGGCACTGGTTTCGTCCGTTTGATTTGTCAAATTGCCAGTTGCCAGCACATCATAGACCACGGTCACTGAATCAATCTGATCACCATTTGGATACGTGTACTGCATGTCCTGACCGCTAACAACTGCCAGCAGTTGCTGAACGGTTCCTTGCAACCCAGTTTCTTCGTGTAATTCACGTTCAGCCGTCGTAGCTGTATCTTCGTTTAATTCTTTTGATCCCGCTGGCAAGCCCCAAAGTTGGATATCACGGCGTTTAACCAACAATAACTGTTGGTGTTGTCGCACAACGGCTGCTGAACCGATCACAATTAATGGTTGTTGACCCACTTTTTGTCGTAAATCTAGGATATAACCCATACGTAAATCCCCGTCCTTTACCTAATTGTAACATGCAATTGGGGACTTGCTAATGCCAATTTTGGTGAAGGAAGGCCTCACGTCCGCCCATTTCTTCAATCTGGTAGCGAAACGGATTCTTCTGATAAAAGTCTTGATGTTCCTCTTCCGCGGGATAAAATGGCTGGGCAGCCTCAATCTGTGTCACGATGGGGACATCAAAGTGTGCACTGGCCGCTAAGTTGGCTTTTGACTTTTCTGCGATTTGCCGCTGCTCATCATTTGCGACGTAAATCACCGGTCGGTAGCTGTCGCCTCTGTCTTGAAATTGTCCCCCGGCATCAGTGGGATCTGTTTGGTGCCAGTAAATTTCGACGAGTTCTGCATAACTGATTATTGACGGATCAAAGGTAATCTTGACGGCCTCGGTATGACCAGTTGTGTGGCTGGCAACTTCAGCGTACGTCGGGTTTACCGTGTGTCCACCCGTGTAACCGGACACAACAGTTTGAATGCCCGGCTGAGTGTCAAAGGGCTTCACCATACACCAGAAGCACCCACCTGCAAAGATTGCCGTTTCAGTTTGACTCATACGGAAGTCCCTCTTTAGTTGTTAGTTGAATAATTGGTCAAAATCATGATAACCAGCGGCTTCTAATTTATCGGCCGGAATGAACTTTAGTGCTGCCGAGTTAATGCAATACCGTAAGCCACCCTGAGCTGCTGGACCATCATTAAAGACGTGTCCCAAGTGTGAGCCGGCATCGGTGCTGCGGACTTCCTGGCGAACCATTCCAAATGAATGGTCGGTATTTTCCTTAACGTTGGCTGCATCGATTGGTTTGGTGAAAGATGGCCAACCGCACCCAGCGTCATATTTGTCGGTTGAACTAAATAGTGGTTGACCGCTGACCACGTCCACGTAGATGCCGGGTTCGTAGAAGTGATCGTACTTACCCGTGAACGCTGCCTCTGTGGCCGCCTCCTGAGTAACCGCATATTCCTCAGCGGTGAGCCGCTGCTTTAAATCATCCTGTGTGTCTTGTTTAGCCATAATAATTTCCTCCAATTAATTGTACACAACCAGTTTCCTATAATTCTTAGTTTAAAGCTCTCAGATTAAAAGGCAACTAATTCGTTTGGTTATCTGCACTGGCATTGGCGGCCCCACCTTCCACTTAGGTGTGCAAAGCATGTACACGCTGGTAAATGTGGTTAAAGCGCCCCTGCAGTGGAAAAATACGTTACACGAGACGGTCGTGACTCCTAACACACCAGTTTCGGAGGGTCATCTAAAAAACCGCTGGTCGACTGTGAGTCGATCAGCGGTTCAGATTAGCTGGATTGACCAGCCGGAGTTTGGTAACGCAATTTAACACCATTGACGTCAACTTGTTTGATGCCAACAGAACGATTGCGATAGTACATCACGCTCTCTTCTGCTGGGTTGTGTGCTAATCCCATAGCGTGGCCCAATTCATGTTCCGCAACGTGAATATCATCGGCACGGGAATAGCCGTACGATTTCAGTAGCGTTGGATTGAGGGTTGCCGTGACGTCGAGTAGCAGGTCATTCTTAGACCAATAATCAGTTAAGCCGACGTCTTCTCCCAGAGCCACGGCCTGTGTCTTGGAGGCCGTTTTGAGAGTAATCTGTGCACTTTGAGTCGTTCCTAATTTGAAACGAAATGCACCAGTCTTATTCCAAGCGTTAATGGCGGATTGCCAAACTTGCCGATAGTAAGCCGATTTGGTGGTGATTACGTAGGTCGCGTGATTGTGGGCAAACCGCTCCGGACCAAAAGGTGTTGTGCCGGCTGCAGCTACGGCAACAGCACTCCCGCCCACTGGGGTGACAAAAAGACCAACAGTAACAACCGCAAGGGTAATCCCTCGGGACCAAAAGCTTCTTGCCATGCATAATCCCTCTCTTCGCGAAGGAAGATGCCTAACGGCTACCATCGGCGTCATTATAGCAGTCAGTGACCTTAAAGCGAATTAAAACGCTCCATGGCAACCGCTAAATTACCATAGAGCGTTCATTCAGATTGTAAATTGAGCGAATTAAGCTTCGAAAGCAGCTGTCAATGGTGGCACAACTTGCTTCTTCCGGGAAACAACGCCTGGTAAACTAGCGCGATTGTTGTCAAGCTTGGTGTTAAAGGCTTTTTCAACAATTTCCTTAGGTTCACCAGCAACGATTAATTCGGAGTCACTGTTCAACACGTTAGTGGCCAAGGTAATGAACAAGTCATAGCCATCAGCGGCCATTTCAGCTTGCATTTCCTTTTCTAGACCTGCCTGACGATCTAAGACATCGGCTAAGTCAACCGTATTGATTTGGCCAATACGGACGCTCTTGCCGGCCATATCAAAGGACTTAGCATCGCCATCGATGAGTTCCTTGTCACTCTTGGCAGCCAAGTTTGTCCCTGCCTTTAACATCGCAATACCGTAGCTTTGAACATCGATATCAGCAATTTCAGCTAACATCCGAACGGCTTCACGGTCTGTATCAGTCGTGGTTGGTGATTGGAGTAACAGCGTGTCAGAGATGATGGCTGATAACATTAACCCAGCTAATTTAGCAGGAATTTCCATCTTCTCTTCGTTAAACATTTCGGTCAGAATCGTACTCGTGCAACCAACGGGTTCTGCCCGGTAGTACAGAGGTGAATCCGTCTTGAAGTTAGCAATCCGGTGATGGTCGACCACGTAGCTGACCTGAACCTTATCAAGATCGCTAACACTTTGTTGTGCTTCGTTGTGGTCGACTAACATAACGTCGTCGACTTCGTTAGCCACTGTCTTGACGACCCGTGGTGCTGGTTCGTCAAAGTGGTTCAAAACGTAAGTGGTTTCCATGTTAGGCTCGCCCAAGGCAACGGCTTCAACGTCGAAACCTTTTTGGGTTTGGAAGTAGGCAAACGCCTTAGCAGCAACAATGGCGTCCGTATCTGGATTCTGGTGACCGAAAATTAATGACTTGCTCATGAGTAGAACTCCTTTAACAGAATAGTTTTAGTGTTACTTGTTACGCAATTGTTTGAGCCGCGAAATATAATCGTCTGTGTGTAGATAACGATCAAACTGGGCCAAGAAATGGCTGATTCGCGGAATTTCGGCTTTGCCCTTGCGGAACACAAAGGCTAAGTCAAAGCGGATGTTGGGATCGAAATGAGCCGTCCAAGTCTGTGGCAAGGCGTCCTGGCCGATCATGAATGAATTTGGCAAGGCCGTAGACGCCTGCGTCTGCATCGAGAAATGTAACAGCTGCGTTGGTGTCGTAAAGTTCGCGACACTCTTGGGGAAATCAGCTAGCTGATTCTTGTAGGCTTCATGCAACGTCTGATTGAGGTAGTAGCCCTCTGGGTACATTGCCCAAACATCGGCTGTTGTGTCTTTGAACTTGATTCGCCGCTTTTTAGACAGTTGCTCATCGTGGTGAATGAACAAGAGATCATCCGAAATAATTTTCTTCGACTCGTAGGGCTTCCAGTTCTTAATCGAATCATCCGGCAAATACATAATCGCCAGATCAATTTTATTATTTTCCAGTCGTTCCCAAATTTCCTTCCGCGTCAACATGTGAAAGGAAATCTTTAAGTCGGGATTATTTTGGTAGGACAAGATGGCGAAGTCCTCAAACACGGCGTCTTCCATGGAGGCCAGTAGCCCAATATTAATTTCTCCCTGTGTCGCACTAGTCGACTGCTGAATCTCGTCAGTGGCTTGGTTTAAGATGCCATAAATCTTGTGCGTGGCGTCCAACATGGTGTAACCAGCGTCAGATAACCGCAACTTCTTGCCGACCGAATAGAAGAGCGGTGCGCCCACCGTCCGTTCGAGCTTCTTGATTTGTTGCGTCAATGCCGGTTGCGTAATTCCTAGAATCTGAGCAGCCTGCGTGTAGTTCATGGTTTCTGCAAGCTGTAGGAAGTACGTCAAGGTCTTCGAAGAAAAGATACTTTCCTGTTTCGTCTTCATCCGCTTTTACTCCTTATGATTAGTCTGATGCCAGGCCAACCTAATGGTTACTATTAATCACTATGATAGGCTGTTTGCCCTAAAAGCGCAACGATTTCTGCTTATAAAATCATTGCTAGCAACTAACTAGTCCAAAACGAGTGTTGTCGGTTTGACGCGTAGTTGGGTTGGTATGCCTTCAACGTCCGTGTCGACCACGAAGGAGCCGTTGGAGTAGCGACCACTTAACGGGTGTTCCGTTGGCAACACATCGTGGGTGCGTTCCCGACTGGTCAGAATCTCCAGTGGCGGGTTACCTGCTGGAATCGCCATGAAGTCAACGATTCGATGTGGATCACGTTTCAATTCACGAAGGACGATGACGCCACGGCGAGCGCGACTGGTCACGGACAGTTCCTTCATGGCCAAACGTTTAAAGGCACCGCGTTGGGTCACCATGGCGATGGTATCGCTATCGGTAACGAGGGCCAAGTTGACGACCTCGTCATCGTCGCGGAGATCCATGGACCGAACACCGGTCGTTCGGGCACCATTGACGGAGACTTCATCGATACTGTAACGCAAGGCATAGCCGTTCTTGGAGATCAATAGGATACCTTGATCGATCGGTTCAGTCAGATACTTAACCTGAACGACTCGTGCTTCAGGATGCTTCAGTTTCTCATAAACGGCGGCCCGACTCTTGTAGGTCCGGCCGGGAGTCAAGTCACTAAAGGCAGTCTGCTTAATGTAGCCATCACTGGTTGCGATTAAGAAGCGGCCAGGTTCTTTGAGCGTCTTGAAGGCAAATGTAGCAACGATTTCTTCATCCGCAGCAAGACCAGTCGTTTGTGAAATGTGTTCACCGGTCTCCTTCCACTTGACGTCGCTGATCTCGTGGACGGGCCGGTAGATGAGATTCCCCTTATTGGTGAACATCATCAGGTGGTCCAACGTGCTGAGTTTCTGCATGAAAATTGGGTAATCTTCATCCTTCAACCCGTTGTCGTCGGGATCGGAAGCCGTATAGGATCGGACACCGGAACGTTTCAGGTACCCATCGTGACTGACTAAAACCACGACGTCTTCATCGGCAACCGTGACTTCGGTATTGATCTTCAGGTCTTCAATCTCGGCTTGAATTTCAGTCCGCCGTGGATTCCGATAGGCCTTGCCCACTGCCTTCAGTTCCTTTCGGAGGACAGCGTTTAAGGCTTTAGGGTCAGCTAAAATCTTATGGTCCTCCGCAATTGCAGCGGATAACTTGTCAGATTCGGCCTCCAACTGGGTCACATCAGTGTTAGTCAACCGATACAACTGTAAGGCGACAATGGCATCGGCCTGCTTCTCGGAAAAGTCGTAGGTATTCACCAGATTGTCACGTGCATCCCGGCGGTTCTTACTTGCCCGAATGGTCTTGATTACTTGATCCAAAATAGACAGTGCTTTGATCAGACCCGTTACGATGTGTTGTCGGTCTAAGGCCTTTTGCAGATCATATTCCGTTCGTTTCGTGATGACTTGGCATTGATGTTCCAAGTACGCTGACAAAATCGTTTTGAGGCCAACGTGTTCCGGACGTTGGTGGTTGATGGCAACCATATTGAAGTTGTAGGTGATCTGTAACTCAGTGTTCTTGAATAGGTAATTCAACACCCCTTGAGCATCAGCATCGCGCTTTAGTTCAATGGCGATCCGCAAGCCATCTCGGTCGGTTTCATCCCGAACCTCGGCCAAGCCTTCGACCTTTTTATTCAAGCGAATCTCGTCAATCTTCTTGACCAATTGTGCCTTATTGACTTCATACGGGATTTCCGTCACCGTAATCTGACTCTTGTTACCGCGTAACGCTTCGATTGCCGTTTTAGAACGAACAACCACGCGACCACGGCCAGTTTCATAGGCTTTAACAATGCCATCTTTCCCTTGAATGATGCCTCCAGTTGGGAAGTCCGGGCCTTGAACGAAGCCCATCAGTTCTTCCAAGCTAGCCTTGGGATGACTTAATAGGTAAATACAAGCGTCGACGACCTCACCTAAGTTGTGCGGCGGAATATCCGTGGCGTAGCCGGCAGAAATCCCAGTGGCACCGTTGACCAATAGGTTCGGAAAACGGGCGGGCAAGACGGTGGGTTCATACTCGGTGTCATCAAAGTTAAGGACCATTTCAACCGTATCTTTGTCGATGTCCCGTAACATTTCACCGGCTAACTTGCTCAAACGCGCTTCGGTATACCGCATGGCAGCGGCCGGGTCACCATCCATAGACCCATTGTTCCCGTGCATTTCAATCAGGGGTTCTCGAACCTTCCAATCTTGGCTCATCCGCGTCAAGGCTTCGTAGATGGAACTGTCACCATGGGGGTGAAAGTTCCCCATGACATTACCGACAGATTTTGCGGATTTCCGAAAACCTTTATCGTAGGTGTTACCATCCTTGTTCATGGCAAACAAGATCCGCCGTTGAACGGGTTTCAATCCGTCACGAATATCGGGTAAGGCCCGTTCTTGGATGATGGATTTGGAATAACGGCCGAAGCGGTCACCCATGACTTCTTCCAGAGTTAATTCTTGAATCTTTTGTCCTTCACTCACGACATGTTTGCTCCTTTCACCGGTCGATTAATCACTGGTCGACGTGGCATCATTTTCTAATAAGCTGGTGTTGTCATCTTCCAGCGTAAATTGAACATTATTTTCGATCCATTTCCGACGGGGTTCAACTTTATCGCCCATCAACGTTGTAACCCGGCGTTCAGCCAGAGCGGCATCGTCGATTTGCACGCGAATCAGCGTTCGGTTGTCGGGATCCATGGTCGTTTCCCACAGCTGTTCGGCGTCCATTTCCCCTAACCCCTTAAAACGTTGGAGGTTGTAGCCGTGGTTGGGGATCTTCTGCGTCTTTTCAGTCAATTCATCGTTGGTCCAGGCGTATTCGATATCCTGGTTCTTGCCGGTTCGTTTGATGCGATACAGCGGTGGTAAGGCAATGTAGACCCGGCCAGCGTCGATCATTGGTCGCATGTATTTGTAGAAGAAGGTCAGCAGTAGAATCTGAATGTGAGCCCCATCATCATCGGCATCGGTCATGATAATAATCTTATCGTAATTGGCATCTTCAATGTTAAATTCGGTGCCAACACCAGCGCCAATGGTGTAGATCATGGTACTGATTTCTTCATTCTTCATAATATCTGGGAGCTTAGCGCGTTCCGTGTTCAGCACCTTTCCTCGTAAAGGGAGGATGGCTTGGAACTTTCGGTTACGCCCCTGTTTGGCTGATCCGCCGGCGGAATCCCCTTCGACCAAGAACAGTTCGTTCTTCGCTGAATTCTTTGACTGAGCGGGCGTAAGCTTACCGGATAAAAGACGTTCGTGCTTTTTATGACGCTTACCATTCCGGCTTTCATCACGGGCCTTCCGTGCGGCCTCACGCGCCTGACGTGCTTGTGTGGACTTCTTGATCAGCATCTTCCCGAAGTCCCCATTTTCCATCAGGTAGTAACCCAGCTGTTCACTGATGACATTGTCCACGATGGTTCGTGCTTCCGGTGTCCCCAGCTTTTCCTTGGTCTGACCTTCAAATTGGAGCAGGTTTTCCGGAACCCGCAGCGATATGACCGCAGAGAGCCCTTCCCGGACGTCGGAACCTTCCAGATTCTTATCGCGATCCTTCAATAGGCCGACCTTCCGTGCGTATTCATTGAATGCCTTGGTCCAGCCGCTACGCATCCCGACTTCGTGTGTGCCCCCGTCCTTCGTCCGGACGTTGTTCACAAACGACAGTAAGTTTTCGGTATACCCGTCATTGTATTGCGCGGCAACTTCAACTTCGATACCGTCTTTCTTACCGTCAAAGTACATGACGTTGCCCAACGTGTCTTTATCTTCGTTTAGATAGCCAACAAACTCTTTGATACCGTCTTCAAAATGATATTCTTCAGCCTTTTCTTGGCCTTCACGTTCGTCGGTCAGCGTGATCTTAACGCCCTTTAGCAAGAATGCCGACTCGCGCAGCCGTTCGGAGAGCGTCCCGAAGTTGTAGACCGTCGTCGTGAAGATGCTACTATCCGGTTTGAAATCAATCGTTGTGCCGTTGTGTGCCCGGGTATTGCCCAATTTTTTCAGCGTCCCCTGTGGCTTCCCACCGTCTGCAAATTTTTCTTGGTAGCGCACGCCATCACGCACAATGGTCACGGTTAGCTTACTGGACAGTGCATTCACAACGGAAGCACCAACCCCATGAAGCCCACCAGACGTCTTGTAGCCTCCCTGGCCGAACTTCCCACCGGCATGGAGGACCGTTAAGATGACTTCGGGGGTCGGAATTCCCGACGCGTGCATGCCCACCGGCATCCCCCGTCCATGATCGACGACCGTGATACTGTTATCCTGGTGAATGGTTACGTTAATTTCCTTACCGTAGCCCGCTAAGGCCTCATCAACGGCGTTATCCACGATTTCGTAGACCAAGTGGTGCAATCCACGGCCGTCGGTTGAGCCGATATACATCCCAGGACGTTTACGAACAGCTTCCAATCCCTCCAAGACCTGAATGGAGGAATCGTCATACTTTGGTTTTGCTTTCGCCATGCGTAAATCCCCTTTACATTTTTATTCGTTTTAAATGGTGTGTTGCCAGCCTTACCTAGTTTACCGCAATGCGAACGTATGTTCAAATAAAATGGACAAACGCCCACGGTGTGGTCAACAATAACCACATTATCATACCACAGGAAGCTGAAAACTTGCTAGTTCTCTTGAGATAATTGGCGTGGCGTTGAAAACATGCTAAAATATAGAACAGCTTATTTGCAATGCGGTCACGAGGACGACATTGGGAGAAAGAGCGGAGGAATTGAGTCGTGAAATTAATTGGTTTACTTGTTTTGGCTTACCTACTGGGTGCCATTCCTAATGGGGTCTGGGTCGGTAAAGCCTTCTTTGGCACGGATATTCGCCAATCAGGATCGGGTAATATTGGGACGACCAACACGTATCGGGTCTTGGGCCCCTACGCGGGAACGGCCGTCATGGTTCTCGATATCGCTAAAGGAAGTGTGGCGACGCTGTTGCCGACCCTAGGCCACGTCACAACGTTTTTAGGAACAGCGACACCCTTGCTGTTTGGTCTATTTGCTATTTTAGGCCACACCGTATCGATCTTTGATCACTTTAAGGGTGGCAAGGCCGTCGCTACGTCTGCGGGGATGCTATTAGCCTACAACCCGCTGATGTTTGTGATTGCTGCTGGACTATGGGTCAGCCTGATCTATTGGACCAGTATGGTCAGTCTGGCTAGCATGATTGCCTTTAGCCTAATCACATTGATTTCCCTAGCATTTCAAGACTGGTACCTGACTGGCATTGCGTTGGTCTTGACCATCTTTGTATTTTATCGTCACCGCGCCAATATTCAACGTATCCGTGAAGGAACAGAATCGATGGTCCCCTTTGGTCGGGGCTATCATAAGCGAAAGAAGAGTTAACCTGTGCTAGAAACGTAAGGAGGCCCGGACATCATGTCCTGGCCTCCTTTTTTTGCAAGGTGTGTGCGCGGTGGCTGAGGGCCTTGGCGTACCCGCCTTCGTAACATCAACGTCGCTATGGTTAGAAGTAAGTGATCTGATACCCCGCCTGAAAATGGTCATGTGCGGCTAGGTGCTGAATGGCGACCTTGGTTTCGAGATCCCCGGTGGCCTGAACATCGTCCGCTAATCCCCACCAAGGCTCGATGCAGACAAAGGGGGCCTGCTTAGGATATGGGGACCAGATACCAACGTATGGTGCCGCAACCGTTAAGGCAATGCCGTGGTCATTGGCGGTGCTACTCAGCATGAGCGTGGTCTCTTGATCGTTCAGTGTCAGGACCTGTGCATCGTGATCGAACAGGTGGTGGTCCAACTGCAACGGTTGCGTCAGGTCAAGTGGCACCGTGTGACCGGTATCACTGTATGGCCCAACGAGTGGCACGCGTTGATACGTTTGCTTGGGTGAGACCGTGACCTGATAGTCGGTAAAGTCAGCGGTCGCCTCACCTAGCGGCACATTGAAGCCGGGATGGGCGCCAAATGAGAAGATCAGTGGGGTATCAGCTGGATTAGCAACCTCTGCGGCGACCTGCAGTTGATGGTCGACCAGCGTGTAGGTAATCGTCAGCGTAAAATCGCTGGGAAAGAGCAGCCGGCTTTGCTCGTCGGCCGTCAGCTGTAAGCTGAGCTGTGTCTCGGTTTGCGCGACCACTTGAAATTCTCGATCACGGGCAAACCCATGTTGACTCATCTCGTAGGTCTTACCGGCGAGTCGATAGTGATTGTCCTGCAAACGCCCCACGATGGGGAACAAGAACGGTGCGTGGCGGCCCCAATAGGCTTTATCTGCCTGCCACATATATTCCAAGTGACTATCGTTGTCCTGAACGCTGGTTAACTCAGCGCCCAACGGATTAATTTTAACCGTTAAATACGTGTTTCTTAACGTTAGCATGTAAATTCCTCCCGACGTTTCCTTGTCGTGAAATTGAATGATTTTTAATGAATACGCACAATCTCCCACTTTAATCCGGCGTACCTGACTGCCGAAAAAAGGGCCAAGACAACCGTCTCGGCCCCACAAATTAGTTACAGGATGTAACGCGACAGGTCTTTGTTTTGCACAATGTCACCGATCTTGTCGTTGACGTAACTTTCAGTAATCGTCACGTCGCCGGTTCCCATGTCAGGACCTTCAAACAACAGGTCTTCCAACAGCTTTTCCAGAACCGTCTGTAAACGCCGGGCCCCAATGTTTTGGTTCTCGTGGTTCAGTTCGAAAGCCAGATCGGCAATGCGTTCGATGGCTTCCATGGTAAACGTGACCTTAACGTTGTCCGTACCAATCAACGCAATGTATTGCTTGATAAGGGCGTTGTTTGGTTCCGTCAAGATCTTGACGAAGTCTTCCTTGCTTAGGTCATTTAATTCGACCCGGATTGGGAAACGACCCTGTAATTCAGCAATCAAATCGCTAGGCTTGGATTCAGCAAATGCTCCAGCGGCGATGAACAGGATGTGGTCCGTATCGATCGTCCCGTACTTGGTCTTGACCTGAGTACCTTCGACGATTGGTAAGATATCACGTTGGACCCCTTCACGGGAGACGTCGCCACTATTTTGGCTACTGCCCTTAGCAATCTTATCGATTTCATCGAGGAAGATGATGCCCGTATTTTCGGCCCGCTTGATGGCATCGTGGTTGATGTCAGCGTTGTTGACCAGCTTCTCGGATTCTTCGGCAACCAGGATTTCCCGCGCTTCAGCGACCGTGACCGTGCGCTTGATCCGCTTCTTAGGCATAATCGCGCCCAACGTATCGTTGAGGTCCACACCCATTTGGCCCAGCATGTTGTTGTCCCCCGCATTGGCTTGTTGAGGATCGTCCATTTCAATTTCGACCATGTGATTTTCGAGTAGACCTTTATCCAGTTGTTCGGACAAGGAGAGCCGTTCGTTACGGATGTCGTCGGTGACTTCTTCCTCTTCACCGGGTGCAGTTGGGGTTTGACCGTTTTGCATCTGGGAGAACATGTTCATCATGTTGGCGAAGTCGTTGTTGTTCTTGTTTTCCTTCTTCTTTGCGGGAGCCAAGAGCTTGACCAACCGTTTGTTAGCCGCTTGAATGGCATCGGCCCGAACATTCTTAAATTGGTCTTGTTTTTCCATCGCTACGGAAACTTCGACCAAGTCACGAACCATGGATTCCACATCGCGACCAACGTACCCAACTTCGGTAAACTTGCTGGCTTCAACCTTGGTAAATGGCGCGTGAACGATTTTGGCTAACCGGCGGGCAATTTCAGTCTTCCCAACCCCGGTCGGTCCAATCATTAACATGTTCTTCGGTGAAATTTCCTCTTGCATAGCAGCGTCTAGTTGCATGCGACGGTAACGGTTACGTAATGCAATCGCAATCGCCCGCTTGGCTTCGTCCTGGCCAATGACGTATTGGTCGAGTAAGGCGACGATTTCTTTAGGTGTTTTATTAATAGCGTCCACAATGGATTCCTCCGTTTCGATTAAAGTTCTTCAGAAATAACATTTTCGTTGGTAAAGATATCGATCCCACCCGCAATATGGATGGCACTTTCAGCAATTTCCTTAGCGCTCATGTCAGTTGCATGGTGGTGTAAGGCTGTGGCAGCGGCTAGGGCAAAGTTCCCACCAGAACCGATAGCCAGAATATCATCATCGGGGGCGATGACTTCACCGGAACCGGAAACCAGTAACATTTCGTCCTTATCCATGACGATCAATAAGGCCTCTAACTTTTGCAACGCCTGATCGGAACGCCATTGCTTAGCCAGTTCCACGGCTGCTCGTTGAAGGTTACCGCTGTATTCGTTAAGTTGGCTCTCGAATTTTTCTTCAAGGTTGAAGGCGTCAGCAACACTCCCGGCAAAGCCGACGACGACTTGGTTGTTGTAGATCCGGCGAATCTTGTGCGCGGTCCCCTTCATGATGACCTTTTCACCCATGGTTACTTGGCCGTCACCAGCCATAGCATTATGGCCGTTATGCCGAACTGCACAGATGGTAGTTGCTTCAAATTTTACTGGCATAGTTTCATCAATCTCCTTACGATTGTTTTGTGTGATCAGAATTATCTTCAGTGGCGCGCGGGAAGAACTGGCGATAATCGCGTTGTAAATGTTCCCGGGTCACGTGGGTGTAGATCTGCGTGGTCGACAGACTGCTGTGTCCCAACAATTCTTGGACCGACCGTAGATCTGCACCGCGGTTAAGCAAGTGTGTGGCAAAGGTGTGCCGCAGCATGTGGGGATGAATGTCCGTGGTGAGGCTACTGCGCTTGATGACCTGATTCAACAGGTAGGTCACGCCAGCCGGGGTCAACTGCTCTCCCCGTGCGTTGATAAAGACATACGGATGCGTGCGGTTGAATTTCGTCATCAGCGGTGTGCGGGCGGCAGTAAAGTAACGTTCTAGGGCATCGGTCGCGTAATTGCCAAATGGCACGTAACGTTCCTTGTTACCCTTCCCATGAATCAACATGATCCGGTTGTCGAAGTCAACGTCGGGTAACGTGAGGTTGACACACTCACTGACCCGAATACCGGTACCGTACAGGACTTCTAACACTGCCGAATCCCGCGTTGCTAGTTGCGTATTCGGATTGGCAGCCGCGGCCGTAAACAGCGCGGTCATTTCCCGTTCATAGAAGAATCGGGGCAAATGATTTTGATGGTGCTTAAGCTGCACGTAGGCAAACGGGTCATCCTTGGCCAAATCGTTACTCATCAGAAAGCTGTAGAATGATCGCAACGTTGACAACTTACGGGCAATGGTCGTGCGCGCGTAATGGTGATCATACAAATCGCTCAAGTAGACCTCAACATCTAGTTGATCAATTGCCGTCCACGGTTTGATGCCGCCATTGTCGGTTAAAAACTGGGTAAACTCGTCGATGTCCTCGCGGTAGGCCTTAACCGTTTCCGGTGAGTATTGGCGTTCGCCGCTAAGATACGTCATAAACTGTGCGACCGTGTCATCCACGAACAACACCTCCTGTACGTGTTAATGCTAGCAAACAGCCCTGAAAAACACAACTAACTCATCAAAATGTCGACATGGGGTCGGCAACGCGGTGGTTTTCTTGACAGCTAAATAGGCATTGGCAGCTTCCCTTGCGGAAAACGGCCAATGCCTATTTTGAGGTTTAACGCTATTTACTTTTGCGGTGCCTCTTCGTAGTCGCCGTTCGGGCAGACGATTTGTACGCCACCACGAATCTTCTTGGCAACTAAGTAGTGGCCGTCCTTCGGGCAATCACGGCCGACTGGCTTGTCCCATGAGACAAAGTCACAGTCGGGATAACGTGAACAACCGTAGAAAATCCGGTTCTTCTTAGACTTCCGCTCGATGACTTGGCCCTTGTGACAAACGGGGCAAACGACACCGATTTCCTTGACGATTGGCTTGGTATTACGACAATCGGGGAAACGAGAACAAGCGTAGAATTTTCCGTAACGGCCCATCTTGATGACCATTGGTGCGCCACAGATGTCGCAGTCAAAGCCAGCGGGTTCGTCACGAATCTGAATCTTTTCAATGGCGTCCTCGGCATGGGCAACTTCCGTTGAAAATGGCTTATAGAAGGTGTCGATAACCTTGACCCAATCCTGTTGCCCCTCTTCGATACCATCCAACTCGTGTTCCAAATTGGCCGTAAAGTCAACGTTGACCACATCAGGGAAATATTCATTGATGATGCCATCGACGATTTCCCCCAGTTCAGTCGGTTCAAAGCGACGACCAACTAGTTTGACGTAGTAACGCCGTTGAATCGTGTCCAAGGTTGGGGCATACGTTGATGGCCGGCCGACACCGTTTTCTTCCAATGCCTTGATCAGGTTGGCTTCGGAATAACGTGCAGGCGGCTGGGTAAAGTGTTGCGCCGGATCGGTTTTGGCCAGGTTGACTTGGTCCCCGATTTCAAGATCAGGTAACAGGTTATCCTTTTCCTTGTTGTCCTTGTAGATCTTCAAGAACCCTTCAAACTTCATCTTTGAGCCGTTAGCCCGGAACGTCACGCCATTTTGTTCCAACGTGACGGCCATAGTATCCATGACGGCATTCGTCATTTGACTAGCCACAAAGCGGTTCCAGATCAATTGGTAGAGCCGGAATTGGTCCTTGTTGAGGCGATCCTTCAAGCTAGCCGGAGTCCGGAAGACAGACGTTGGCCGAATTGCTTCATGGGCGTCCTGTGCCCCTTCTGGCAGCTTGCCCTTGATGGGCTTCGTGGCGGCATATTCGGCACCGTACTTTTCGTGCAGGAAGGTTGAGGCCTCGTGTTTAGCGATACTTGAAATCCGGGTGGAGTCGGTCCGCATATAGGTAATGAGCCCCTGCGTCCCTTCCTTACCCAGGTTGATTCCTTCGTAAAGCTGTTGTGCGGCCATCATGGTCTTCCGCGTTCTGAAGTTGAGCTTCCGGTTAGCGTCTTGTTGCATGGAACTGGTCGTAAACGGTGGTTGCGGTGAACGTTTCCGTTCTTTACGTACAACGTTAACAATGTCAAACTTGCCGGTCTTGTCGAGCTTGCCTAACACTTCTTGCACGGCCGTATTGTCCTTTAAGCTAGCCTTCTTACCGTTGAGCCCATAGAAACTCGCGTCAAAGGTGTGCCGTGCTTTTTTGAAGGCACCATCGATCGTCCAGTATTCTTCAGGAACGAAGGCTTTGATTTCCTTTTCCCGTTCGATGATCAGTGACAAGGCAATCGATTGTACCCGTCCAGCACTGAGCCCCTTCTTCACCTTTTTCCAGAGCAATGGCGAAATTGAGTAACCGACCAACCGGTCAAGAATCCGCCGTGCCTGTTGGGCGTTGACGAGGTCCATGTCGATGGTCCGTGGGGTCTTGAAGGCTTCCTTAACGGCATCCTTCGTGATTTCGTTAAACGTCACCCGGTTTTTGTCGTTCACATCTAAGTTTAGGACATGAGCTAAATGCCAGGCAATGGATTCCCCTTCACGGTCAGGGTCAGATGCGAGATAGACGGCTTTGGCCTTCTTGGCTTCTGACCGTAAGCCCTTAATGACGTCACCCTTACCACGAATGGAGATGTAGTGTGGATCATAATTGTTTTCAGTGTCGACCCCCATCGAACTTTTCGGTAGATCACGCACATGTCCTAGACTAGGCATTACCTTGTAGGTCCGACCTAAATATTTTTCAATGGTTTTCGCTTTTGCTGGTGATTCAACGATAACTAATTTTTTTTGCGTTTTTCGCCGTTTCTTGGTACTTGCTGTTGGTTTAGACTTAGTCGGCAAATCACATTACTCCCTCGAATGATAGACGATAAAGGCCCGTTTGGTGGGGCCCGTCACCTCTATTTGATTTGTTTTTACGACGAACTTAGAGTTCGCTAATTTATTCACTATAATCCCACACATGATATTTCAAGTCAGGGCCACTTGTCAACTAAAACTTCTTCCATTATATGCTCCGAATTCAAGATTGGTTTCGCTCCAGCTAAAATTAATTCGTTGGTTCCCACCGAATTTTTACCGTCGATAGTTCCCGGAACAGCCAGAACATTCCGATTTTCCTGAAGCGCGATATTGGCGGTAATCAGGCTGCCCGAGTGATGGGCGGCCTCAATCACCAGGACACTTTGTGAAAGACCGGCAATGATCCGATTACGCTCCGGAAAATGATGGCGGGCCCCCTGGGTACCCCACGGATACTCCGAAAAGATAAGTTGTTGATGCGTTAGTGTCGTCATCAAGTCGCGATTGGCTGCGGGGTAACAATGATCCAATCCCGTACCGATGACGGCAATGGTCTTGCCACAATGGGCAAGGGCCACCTGATGAGCCAGCGTATCAACGCCTTGTGCCAAGCCAGACACCAGACAGACGCCCCGCTCGACGACGGCTGGTAATAAGAGCCGCATCGCTTTGATGGCGTACGGCGTGGGGTGCCGCGTGCCCACCACGGCCAATTGCGGCGCCCGTAGTAATCGGAGATCACCCAGAAAGAATAAGGCAACTGGCGGCGCATAGGTCTCTTTCAACGCTTCTGGGTAAGCAGCGTCGGCGATCGTCAAGCACCCACTGTGTGCAAGATTAGTGGTGATGGTGGCGTCGAGCTTTGCCGAAAAGAGATGCTGGGTAATGGCCGTGGTCCGCTTTTCGGGCAGGTTGAGTTCAGTCAGCATGGTCATTAGGACGCGGGCGTTGATGTGAGTGACTTGGGGATGGGCCAACGTCCAATGCCAGCAAGCGGTGGTGGTCCCATGACCGATGCCAGAGATGAGTGGTAAGCGCATGAAAAAATCACGAAGTGTCAGTTGCATAAGCAACCTCCTTTTTCCCTTTTAGGGTTAACTCCGTGATTTGTTTGTAATTATTTTTTGGACGGGTGAAAAAGTTTGGCGGTGAATCGGTGTGACTCCCCGGTCAGCCAGTCCCGCCAAGTGTTCAGCCGTCCCATAGCCAGCATTCTGAGCAAAGCCATAACCGGGATAAAGCTGGTCATAAGTCGCCATTAAATGGTCTCGGTACACTTTGGCCACGATACTGGCAGCGGCGACACTAGCGCTCTTAGCGTCACCCTTGATCAGTCGTGTTTGGGGTAAGTCTACCGGAATCTGCATGGCATCAACAATCAAATGTTGTGGTGCCAAACCGAGACCAAGGACGGCGCGTTGCATGGCTACCCGAGTCGCTTGATAGATGTTGAGTTGATCAATCAATTGCGGGCTACCAATACCAATGCTGACGGCTTGTGCCTGGGCTAAAATCAAGGGGTAGAGGCGTTCACGTTCCTTAGGTGTGAGCTGCTTAGAGTCGTTGACTAAGGGAATGTCAAAACTCGGTGGTAAGATCACAGCACTCGTCACGACCGGACCAGCGAGTGGGCCTCGTCCAACCTCATCAATACCAGCGACGAGTTTCCCCTGCTCCCAGAATGGCCGTTCGTAGTGCAAGCGTTGTTGAAACGCGGCTTCGGCTGCTGCAGCTTTGGCCAGCCGGCGTTTAATCTGCCCTAGAAGCTGCTGGGCCCCTTTGCGGGCGTCCGTGGCTAACGAGTCCAGTCGCGGGTCAGCGGGGTCAGTAACGTCATTTAGCGCCTGTTTTAAGGCACTTAAACTGGGACGGTCACTCATCAGACTCATCACCCTTAGGGGCGCGGTCAAGGGTGAAGCCCCCCAGCTTGCGGTGCCGAGCATCTAAAATGAGGCGTTCACTAGCCCGTTCATAGTCGTCACGCATCCCGAACTTTTCGGTGATCTTCAGGAGCAGGTCAACGTCGCTAAGCTCTAAGTCGGCTGCAGCCAAGTGATAGCGTTCAGTCAGGGCTGGGGCGTAGTACTGCCGAAAGAAGCTCAGGCCGTACAGTGCAACGTCGTCCTTGGCGTAGAGTTTTTCCTTAATGGCACCGGTCAAGGCTAATTTTTGAGCCGTAGTCTGGTCCTTGAACTTGGGCCAGAGAATCCCGGGTGTGTCGAGCAATTCCAAATGCTTGCTGGAGCGTAACCACTGTTGGCCCTTGGTCACGCCGGGAGTATCCCCAGTGACGGCAGCCTTCCGGTTAACCAAGTGATTGAGTAAGGTTGACTTGCCGACGTTAGGCACCCCAACGGTCATGGCCCGCATGGGGCGTTCCTTTAATCCCTTTTCGTGTTCGGCAGCCAGTTTGTCGGCCAGAATGCTACTGGCAATCTTGGTAATCTGCTTAGGGGTCACGTTAGCCCGGGAGTCGATAGCGATGGCGGGGATGCCCTGGGACCGATAATAGGTCATCCAAGCGGCCGTTTGCTGGGGATCGGCAAGGTCTTTTTTAGTCAAAATGATCAGGTGCGGTTTATGCTGTGCGATGCGGGCGATCTCCGGATTACGGGATGCTGCGGGGATGCGCGCGTCGACTAATTCAAATACGATATCGACGAGATGGATATTTTCTTCCATTTGGCGAATCGCCTTGGCCATATGGCCGGGGAACCATTGAATGGTACTCATAATTGTCTCCTTTTCTCTTACGCGAGTGCTGCCAGGTATAGTTGCCAGGCATCGTCAAAAATCGTCATGGACGGTAAATAAGGGGCATTCTCCTCTAGGTACTTGGAGAGTGGCTCAAACTGGGTCTCTTGTTTCGGAAAAGCGCTATCCAGAAAGGCATTGTTGGCAAATGTTGCTACAGGATCGTAGCTTTCGGTGTTGCGTTGGGTCATTAAAAATTGATAGAACGTTTTGGGCATTAGTGGTCTCCTTAGTTTTTAGGAATCCGGGCCTGAAAGACAAACTTACCAGCGCCGGAGAGGTCGATCTCTTTGGCTACGTACGATAGCTTATTGCCATTACCGATGGCCGTTAAGTGTAGGGTCATGGTTTCCGCTTTGGTATCCATTGCGACCCATTTGGGAAGTGGATAGTTCTTAGCGATGTAACTCAGGACGAAGCTTACGGGAACCGGTAAGGAGCCAATCGACAGCTTTTGGGCCTTTAATTGGACGTCTCCTGAGGATAACACGGTCGGCTTAAAGAGTAAAACAAAGTTGACGTTGGCGCCGAGAACTTGCGTTGACCCAGTCAGCATCGCGTGATCGGTCACTTGAAAGCTGTATTTGAGCGCTGAATTTTTGAGTGACTTATTGACATAGTAGTCAGCCAAGGCATTGACCTGGGCCTTGTTTAAGGTCACATCAAGGTTAGTCGTATTCTTCGTAACCTTGGCCGTTGAGTCAATTTTGACTGGTGAAAAGGCCTTGACGCCGATGGTAACGGTCGTAATCAGTAAGACGGCGACCAGGGCGATGAACCCCCATTTCCACCAGTTATGTGTCCGTTCCGGACTTTTTGTTTGTCGTTGCATACGGCGGTTCCTCCTTCTAGTTTACTTTAATAACCATTGTTGATGGGCCTGCATCTGCTGAAAGGCATAGCGGGTCATGAGCCGGTATCCTCTAGCGTTGGGATGAAAGTGGTCGACCGATGACAGGTACTGATTAAGTTCCTTACTACTATCGCTGGATAAGGCCATCTCCTGGAGGCTTTGGGTAGATATATTCCCATTATTCGACTTCTGTGACTGCCGTTTTAACCGTGCCTGTTGGGTCACTGACTTGAACTGTCCCACGGACAAGGCCCGATTAATATCGATCATGTATAAATTATCCGTCTTAGCGGCGGTCGTCTTTGTCGTAACATTCCAATCGTCGACCGCATTGGTAATCTGGTCGATATTGGCAAAGTAAACGTAGATGGGATTGTAAATGGAGTACAGATAGATGGGCGCACGCTCATTGTAGCTCCGCACCGTGGTCAATAGTCGGTGGAGCTTCGTTTGATACGCTGCTTCTGCGGTATCTAATTGGGCATCTAGCCGCGATTGCTTATTGATCGTCACATTCTTCTCTAAGGTTTGCAACAAGTCATTCCCACCGACCGTCATCACGATGGCTTGTGCCTTGCTGACCTGGTCTTGCATATCCTTGCTATCCAATAGCCGCTTTTCAATCTGGTCACTCCGGTCACCCGACTTGCCATAGTTGTGCATGACTACTTTCACGTGATCTTTACGATGAATCATGGTTTTCAGCCGGCCAGTGTAGCCACCATCATTTTGCTGATCACCCACACCTTGTGTTAGGGAATCTCCTAGTGCCACGATACGGACAACTTTACGGTGATTATCACGTGTTGATGAGGTGTCTTGGGTCGTCCGCGCGCCGGGATGCCAATACGTGACTGCGGCAACCACGATAACGACGAGTAGCAAGGTCACCCCAATGATCTTACTGATATTTTTAAATTTCATCTCAATCCCCCCTCGGGATAAAGAAAAAGCGGTGACGTGGCCACCCCTTTTCCTAAGTTGATTATTTAGTTGGGTCCGTATAGTACATCAAAGCAAACGCGCCAGGTCCCCCGTGGGTCGCAATGATGGGAACCGTTTCTCTAACTAAAACGTCTTTGTCTGGTAAAATCTCGTGCAGGTGGCCTTGAATCTTATCTACGGATTCAAAAGCCTCAACGTGAGAAATCCCAATGGCAACGATGTCAGGCGTCTGCTTGATCTGTTCGTAAACCTTGTCAAAATAACGATCAATGGTCTTCATACCCCGGCCTTTAGCCCGAATCTTCAGTTCACCACCGGTAACTTGCAACACGATTTTAATATTTAACAAGGAGGTTAGCATGCCTGCCGCACGACTGAGACGGCCACCCTTCAAAATGTTTTCAAGGGTCACAATTCCCATGAATAACTTGGTGTGGTCACGAACAGCGGCCGCACGCTCGATGATTTCATCCTTCGTGGCGCCGGCTGCGGCCAATTTAGCGGCTTCAACGACTTGGAAGCCCAGGGCCTGGTCGGTCGTTTGACTGTCCACAACCGTGACGTCCGTTTTGGATAAGTTAGCCGCCTGTTCGGCCGTATGGACCGTCCCACTGATGGCTGCCAGCATGTTAAAGCAGATGACACTGCTACCATCGGCACCTAATTTGTCAAAGGTCTCAACAAATGACCCTAACGGTGGCTGACTGGTCTTAGGCAATGTCTTTGCCGTTTTCATTTTTTCAATGAACTCTTTATTCGTAATGGATTCCCGTTCAACGTAAATCGTATCGTCGATCATGACCGTCAACGGAATAATGGTAATGTTGTAGTCTTGGATGTCCTGCTCGGAGATACCGGCAGATGAGTCCGTAACAATTTTTATTTTAGCCATGCTATTCCACTCTTTCTGACCAGAGATTTTGGTTTATGCTACAATATGCGTAATGAAACATACGGTAATAGTATAGCAGAGTTGCTAATTTTTTTCAGTAGTTGTTCGGAACTCCCCCGTTCGTTTTCATAAAAATTATTTACAACAATAAAGGAGGAATTTGTTTGGAAAAACAACGTAGTCACACCTATCAAATCGTCAATGAGGTCTTAAACGCCGCAACACACGGAATTGGTGCCGCGCTAAGTATCGCGGGTCTAGTTATCTTGTTGTTACAGGCACACGGTAAGGGCGGTTCCTTACGAATGACCACGTTTGCCATCTACGGCGCCATCCTAGTTCTGTTTTACCTCGCATCCACACTTTTTCATAGTTTGTACTTTACCCGTGGTCGCCATGTTTTTCAAATATTCGACCACTGTGCCATCTACTTATTGATTGCCGGGACCTATACCCCATTTAGTTTATTGGTGGTTGGCGGTGCTCTGGGCTGGACCATGTTTGGCATTATCTGGGCAATGGCCGTTTTGGGGATTGTCTACAAGGCCATTTGGTTAGGCAAGTATCAGAAATTGTCGACTATTATTTACGTGGTCATGGGCTGGATGTGTCTGATGGGGATTAAACCCCTGTATACGGGGTTAGGACCCGTTGGATTTGCGCTACTGTTCTGCGGCGGTGTCGCCTTTACTTTGGGCGCAGTCATTTATAGTTTCAAAGGAATTCCGTTCGGCCATGTCATCTGGCACCTGTTTGTGATGCTCGGAACGGGGCTCATGTACTTTTCAATTTTATTTTACGCTTAATAACTAAAGGCTCTGCCGTTATCTGATTCTTCAGACAATGGCAAAGCCTTTTTTAGTTACAAGATTGCTTTCGGGACCAAGGATGAAAATCTTGCTGATACGCAGGCTTGATGCCGGTCACCTTTGAATTTGAGCGCTCGTGAACAGTTATTTACTTGGAATCAGTAATCCGCTGGAACTGCTCGAATACGTAGTCGTACGGATTCTTTTCGTTGCGAACCCCCGGTTGGCGATTGATGCGTTGAAATTGACTGTAATCGAGGGCGGGCATCCAAGTGTCGCCATCGAAGCCAGCATCAATAGTGGTCCGATAGAGCAAATCCACGTCGTCTTTTAACTCATTAAAGAGTTCAGCGCCCCCCACAACGAACAGCTTCTCAGTTGGTCGCTGCGCAGCGTATTCCCGAACGGCATCACGTGAGTTCAAGACTGTCACGCCCGCCGGAAAATTTTCTGCGGGTTGGTGGGTCAAAACCACGTTGGTTCGATTGGGTAATGCCTTGGGAAATGAGGCGAATGTTTTAGACCCAGCGATAATGGTATTGCCGGTCGTGACGGTCTTGAAGAAGTGCATGTCAGCTGGTAAGTGCCATGGCAACTGGCCCTTAAAACCAATGACGTGGCCCTGACTCTCGGCCCATAGGAAAATCAACATCGGCATTCCCTCCTAAACGGCCACGGGGGCCTTGATTGCAGGTTCTGGGTCATAGCCCGTGACCTTGATATCGTGCATGTCATAGTCAAAGATACTGGACTTGTCTGGATTGAGCCAGAGTTGGGGTGCCTCGTGCGGCGTACGGGCGAGCTGCGTCTTAATTTGGTCGATGTGGTTCAGGTAAATATGTGCATCGCCCAGCGTGTGGACAAAATCCCCAACCTCCAAGCCAACTTCTTTGGCAATGAGTGATGTTAGCAAGGCGTAACTCGCAATGTTAAATGGGACGCCGAGAAAAATGTCCGCACTCCGTTGATAGAGCTGGCAACTCAGTTTGCCATCGTTGACGTAAAACTGAAAGAGCGTGTGGCATGGTGGTAAGGCCATGGACGGCACATCAGCCGGGTTCCAGGCAGAAACAATCATCCGCCGAGAGTCAGGATGTGTTCGTAGCGTGTCAATCACGTTTTGAAGTTGATCGATAGTTTCGCCATTGTGTCCTTGCCAAGCACGCCATTGACTACCGTAAACCAGCCCCAGATCGCCATAGTGGTCGCCAAAGGCTTGGTCAGTCACAATGCGGTCACAGAACGCCTTTTTTTCAGCCTGATAAGCGGTGTTGAAGTCAGCATCGACCAAGGACCGTCGACCGAAGTCGGTCATATCCGGTCCATGATAGTCGGGACTGTCAACGTAGCGCTGAAACGCCCATTCGTCCCAAATGTGATTGTGATGTTGTAGCAGGAAACGAATATTTGTGTCACCACGTAAGAACCACAGTAGTTCGGATTTGATGAGTCCAAAGGGAACCTTTTTCGTGGTTAGCAGCGGAAAACCTTCTTGGAGGTTAAACCGCATCTGGTAGCCGAATAAACTAATGGTCCCGGTACCAGTTCGATCAGTCTTTTCATGTCCCGTTGTTAGAACGGTTTTGGCTAAGTTAAGGTAAGCATCTTCTAACATACTCGTTATCTCCTATTCGGCGTATTCACTCAGGTATTCCCACCGAGTCATCTTATCATCTAATTGATGGTCGAGGTCATCTAGTTTGGCTTGTAAGTCAGCTAACTTATCATAATTGTCTCCGTTGGCATTCATATCCGCTTGAACTTGGGATTTTTGACTTTCAAGATCGTCAATGACCCCCTCAATGCCTTCCCACTCCTTTTGTTCAGCGTAGGTCAACTTGACCTTCTTCTTGGGCTTATCTTCGGTAGCCTGAGCTGGCTTTTCTGTCGTCTTCGGTTTGGCCTTGGCAGCATGCGTTTGCTGTTGGGCCATGTCAAGGTACGTGCTAAATTGCCCAGAGTAACGTTCAATGTTGCCGTTACCCGTAAAGATAAGGAGACGATCGGCCACCTTGTCCAGGAAGTACCGGTCATGAGAGACGGTAATTACGGTACCGGCAAATTGACTGATATAGTCTTCCAAGACGGTCAGTGTCCCAATATCCAGGTCATTAGTTGGTTCGTCGAGAAGTAAGACGTTGGGTTGTTCCATCAGTAGTTTCAAGAGATATAACCGCCGTTTTTCACCACCGGAGAGCTTGCGAATCAAGGTACCGTGCATGAAGCGCGGAAACAGAAACTGTTCCAGCAATTCGGCAACACTGACGGAATCACCCTGATTATTGGTCACGTTTTGACCGACTTCGGACAGGTAACTGATCATTCGCTTGTCCTCTGGAATGGGTTCGATTTGTTGCGTATAGTACGCCATCTTAACCGTTTCCCCAATCGTGACGATTCCAGAATCCAATGGCAAACGCTGAGCAATGACATTAAGCAGGCTCGATTTACCCGCCCCGTTTTCACCACTGATTCCGATGCGCTCGTTTCCTTGAATCAGGTCACTAAAGTGGTCCAAAATGACATGATCGCCTAGCTTGAGGCTAGCATCCTTTAACTCAATGACCTTTTTTCCCAGTCGTTGTTGGCCGAGCGAAATGGAAACGTTGTTTTGCACCTGACGAGTACCGACGTTACTGGCAATATCATTGAACCGGTTGATTCGGGCCTGTTGCTTGGTTGAACGGGCTTTGGCCCCGGCCTTCATCCAAGCTAGTTCCTTTTTATAAAGCTGTTGTTGCTTCTGGTCGGCCTCAGCCTCTTGGGTGACCCGTTCAGCTTTTTCTTGGACATAGGCTTGATAATTACCGGGATATTGGTAGAGCTTACCGAAGTCTAGTTCCCAGATCTGATTGGCAATCTGGTCCAAGAAGTACCGGTCATGAGTGACAACCAGTAAGGCGCCCTTATAAGAGCTTAAATATTGTTGAAGCCAGGCGATGGAGTCGAAGTCTAGATGGTTGGTAGGTTCGTCCAACAGTAAGAGGTCGGGCGATTGAATCAAAACCTGTGCCAGACCGACCCGCTTGATTTGGCCACCGGACATTGTCTTGATAGACTGTGACAAGTCAGTAATCTTCAGTTGGGTGAGAATCGTCTTAACGTCACTTTCAGCGGTCCACGCGTCCTCTTCGTTCATCTGGGCTTCAGCGTCTAAGTAACGTTGCTGCGCCTGGGAATCCTCTGGATGTTCCCCATAAGTTGCCAGGGCGGCCTCGTACCGGCGAATTGTCACGAAGACTTTTTGATCACCTGAAAAGACGGCATCCATGACGGTTAAATTTTCATCCAAATCTGGTTTTTGCGTCAGGTAACCAATGGTGTAGTCCTTAGGGGTATTGATCTCCCCTGATTGTTCGTTACTGATGCCATCCAGGGTGTTTAGCAGGGACGTTTTCCCACTCCCGTTGACACCGATCAGTCCGATGCGGTCGTGCTCATTGATGATGAAATTCAGATTATCAAATAGTGTTTTTTCACCGTAAGTGCGGTGTAGATTTTCTGCGCGTAAGGTTTGCATAATGTCTCACTCTCTTATTTCAAATTCGATTGGGCCGTCGCGTAAGCAACCAATGCCGTTGATTCATTCGGCAGTTGTCCCGTGACGACCTGGTATTCCAAATCACCCAGTAAGGCCCCAAGTTGGGGTCCAGGTTGAACCCCTGCTTGCATCAGGTCCTTACCAGTAGCCGCAAGCTCTTTTTTGTTCTGGATGGGCAAGTCGTGAAGGTGTTGTGTTAACTCTACGTCTCGATCAGGCGCACCAAGAATAACGGCGACTTCGTTAGCGACAGGGGTCAGCTCGACACCGCACTGATAGAGTTGCCAAGCGTTCGGGGTCGCAGTCAGTAGTGTTTGTGCCAGACGACTAGCGGTTTGAACGGCCGTAATCATTTGGTTGGCAGCTTTCCAATGCTTAAGAAATGGTGTGATCGTCGTATAGTCTAAACCAAATTTCGTGGCTAATAACGTCCAGGTCGCCGTGTCGCTAGAGGTTCCTTGACGAAGCTGTTCACTCAGTGCCTGTAGGTCGTGTTCATGAGCTGCAAAGTCCGGACAGTGTTGCCAAAGACCGGTCCGCATGAAGACGGTGAGACCGCGCTGGGGCGCCTTCCCCGTGAACATTTTTTGTAATTCTACCTGTGTTCGTTCAACGGCAATTTTAGCCAAGAGTTGGGCGTGGTCAGTAATGGCTGCCTCGGTCTCAGGAATAATGTCAAAGTCGAGCTGACTGGCAAAACGTACCGCCCGCATCATGCGCAAGGCGTCTTCGTGGAACCGTTCTTGCGGATCACCCACGGCCCGAATGTGATGGTTTTGGAGGTCCGTCAAGCCGTCAAATAAGTCGATGATTTCGCCGTCTTCACGCATCGCTAGGGCATTAATCGTGAAATCACGGCGCTTTAGATCCTCTTGTAAAGAACGGACAAAGGTGACTTGGTCGGGGCGACGAAAATCGGTGTAGGTCGATTCGGACCGAAAAGTTGTGGTCTCATAACCGGTGCCATGATCTAAAATCATCACGGTACCGTGATCGATTCCTGTGTCAACTGTGCGCTTGAATAGCCCTTTAATTTCGTTGGGATAGGCACTCGTGGCAATATCAACGTCATGGATGGCCTTCCCTAAGATGGTATCGCGAACGCTACCACCCACAAAGTAGGCTTCGTAACCAGCCGCTTCAATGGTCTGAAGTACTGGTCGCGCAGCCTCAAATTCATTTGGTAAGTGTTCTAACTTCATTATCTTTCACCCTTCTGCCAGCTAAATTCTGTCAGTGCTTGCACCGCGTTCAACATGTACGTGGTCACAAGGTTCTATATGCCAGTCTAACAGATTCGCCGCAAGAATTGAATTCAAACCACGATTCGCTAATCAGTTTCTCAGCAGTTTCTATATTGGCTGTGCTATCATGAAATAAGGATTTTTGTTGGGAGCGATGCAGATGACACAACAGGATGAGTCAATTCATGTGCTAGATTTGATTATGATTGGTGTTGGGTGCGCCATGTTTGCTTTCGGATTGGTATTTTTTAACATTGCCAACCACTTAGCGGATGGCGGCATTTCGGGGGTAACGTTGATTTTACGGGCTTTATTTGGTATTGACCCCGCCTATTCAACGATTCTGATTAACGTTCCCTTAATTTTAATTGGGTGGCGCTTTTTAGGTCGGCAATCATTGATCTATACGATCTACGGGACGATTATGCTGTCCTTATTCCTATGGATCTGGCAACGTGTACCGATCGTCATTCAACTACACAGTGACCTTTTGCTGTCGGCGTTAGGTGCCGGTGTCATCGGTGGTTTCGGTTCTGGTCTCCTCTACCGTTATGGTGGGACGACTGGTGGAACTGATATTATCGCACGAATCTTTGAACGGTTTCGCGGTGTGCCCATGGGACGAACCCTGCTCTACCTAGATGTCGTGGTTCTCTTATTCTCTTTGGTCTACATTGATATTCAACACATGGCCTACACGTTGATCTACTCGTACATCTTCGCCCGCATTGTGAACTTTACGCAGGAAGGTGCGTATGCGGCACGAGGAATCATTGTGGTGTCAGATCATCATCAAGAAATTACGGACAATATCATGGATGAATTGGGTCGTGGCGTTAGTCTGATTGACGGTGAAGGTGGTTACTCCCATCAAGCACGTAAGATGATCTACGTAGTTGTTGCGCCGAGCGAACTCCACCGCTTGCGGCAAATTATTCAGCGTAACGATCCGCGTGCGTTTGTTTCGGTGATCAACGTGAATGAGGCGCTGGGCGAAGGATTTACCTTCTCTGTCCCTAAAAAAGGTTGGCTGGGGAAACTAAAGCGTTAGTGGCTGGGTTTGCAACCGCGGGTTTGGCGGTTGCTTTTTTTGATGTTTATAAGTTAAAGTAATTTTTGTGTGTTAACTATATAAAAAGAGCAACTCCAGTGAGTCGCCCTTTTCGTCGTTTTTTTAATCTTGGTAGCCTTCCAACATCAATGCCATTTCCGCATCGTCTGGAACGACCTTCAAATAAGCGTGTAACAGCTTCACAACTGTTTCACTGGCCCCTTCTTCCCGGTAGAAGTAGATGGCCGGCTTCAGGAAGTCCGCCTGATCCATAAAGAACGGCTGGGCCGCATCGTAATACTGGCGTGCCAAGTCATATTCTTCCTGATGTTCAGCCGTGACGGCTAAGTTCCAGTATAATTGGGGATCCGCGTCTTCCGCCTTCACGTATGGTTTCGCTAAGGCTTCGTTTTCGTCCCAACGCTCCTGCTTGACGTACAGATTGCTGAGTTGAATAACAGCGCCTAAATCGTCACTGTCGAGCTCGTGACCCTTCTTTAGGTACTTCTCAGCCAATTCCTCGTCATCGAGCTTAGTAGCCACGTGAGCCGCCTGTAACCAGAGCTTCTCGTTGTACTGATCAACTCCCAGTCCCTCCTGCAAGGTCGTCAATGCTTCGGCTAACCGGTTCTCTTCTTCGAGGGCTTGTCCCAGATAAGGATACAAGGAGGTGTAATGGGCATCACTGTCCTTCAACTCACCGAACAAACGAATAGCCGTGGTCCGATCCTTCAGCTGCAGGTAAGTGAAGGCCGTTTCAAATTTCACATCGGGGGTCATATCACCCGTATGAATCTGCTTGAGGTAACCAATGGCTTGTTCAAAGCGCCCGGCATTCGCATAAGCAACGCCCAGCCGTTCGACTAGGTTGACCCGTGAGAGTTCCGTTGTACCGGCCGTAATGAGGTCTAAATACAGCGGAATGGCCTTTCTAAACTCACGCATGGTGAAATAGAGCTCCGCTAAGGCAAACGTGATGACCGGCTCGTCAGGGGCCAATTTCTTGGCCGTTAACAATTTCTGTTCGCTGACTTCAAAAAGTTCCTGCGTTTGGTAAAGATCCGCAGCCACCATCAAGGCTTGAACGTAAGCCGATGACTCGGGACTGACTTCGTTCAAATAGGTCAAGGCCTCATCATTTTTATCTTCATCGATGGCAATATCGGCTAAATTTGTCCTTAATTCATCTTCAGTTGGGTATTTTTTTAGTAATTTTTCGTAAATTCGCCGGGATTGATTCAAAAAACCTAACGAGTAGAGCTCTTCGGCTAGACTAAACAGCGTATCATCGTCGTCGTGTCGCAGGGACAGAGCGTACTGCTTCTTAAATTCTTCAAGTTGACCCTTCTCTAATAGGTCCAATGCCGTTTCTGCGTAACTCATAACCCGCCTCCAATTATCATTTTCCGATTGCGGTTAACCGCTAAATGATACTGGCGGCTAACTACTGGTCACAACTTATTGCGCAACCATTCTAGTTTACAAGATTTTTGCCCGAAATACTGCTATTTTGACTTATTTTTAGCCATTCAGCATAAATTGTCCAGCCGAGGTGGAACTACAGAAATCCGTTTGCTTTACCAAAACGTGACCTGCGGCTGTCGCCATAGGAACCAGCTGTAGCCCATGGCATTGAGAGAATGGTGAGGCCCAGCTTAACCTCCAATTCTGGGCTATCAAGCACGATAACTGTTTTCAACCTTTTGCATATACCAAAAAAGCCAGCCCGGCATACGCCGTTCTGACTTCTTTACGCGTTAAATAAATAATTATTTAACAGCATCCTTTAAAGCTTTACCTGGCTTGAATGCAGGTACTTTGCTTGCAGGGATTTGGATTTCTTGTCCAGTTTGTGGGTTACGGCCCTTACGAGCTGCACGTTCACGTACTTCAAAGTTACCAAAGCCGATCAGTTGAACCTTTTCGCCTTTAGCTAACGTTGCTTGGACAGAATCGAAGACTGCGTCAACTGCAGCCGTTGCGTCCTTTTTAGTTAAACCAGTTGCAGTTGCAACGTCGCTAACCAATTGTGCTTTGTTTGCCATGTTTGAATTCACCTCCTGAACAGAAGATTAGATGAATGCCATCTAGTGATCATTTTTGAGTGGTCCAAAAATGATGAAACAAATACGGTCAACCGCATCATTTCTTTATCAAAGATAGCACAGGAAGCCTTATATGACAAGGGATAACGGTACTTTTTAGTAATTATCCTAAAAGAATTACTGATTTTGGTGAAAAAACGCCTAAAATCGTTCCCAAAGCTGGTCCCACGCACCTAAATTACTTCCGCGCACGCTCAATCAGATGAATTGGGGTCCCCTCGAAATCGAAGTGTTCCCGAATTTGATTCTCAAGGAATCGCTCGTAGGAGAAGTGCATCATTTTAGGATCGTTGACAAAGACCACGAAGGTCGGTGGCGCCACGGCCACTTGTGTTGCGTAGTAAACTCGCAGCCGTTTGCCGTTGTCGGATGGCGTTGGGTTCAGGGCAATCGCATCCATGATCACGTCGTTTAACGTTGCGGATTGAACCCGCTTATTGTGGTTCTCAGACACGCGCTTAATCATGTCCGGCAATTGTTCCAACCGTTGCCCCGTCTTTGCTGAGACAAAGATGATTGGTGCATAACTCAGGTATTGGAACTCTAACCGAATCAGATTCTGGAAATCAGTCAACGTGTGATTATCCTTCTTCAAGGTATCCCACTTATTAACTAGGATAATGATTCCGCGACCCGCCTCATGGGCATAGCCAGCGACCCGTTTATCCTGTTCGCGAATCCCTTCTTCGGCATTCAACACGACTAACACAACATCTGAATCGTCAATGGCGCGCATCGCACGCATGACGCTGTAACGTTCCGTATTTTCGTAGACTTTCCCCCGTTTACGAATTCCGGCCGTATCGACCATCGTAAACTTGGTATCATCCGCGGTGAACTTAGTGTCGACGGCATCACGGGTGGTCCCAGCAATGTTAGAAACAATCACGCGGTCTTCACCAAGAATGGCGTTAACCAATGATGATTTTCCCACGTTCGGGCGACCAATTAGACTGAAACGAATCGTGTCGTCCTTAGGCGCACCGTCATCGTCAGGAAATTCCTTCACAACGGCGTCTAGTAAGTCTCCTAAGCCCAACCCGTGGACCCCAGAAACGGGGTATGGATCGCCAAAGCCGAGTGAATAGAAGTCATAGATTGACTCTCTAACATCCGGATTGTCAGCCTTATTGACGGCTAGCAAGACTGGCTTGTCCGCACGGTATAAGATCTTAGCAACCTTTTCATCAGCGTCGGTAACCCCCTCAGGAGCACTAACGATGAAGACAATCACATCGGCTTCTTCAATCGCGATTTCGGCTTGTTGCGTAATTTGTGTCAAAAATGGTTCATCACCGAGGTCAATCCCCCCGGTATCGATCATCCGAAATTCAGTTCCGAGCCATTCAGCACGGGTATAGATTCGGTCCCGGGTAACCCCCGGTGTATCTTCCACGATGGAGATCCGTTCGCCGGCGATCCGGTTGAACAGGGTCGATTTCCCAACGTTAGGTCGGCCGACAATGGCAACTACTGGAAATGCCACTACAAATCCCTCCTTTAACTTTTAAGCAAAACGTCTGTTGACATGAAAAGGGGGCTCAGAACGAAACCAACAAAGTTCCGCTCTAAACCCTCTTCAACCAAACGTATTAGTTGTTTTCGTTATCTTCCATATCTTTCTTCAAGCTGTCCCCAATGAGGTCACCTAAAGAGAAACCGGTGCTTTCTTCTGGGGCGTTAGCCGTTGAAGTTTCAGCAGAGTTCCGGTTGTTACGACGACGGTTGTTGTTACCGCCATTGTTGCTCCGGCTCCGGTTATTGTTACTGTGGCTTTCGGAAGCTTCGTCACCAGATTGTGGCTTTTCTTCCAAGGCCTTGATGGACAATGCCAAGCGGTGGTCGTCAGGACGAACGTCCAAGACCTTAACCTTGATTTCTTGACCAACCTTCAAAACGTCAGCAGGCGTTGCGATGTGTTGGTGAGAAATTTGGGAAATGTGAACTAAACCTTCAACGCCAGGGAAGACTTCCACAAAGGCACCGAAGCTAGTCAGACGCTTAACCGTACCATCTAAGACGCTACCTTGAGGGGCTTTGTCTTCAATCCCGTCCCAAGGTTCTGGTAAGGTTTGCTTGATGGAAAGAGAAATCCGGTCGCGGTCTGGGTCTACAGATAAGACCTTAACCTTAACTTCTTGACCCACCTTCAAGACATCGCTAGGCTTTTCAACCCGTTCAAAGGCGATTTCTGAAACGTGAACCAAACCATCAACACCACCAAGGTCAACAAAGGCACCGAAGTTGGTCAAACGAGCAACTTTACCTTCGACAATATCGCCAGCAGTTAACTTAGCCATGATTTCAGCCTTTTGTGCAGCCCGTTCTTTTTCAACAAGTGCACGGTGAGACAAGATCAGACGGTTTTCGCTAGGTTCGATTTCAACGATCTTGAATTCAAGCGTTTGACCCTTGAATTGAGAAAGATCTTCAACGAAGTGGTCGGATACCATGGATGCAGGAACGAATCCACGCACACCGGCATCAACAACTAACCCACCCTTAACCACTTGGGTAACGGGTGCAGTTAACGTATGACCTGCTTCGAATTCCTTTTGGATGTCGTCCCAAACCTTACGGGCCTCCAAACGACGTTGTGACAGTAAGTAACTGCCGCCTTCCTTATCGGTACCAATACGAGAAATTACGACGAGGTCCATAACGTCCCCGACTTTAATTACAGAATTAATATCATCTACTGGTTTCGTGGAAAGTTCCTTCTTTGGAACAACCCCTTCAACGCCAGTATCAGCAATACCAACGATTGCTTGTTGGTCATCATCGATTGCTAAGACTTCACCCTTAACAACGTCACCAACTTTAACGGTGTCGATGCTGTTTAAAGCATCTAACAGATCGTTATTTTCATTGTTTTGACTCGTGCCATTTTCACTCATGCGAATTTTTCCTCCTTGCGACAACTCTATATACTATTCTAGCCGATTGTGTCCGTAAAAGCTAGTAAAAAGCCCATTTCTATAGGGATTCTTTTTCTTGAATGGTTTCAGCGATTTTATCAGCCACCTGTTCGATACTCATAGACGTTGTATCTAAGCGAATCGCGTCGGCTGCTTGGGTCAATGGAGAAACCTTCCGGGTCGAATCTTTTCGGTCCCGTTCTTCGATTTCATGTTTCAAGGTTGCCAGTGGGGTATCAATTCCCTTAGCGGCATTGTCCTTCAAGCGCCGTTGTGCCCGTTCATCAACACTGGCGACCAAGAAAATCTTGACCTGGGCATGTGGCAAGACGGTCGACCCGATATCTCGGCCGTCCATCACGATGCCACCGGCCTCAGCAATTTGTCGTTGACGTTCAGTCAATTCCTGACGAATCGCTGGCAGTGCCGAAACGGCTGAAACCGAGTTAGTGACGTCCGGTTGGCGAATTGCCAAAGTCACTTCTGTATCATCCACAAACACTTTTTGTACGGGTGTCCCCGGCTCAAAGCGAATCGTTATCTGATCCAGCAGTTGCTTAACGGCCGGTTCATCATCCAAAGCCACACCAGCTTGTAAGACTTTCCAAGTAATTGCCCGATACATGGCACCGGTGTCACAATAGATGTAATGAAAACGTTGCGCAACAATCTTGGCGACCGTGCTTTTACCGGCCGAAGCAGGACCATCAATCGCAACTTGTAACCCTTGTTTCTCCATAAAGCCAAACTCCTATCAAATAAAGTTTAACGAACCCGTAATTTCTGCCCGGGTTGTAATGAAGCCCCGGAAGAAAGGCCGTTTAATTCCAATAATTTCTGCACAGAGATCCCCGCATTAGTGGCAACCCGGTAAACACCCTGACCAGACTCAACCGTCGCGTATTTGGCACCTGAAACGGAACTACTGCTACTCTTGCTTGAGCTACTTGACTGTGACGTCGTTGACTCATCGGTGGTAGCAGAAGAACTGCTAGTGTGTGAAACCGAACTAGCAGTTGTGGTTGAAGTTGTTGATTTCTTTTTGCTACTGGACTTAGCCTTTTTGCTACTCTTAGAACTCTTGGCTGTCTTGTCCTTGTGTGAAGAACTCGACGAACCAGCAGCCACATTTTCTGTGTTCTGGGGCCGGTTAACCGCGCTCTGGCGTGCCAGACCGTAGACCAACGAGGCCGCCGCAATCACAACGATAATGGCAACCAGAATGACCGTCACCATGGTATTGCTATGATTTTGTCGCCGCATTTTCGTTCGCGACAGGTTTCCCTGATCGTCTCGATCATCGGCAAACGATTGATCCCAAGGATGGGATTCTTGCTCCTTCGACGTTTGATCGTCACGCTTTTGACTCATCATCTAACCTCCCTGAAAAATCTTCGACTGTAATTGTATCATTATTACAGATTTTGCGATACCCATATTTCCTTAAGATATCGCTATGAAAGGCCTTTTTGCATTATCAATCAACTAAATTAATGTGTCAACTAGGTCCCCACTTAAAATAATTGCTGTAACCGGGTGATCCAATCCTCACGTTGCGGCTCCGCCGTTGTGGCGCGTTGCTCACGCTTTAAGTTCAATGCCGTTAAATCTAAGGGAACATTTACCGGTGAGCAGCACGCCACCGTGTGCTCGGGACTCTGCTCATCAAAAGCCGCTAACCAGCGCTCCCGTAAGCAATGCGTTTCCCGTGCATACGCCATCATCTGAGCCAAGGCACGGTTACGCTCTCGCTCACGCCCCGTAAACATCTGGGTTACGGCAGCCTCACTGATACCATGTTGTCGGTAAAATGCCAGTAGCTGAATCACCGGATCCTCCGCCGAAAATTGCTGTGGGTGCGCATAGTATCGTTGAATCGTTGTCTCATCCGGTCGATTGGATTGTCCCAGAGCCAACGGTAATTGTTCATCCCCGGGTGCATAGAGCAATATCGCCACACTGGGGTTGCCATCCCGACCGGCACGACCGATTTCCTGCGCATAGCTCTCTAGGTCGGCAGGCAAGTGATAATGAATCACGTAACGCACATTATTCTTATCGATTCCCATGCCAAACGCACTGGTCGCACAAATGACGTCCAGCTGCCCAGCCATAAATTGCTGTTGAATCTTAAACCGATCCTCACTATCCAGGCCAGCATGATAAGCCGCTGCCCGCACCCCCGTCTCCTGATGTAGCCACAGCGCCGTATCCGTTGCCTGCTGCTTGCTAGAAAAGTACACGACCCCAGGTTGTTGTAATTGACCGACCAAACTTTTCAGACGGGCCTGTTTTTCTGGTTCATCGGCCACATTCTCCACGTCTAAGAAAATATTGGGCCGATTCACCGATTCAGAGATAACTTGCGGCGTCGTCCGTAACTGTTTGGCAATTTCATGCCGAGTTGTCTTTCCAGCAGTTGCCGTCAGCATCAGGGTCAACGGTTGGTGTAATTTTGTCCGAATCGCACCTAATAATAAGTACTCTGGACGAAAGTCTGGCCCCCATTGCACAATACAATGGGCTTCATCGATCACCAGTAAGCTGAGTTGTAACTGCTGAATCTGCGCCAGCATCTGCGGTTGTGCCAGCATCTCCGGCGACAGAAACAGAAACTGATAGTCTCCCAGGTGACGTAAGATCTCTTGACGCTCTACGTAACTCGTCAGCGATGTAATGGCTGCTGAGCGTCGAAACCCATTGACCCGCATCCGAGCGACCTGATCATTCATCAGGGACAGTAGGGGCGAAATCACGAGCACACACCCTGCATGGCGATACCCATATAACTGGTAGATCAGGGTTTTCCCCGCACCAGTCGGTAAAATGGCGAGTGTATCCTGTCCTTGCTCCAATGCCGTCAGTGCTTCTACCTGACCGGTTCGAAATGTACTGAACCCGAACACCCGCTGCAAACTACTTGTCAGTGACTCCATCATCCGTCATCCCCCGTCCCCGCCAAATCGCGTAAAGTCGAAAATAAAAGAAATCATAACGCGTTCGTAACGCTTCCGGCAGCTGGGCAAACTGCCACGAATCAATATCAGCATTTAGCACCGCTGCAAAGTCAGCTCGGACGTGCGCCGGCAAGAGTTGATCAAAGGGAAACGCACCCGTTGGCGATAGAATTGCTGCCTCCAAGAGGTGTTCCTTCACCGTATTGGCTTTCACATGGCGTTGCATCGCCACCTGGTCCAAACTCCCCCCCTGCTCCACGGCATACAGCGTCGCCTGTGCACTCCGGGTGATCGGCGAACGCCATAGCGGGTGTAATAGGGCATGCAGCGGATGATCGGCCTGTTGCGCATCACGCGCAATTTGAGTCACGCCATCACGCTGTCGTAACTGAATCTCCCAAGCTGTTTGCTGCTGGTCACTCGCAACCTGGTCCACTGTCAGGCCAGGGTGTTGATACCCCGTCAATAGATCCGTCATCACCTCTGCCGTTTGAACCGGTAACTGTTGCCAGCTGTGAATCATGGCCGTTGCCAGGGCCGCCGCTAACTGTGGTCCCTTTAGTCGGTGGAACCATGACCGAATGACGCGTCGGGTTGCAAGGTCCGTTGCCAAGGGGTAATAACGGCTGGTCGAATGGGCGTACTGCGACGTAACCTGCACGGCAAGTAGTAACCGTTGGCGCGCCGCCTCTAAGTCCAAGTTGAGCCAGTCCTCACTGGTCTGGGGGCGGTAATAAGTCACCGATAGTTTTTGCTGACCGGCAGATGTGAGTAACAACTGATCTTCCTCGGGATCTAAGGTCACGAGCCCCTCGGCAACCAACGCTTTCGTTGGTCCCATCAACGCACCGCGGTCCAAGTGCTTATCCGCGTCTAGTAGGGGTAACAGCTGGTAACGTTGGCCCCAGTACAACGTTGAAACGGTTCGGCGGCCCCGCAAAAGATTCTCAATGACGCGCAATCGCCGGGGCTGCTGGCGGTCTAGTACGTATAAAAGATCCGTTGCTTCCATCTGCATCCCTCCTCATCAAGTCTGCTCCTAGTTTACCATACACAAAAGGGGCCAACGACTTGTCAGCCCCACCTTTTAATATTTAAGAATTGTCTACTTTATGACAGCGTATGCTTAGCTAGCCACGGTGCCATGCGCCGACTCAGCAGAATGAACAGAATGCCGAGCACGATGCCCTTGATCAGGTTGAATGGAATCACGCCTAACAGAATCAGTTTGTTAACGGGTAAGCCCAATGACATGCCCCACACCTTTAAGTACAGGGGCGTAATCACCCACCAATTGGCTAGGGACAGGACTAACGTTAACGTCAACGTTCCCACGATAACGGCGCTGATCTGCCGCTTCAGTGTTGGATTGTGGTGTTGCTTGAGGACGGCACTGATCGGCAAGACTAGGGCCAGATCAGCAATAAACGCCGTTAAAATCCCAATAAAGTTAACGATATCCAGTCCAGTGGTCACAAAGTAAAGCAGCTCCTTTACGGCCGCAATCAAAACCGCCCCTGCTGGACCGAACAAGCTCATCCCCAATAAGACCACCAAATCACTCAGGTCGAGTTTCATATAAGGGACGATGGGGATAATTGGGAGTGAGACAAACATTAAGACGTAAGCCACCCCCGCAAATAATGCCATCTCAACCATTGCCCGCACACTTAACCCGTGTCGACTATTTTCCATCACATGTTCCTCCTTGCGGCCATCTCACGTAGCGCGACCTCATGAAAAAAGGCCTCGCCACAGAAGGGCAAGACCTTGGAATTTACGTACTTTAAAATGACACCTACGCAAAAAGCAACATCTCATCTTCTGCATACCAGACTATACTGTCGGTTTCGGAGTTGCACCGAATCAACCGCTCTCACGGGTTGCGGACTTTACCGCCGGTCGGGAATTGCACCCTGCCTTGAAGATGGACCTAAATTTTATTACATGTTTAATATACTAACATTCTCAGGCAGTGTCAACCGCTTAGCTTAACAGCCCGGTCAGCCGCTTGAGTTCCTTAACTTCTTCCGGCTTTAAGTTGCGTGCTTCACCGGCGTTCAGTCCCTTCAACGTCAAGAAACCGTACTGTTCACGCTTGAGTTTCTCCACTGGATAACCCACGGCTTCTAGCATTTTCTTGACCTGATGATTCTTGCCCTCATGAATAATGACCTCAATGATGGCCGTCTTCCGTTTGTCGTCATGACTCAACACTTTAGACTTGGCTGGTGCATAGGTCTCACCATCGACCGTAATGCCTTGTCGTAGTTTCCGCATGGCATCGTTAGTAGGAATTCCCTTGACGCGTGCAACGTAGGTCTTTTCCACCTCATACTTGGGATGAGTCAGGCGGTTAGCAAGCTCACCATCATTGGTCAGCAGGAGCAACCCCGACGTATCATAGTCCAACCGACCAACCGGGTAGATCCGTTGACTGACATCCGCGACCAGATCAACTACCGTTTTACGGCCCTTTTCATCGTTGGCCGTTGAAATGACGCCCCGTGGCTTGTACAACAGCACGTAGGCTGGCGCTTCACTAGTGACCTGAACGCCATCGACCATGATCTGGTCGTGAACCCCCACCTTGGTTCCTAGCTCAGTCACAACGGTGCCATTAACTTTCACGCGACCGCTCATGATCAACTTTTCTGACTGCCGCCGTGAAGCGACGCCGTCATGGGCTAAAACTTTTTGTAAACGTTCCATTCTACGATTCATCTCCTGATTCTGATTGGTTAAGTTGCTGGTTAAAGGCCTGTAAGAATAGATCGCCCCCGTCACCAGTCGCCTCACTAGTCGTTGCAGCTGCAGGTAAGGGTGGCAAGTCACTGAGCTGCTTCAAGCCAAAATAATCTAAAAAGTAATCACTGGTCCGATAGACTTTCGGCCGTCCAGGTTCGTCCAACCGTCCGGTAGCTTCAATCAATCGCCGTAAAACTAGCTTTTGGACGGTCGATGAACTCTGAACGCCCCGAATCTCATCGACCTCGATCCGGGTAATTGGCTGCCGGTAAGCAATGATCGCCAACACCTCCAGTGAGGCCGGGGACAAGCTGGTACTCAGGGGGTTCTCAAAGTAATGCTTGATCACGTCCCCCACAGCCGCCTTGGTGACCAGGCGGTAAGTCGTGTCGTTGACCATGAGTTCCAGAGCTGAATCGGTATCAGCCGCGTACTTCTGTGCCAGCCGTTCCAAAGTCGCCAGAATAGCCGGTCGCAACAATCCAGTCGCAGCAGCCAAATCCGCCACAGTGATGCCCTCATCACCACTTACGAACAATAAACTTTCAATCTGTGCCAGAGGTGACATCGGTGGCATACCTTCCTTTCAGCTTTAAAAAATTGACCTGCAATGGTAACAAGCGACTTACTTGGGTCAACGCAACCTGCCGCTGTCTGGCAAGCTCTAAAACGGCCAGAAAGGTCGTCACGACCTCTTCCATCGCCGGAACATGTCCCAGCAAGTGGTCAAAGGCGATTGGACCATGTGCGTGCTCCAAACGGGCCAGAACCGTTACCATCTGATCTTTAATTGTAAAGTGTTCTTCCTGAATGCTTTGGGTGACTGGTTTCGCTCGAGTCGTCTGCTGCATTAGCCGAACCAACGCTGCCTGTAGATCACTGGTTTGTAATCCCAACGCTACGGTAACCGTTGTATCTTCTGGAACCGCCATAGCTGGCCGCGTAAAGTGATGCTGTCGGGCAACTGCCAGTTCCTTCAAGGCCTGCGCTGCTTGCTTATAGCGTTGATATTCCAGCAATTGATTGACCAGCTCTTCTCGAGGATCGCCCATCTCCGCATCATCCTGTGGTTCAATCGTCTGTGGCTTGGGCAACAATAATTTTGCCTTAATCGCCATCAGGGTTGCCGCCATCACGAAGTATTCCCCGGCAATGTCGAGCCGTAACGTCTGCATCTGATGCAGGTACGTCAGGTATTGGCTGGTAATGGTCGTAATGCGAATATCATAGATGTCCATTTTATTTGTCTTGATCAAATGTAGCAATAGATCCAAAGGGCCCTCGAAGTCACTGACTTGAATCAGTGGCTGGCCATCAGTCGTTGTCTTGTTTTTGTCCATGATGATACTCCCAGTCCGCAATCGTTTTCGCCGTATTCAAGGTCCCCATCAGTCGCTTCTTAGATGCTAACGCAGCGAGCTGGTCCAACATTCGCCGATTGTTCAAAGGCGACTGCTTATCTGGCATTAGCGTGATCAACCGAACGATCAGGTAGTCACCCTGCGTTTCAGTGCCCACGGCGCCAGCAAAGTCATCGTGTTCATCTTTCCACAGGTACAGGGTCCGATCTTCCCCGCCCTGATACCAGGCCAATTCACGTTGGAGTCGGTCCCAGTCTTTGAAGCTCGGAAGTAGGCTCATCAGGCCCATCGCGATTTTTTGGTAATCTGATCGGTATTTCAATAACATGCGTCCGCCTCCGTTCCCCGTCCTCGCTCCTAGGCCCGAGGATGGTACTGATCATAAACATTCTTTAAGCGTTTCTTTGAAATATGCGTGTAGATCTGTGTCGTGGTAATGTCCGCGTGGCCCAGAAGTTCCTGCACCACCCGCAAGTCAGCCCCGTTTTCTAAAATATGCGTTGCAAACGAATGCCGTAGTGTATGGGGTGTCACGTCCTTTTGAATCCCCGTCAACGCCACATACTTCTTGATTTTTTGCCAAATTGCCTGACGACTCAAGCCCCCACCGTGACCATTTAAAAATAGATAGGGACTCGTCCGCTGTTTCAGTAAGACCGGCCGACTCGTCTGAAGATACTGGTTGATCCAGTCAGTCGCAACATCGCCGATGGGAATGATGCGCTCCTTGTCACCCTTACCCAGCGTCTGGATCAACCCCATTTCCAAATGGAGATCCGCCAGCTTGAGGTGAACCAATTCACTGACCCGTAACCCGGTAGCGTACATCACTTCTAAAATGGCCCGATCCCTGAGGCCGTATTTATTGGTCGTATCCGGCGCTGCGAGCAAGCGATCCACCTCCGCAACCGTCAAAACAGCCGGTAAATGTTCCGCATGCTTAGGCGCCGCAATGTTTGCCATGGGATTGACCGTTAGTTGATGTGTCTGTACCAGATAACGATAGAATTTTCGTAACGCCGAGACGGCATGAATCACCGAATTACGTGACTTCCCTGCCACGGTCAACGCACTTAGATAGGCCATAAGTTGCAGTCGATCCACCTGCTTAAAGTCCAAGACGCCTTTACTCGTCAGGTAATGGCTGAAGTTGTGTAGTTCTTGCGTATAACTCGTGACCGAATTAACAGCTAATCCCTGTTCCACAGTCAAATAGTGGGCAAAGTCTGCCGTCTGATTCTCTAAAACGGTCATGGCCAGACCTCCTAGTCTTCGGTCGTCGTCTCACTCGGTTCCGTTTCGGCACTGACTAACCAGAGTTGACCATCATGTTGGGTAATCTGACGGTCCTTTAACAAATGACCAATGGCCCGCTTGAATTGTCCTTTGCTGATTCCGAAATAGGCCTTGATGGCAGCGGGATCGGACTTATCACTAAAGTCTAAGTGACCATCTTCAGAGTGTTGTAGTGCTGCGTATAACATGGCTGCATCGTCATCAATGGCCTCATAGGTTCGTGGCCGTAACGACAGGTTCAGTGTACCGTCTTCACGAACACCAATCACCCGAGCATGTAGCTCTTCACCCAAGCGAGGTTCCGTTTCCCGTTCAGATGGGTGAATGAAGCCTAACTCGTAGTGATCAGTCATCACGCGCGTCCCCACCAACTTCAATTGGTAAGCCGTCGCAATGACATTGGCGTTTTGCATGTGCTTCTTCGCCGGCTGGGCGATGGCTTGGTAGACTTCACCATCGGCTAACACGCCCCACAATCGTTGCTTAGCATCTTCGCGCAGGGCAATCAAAAGCCGATCCCCTTGTTGTGGCCAGAGTTCCATCATATCTGGGAGATCATCTAATGACACCACGACGTCCTTGTTAGGTAAGCCAATGTTCACAAAGACCCCTAGTGTCCGTTGTGTCCGCACAACGGTCCCAAAACCATAGTGATCAACCTGCACCTGAGGGGCGTTGCGCGTAATCTGTAAATCGTGACCCTCGTTTTCGTACGCAAATCCTTTAAACGTCGCACCTAGTTTTAGTGGTTTTTCGATTTCGCCCTTATCGAGACGAAAGGTCGTCCCATCAACTTGTACGAAGTAATCCTGTTCATTTTCATCGGTAACTTTTCCCGCGATGATGCGGCCTAATAGTTCTTCCATAATCTCCTCAATTCTACTGGTTTCCCAGTTTACCGTCCAAAAGTGTCTAGTTTATATTTTACACGGAAACGGCCGAACTAGCGAGCCTAATTCTGACAAATTTTTAATCTAACCCCAAATAGTGACCATCTCGACCATTGCTAGCCTGAGCCAAATTAGTACCTTACCGAGCGGTTAAACTGGTGGACAGCAAAAAACGGACCCCCGACAGAGGGTCCGTTTTTCATAACAGGTTTATCTCTTATTAAAGCGCGTTGGAAGCACCGTGGTAAACGATACCGCGACGTGAGTCAACGGTGATCAATTCGCCATCGGAGATCTTGTCGCTAGCGCCAACGGCACCAACGATAACAGGAATCCCCATGGAAATTCCAACAACAGCAGCATGAGAAGTCAACCCACCGTTTTCAACGATAACGGCGCTAGACTTTTCGATAGCTGGCAAGTAGTCTTTGTCGGTGTTCTTAGCAATCAAGATACCACCTTCAACGACTTTAGCGTTAGCTTCGGCAGCGGTGTTGGCAATGATTGCCTTACCGATAACAGTGTCGTCACCGACACCTTGGCCTTGAACTAACTTTGAGCCGATTAATTGGATCTTCATCAAATTAGTCGTCCCACGTTCGCCAACTGGCACACCAGCGGTGATCAAGATCAGGTCGCCTTCCTTGGCTAAGCCAGTTTCAACAGCCTTAGCAGCTGCTAAATCAAACATTTCATCAGTGTTTGAAGGCTTTTCGGTAACGATTGGGTAAACACCCCAGTTGACCATCAAACCACGACGGGTCCGGTCGTCAAAGGTAACAGCTAAGATATCAGCATTTGGCCGGTACTTAGAAATCATCTTAGCGGTGTAGCCACTTTCAGTTGCAGCAACGATGGTCTTAACGCCCAATTCGTTAGCAACCCGAGCAACAGAAGCACCGATAGATTCAGTAACGTCACCGTTATCGAAGTCTAAGTTGTCACGACCAAATTCCTTCAAAGCATTTTCAGCCTTGATGTCGATCCGGTTCATCGTTGCAACGGATTCTACTGGGTATTCACCGTTAGCACTTTCACCAGAAAGCATGGTTGCGTCAGTACCGTCAAAGACAGCGTTGGCAACGTCAGATGCTTCGGCACGGGTAGGACGTGGGTTTTCTTGCATGGAGTCCAACATTTGCGTAGCCGTGATAACTGGCTTGCCTAAGATGTTGCACTTCTTGATCAAAGCCTTTTGAACCAAAGGTACGTTTTCCGTTGGAATTTCGACACCCATGTCACCACGAGCAACCATTAAACCATCGGAAACCTTGATGATGTCATCAAAGTTGTTGATACCTTCTTGAGATTCGATCTTAGGGAAGATTTGAACGTGTTCCATGTGCTTTTCTTCGAGGAGTTCACGGATGTCCATGACATCTTGTGGCTTCCGAACGAATGAAGCAGCGATGAAGTTGATTTCGTGGTCCAAACCAAAGCGAATGTCATCGGAGTCCTTTTCAGTGATCCCAGGTAAGTTGATGGAAACACCAGGTGCGTTAACACCCTTACGAGAACCCAATACACCGTCGTTTTGAACAGTAACAACTAATTCCTTAGTTGCGTCATCCTTCTTTTCAACGACAGTATCTAATAAACCATCATCGAATAAGACGTGGCCGCCTTCGTGAACGTCATCAAACAAGCCAGGGTAAGTAACAGCAATCTTTTCCTTGGTTCCTTCGAGTGAGTCGTCCATGGAAATCCGGAAAACGTCACCAGTCTTGAAGTTGAGCTTGCCGCCCTTTTCAACAGTGGTCCGAATTTCGGCACCCTTAGTATCTAACATGATACCAACGGTCTTACCAGTAATCTTTTCAGCCTTGTGGACATTCTCCAAACGGCCTAAGTGTTCTTCATGGTCACCATGTGAAAAGTTGAACCGGAAGATGTTGGCGCCAGATTCGATCAACTTAACAATCGTATCAACGTCAGTACTTGCAGGACCAAGGGTACTTACGATCTTGGTTTTCTTCATTAGAAAAATCTCTCCTTTAGAATTGGCACGAACTGTTCATCAATTTAACTAAAAATTGACAAGCGAAAAGTTTCGGCACAAATTTGATTCCAAAATTATTCTATCACTTTTAAAAATTTATGTCTGCTATGTTTCCCTCTTTTTCGCTACTTTGTGGACAAATTATCAAAGTAAGCGTTTTCTTACAGCTGCGGGGCCTCATAGAAAGTTAAAACCTGCTAGTTTGATAACTAACAGGTTATGTTACGGATAAAAATATTCTACTTCGTCACAACCGAATCGACCGGAATTGTAAATCCTAATTCCGCGATATCATGATCAAACGTTTTGACCGTGTCTACTGAAACTTGAAGTGCTGGCGTGTCGAACTTGCTCAATTTACCTAAAATCTTGGGGGGTACGGTAATGATGTCGCACCCCGTCTGATCAGCTTGAACAATGTTGAAGACCTCCCGCGTACTTGCCCAGAGTAATTCCACGTTGGGCTTAGTATGACACAGTGTCGCTGCTTGCGTCATGACCGGTAACGGATTGACCCCGGTATCTGCGATGCGTCCAGCGAAGACGGACACGATACCGCCCACCTCGGGATCTAGGGCATCCACCGCCAACTTGACCTGTGACAGCGTCGTAATGGCCGTGACGTTGACCTTAACGCCCGCCAGCGAAAGTTGATGAATCACTTCAGCATTATCTTCACCGTTGGCCCGAATCACGGGGACCTTAACGGCGACATGGGGACCTAAGGCGGCTAAAACCTTAGCCTCGGCCAACATCCGGGCAGGCGTATTGCCAAAAACCTCAAAACTGATTGACCGGTCAGGGAACGCAGCCACGGCCGCCTTAGCAAAGGCCAAGTAGTCAGTGATGCCCGCTGCCTTCATCAGACTGGGGTTCGTGGTGAACCCTTCGACAAGTCCCTTAGCAGCGACGTCTTTCATGGCGGATAATTCCGCCCCATCGGAATAAATCTTCACAGTTAATTGCATTAAAAAAATACCTCCAAAGTCGTTATATTAAATCATTGGTATAATCATACCAACGCTAGTATAAATAGTCTAGAAGTATTTTTAGTTAAATCGGTCTATCCATTTTGGAAAACAACATTTCCGCTACCCATTAGCTCTTCCAATGCTGCTTGTAACTGGACATCCCCCCGTAACCATTGGGACTTCGGGAGAACGCGCTTCTGATCCGTCTGGGGCTGGTACACAATGACCGGCACGGGGCCACTATGCGCCACCAGAAATTGGCCCAGTTTTGCAGCAATCGTTCGTTCATCGTGCTGCGAATCGACCCGTACGAACCAGCGTGCTCCCTGAGGTAAGGCCTGGGGCGCACTGGGTTGCATCTGGGCTGCAGGCGTCACACGATCAACGACGATCTGCAGGCCCCGCTGCCGTTCGACCTTGCCCTGAACAACGATGACCTGGTCCGTCGCCAACCAGGTGCTGGCCTGCCGGTACAGGTTGGGAAAAATCGTGAGACTGATTTCAGCCGTCTCATCACTCCCGGTCACAAATGCCATGGGTTCACCGCGCTTCGTTCGAATCGTCCGAATCTTAGTCACATAAACGATCACGCTGACACGGGCATCGACGGTCAGGTCACTGACCGGTTGCGCCTGAATCTTCTTGGCAAGTGGTCGGTACTGTTCGACCGGATGGCCCGATAAATAAGCTCCCAGCACGGCTTCCTCTTGCGTCAATTTCGTCATCAGATCCAGATCTGGCTTCGGCGTCACCTTGGGTGCGAGTGCCGCGAAAAGCTCGACATTGTCTCCCGATAGCTCGACCGTGCTCAGAAATTCAGGCAAAGCCGCAATCAATTCCGCCCGGTTATAGCCAAAGTGATCAAACGCTCCGGCATAGACCAATGCATTCAGGAGGTCGGCCTTCCGATACTTCGCATCGATTCGCTGGAGAAATTGGTGTAGGTCACGAAATGGCCCATTAGCATGGCGGTCGGCTAGGAGTTCTCTGAGGAAATCCCGCCGGACCCCCTTGATTGAACTCAAACCAAAGATAACGGCCTGGCCCCGCAGATTGAAGTAAGCACTCGACTGGTTAATGTCTGGGGGTAAGATGTTGACCCCGTGGCGCTTAGCTTCCGTTAAATACATCTTGGTCTTAACGGGGACGTTGATCACCGAATTGAGTAGGGCTGCGTAAAATGGCCCCGGGTAATGGGCCTTCAAATAAGCCAGTTGAAAGGCTAGCTTACTGTATGCGACTGCATGCGAGCGGTTGAACCCGTAGTTGGCAAAACGATCCATGTAGGCAAAGACCTGTTCGGCCACTGCCGGCGCATACCCTAACTTCTGCGCCCCACTTACAAATTGCTTTTGCATGGCATCCATGGTCTGCTTCTTTTTCTTACTCATGGCGCGACGCAACAGATCGGCTTGGCCTAACGTGAATCCCCCCATGACAGAGGCGACTTGCATAACCTGTTCCTGGTAGACCAATACGCCATATGTGGGCCCCAGAATAGGCTTCAGCGCTGGCGCCGCATAGTTGACCTGCTCCTGACCATCCTTGCGCCGAATAAAGGTGTCAATGTTTTCCATTGGCCCCGGTCGATACAACGCATTGACGGCCGCGACCAGCTCAAAGCTATCCGGTCGTAGTTGCCGCAAGACCCGTTTGATCCCCGCCGATTCGAACTGAAAGACCCCGTTCGTCTCTCCCTGTGCAAACAGGCGCAGGGTCGCCGCATCGTTAAGGTCGATCTGATTCAAATCGAGGGTCTGCCCCGTCTGTTTCTTTACCAGTGTCAAAGCGTTGGCCAAGATACTCAGATTTCGTAACCCCAGAAAATCCATTTTCAACAGACCGACCGCCTCAACGGTATCCTTAGGGTACTGGGTCATCAACAGATCCGTTCCGCCTGGTTGCAGCGGCACCAGATCCAGCAGTGGGCCCTGACTCAAAACAATTCCGGCCGCATGGGTCGAATAATTCCGCGGTAACCCTTCTAACCGTTTGGCCGTATCAAAGAGCAACTTGTTTTGGTCACTGTCGGCCACTAAGTTTCGTAATTTCTGTGACTGCTCGTATGCTGCTTGCAACGTGATGTGTAATTGGCTGGGAATCGCTGCACTCCACTCGCTCATCTCATAAGGGGCCATCCCCAGTACCCGGCCTACGTCACGTAATGCCGCTTTAGCTGCCAGCGTCCCAAACGTAATGATCTGGGCGACGCGGGCATGCCCATATTTATCATGCACGTACTGCAAGACCTGTTCGCGTTTATCATCCGGAATATCCAGATCGATATCGGGCATCTGCGCCCGTTCTTCGTTCAAGAAACGTTCAAATAGAAGATCGTAGGCTAACGGATCCACTTCCGTAATCGCCAAGACATAGGCCACTAACGATCCGGCAGCCGATCCCCGACCGGGACCAGTCTGAATATGGGCCCGGTGAGCGTAGTTCATGACGTCCCAAACAATCAGGAAATAGTCATCAAACCCCATCCGGTGAATGACGCCTAGTTCGCGTTCTAAGCGCTGCTGATAGGGGGCACTGTCCGTTACCTGATTCTGTTGCAATCGAGACTGTAACCCGCGTTGGCACAGTTCCTTTAAGTAATGCTGTGAGTCTTGCTGATTCGGCGTTGGAAATTGTGGTAATTGTGGTTGTTGAAATTTTAAAGTGACCGCCGTACTAGCTGCCAACTGTTCGCTAGCCGTGACCGCCGCTGACAAGCCCGCCGCGTTGAAGAGCTCCGCTTGCTCAGCCGCAGGACGTAACCAGTGTGTCCCCAAAGTTTGTTGGGCCGTCTCCGTATCCGACAGGGTGGCACCCGCGCCGATTGCCCGTAAAACCGTCACGGCGAAATGGTCCTCCCGATTAAGATAGTCAATTGGAGCCAAAGCTACCACCGTTGCCTGCGCCTGATCCGCCACAGTTTGAACTTGCTGTTGCGTTTCGGTTGTGAGTTCTGGACTGGTCCCGACAAACAGACTGTTGGTGCTGAGCAACGTCCGCATCTGGGTCAATACCCGCTCGGCCGCTGCGCCATCCCCCGCAGCCAGTGCCTGGTGCACCTCACTATTTAACGGTGCGATTACCTTCAAGTGGCTCAGGTACTGGGCCTGATCAGCCAAATTGACAGGTGCGGCGGCCACCTGGTAGGCCGTCGACAGTTGCATGAGCTGCTGATAGCCCGTAAAGTCACTCGCAATGAAGAGCCAATCCTGTTCCTGGGTCGCATCGATCAGCCCCTGAGTCGACAGGGTCAGGCCTAACAACGGTTTGATCCCCGCTTTTTGACAGGCATTGTAGAAGGCAACGATGCCATACATCACATTTTTATCCGTGAGGGCGAGGGCTTGATAGCCCCGGTCCTTAGCCGTCTGTACGAGATCATCAATGCGACTATTACTCTGCAGTAAGCTATACGTACTCGTGACCTGTAACGGAACAAACATGGTCAGCACTCCTTTCTCTCAGTTAGTTTGACATTATTATACCAGAAAATAAGCCCTAAAACTCGGCTGGCGAACAAATGTTCTTCACTGCCGAATACCGCTCATTTTCACTCGATGGTTGGCCAGCTCCCGTCAACTAATTGCTACAACTCCAGGGAAACTGGGCGCCCGCCGAAGACACCTTGGGTCATTTCCGCATTTACATTGCTAAAACGGTGGTCCGCACTTTCCTCTCACCGACCAAAAAAAGAAGCTCCTGGTGCTGACCACCAAGAACTTCTTCTTTTTCGCTAGCTTTAGTCTTTTACGGCCAGCGGGGTGTGTGTGAATTGGAGCTGGTCATCTGCCACATCAATCGTAATCAGGCTGTTGGCTGGCACCTCACCCGCAATCAGTTGCTTGGCTAGTGGCGTTTCCACGTGTGTCGTGATAAATCGTTGTAGCGGCCGGGCACCATATGCTGGTAAGTAGCCCGACTTAGCGATCCAGGCCTGGGCTGCCGGAGTGATCGTCAAGTCTAACTGCTGTTCATGCAGCCGAACTGCCAAGTGGGCCACCAATTTGACCACAATCTGTTGCACATCGGCTAAAGACAGCGGCGTGAACATGATCGTTTCGTCGATTCGGTTCAAGAATTCTGGCCGGAAATGGGCCTGGAGCAACTGGGCAACTTGCTTTTGCGCATCCGGACTGATATGCCCCTGGTCGTCCGTTCCCTGCAACAGGAGGTCCGATCCCAGGTTCGACGTCATGATCAAAATCGTGTTCTTGAAGTCGACCGTGCGCCCCTGACTATCCGTTAAGCGACCATCATCTAAGACTTGTAGCAACAGGTTAAAGACATCTGGATGGGCCTTCTCAACTTCATCAAATAAGACGATGGTGTAAGGGTTACGCCGTACCGCCTCGGTCAATTGGCCGCCTTCCTCGTAGCCCACATAACCGGGAGCCGCGCCGACCAATCGGGATACGGATTCCTTCTCCATGTACTCGGACATGTCAATGCGCACCATGTGATCTTCACTATCAAAGAGGTTCTCAGCCAATGCTTTAGCTAGTTCCGTCTTCCCGACCCCGGTTGGTCCTAAGAAGAGAAATGAGCCTAAAGGTTTGGTGGGATCTTGGAGTCCCGCCCGGGAACGCAGCACCGCATCGGCTACGGCCGAAACCGCTTGGTCTTGCCCCACGACGCGATCATGTAACCGGTCTGCAAGCTTCAACAGTTTTTCCCGTTCGCCCTGGACCAACTTGGTCACGGGGATGCCCGTCATCCGACTGACGACCGCCGCAATCTCATTTTCAGTGACGGATTCGGAAACCAACCAGTTTTGGTTCTGATCCTGCTTTTCCAATTCGGTTAATTCACGTTGCAGGCGTGGGATCGTCCCGTGTTGGAGTTCAGCCGCCTTATTCAGGTCATAGGCGGATTCGGCATTTTCCAAATCTCGCTTCGCTGTGTCGAGTTCGGTCTTCTTGTCCCCAACGCGCTTGATGGCCGTCTTTTCCTGATTCCACTGGGCACTTAACTTGTCGACTTTTTCCTTGATGTCGGCAAGTTCTTTGTTCAATTCCGTCAGCCGCTTCTGTGAGGCCTCATCGGTTTCTTGCTTGAGTGCCGTTTGTTCGACTTGCATACGCATCATTTGCCGCCGGGCCTGATCCAGTTCGGTCGGTGCCGAATTCATTTCGACGCGGATAGACGCGGAAGCCTCGTCAACGAGGTCGATCGCCTTATCGGGGAGAAACCGGTCGGTCAAGTAGCGGTCAGACAGTTTGGCCGCCGCAATCAACGCGTTGTCGTGAATCTTGACGCCGTGATGGATTTCAAATCGTTCACGTAAGCCCCGTAGGATGGTGACGGTGTCGTCGATGCTGGGTTCATTGACCAAGACTCGTTGGAACCGCCGGGCTAATGCCTTGTCTTTTTCCAGGTATTCCCGGTATTCGTCGAGCGTAGTGGCCCCAATCAAGTGAAGTTCACCCCGGGCCAACATTGGTTTGAGCAGGTTGCCGGCGTCCATACTACCTTCCGCCTTACCAGCCCCGACAATGTTATGAATTTCATCGATGAACATGATGATCTGGCCATCGCTCTTGGTAACTTCCTTCAGGACGGCCTTTAACCGTTCCTCAAACTCGCCCCGGTACTTGGCGCCGGCAATCAAGGATCCCATATCCAGCGAGAAAATGGTCTTGTCTTTCAAATTATCTGGAACATCCCCGCGCACAATCCGTTGCGCGAGCCCTTCGACGATGGCAGTCTTGCCGACACCGGCTTCCCCAATCAAAACGGGATTATTCTTAGTCTTACGCGACAGGATTCGAATCACTGACAGGATTTCATCATCCCGACCAATGATGGGATCGATCTTGCCACTACGCATGGCCTTGACGAGGTCAATACCATACTTTTCAAGTGCCTTGTACTGATCCTCTTGGTTCTTCGAGGTCACGCGTTCACCACCCCGAACTTTATCGACCGCATTGCGGACCATCTGTTCCGTCAAGCCTTGGCTCTTCAGGTAATCCGTCAGGCTCTCCCCGTTGAGTTGCATCACGGCGATGAGAACCGTGTCAACAGCCATAAAGTCGTCATGATAGCCATCCTTGATGGCATCGGCCTTTTGCAATAGTTCCGTCAAATTGCGGGAAAATTCCTGACCATACTGGATGCCGCTACCGGAAACCGTACTGATGGCGTCCAGCTCCCGGTCGAGTTCACCATCGACATTGGTGATGTTCGCACCCGCATCGGCGAGGATCTCTCGGCCCAGTTCTCCTGGCTGAATTAAGAACTTGAAGAGGTGAGCGACCGTCACGGCCTGGTGCTTTCTGGTCATCGCAATGTGTTGTGCTTCGGTCAACGCATCGGTCAATGCCTGTGTCATTTTTTCTGGATTCATGGTGTGTCCCCCTTAAATTAATTGATTATTTGGTCTCATTTTAAACGATCAACCTCGCAGAGGACTAATCAATTGATGCGCGTCCTGCTGAGGTGAGCCAACAACATGTGGTAACGCACAGCTGACTATTAAGCCATCAAAATATGAGCTAGCTTGAACTTCGTTAGCTAAATGCCGGGACCACACGCCTCAAAAAAAGAGGCAACCCTTAGGTCAACCTCCATTTTTCACTCATATTCTAACTGATTTTAGACCAAAATCAAAATAATTTGACCTATTTTGACCAATTAATTTATGCCTGTGCTTCGGCGAGTTGGGCAATCTTGATGACCACATCGGTTGCCTTTTCCATGGTCTGTTCGGAAACGTATTCGAACCGACCGTGCATGTTCTCGCCACCAGCAAATAAGTTTGGCGTTGGTAAGCCCATAAAGGAAATCTTGGACCCGTCAGTCCCCCCACGAACAGGGAAAATCAGTGGCTTAATGTCGAGTTCTTCCAGCGCCTGCTTGGCCAAATCGACGACCGTCATATCCTTCTCGATGACTTCGCGCATGTTGTAATACTGATCCTTAATGGTGACCTGAACCCGGTTTGACCCGTATTGCTTATTCAGTTGGTCAGCGACACCTTGGAACAGCTTTTTGCGGTCTTCAAAGACCTGACGATCGTGATCCCGAATAATGTAGCTCAGATGAGCTGAATCAACGGTCCCGGTCATGCTGTACAGGTGGAAGAAGCCTTCCCGACCCTCTGTGTTTTCTGGACGGTCATGTTCAGGTAACGCGGCATGGAAGTCCATGGCAACCTGAGACGCATTGACCATGACCCCTTTGGCCTCGGCGGGGTGAACGTTAGTCCCCGTCACGTCGACCTGTGCATCGGCAGCGTTAAAGGTCTCATATTCCAATTGTCCCAGCGGACCGCCATCGACCGTGTAAGCAATGTCGGCGCCAAAGTCCTTGACGTCAAAGTGGTCGGCACCCGTACCGATTTCTTCATCGGGGCCAAGGCCAATTTCGATTTCACCGTGCTTGATTTCTGGGTGGGCTAGTAGATATTCGGCAGCCGCCATGATTTCAGCGACCCCAGACTTGTCATCGGCCCCCAGTAACGTGCTGCCATCGGTGGTGATCAAGGTGTCACCCTTGTAGTTTTTCAAATTAGGGAAAACGGCTGGATCCAACGTGTACTTACCCGCATCATCGAGCTTGATGACGGAGTGGCCATCGTAGTTTTCGACAAATTTGGGGGTAATGTCCTCGCTGTTAAAGTCAGCCGTGTCAAAGTGGGAAATGAACCCGATCTTTTGCACCTGCTTGGTGGTATTCGCCGGCAGGGTCGCGTAAACGTAGCTTGATTGCGCGTTGATGTGAACGTTGTCCAGCCCAATGGCCTTCAAGTCCGTCACCAATCCCTCAGCGAACTTCGTCAGCCGCTCGTTAGAGGGAACAGTCGTGGAGTTCGGTGTGGACCGGGTATTGATCTTCACGTATTTTAAAAACCGGGGAATCAAATTTTCATACTTTGCCAAAATGAATCACTCCTCAATTAAATTAACTTCCAAAATTAGTGTACGCGTTTTCGGGATCAAAGAAAAGTAAACGGGTCAGTGTTTAGCGTAGATGGCACCACGGTAATTGGCCAGTTATTTTCCTGTGCCCATTGGCGGAAAAGCTGCGTCAGGTGTGGTTTACAGATACTTTCAATGTGGTGACCAGGGTCAACCACATTGAGGCCAGCAGCAATCATGTCGTGTCCGGGATGATAGGAAATATCCCCCGTCACGTAAACGTCGGCGCCCTTCGCCAACGCCGTTTGGTAAAAGGGACCACCAGAGCCACCCAGAACGGCCACGCGACTGACCGGCGCATCTGGGGTCTGGCTGATCAACCGCAAGCCTTTGACCTTAAAGATGGTCTTACATTGTTCGGCAAACGCTTTGACCGTCGTTGACTGAGCCAAGGTCCCGATTCGCCCCATCGTAATCTCTGGGGTCGCCGTTGTACCGTTGCTAGGAACTAGACCGGCCACGTCATGGAGACCCAGTGCACTGGCTAACCAATCATTCATGCCACCAGGTGCACTATCCAGATTCGTATGGGCCCCGTAAACGGTAATGTCATGTTTCAAAAGGGTCGCGTACATTTGATTCTGTGGTACCGCTAAGTCCAGATTTTTGGCCGGATGAAACATCATCGGATGATGGGCGAAGATAAAGTCAGCGCCTACCGCAATGGCCTCTGCGACCACTTCTGGTCGAACGTCTAAGGTCACCAGAACCTTGTGGACCTCGGCATCCAGACTCCCTAACTGCAGCCCCACTGGATCACCAGGTTCTGCCCAAGTCTTCGGGGCAAACTGTTCAAAACGATCGACTAACTCACGCACCAACACGTTGCAAGACCTCCTTGATCTGCTGAATCTTCGTCTGTAACTCGGCAACCTTTTCTGCTGGCACCTCATGGGCCGATTCGACCTGTTGCAGCACCTCACCGGTTCGCGTTAACTCGCGTTGCCATTTGGCCACAAAAATGTCATTGTGTTCCGCCAACAGGTACGGTCCAAAGCGTAACGTCTCCTCATCATATTGTTCGGGACTAGCGTTACGGTCCGCGACCAGAATTTCGTAGGTGTGGCCGTCTTCCGCCACAATCTGTTCCGCCACCAGTTGAAAGCCGTGGGTCATTAGGAAACGGCGCACGGTCATCTCGCCCACGTTAGGCTGAAGAACTAGACGCGACACGCCAGCTAGCCGGTCGAAGTCTTGCGTCAAGATCTGGGTGATGAGTGCCCCGCCCATCCCCGCAATAGCGACCGTATCAATGTGGTCATCGGGCACGATTGCTTGAAGCCCATTGGCTAAGCGCGCCGTGATTTGGTCGCCCAGTCCCTCACGGGTAATCTCGTGTTCGGCATTTTTAAATGGTCCGGGAACGACCTCCCCGGCAACGCCACCGACGATGACGCCGTTCTTCGCTAAATTCACGGGTAAATAGGCGTGATCGGTCCCAATGTCGGCCAATCGGGCCCCTTGGGGGACGTAGCTGGCAACAATGGCTAATCGTTGTGAAAGATGGTCTGCATCCATGAATAAATCTTCCTTTCTGAAACTTGGTTTTATTTTTTAATTAATTCAATCCTGTTCTTTTACCGGTCATCAAACTTGAATCAAGCCGCGTTGGCCGTCTGAGAACCGACCGCTTGGCTGCAGTCGCGTTCAACTCGGTTGCACTCGCAATGACACAACCTGTTGTCAATTGGCGCGCACCGTGAATGTTTAGTATCAACTCTGATCGCTAACTTCAAGTATAAGCTACCATTGGGGAATTGAATAGCAACAAATTTCCACCAAAATAAATAGGTATCAGGAGCGCCCACTCTAAGGTGAACGGTCTTGATACCTATTTTGCATCATATTTAGTGATTAACCGCCAGACGACAATGTGCGTGCAGACCGAATCCTACCCCACAGCAACTGAATGTGCTAGTGGTCGAGGTTCCCCCACTTCACATCTCGTCTAACTGCTAATCTTTCTGCTGACGCCGCGTTTGTGGACGATCAGCACCTTCATCATTGACCGGTGCCTCACCCATCTTAGAGTACGGGTATGGGTACGTGATCTTCATGACGGCTGGCATCACGATTGGCAATAGGATGACCAGCAAGACGATCCCAATAATCACGGCCAACGCAATTTGAATCAGCGTCATGACCCCGGAAGGAATCAGTGCGGCAAACGTCCCGCTCAAAATGATACCGGCAGAAATAACGACGGTCCCAATCACGGTTGCGGCGCGCAGCATCTTGTCGCTCGTTGCCCCCGGCTCATGTAAGAACTCACGATATTTCCGCATCAGGAAGATCGAGTAGTCGACCCCTAAGGAGACCAACATGACAAACGTGAAGAACGGTGTATTCCACGTCAGCATATCTGCCCCCAAGACTGGTTTGACCAACCAGTGAACGATGGTCAACGCTCCCGAGTAAGCAACGATGAGGATCCCCTCGATCACGATTGGTTGCACCAGAGAACGGGTCACTACCATTAAGGCAATAAAGATCCCAGCCAACATGATAATGACGGTCCGCGTAAAGTCACCAGAGGCCATCTCGTTGATATCGTTAGTCTGCGAGGTATTTCCACCAAAGGCGACCTTGGCCCCACTGAGACTGGTTCCCTTCAGCGAGCCCGTGACGACCTTTTCCAGTTTAGGTAACCGGGCCATCGCAGCAGCCGAGCTCGGGTCATCCTTTAAGACGACCGTCAGCTTGGTGATCTTACGGCTTGGCGACATGTACGTGTTCAGGGATTCCTTGAACGTGCTCCCGTGCAATTGCTTGCTTGGAATGTAGAAGGTCTCGGCGGCCGCCGACTTTTGCAGACCCTTCAGGTAAACATTGGCCGTACCGACCCCACTGGAAACTTGCGTCAACCCAGTCGATGCCGAGGTCAGGCCCTTGCGCAGTGCCGTCAACTGTTTGCTCATGGCCGCCAATTTTTCGGCCATAGTCTGGTTGCCAGCAGCCACTTGACTCGCTCCGGAAACCAGGCCTGGCATCTTGCCATTGATGTTGAACATGGCACTCGACAACTGACCGGTGGCACTCGCTAGCTGGCTACTTTGCGAACTAGCCTTCTGTAAGGCGGTTGTTGCTCCCGGTAAGACTCGATTTGAATTCTGTGCCAACGTGGCAACCGCGCTTTGTAACGTTGCCGTTGAACTTTGAAGCGACTGTAACTGACCAGCAACACTTTGGTCAGCGGCACCAATGGCACTCGCATCGCTCCCAATCTTCGTCAGTGAACTGCTCAAGGACGCCTTCAACTGGTTCTGAGCAGCGGTCTGCTGTTCCAGAACACCTGCCAAGACCTGCTTTTGCGCAGCCGACAGTGGCACACCTTGGGCACTAAACGCGGCAGCTACCGTGCTGGCACTGACACTTGGCAAGTTACCGACACTGCTCTTGATATTCTGGAGTTGCGTGGCAATATCCTTGGTCTGTGTCCCAATAGTCGTCAACGAACTCGTGACGCCACTGGTACTCGTCGAATTAGCAGAAACTTGTGTGTTCAGCTGCTGAATGGCTGCATTTAACTGCGGCAAGGCTGATTCTAGTTCAGCCAGCTGTGCCGCCTGTTTCCCGCCTGAGGCCGAAGAGACCTGACTGTTCAAGGCGTTGACCCCGGTTGATACCTGGGCAATCGCGGATTGGAGTTGACTCGTTCCCGTGCTGACCTGCTGTGCACCAGAGGCCAACGTTTTAGCTGATTTGACGGAACTAGCCACGTTCTGCTTACTCAATTGGCTGTTAGCCGACTTCAGGCCCTTATTGACTTTATTGACCCCTTTTTGGGCCTTAACTAATCCACTGGTGACCGTGCTCATTTGATTACGGACATACAAGGCCTTAATGGCCTTTCCCCCGGGCTGAGTTGCGGATGCTACGGTCTTAACTCCCGTTGACCCTTGTAATTGTTTGGTCAACCGGTCGATCAGTAAGAGCGATTTTTCATTGTCTAACTTGTGATCACTCTGAATATAAATGGTCGTTGGTTCAGCAGTTCCTTTGGAAAAATGACTCTGAACGATCTTAAATCCTTGCTTAGCGGGCACACTGTCCCCAATTTCAACTAAGTTGTCGTAATCCAGTGTTCCGTGTGAGGACAGGGCCAACGGGACAAACACGATTCCGGTCACAATCAGGGTGATGATTGGCCGAATCATTGCGTGTTTCGCCATCCCATGCCAGAGCCGGCTGTCGCCTTCACCTTGGAATTTCTTAATGGGCCAGAACATGTGTGGACCACAGATAGCCATGAAGAATGGATTCAACGTCAGGAGCACAGCCAGTAGGACCACGACCCCGACGGCAATACCAACGGCTGAACGGTACAGAGAGAAGTTGGCAAAGCCCAACACACTCATCCCAATTAAAACGGATAGGCCGGAATACAGCACCGTTCGCCCACCAATTTTAATGGCCTCCTTAGTCGCTGTGTATCGGTCTTTCCCCCTTGCGAGTCGCTCTCGAAACTCGTTATAGAGCAAGATGTTATAGTCGGTCCCAATCCCGAACAGGACGATCACGATGAAGACCTGGGTAAAATTAGAGAATGGGAAGTTGAAGCGGTCGACCAAGTTGGCCACCACGGAGATTGAGGTGATCACGGACACCCCAACGGTCAGCAGTGAGAAGAGTGGCGTCACTGGTGACCGGAAGACTAACCAAAGGACTAGGAAGATAAAGACGGCCGCAATAATTTCGGTCTTCTGAACCCCAGCTTGTGTGGCGTCCGAGAAGTCTTGATTTAAAACGTCAGCCCCGGTCACGTAGGTCTTCACACCACTGGTCTTCGCTAGCTTCGTGATCTGCGAGCGAATCGATGCGACAGAATGACTGGAACTCTTGTGCACGTTCAGCTGTAATAACTGGGTGCTCTTGTCTTTCGAAATTAATTGTGAAGCGGCCGTCGAACTATCACTCGCCGCCGTCATTGACCGAATCTCATATTGGTCTTCATGTGACTTGATTCGATTAATGGTCTTGTCGATCTGCGTATTTTGACTTGCGGTCAGTGCTGAATCACCGTTGTTAAAAACCACAACGACAGCGGTCGTTCCTCGCTGTGAACGGCCCCATTGCTTTTGCATGTTGGTTGCCCGCGTACTTTGGTAGCTGTTAGGTACCGTAATCTGGCCCTTATCCGCTACCAATTTACTCATATTAGGAATCGTTAGGACGGCTAGCAACACAATCACTAACCATCCTAAGACATTCCAAATATAATGTTTATTCATCCAACGCACGATGACGTCCTCCTTTGGTTGATTTGGTAACTTAATTTTCTATTCTACTGAATGTTAAAAGATAAAATTCAGGTCTCATCTCAGTATGGGTAAGCAGTTACACCGTTAAATTAGGCTAATTGGGTGCAGGCCGTCAGGGATTCCGGCTGCTGTGGGAACGCTTCAGACTGGAAGCCACATGTCGCCAAAGTCGCCCGTGCTGTAAGCCAGCTGATAATTTGTCGCCAACTTACACCACTTTCACGGCTGGGGCCATCCCTAGCCTCCGCCGATGCTGACGATTTTTTATCAAGACAACGGCTGTAGGTCACAGCTACCTGGTATTTTGGAATTCAATTGATAACGACCGTTACGGTTATTCTCAGAGTTGTCTGAGAACACAATGTAAGCCGAGAAGTCGGCAGATATGAGCTCAGGCGCGTCGTTCTACTTAGTTAGTAAGTGGTCTGCTTACTGGCTTAGTAGAAAACCAAGCTTGTAGACTCGTGTTCTTCGAGGCTTCAAGTTGTGTTCGCACCGTTCCAGCTCATATCTGCCGGCCGGTAAGGCGACTCAACCACTAAGTTGCCCAGTTTTAGGATCACCGTTGTTGCCAAAACCGGCATGAGCCATACTTTGGGACTTTCAACCTTTAGCTATTCTACTGAATGTTGCCTAATCCATGCGGTCCAGTCCAGTTGGAGGGGGTGACCCGCTGAAAGGGGTGAAATCTGACCGATTGAGAGGGTGGCCAGTTCCTGACGATAGCGCTGTTCCGCATCGCCAAAAACGGCCAGCGCATTGGCAATCGGCTGTTGGTCCTTTAAATCAGGCAGATCATACATTTTCATGAATTTTGGCTTTTGATCAAAGCCGAAGATCTTTTTGACGAGCCCGGTATTCTTGACGAACGGCACGGTTCCTTCGATGGCATCGAAGACATCGAGCAAGGTAATTTGATTGGGATCTCTCATCAAGACGATTCCCCCATTTCGGCCCGAAATCGTCTTAACGATCTGTGCACTGGCCAACTTTTGTACAATTTTTTTCAGGTAACTCGTAGAAATTCCCAAGTGCTTCGCAATTAAACGACCGTGCAACGGAACCTCTCGATCCTGAATTCCAAGTAAGGCAACGATACACAGCGCCTGTTCTAAGCTGGGTTTGGCTTTCATATGACATCTCCTTTAGATGAAAATAGTTGAAAATTCGCAATGATTAAACGAGCTACATTATATCCCCTTTAGCTATTTTTTCAAGACTTTTTCACCCACTAATTATAAACGAATTTAGCTATTTTTGTGTGTAAACGGTTACGTCCCGTATAATAACGATAAACGTTGGTCTATCCTGACCTACGTCCCGCTTGTTTGTAATCTACTGGGGAAGCTGCCCCTTCACAGGGGTGCTATCACACCACGAGGCGGGGCGACTTGCCAGTGATCACCTCGTGGAGAAACACGTTTCTCAAAGCATCATGTTACCTTCATCCTAGCAACTAGTCTGCGTCGACTGCTAAGTTACTGTGCTAGCCAAAGCGTCAGCTCAGAAAAAAATCCCACCACAACCATTCAGTCGTAGTGGGATCCTCTAATTTTCTATTCCAAGAAGTCTTTTAATTGCTTGCTCCGTGATGGGTGGCGTAACTTCCGCAGCGCCTTAGCTTCGATTTGACGAATCCGTTCACGAGTGACACCGAAGACCTTGCCGACTTCTTCCAAAGTCCGCGTCCGGCCATCGTCCAAACCAAACCGTAACCGCAAGACGTTTTCTTCACGATCAGTCAGCGTGTCCAAGACACTTTCCAACTGTTCCTTTAATAACTCGTAAGCGGCATGGTCGGCAGGACTCGTGGCATCTTGATCTTCAATGAAGTCACCTAAGTGAGAATCATCTTCTTCACCAATTGGCGTTTCCAAAGAAACAGGTTCTTGCGCAATCTTCAAGATCTCACGAACCTTTTCCGTTGGCATGTCCATTTCGGCCCCAATTTCTTCAGGCGTTGGTTCCCGCCCTAAGTCTTGGAGGAGTTGCCGTTGAATTCGGATTAATTTGTTAATGGTTTCAACCATATGCACCGGAATTCGAATCGTCCGTGCTTGGTCAGCAATCGCCCGTGTAATCGCCTGCCGAATCCACCAAGTTGCGTACGTGGAGAACTTGAACCCTTTCCGGTAGTCGAACTTTTCGACAGCCTTCATCAGTCCCATGTTCCCTTCTTGAATCAAGTCCAGGAATTGCATCCCCCGACCCACGTAACGCTTGGCAATGGAAACGACCAACCGTAAGTTGGCTTCAGCTAGCTCTTGCTTGGCTTCTTCTTCACCGTTTTCGATTCGTAAGGCTAAAGCAACTTCTTCATCCGCCGTTAACAGGTTGACCCGCCCAATTTCCTTCAAGTACATCCGGACTGGGTCGTTGATCTTCACACCAGTTGTGGTGGAAGCATCCTTTAATTCCTTCTTCGAAACGGCCTTTTGGGCTTTAACGGCCCGTGGGTCTGGCTCACCCTTAGCATCAACCACGCTGATTCCGGCATCGGAGATAGTTTCCAGTAACTTATCCATCTGCTTGGCATCCAACGTGTAAGGGGTCGCAACCTTATCGGACAGGTCATCATAAGTGATGCTCCCGGCCTTTTTGTTATCTTTAATTAAGGCACGCACCGTTTTGTTGTATGCTTTTTGGTCAAACATTGGTTGATCTGTGGTCTTTTTTGCCATTAAAATACCCCCTATTAAACTTGCTTGTTCGCTTGTCGCTGACGTTCTAACTGAACAATCTCAACAACGAGTTGTCGCTGTTGCTCGGCATCGCCCAACCGGGAAGCCTCCGTCAATTGATTTTTTTTCAATCGGAGCTGTTCCTCGATTGGCGCCTCGTCCATAATGACTGCCAAATAGTCATCAATCTCCCGCGGGGTAACCGCCGCGTAAGACTTGGTCTCTAACATAATAACGAGTTGCTGCAGCCGGTCTTCTTGAATAAAGTCCGTGAACTGAGCCGTTACGTACGTTTGGTGCGTTTGGAAATAACCCTGGGCCAAGGTATAAATAATTTGATAATCGTCGTGAACAAAACTAAAGTCCGGCATGGCCGTGACTTGTGCCCAGACGTTGCGGTCGTGCAATAACCGATACAGCAAGCCCTGCTCTGCCCGTTCTAAGCGGGTGAGCGGACGCTGCTGTTGATGCACGGTGACCGCTGGACTAGCGGCAGGGACTGGAGCCGCCTGTTGTTGACGGGGCCGCTGCCGCTCTTGTTGTGCCGCCGTATCACGTTGCACCTGTTTTAACTGGGCGACCAGTGCATCCTTATCGAGCTGAAACTCCGTGGCTAACTGCTTGAGATACATGTCAAGTTCCACCGGTTCCTGGACCTGAGCTAGCAGCGGCATGGCTTGATTTAAGTAATCCAGCCGCTCACTATCCGTATCCAACGCCCGGTTACGTCGCAAGTACCGCAGTTGAAAGCGAATCGGCGTTTCCTTCGCCGTTGTCAACATTTGCTTAAAGGCCTCGTTGCCATGAGCCTTGCGATATTCATCGGGATCTTGGCCCTCCGGTAACTGAATAACACTGAGCTGCAGGTGACTGTGCTGTCCCAATAACGACAAGGCCCGTTCGATTGCGCGTTGACCAGGCTCATCACCATCGTAACACACGTTGAGCTTATCCGTCGTCCGTTCGATCGCATAAATTTGCTCGGTCGTCAGGCTAGTCCCCATGGAGGCAATCCCATTCCGCACACCCGCTTGGGTCGCCGAAATAACGTCCATGTAGCCTTCAAACAGCGTCACTTCACCGGCTTGCCGAATTGCCGGCCGTGCGAGATCGAAGTTAAACAACAACCGACTCTTGGTAAACAGGGCCGTTTCCGGACTGTTTAAATATTTCGGTTGGTCGTCTGCCTTCTTTAAAAGTCGACCCGAGAACGCCGCTACGTGGCCACTGGCATTGCGTAAGGGAAACATGACCCGCTCGGTAAACCGATCACGGAGTTCCCCATCCGCATTTTCAATGAACAGTCCCGATTGCCGTAACAACTGATAGTCGCTCTGTCGTTGATCGAAGAATGGCTTCAACAGTCGCTGACTCGGTGCAAATCCTAACTGATAGGTCTCAATCGTCTCGTCCGTGAGCCCCCGGTCATGCAGGTAATCCAACGCAGGTTGCCCCACCTCGGTGTTGACCAAAATGTGATGATACAGCTTTGCCGCCTGTTCGTGGAGGGCAATCAATTGTCCCGTCTTGGAATCAACAGCCGGGGCCGCAGCATCCTGCCGGTATTCACTGGCTAAATCAACGTGGCTAAAGTCGGCGACCTTCACCACGGCCTCGGGAAAGCTGATGTGTTCCAGCTCCATTAGAAACTTGAAGACGTTCCCCCCGCGACCACAACTGAAGCAATGGAAAATCTGCTTATCTTCCGTCACGGAAAATGACGGGGTCTTCTCCTCGTGAAAGGGACAAAGGCCGAACAGGTTTTTCCCGGATTTTTTGAGTTGCACGTACTGACCAACCACATCTGCAATGTTAGTCGCCGTTCGAACAGTTTCAATCACTTCTTCGGGTATCTTTGCCAAGCCATCACTCCCTCACCTGCGCGCCCGTAGCCTTGAAAAGTCGCACCCCGGAAACCCGAAAAGTGCGACTCTTTAATTGGAATTCGTGCGCAAAAATACACTATACATATTACTCCTATTACGACCGGTGTCAACTTTTATAGCTCGCTAGTCAGCCCCCAGCACGAGAAGCACCAGACTGATAATCAGTAAGACTCTGGCTTCTGTCACGAGCAACCGCTGAATAAGAGCGTACTTTCCCTTTAACCCCAACGGGACGTGCACAGCGGCCGGTGGACAGTAGGCAATCAATAACGTCACACTCCAGCAAATCAAGCCACCACGGCCAACCGGATTCGCCAGTGCAACCGCACCCAATGCCCGGGGCAGCACCAACAAGAGGCCTACGAGTAAATCACACATAATCGTCAGATCCAGTAAAAACGCTTGGCGTTGCTGCCACCTACTCTGCTTTAATATTACCGTTATCAGCACCCAGAATAAAGCAAGTAACGTAAAAATAATGAGTGTCCGTAACGAGCGAACCGGTTGTAGTGTTCGCCACGAAAGTCCCAGAACTTGAACGACCCAAGTTGTCACGAGTAAAAGCCACCCCAACACCTGAAACAGACGGAGCCGCTGCCGCGTAAATTTCATAAATAGCATCCCAATCACCACACTTCTTAGAAATTTCTTCCTATAATGTCAGCATCTGGCCAGTTCCACAAGTACAAGTAGGTGATAAGTTAGGTGACACAGCAGTCGCTGCTAGACGTAGAAAAGTGAGCGCCATTAGGCGGTTATTTTGCTCACGTTAAGGGCAACAAACTGCCTGGTGGCGCACGTTTCGACACGATGATGGCAAAATAAAATCAGCTTTTTCAGAAACAAGTCTGAAAAAACTGATTTTGAGTGATATCTCGAATTCTCTCAAATCACGCCATTAATCACGTGAATCTAACTATTTAACGATCAATTGGTCCAGGTCACCCAGCGTTAATGCTAAGGTTGCCAAATGACTCAGCTCCGTCAAACGGTTGTTCCGGACGGCATCGTTCTTATCCATGACCATCGTGGCTTCAAAGTAGGCCGCAATAGTCGGTTGGATATCAGCCAGACTAGCATATAGCGCATCTAAGCCCTTGTCAGCTGCAGTCGCAACTTTGGCAACGCCCTGATTTAAGGCCCCTTCACTGTCATTTTCAAACAGCTTAGGATCCACTGTCCCAGTAGCCAATTCAGCTGGTGCCTTTTGGGCCAACCGGATCACCCGGGTCAAGGATTCGATAACGGCCTTAAAGTTGTCATCCTCGGCATGACTTGCCAAGATTTCAGCAGCCGTAAAGATCTGTAAGACGTCACTGCTAGAACCAGCGGTCACGGCATCAATGATGTCATGCCGTTGCTTAGCGGAACGCAAGATCTTCCGAATCCGGTCCTTGATGAACGTCACCAGTGCATCGATTTGGCTAGCTTGGTCCAAGTCAGGTGCCACGTTAGCAGCTCCTTCGGCAGTAATGAAGTCACTTGCCAGTTCAGCAACCGGCAAGGACCACTTTTGGTCACGCGCAATCCGCACGATTCCCGTCGCCTGCCGCCGTAAAGCGTAAGGGTCGTTGGAACCGCTAGGAATCATGCCAGCGGCGAAGAAGGTCAAGATGCTGTCAAATTTATCAGCTAAAGCGAGCACAGCACCCGGTACGGATTCTGGCAAGGCACCATCAGCTGAGATTGGTTCGTAGTGTTCCCGAACGGCTTGGGCAACGGCTGGATCTTCACCTTGAAGCAAGGCATACTTCTCACCCATGACCCCTTGGAGTTCGGCGAATTCACCGACCATCCCAGTAACCAGGTCAAATTTGTAAATTTCACTAGCCCGTAAAGCGGCCTTGGTTTGGGCATCGTTTAAGTCAAAATGCTTAGCCAAGACGCTCACGATGGCTTTGACACGATCCATCTTTTCTGCCATCGTACTGATCTTATCGTGGAAGCTAACGGACTTGAGTCGTTCCACGTAATCGGCGATCGTCTTCTTTTGATCTTCCGTGTAGAAGAACATGGCATCTTCCAATCGCGCCGTCAATACCTTTTCGTTCCCAGCAACCACGTTTTGCAAGTCATGGTCGTTTCCATTACGGACGGAAATGAAGTTCGGCAAAAGTTTGCCACTAGCATCGCGAGCGTAGAAGAAGCGTTGGTGGTCACGCATCGACGTGATCAGGACTTCTTCGGGGATGGTCAGGTATTTCTTATCGAAGCTACCTTCAAAGGCAGTTGGCCATTCAACCAGGTTGTTGACCTCTTCCAGCAAGCCAGCATCAATGTTGACCGTCCAACTGTGGTCAGCAGCGATTTTTTCAATCTGTTGCTTGATCAAGGCCTTCCGCTTATCAGCATCGGCAATGACGAATTGCGCGGTTAAGTCGGCTTCATAGTCGGCAGCCGTTGCCACGTCCACGTCGGTCCCCAAGAAACGGTGACCGCGTGTGTTGCGACCGGTCGTCACGTCCAGGATACTAAATGGAATCACATCGGCATCAAGCAGCGCTACCAGCCAACGAATTGGCCGGACGTACTCAAAGTGATGGGTACTCCACTTCATCATGGTTGGGAAGGTCATCGCCGTAATGACGTCCTTTAGGCCAGCCAATACGGCGGCAACGGGTTCACCGGCAATAAACTTATCGACGTAGACGTATTCGGTCCCCTTGATTTCCTTAAAGGTGATATCGTCTGGCGTCAGCCCTTGACCACGGGTAAAACCAATGGCGGCTTTTGACCAGTTACCATCAGCATCTTGCGCGATCTTCTTCGCAGGACCCTTAACGGATTCGCTGATGTCTGCTTGCTTATCGGCTAGGCCACTGATTTGAATGGCCAAGCGCCGGGGCGTTGAAAATGGCTTGATGTCGTCATAATCGACCCGTTGTTCCTTTAAGTAGTCAGCCGTGCGCTTGACCAGTTGCTTGATTGCTGGCGTCACCACGTGGGCTGGCATTTCCTCTAGTCCAATTTCAAGTAAAAATGTGTGTGCCATTATTTTTTGGCCTCCTCATCGTCTGCTAATAGTTTTGCGCGTAAGGCTTCATCCTTGATCAATGGGAACCCACGCTTCTTCCGTTCAGCAACGAAGGCCCGAGCCACGGCACGTGCCATGTTCCGAATGCGTGACAGGTAGCCCGCCCGTTCAGTAACGGAAACGGCACCGCGCGCATCGAGCAGGTTAAAGGTGTGGCTGCACTTCAAGATGTAGTCGTAAGCCGGGTGAACCAGACCATTAGCAATCTGCTTTTTGGCTTCATCTTCATATTCGTCGAAGTGGCGAAGTAACATGTCTTGGTTACTTTCTTCGAAGCTGTACTTAGAGTGTTCGTATTCAGGTTCCTTGAAAATGTCGCCATACTTGACGCCATCAGCCCATTCCAGGTCGAAGACGGAGTTGACGTCTTGGACGTAGGAAGCCAAACGTTCCAAACCATAGGTAACTTCGGAAGTAACGGGATCAACTTCCATCCCCCCAACGACTTGGAAGTAAGTGAACTGGGTGATTTCCATCCCGTCCAACCAAACTTCCCAACCAACACCGGCACAACCCATGGATGGGTTTTCCCAGTTATCTTCAACGAACCGAATATCGTGTTCGAGTGGATTGATGCCGAGTTCCTTCAGACTGTTCAGGTAAAGTTCCTGAATGTTATCGGGTGAGGGCTTCATGATCACTTGGAACTGGTGATGTTGATATAACCGGTTGGGGTTTTCCCCGTAACGACCATCAGCTGGCCGACGGGAAGGTTCAACGTAAGCGGCGTTCCAAGGTTCTGGCCCGATCGCCCGTAAGAAGGTGTAAGGACTCATCGTCCCGGCCCCTTTTTCAGTATCGTAAGCTTGCATCAGCATGCAGCCCTGTGCGGACCAGTACTGTTGTAGCTTTAAAATGATTGCTTGCATGGACAGTTTTTCTGTCATGGGTGCTGTTTCCTCCTTGTATAATCGTTAGCTGGTCATTCGCCAACTAAGCGACTGATTAAACAAATAAGCGCGCAAAAAAGTCCCTACGAGAATTCACCGAGGCAAATTCACGTAGGGACGAAGGTTTAATTTCGCGGTTCCACCCTACTTCTAGTCATGGATTGACTAGCAGCTTACTTGGAAACGACTCCGAATGTGCCAACCCACAGCACTCGCTACCCGGCTAACACTGCCCCGGACTCGCTGAAAACAACCACTGCGTTTTTCATTCATCATAATCGACTTATTTAACTGAGTTTTATGATAGTCGTCTCGGTAAGGGTTGTCAATGAATTTAGGGGAAACGCTAATTGAAAGGTCATCGGTAGTGGGAACTTAAGTTTTCAATGTCTCCCCCGCAAAAAGCTGATTTACCGGCAATGTCCAAGACTTTTGACAGACAACTAACGCAGTTTGTGGCATGCTAGAACTAATCAGAGAGGAGCCACTTACATGGAACATCTCAAATTACAAGCAGCACTCATTGCTCATCGCAAGCAGCACCATTGGACCCAAGCCGATCTGGCCGAACGTTTATTTTTGTCGCGCCAAACAATTTCAAATTGGGAAAACGGCCGCACCTATCCTGATATTCAGAGTTTGATCTTACTGGCCAATCTCTATCAGGTGACCGTCGACGACCTGGTTAAGGAGGACTTAACGACTATGCAATCACAAACGACCAAGCATCACTTGAAACTATTGGTTACTGCAACCATTGTTTGTCTGATCTTAGTTTATGGCCTGTTCATTGGTCTCCGTTGGTTACCATTGATTCCGACCGTGATGGCCATTGCCGCAGTCACCACAATTGGCTTGACGCTGGCAGGCTACCTCATCTATTTGAGTCAGCATCTCCAGCTCAAGACCTTTCGACAAATCAACGCCTATCTCCGCCATCAGCCTGCACCAAAAACCACATCACCCCATGCCCATCAAATCGTTGTCCTGACATTGAGCGCCCTAGTTGGCTTGATTATTGGTGGAACGCTCACCTGGTGGATTGCCACGACCATTCTACACTGGTCTTTGTAACTTGTTTAAAAGCGCATTCGAACCTGTTTGATCACCAAACAAGTTCGCGTGCGCTTTTTGCTTACTTAAATTTCGCGAGAAAACTTCTTAAATCCAAACAACCGGTCAATCCGGGCCTCATATTCTGCTGGAATCTCCAAGTCGACCGCTTTTAAATTATTTTGTAACTGCTCCGGCTTGCTGGCCCCGATAATTAGACTAGAGATTCGCGCGTCCCGCTTATCCCAGGCCAACGCAAACGTCGCCAAGTCTGTATTCAACTCCGCTGCCATCTGAGACAACGTTTCAACCTTGGCTAGGTTCTCAGGAATTAGTTGGGCCTGTAAGTCTGGTTGGAACGTTCCCCGGGAACCGGCTGGTGCGGGTTGTCCCTGCCGATACTTGCCAGTCAATAGTCCCTGAGCCAACGGGGAAAATGGAACAATGCCTAGTCCCAGTTCTCCGCACAGATCTAAGAGCTCATGTTCGATGTAACGGTCAAACAGGTTGTACTCTGGTTGAACCACCGTGATGGGGTGCAAGTCCCGTTTCTGAATGATCAGTTCTGCCTTTAAGAGCTGAACCGGGGTCCATTCACTGACGCCATAATACAGAATCTTCCCTTGATCAACCAACCCACTTAGGGTCGTCAACGTCTCAGCTAATGGTGTCTGGGGGTCGAAGCGATGGCAGAAGTACAGGTCTAAATAGTCCGTCTGCAAATTGCGCAGCGACTGGTCGATTGATTCCGTGATGTGTTTTCGTGACAGCCCCCGGTCGTTAACGCCTTGACCAGAAGGAAAGTAGACCTTGCTTGAGATCACTAATTCTTTACGTGGAAATTGGTGTAGCGCCTTTCCCAAGAACCGTTCTGCACCGCCGCCACTGTAAACGTCGGCACAGTCAAAATAATTGATACCCTGCTCATAATCAAGTTGGACACTCTTGGCTGCCAGCTCCTGCTTAGCGGTATCACTGACGTCCGTTAACCAACTCCCTAACGCCAATTCACTGACCCTTAATCCTGACTGACCCAATTGCCGATACTTCATCTGTACGCGCCCCTATTCATGGTAGAATAATAAGAATTTGATTAGAAAATAATATGAAATTAGTCTACCACGATACCGACATAGAACCAATTATTCAGTCAACTTAAACATTCTCTCGATTAAGCCCCTGCTTTTTAAGCGGTGCTTAGGCTAATCCCCGGCGATTCTCCCAGTAGACCACCACGATCGCTGACAGGGTGACCGCCATGACTGGATAAAGCCACGACCAAGGCAGGTACGTTGTAATGACCCCCGCCAGCATTGGCCCCAACGTCATTCCCAGATCAATACCGATGTAAAAGGTACTGTTGGCTAACCCCCGATCGGCTTTGGGCACTAAGGTCAGTGACTTCGCCTGACAAATTGAGAACATCAACCCATACCCCGCAGCAAGCCCAACCGCACCAATGATCAGCATTGACCAATTTGTCATGTCAGTTAGACCGATAATCCCAATCAGATTACAGACGAGACAGATCCAGAAGAATTTCCTAAATGGCACCTGATCAAAGGCATCACGGAGGATTAACCGCATGGCTAGCAGGACTAGCGCGTAGACTGGGAAAAAGGCCCCTGCCGGAATTGCAAATCCCCGATGAAAGACATAGCTGACAATATAGGTCTGAGTCGCAAAGTAAGGCAACGAAAAAAGTAATAGAATGGTCGCGACCGGTACCACCTTGGGCTGTACTAATCGCATTTTAGGATGTTCCGCCTTATCTTTCCGGTAATTCGGATGCGGCACGCTTTTATCCCCGACGAATTGAATCGTAATCAGTAGAAGAACAATAAAACCGGTTGCCACCCAGAAAACACTGCGGTAGCCGAAGCGATGATAGAGAAAAACGCTCACAGCCGGACCAACTGCCATCCCCAGTGCATTGGCAATTCCATAGATTCCCATGCCAGCACCGATACGATTGGCCGGCAATAAACTCGCCATCCAGGTTGCCATGCAAACGGAACACAACGTATAGCCAATCCCGTTGACGACACGCCAAAGCATGATCAAGGGGACCGCTGTGGAAACGCCGTATCCAACGCAAGCAATTAAAATAAAACTAGCCCCAATTGAACTCAACCGATACTTCGAGAAACGGTCGGTTAAATTGCCGGCTAGTGGCCGCAAAATCAGCGACGTTAGGTTCATCATTCCAGCAACGACGCCAGCCACAACACTAGTTGCCCCAACATCACTCGAAAAACCAGCAATAATTGGATTGACCAACATGGGACTCATCAGGAAGAAAAAACTGGCAGCTAAAACCAATTTGACATCCTTCGTATACAAACGCGTCTTCACACGACCTCAATTCCTTTCCAATAAACTTAAGCATACCGCTAGTTTTTTCGCTTTGAAAGTATCAATTGGTTTACTTTTTAAGTTTTTAGCTTGAAAGCAAGGGAAAACTCAGGCCACCCGCACTAACTACCTCCTGTTACAGTGCAAAATTGTGTCGGGCCGAATGACTTGTGCTAAACTTAGCCTTAACTTTACTTGGAGGTGGTCTCCTTGGATATTTGGGAACAACTTTATCAAGCGGCGAAACCGCTGTATCACCCTGAGGCTGTCAATGATTTCATCTACGCGCACAACGTTGTTTGCGCGTTGCAAAGCCAATCTGGAGAAATTTACACGGGCTTTTGCATCGAGGGCCTCTCCGGCACCCTCAATCTCTGTGCTGAACGGGTCGCACTACTCAACATGTACACGACTAGTGGTGAAACCGAAGTCAAACGTCTCATTGCCTTTCGTGATGCACCGCCAACCGGCATCAGCGGGATGCCTTGTGGCGTCTGTCGATAAACACTCCTGCAGTTTTCAACCAACAATCGCAATACCCAAATTATGGCCGATTACGCCACTCGTCGCACGGTGACGCTGGGGTCGCTCCTGCCTGACTGGTGGGGCGACATCAAAACCAATTAATCACGCCATAAAAAAATGCAGTCCAGACCACTCACTCAAGGAGTAGACCTGAACTGCATTTTTTATGACACTATTTTTCTGGTGAATCATCCGTCGGCGGCGTCATCAACCGGGCCGACCAGGACTGCATCTGATCCAAGAACCGTTTACTCTTGGGATGCACCCCAATCTGGCTGGTATAGATTTCATCCATCAGCTGGCGCAACGCGTGCTCCGTCTGTGGCTTAACGTTAATTGTGTGTAACCGGTCTAAATCCAGCACGGAGAACTGCCGTAAATAATAAATTGTCCGCTGGCTCAAATGCAACCGCCGGGGGTCGAGTTGCCAATGTTGTTGGCATAACAGACCCCCATAGCTTTCGGAGTAATCAAACGGCAAGTCGGTACGACCACACACGGCACACCCCTGTAACTGTGGGGCTACACCAAACGCTGGCATTAACTGAATCTCCATGATATTCGTCACAATGGCGGGATTGACCCCATCATCAATCAAAGTCAACGCCCGCGCCAAGCGATGGTACCAGTCCGGCAGTGGTTGACTATCCGGAAAAGCCTGGTCGACCAGACTCATGATATATGTCGCATAGGCATTTTTAAAGATATCGGTACTGATGTTTTGAAACTGACTCGTCTCACGCGCTGTCCGAATGTAGGACAACCCGTCATCCGCAATATCACCGACGTAACTGCCGACCGTAAAGGGTAAAATGTCAGCAACCATCCTAAAGCCCTTCTTCTTAGCGCCGCGGACCAAAAACATTTTCTTGCCAAACTCGGCTGTTAAAAATTTAATCAGGAAATCACGTTCGGCATAGTCCCGACGAAAAAGGAGGATGCCGTGAAAATCAGTCACATTCCGTGCCACGGCTCATCCCCACTTCCTTGTTTATAAATCGTCCTTCCGGTACCCATAAGACTTCAATAGGGTTGCCTTGTCGCGCCAGTTAGGTTGGACCTTGACCCACAATTGCAGGTAGACCTTGCTTCCTAACAAGTGCTCAATATCCCGGCGCGCCATGGTTCCAATCTTCTTGAGCATACTACCGCCCTTGCCGATCATAATTCCCTTTTGCGTTGGCCGTTCTACAATGATCGTTGCTTCAATGTGAACGTGGTCTTCGTCCTTTTGCTTCATACTTTCAATCTCAACGGCAACGGAATGGGGAACTTCCTCGCGCGTCAACATGAAGATCTTTTCGCGAATCAGTTCACTGACCACGAATCGTTCGGGGTGATCGGTCACCTGATCTTCTGGATAGTACTGCGGCCCATGAGGCATTTCATCAATTAATCCCGAAAGAAGTTCGTCGACGTTATTCCCTTCCAATGCAGAAATAGGGTAAACCGACTTCCATGGTAAGGCCGTTTGGTACTGTTCCATGATTGGCAACAGGTCATCTGGCTTCACTTGGTCGATCTTATTGATCAGCAGATACACAGGCGCCTTGATGCCCTTTAAACGATCGATGATAAAGTTATCTCCGGCACCTCGTTTTTCAGCCGCATTGATCATGAACAAGACCGCATCGACCTCGTTTAGTGCGGACATCGCTGACTGCACCATATAGTCGCCCAGCTTACTCTTGGGCTTGTGCACCCCAGGGGTGTCAATAAACACGATCTGTGCGTCATCGGTCGTGTAGATACCTTGAATCTTGTTTCGGGTCGTTTGCGCCGTATTCGACATGATGGCAATTTTTTGACCGATCACGCGATTTAAAAACGTTGATTTTCCAACGTTAGGGCGACCAACAATGGCCACGAACCCTGATTTATAATTTGGATTATCCATTTTTTCCTCCTAGAACCAACGGCCGAGGGCTGGCAACATGACCAACGCCCCGACGATTACGGCAAAAATCGCCGCTAACAACACCCCACCTGCCGCAATATCCTTGGCGCGCTTCGCCAAATCATGATAGGTTTCCCCCACGATCAGGTCGACGACTGCTTCCACGATGGTATTCAACGTTTCCGCAATCAGCACCAAAAAAATCGCCAGTACCAGCCACAACCACTCGTTTAATGTCAGTCGCAGAATCACCCCGGCAACGATAGCCAGCGTTCCGACAACTAAGTGTTTACGAAAGTTACGTTCATAACGAAACAGCGCCCGCAGGCCATCCCACGCGTGACCTAATGACTGACGAAAGGCGCGATTTTTTCCCGTCTGTTTCGACTTATCGCTTAAGGCCATAGGCATCCAAAATGTCGGCCTGAAGTTTAAACATGACTTTTTCGTCCTCAGGCTTCATGTGGTCATAGCCGTTGAGGTGTAGAAAACCGTGGACCACGAGAAAACCTAATTCCCGTTCGTAGGAATGGCCCAAGTATTCCGCTTGTTCTTCAACCTTATCCATGGAAACAAAGATGTCGCCGATATTTTCGGGAATCTCGGCCGCCATTTCTTCGTCCATCACTAGTGGGAAATCATCGTCAGTCTCTTCATCGTCTTCGATAGCAAAGCTGATGACATCGGTTGCCCGGTCAACCCCCCGGTATTGCTTGTTGATCTGGTGAATGTCTTCGTTATTCATCAAGGTCACGGACATTTCCGTATTTTCTGCCAGCTTCAGGTACTTACCGGCATATTCCAAAACGTCTTTGATCATGTCAACGTGCTTCGTTGGCACGCCATCTTTAGTCTTATCGTAGATCTCTAAATCCATTATTTTTTAGCTCCATTTGGTGTAGTATCGTTAGCTTCGTATGCGTTGATGATGCTGGCCACGACTGGATGGCGAACCACATCATCAGAATTAAAGGTCACAAAGCTGATGTGCTGAACGTTTTGCAAAATGTGTTGGGCCTGAATCAACCCGGACTTGGCGTTGTGTGGCAAGTCGATCTGCGAAATATCGCCATTGACAATCATCTTTGAGCCAAACCCCAACCGCGTCAGGAACATCTTCATCTGCATGTTCGTGGTGTTTTGTGCCTCATCCAAGATGACGAAGGCGGATTCCAACGTCCGGCCACGCATGTAAGCCAGCGGCGCAATTTCAATAACGCCCCGGTCCATGAGTCGGGTCGTGTGTTCCGCCCCTAAGATGGCATATAACGCATCATAGATTGGTCGCAAGTAAGGATCGACCTTTTCCTTCAAGTCCCCCGGCAAGAATCCCAAGCTTTCACCGGCTTCAACGGCTGGTCGGGTAATGATCAATTTTTCAACATCCCCGTGCTTCAGCGCTGCAACCGCCATGACAACTGCCAGATACGTTTTCCCAGTACCAGCCGGGCCGATTCCAAAGGTAATATCGTTATGCTTGATGGCATCGATGTATTGCCGCTGACCAAAGTTCTTGACCCGTACGGCACGGCCCTTAGCATCCTTGATCAAGGTTTCCGTATAGAAATCCTTAAAGTACGTCAACGTTCCCTTGTCAGCCATCTTCATGGCACTGATGACGTCAGCACTATTCAGTTTGATTCCCTTAGCTAGTAAGTCGCTCATGTTCCGTAAAATGGCCAACGTGTGGTCAACCGCATCCGCGGCCCCAGAGACTTTGATTGAATTGCCGAAAGGCTTAATGGTCACCTGTTGTCCTTCTTCGAGGATGGTCACAAATTGATCTTGCGCGCCCAGCAGACCAATTTCATCTTCTGGTCGTTCCAAGATATATTCTTTTTCAATCGTTGTGTTTTCAGTCAAATACGGTGGCTCCTTTATTTTTATTTAGGTGTACTGATAGTCAAATTTTAGCATACTGCCGCGGATTGTAAAAGGATTCGACGCGAAAAGCCAGTGTGGAACGCCTTTTTCTGCCACTAACTGACAGTCGCCACGCCATCAGTGGGTAAGATCGCCAGTTCCAAGACGAGGCGGTCGCGCAACGTCAAGCCATTTTCAATGATGACTTGCGAATAAGTCGTCGTAAAATAATCCGGTTCGACCGCCACTACCCGAAAGCCGACCTGCTGATAAAGATAAAGTTGCGTTAAACTGGTCGTCCCCGTAGCGATCCGCACGGTCTGATACCCGTGTCCAGCCGCCCACTGCCGGGAAAATTCGAGAAGTTGCCGACCATATCCCTGTCGCTGTTTTGCAGGAATAACCGCAATTGTCATGATCTCTACGACTTGCTTGGATTGGGGACACAACACCACGATACCCGCCAAACCGCTGTGATCACTGGCCGCATAAATCGTACTGTGCGGTAAGTACGTTGCCAGCAACTGTCGACTAGGATCCGCCAATAACAAGAGTTTCAGTTGTTCCGGCGTTGGTGTTGTCGTTTTCTGATAGGTTAATCCCATAATCATTTCTCCGTTCCGTCAAAAAAATCGCCACGACAAATTCGCAGCGATCTAATCCCTTACTTGTTTAACTGCGCCTTAACGGTCTGGTTGACCATGGCACCATCGGCCTTGCCCTTAACCTGAGGCATCACGACGCCCATCACCTTACCAAAGTCACTCATGCCGCTTGCAGAGACCTTAGCAATGCTGTCAGCAACGATTTTAGCCACGTCGTCTTCACTCATTTGCTTAGGGGCATACTTTTCAACAATGGCGATTTCGGCTTTAACGCCGGCAACCAAGTCATCGCGATTGCCCTTTGCAAATTCTTCCATGGATTCCTTACGTTGCTTCAACTCACGAGAAACGATCGTCAATTCTTCGTCAGGGGTCAAATCATGGCCTTGCTTGACCTTTTCGTTGGTCAAAGCCGCCTTCATCATCCGGATAACGTTCAATGACAACTTGTCGTGGGCCTTCATGGCCGTCTTTAAATCAGTGTTGAGTTGGGTTTCTAAACTCATTTCATTTCCTCCTAAAAATCATGGTTACTATCTAGTCTACACCTTATCTCGCGACCCGTCAGGTAAAGTTAACTAAAGGTTGAAAGATAAAATTCAGGCCCCATCTCTGTAATGGTAAGCTTTCGTACCGTTAAACTAGTCCAAGTTGGCGCAGGACGGCTGCCAGGGATTCCGCCTGCCGTGGGAACGCTTCAGCCTGGAAGAACACCAGTCTTCTCGCTCGGCTGGGGCCATCCCTGGCCTCCCTGTGTTTTATCACGACAACGGCTGTAAACCACAGCTACCTGGCATTTTTGAATTCAACTGATAACAACCAACCGTTACGATTATTCTCAGAGTTGTCTGAGAACACAATGTAAGCCGAGAGGTCAGCAGATATGAGTTCAGGCGCGTCGTTCTACTTAGTCAGTAAGTGATCTGCTTACTGGCTTAGTAGACTCGTGGTTTGCGAGGCTTCAAATTGTGTTCACACCGATCCAGCTCATATCTGCCGGCCGGTAAGGCGACTTAACCCCTGTGTCGCCTACTTTTAGAGCAACTGTTGTTGGCAAAACAGGTATGAGCGGTGCTTTGGCAGTTTCAACCTTTAGATTGTCATTCTCGTACGAATCAGTTACGCTAGACCTAAATACGAAAGGAAGTTTTGTTATGACCGATATGCGGGCCATTGGCTTTACGCAAAAGCTACCGATTACGGACGAAAAAAGTTTTATCGAATTTTTTGAACCCAAACCAACACCAACGAAGCACGATATTCTCGTCAAGGTGATTGCCACCTCGGTCAACCCAGTCGATACTGGCGTTCGGCGGGGAATCCAGCAAGCCCTGGCGACCCCTAAAGTAATTGGCTGGGATGCTTATGGTGTCGTGGATGCCGTTGGCGAAGCTGTGACGCTATTTCAACCTGGTGACCGAGTCTTTTACGCTGGTTCCTTTAAACGCCCCGGAACGGACAGCGAGTACCATTTGGTCGACGAACGACTCGTAGGCCACGCCCCGACTCGTTTAACGGCCGCTGAGATTGCAGCGGTCCCGCTAACTTCTTTGACGGCGTGGGAAGCCCTGTTTGAACAAATGCACCTGTCGTTTGACGATACCACCGCCAATGCTGGTAAGACCCTGCTCGTCATCAATGGTGCTGGTGGTGTTGGATCCATGGCGACCCAGCTGGCCCATCTCGCTGGCTTGACGGTCATCGCCACGGCTTCACGTCCCGAGACCATCGCCTGGACGAAGGACCACGGTGCCGATGCCGTGGTTAATCACCGCGAAGACGTTGTTGCTCAAGTTCAGGCACTCGGGTATCCCACCGTCGATTACATTTTAGAGCTCAGCAATCTCAATCAGCACTGGAACGAAATCGTCTCACTGATTGCCCCCAGTGGCACGATTGTTTCCGTCACGGGAAATGATACCCCAATTGACTTACGGGCACTAAAACAAAAGCGGGCCACCTTCGCCTGGGAGTGGATGTACACCAAGTCCTTCTTTGAGACCCCAGACATGATCAGCCAACACGACATTCTCGAACGAGTTCGTGCACTGCTGGATACGGGTAAATTAAAGTCGACGTTGACCAAGACTTTCACGCCTATCAATGCCACCAATCTGCGTGCTGCTCACGCACTGGTCGAATCCAATCGCATGATCGGTAAGGTCGTCCTCACCAACGAAAAGTAAGCATAAAAAAACGCAGGACACGTAAATGTCCTGCGTTTTTTTAGTTAAATTGCAAAAAGAGCTTAGAAACGCTTCTTCTTAGCTTTACGCTTACGCGCAGCTTCTGATTTTAACTTTTTCTTCACACTTGGTTTTTCGTAAAATTCACGTTTACGGTATTCTTGTAAAGTACCGCTACGGGAAACCGTACGTTTGAAGCGCCGAAGAGCGTCGTCAAAAGACTCGTTTTTGCGAACGACTGTCTTTGCCATATAAAATTCCCTCCCTCCGAGCACAAGTAATAACGTCGGTTGGAACTTGTCCACCGGCGTAACGGTTCTTAACTATTATACATAAACACCCAAAGTACGTCAATAATGCCAGCAAATAAAATTTGAACCGTTTTCGTCTACGGGTTAAACTAGAAGAAAACGTCAGAGGAGTTGCCCGCATGCCGCAAATCAATATTTTCGTCATATCTGATTCATCCGGTGAAACCGCCTTAACCGTTGCCCAGACTGCTGTTTCCCAGTTTCCTAGCGTCAAAGCCAGTTACCAACGGTTCCCCTTCATCCAAACAGATTCCATCCTAGAAGGGATCTTAAACCTGGCCAAGAAGCAGCGCGCCATGATTTTTCATACGTTAGTCAATGCAAAATTAAGTCAACACGTCCGCGAATTCTCGACCGCCAATCAATTACAACAGTTCGACTGTATTCAACCAGCCATGGCCGTTCTGCACAACGCAACGGGCTTAGACCCCGAAGGTGTGCCGGGATTAGTCCACAATCTAAATGACACGTATTTCGACCGTATTGCCGCCATGGAATTCGCCGTGACCTACGATGATGGTAAGGACCCCGCTGGCCTGTTAAAGGCTGACATCGTCATTTTGGGCGTCTCACGGACCTCTAAGACCCCACTATCCTTGTTCTTAGCCAACCGGAATCTCCGGGTCGCCAACCTACCGCTGTCACCCAAGACGCAATTACCACAAGAACTCTGGCAAGTCGACCCTAAGCGTATCTTTGGTCTAACCAACCGCCCAGAAATTTTACGGAAGATTCGTCAAGAACGTATGATTTCTTATGGCTTGCCCGCAGATAGTGCTTATTCCGATACCCAAAAAATTACGGAGGAGCTCGACTACGCGGCTAAACTTTATAAAAAAATTGGTTGTTTAGTCATCGATGTTTCAAATAAGTCGATTGAAGAGACGGCCACGTTGATCATGGAGAGTGTGGATTACGATTTAATTCCGCATCCACTGGCCGATTAACCATCCAAATAGGAGCAGTGCTCGTGACTCAGTTCAGTCACCCAGCGCTGCTCCTATTTTTTCATCAGGCATAATGCCCACAATTTATATCCCTTAATCTTAGCCAAAGATAACTTAACACACTATTCTCGTGTCAAGAATTCATCGACCGGTTTCTCTGCCAACACATCAGCTTCTAAATTCGGATTAAATTTCTGCGCCTTCAGCATGGCCACCTCATAGCCATGTGGATTGACCCCATGTTTCCGATCTGGCCCCATCACCGGAGTCTCCATAATTTTAGGCACTTGTGTCAGTTGTGGATGATGCGCAACCGCATTTAAAACATCAAATCCCAATGTCCCCAGTCCAATATTAGTGTGTCGATCCTTGTGACTGCCTTGTGGATTCTTTGAATCGTTCAAATGAATAACCTTTAACTTATCAATTCCCAGCACGTGATCAAACTCATTGAGTACGCCGTCAAAGTCATCCGCAATGGCATACCCCGCATCACTAGTATGGCAAGTATCAAAGCACACTGACAAGCGGTCGTTGGCCGCCGTAGCAGCCATAATAGCGGCTAGTTCTTCAAATGTTCGGCCAACTTCGGTTCCCTTACCCGCCATCGTTTCCAAGGCGATCTGAACGGGGGCCTGCGCCGCACCTAAAATCTCATCGAGACCCTTGGCAATTTGCGCAATGGCGGCGGGGGCCCCTGCTCCCACATGGGCACCCGGATGAAGAACGATTTGTGTCGCGCCGATAGCCGCCGCGCGTTGAACTTCCGCCGTTAAAAATTCTACGGCAAAACCATAATTTTGGGGCTTCACCGTATTTCCTAGATTAACCACGTACGGCGCGTGGACCACGACAGCACGTTGGTCGTGAACAGTCATGAATGCCTTGCCCGCGGCAATGTTTAACTCGTCAATCGGCTTGCGGCGTGTATTCTGCGGCGCACCTGTATAGACCATAAAGACATTTTCGCCAAAACTGGCGGCTTCTCGAGCCGACCCCAGCAACATGTCCTTTCCCTTCATACTGACGTGGGAACCGATTAGAAATTCTGCCATTTTAAACTTCCTTTCCGTTAACAATCACCTGTGCGACCTGCTGACTAGCCGTGCCATCTTCCCATTCACAGAATTTGTGATAAAAGGCAGCTTGGCGGTCATGATAGTCAGCAAACTCACCGGCGGTTCGCCAAACGTCAAGTTGCTGGTAAAAAGCTGACGCCGTTGTGACTAGCGGCCCGGGAATCTCCCGTTCGTAGTCGAAATAAAAACCGCGTAATTGGTCGCGATAGTGCGCCAAATCATAGGCAAAGAATAACTCTGGCCGTTTTAAATTAGCAAAGTCAAACATGACCGATGAATAGTCCGTGATCAGCAGATCTGAAATCAAATAGAGCTTAGCGATGTCCGTATCGGCTAACACCGTCACGCGGTCCTCAAAACCATGAATATCGATGGCATCCTTGACCAAGTAATGGGGCCGAATAATCAGATGAGTCGTTGCTGGTACATGCTGAAAGAATTCGCCCAGATCGAACGGAAGATCAAACTGATAGACGCCGGGGCGCACCGCCATGTCGTCTCGCCAGGTCGGTGCGTACGTCACGATTGGTCCCGTCACCGCGCCCAGCAAGTCTTGTTTCAACTGCCGAACCCGCTCGCTACTGGTCGTATAGAGAACGTCATTCCGTGGATAACCAATCGACAAAAATTGGTTGTGAAAGCCAAATGCCGACTTGAAAATATCCTGTGAGTACTGGTTCGGTGCAATCAGGTAGTCCCAACGACTAGCGGCCGTGACGAACTGCTGGTGATACTCGGTCGTCGTGGTTCCCGGAATCGCAACGTGTTTGATATCGGCACCTAATTTCTTCAGTGGGGTACCATGCCAAGTCTGGATTATTTGTGTCTGCCGATTCTTGTGCCACCAGTTGGGTAAGCGGGAGTTCAAGACCCAGAATTCGGCGCGTGCCATCAAGCCCACCCACCTTGGCGTGAAACGCTTGACCAACTTAATTTCTGGATATTTTGCCTGCAATGTTGCATACTCACGCGGTTTCACACTAAAATATGCCGTCTGAGCGTATTCTGGGTGGGTCTTTACCAATTCACGGTAGATGGCCGCCGGATTATCATTGACGTCCTTCCCGTTAAAACTTTCAAACATCACGAGCCGTCGCTTAATGGGTAAACAAATAAGCCCATCGTTCAACACGATGAGCCCATAGCGAGCAACGAGCTTCAATGACTGAATAATGTGACTTAAACCATTCGCCATTTGAGGTTGCCCCTTTCAATTAGATTAAATCAACGAAGCGTGACCGGAACTTGTAGTGTAAGTGTGAACCAATCAACAGCACAAAGAACACGAACATCCAAAATTCCAGCGTTAACATTGGGTGTTGCCAGAACCAACCAGTCCCAATAAAGGATTCCCGGAAACCATTAACAATGTAATAGTAAGGGTTCAACTCAAGTAAGTGAACAAATGGTGCTGGGAACGATGTCGTCACGAAGTTAAATAGCACCCCTGACACGTAGAATAACATCCGCATCACGGACTGAAGCAGGATATGGTAATCCCGGACCAGCACACTGATACATGAGTTCAAGATACCCAACGCCACCAATAAGCAGATCATGGCGAAGAAGTAGTAGATCCACTGGAACCAAGATACCTTCGGATAAACACCATTTAGCAACCCGATGAAGATAGAGAAGACCATCATCGTCCAAAAGGAACTCAGATTACTGACAATCTTGATCGTTGGTAATGCCGAAACGGGGAACTTCATCTTAGCGACCATGTTGACCCGTTGGTAGATACTCTTAGAGGCATCCAAGGTTGCCCGGTTCATGAAGAACCACGGTGTGATCCCGATAACCATCCAAGGCAGGTAGCCAACTCCATTTAGGGGTTGACCATGCTTGAGACCGACACCGAAGACTAACCAGTAAATTGCGATTTGAATTAACGGATATAAGTATTCCCACGCCAATCCTAAGTAATGACTCTGATAGCTTGCTTGATCCTCATAGCGGGAAATCCGAAAAATGATCCCGATACTCGAAATTTGTTCTTTGAATAAGGTCATGACCTCTTTCAAGGCACTGCACTCCTTTAATTAATCAGTTAATAATGCCACGTAGGTTGCCACGACACGACTCGTCGCCTGGCCATCATTGGCACTATTCCAATGTTGATTGAATTGTGTAAAGTCAGTTGGCGCATCCTCAGCAATTGCTGCCGCCAAGTGCTGACTGTCGGTCAGTGCCGGACTCGGCAACCAATCGAATAAATCGTCCTGCACACCGGGATCTTGCGAATACGTTGGCAGGTCGAATAGGTAAAACAATAAGCTGTGGGCATTTGGTAAAAGGCTGTAATCAAACGCCACGGAGGAATAATCCGTTACCACGGTCTCCGCCACCGTTAGCAAGTCAATCGTACTCAGTTGCTGGGCAACGACGACCTGCTGACCCAGCTGCGACTGTAAGGTCGTTGCTTGATTCGCTAACACGGGATGGAGTTTGACGACAACCCGGGCATCGGGATCGGCGCGCAAAGCCCGTGCCAAATCAGCCGGTGGTGTAAACGTCACACCATCGCGATAAGTCGGAGCATACAAGATGACCCGGTGCCCCGTTAATTCCGGTGCTAGGCGGGCAACCCTTGCGCGTGCTTGCGCCACCCACTCTGGATTAGCCAATCGATCCGAGCGTGGATACCCCAACACGTGCATGCGGTCCGCAGGGACATGGTAACTTTTCGCAAAGACCTGGCCCATCGCTGCGGCCCCCACCACGTAATCATCGAACTGATCGTACACCGCTTGAAACCGCCGTTGATCACTCTGTGAGCGTTGCGCTGTCGTTGGATCGTCCCAACCAAAGCGCTTGATTGCTCCCGCCGCATGCCACAATTGGACGATTCGCATGCGCTTAGGATGATGAAGTCCCCCGAGGAAGGCGTAATAGTTATCGCAAAATAACACGCGCGCCCGCATAATGGTCGGAATTCCCTTAAAAACAAACCGCAGGTCATCACGAAACGGTTGAACGGTAATCCCCGCCGCAGCTAGCTCTTGTGCGGCCGTTTCGTGCGCCGGACGATAAAAAACGACCAACGTCCGGTCAGCCGGCAATGCCATAGCCAATGCCTTGATGAAGGGAAGATTGTCCCCGAAACTCATCAGGTAGACCACATTTTGTTGACGGCGACCCGCACACAGTAACGACATGAGTCGTACTAACCATAGATAAATCTCTTTCACGCTAATCACCAATATCACTTATTTTTCGCAGTCCATAACACCGAGAATTATACCACATCTCCCTATGGAACCTAGCGATTTTTAAGAACCTTTAAGAAACACCGCGGAATTTCCCCCGAAAAGAAACAGGTTTTACGGGGAATGCCGTAAAACCTGTTAACTGAAAATTCGTTGTCACTACCATTTCGGCTCATAAAAGTGTCCCAAGACCTTAACCGTGTCAGAAATACTAACAAAGGCTTTAGGATCAGCCTCTTCCATGGCCGTCTCTAAGGCGTCCATTTCGTAACGGGTGATCACCGTGAACAAAATCGTCTTTTCATCGTGCCGATAAGCCCCTTCTGCACCATGGACGATGGTAATTCCCCGGCGCATGTGGTTTTGAATGCTATCAATTACCGTTTTGGGCCGATCCGTAATGACCATGACCTGCATCCGCTGTTGACGCGTAAAGGTCATATCAATGACTTTGGCGTTAACAAACAGCCCCAGTGCAGAGTATAGCGCATACGGCCAGCCGTAAACAAATCCCGCACTAATGACGATCAAACTGTTAAAGGCAATGTTGATGGTCCCCATACTACGACCCGTTTTCCGCCGTAACACGATGCCAATGATGTCCAACCCACCGGTCGAAATTCCATTTTTCAATGCAAATCCCGTCCCGAAACCGTTGACCGCGCCCCCAAAAATTGCACAGATAATGGGGTCACTGGTTAAATGAACCGGTTGGATCACCCGAATCATCACTGACGCAAACAGAACACAAATGAAGGTGAAGACCGTGAAAGACTTTCCAATCTGCTTCCAAGCTAGGAAGAACATGGGAATGTTGATCAGAAACAGGCCCAGGGCCGTTGTAATATGAAATGCCCCCAACCCAGCCGTCAAACTATTGACCAATTGGGCTAACCCGGTAACTCCGGAAGAATAAATATGACCGGGCGTCCAGAAAAAGTTCACCGCAATTGACACTAAAACCCCGTAGAAAAAAGCAACGGAGAATTTTGCCGTATAGGTATGCCGTTTTAACAACTGCTGCACATCATCCATGATTTAAATACCGACCTCGCTTATATCTTTAATTATCCTTTATACTATGCTCGGCCTAGTATAGCATTTAATCGCCGCCACGGCCACGGCAAATACCGGGTTTTATCGTCTTCTAACCTTTCTGCCAGTGACTTTTGACAAAGGCGTCGCGGCCACCTGCTTCCTCAGCAGCAAATCGTTCTGGATTCTTCTTGTAGAATTGTTGATGCCGTTCTTCAGCCGGAAAGAATGGTTGAACGACTTGAATCTTCGTCACGATGGGCTGGTCAAATTGTTCACGTGCCTGCAGCGCCGCCCTAGACTGTTGCGCCGTTTGGGCTTGTGCCAGGCTATTCACGAAGATTACCGGTCGGTAGTTGCTGCCACGGTCTTGAAACTGGCCAGCGTCATCGGTCGGGTCGGTTTGCTGCCAATAGAGGTCAACCAGTTGGCCGTAACTGACCACTGCAGGATCGAACCAGATTTTAACGGCCTCCGTATGACCAGTCCACTGTGCCTTGACCTGTTCGTAAGTCGGATCGGTCACAAACCCACCGGTATACCCTGACAGCACTTTTTTAATTCCTGGAAATTCATCGAATGGCCGCACCATACACCAGAAACAGCCGCCAGCAAACGTTGCAGTTTCAATTTCACTCATCATAATCACTCCATTTTCTAATGTCCTAATTACACGACTTTTTCGTGGTATCGTCAAGCCCTTCCTTTACTGGAAACCGCAAAAGTGGTGTTAGTTGACGTTTGGGCGGCACGTGGTTTTCGTGGCCTCAAAGCAAGCGAGCAGACTGGTGTTCTGCCAGGCTGAAGCGTCCCCACAGTAGCCGGCCGGAGCGCACTCAAATTAGACTAATTTAACGACGCAAATACTTACCGATACCGGAACGAGTATTTCGTCTTTCAACCTTTAGTTTCACTCAAAAAGAGGTAGCCACAACCCGCCAAACTGGCAAATTGCAACTACCTCTCATTAAATTTCAAGTCCGTTCAATTAAGCTTCAGGCTTGTCTTCGTCCGCAATCAACAGGTCGAGGTCAAGCAACTGCTTGTCGGCAACCGTCGATGGGGCTTCCGTCATTGGTTCCGTAGCCTTCGAGTTCTTAGGGAAGGCAATCACGTCGCGGATGTTGTCGCGCTTAGCAAGCAAGCGGGCAAACCGATCCAACCCAATGGCCAGACCACCATGAGGCGGGAACCCGTAATCCAAGGCTTTGAGCAAGAATCCAAATTGCTTTTCTGCTCGTTCAGGCGTAAAGCCTAAGGCCTTCAACATCTTCATTTGCAGTTCGCGGGTATGAATCCGAATGGACCCCCCACCTAATTCCAACCCGTTCAAGATGATGTCGTAACTTTGTGCGTAGGCCTTGTGTGGGTCTTCGCCATCGTTTAAGTAGTGAGCGTCCCCTTCAGCAGGCATCGTGAATGGGTGATGGGCAGGAACCCAACGCTTCAAGTCGACATCGTAATCGAATAATGGCCAGTTGACGATCCACAGGAAGGCCCACTTGTTTTGATCGATCATGTCTTGTTCCTTGGCAATGGCAACCCGCAGGTAACCTAAGGTCTGAGCAACGACTCGCTTAGAATCGGCTGCAAACAGTAGCAAGTCACCACTCTTAGCGCCAGTCGCTTCGGTGATCTGCTTGAACCAGTCGCCTTCCTTGAAGAACTTCGCAATTGGACCGCTGAAGCCATCATCGGTCACCTTCATCCAGGCCAAGCCCTTAGCGCCGAAACGTTCCACGTATTGACCATACTTGTCGATGTCCTTGCGGCTGTACTTGTCAGCACCACCGGGAACGGCGATCGCCTTAACTTGACCACCGTCAGCAACGGCACCAGAGAAGACCTTAAAGTCGGTGTTGGCCATGATAGCAGACAGGTCCTTTAATTCCATTCCGAAACGAACGTCCGGTTGGTCGGTCCCAAAGCGTGCCATGGAGTCATCCCAGTCCATACGTTTGAATGGTAGCTTCACATCAACGTTCAGGGTATCCTTCATGACCTTGGCAATCAAGCCTTCGGTCAGGTCCTGAATTTCTTCGGCAGTTAAGAAGGACGTTTCCAAGTCAATCTGCGTAAATTCAGGTTGACGGTCACCACGTAAGTCTTCATCACGGAAGCAACGGGCGATTTGGTAGTACCGATCGAAGCCCGCACCCATCAACAATTGCTTAAACAATTGTGGTGATTGTGGCAAGGCGTAGAAATGCCCCTTGTAGATCCGAGAAGGTACCAGATAGTCTCTGGCCCCTTCTGGCGTGGACTTCGTCAAGTCTGGCGTTTCGATATCAATAAAGCCATTCTTGTCAAAGTAACTGTGAACGGACTGTACGATCCGGTTCCGTAGCAACAGGGATTTTTGCATCTCTGGCCGGCGTAAATCTAGGTACCGGTACTGGAGCCGTAAGTCATCGGAAGCATTCACGCCATCTTTAATTTCAAATGGCAATTCCTTGGACTTGTTCAACAGGTTAATTCCCGTAACACGGACTTCAACCTTCCCCGTCTTCATGTCAGGGTTAATTTCTTTAGGCGCCCGGGCAACGACTTGACCTTGCACTTCGATAACGTATTCGCTCCGTAAGTGTTCAGCGACGTCTAAGGCGTCCTTGTCATATTCTTCACTGAAGACCAATTGGACGATACCTTCGCGGTCGCGTAGATCGATAAAGATCAAGCCACCCAGGTTCCGGCGCTTTTGCACCCAACCCTTTAAGACGATGGTTTGATCCAGATATTGTTCATCGACCAAACCAGCGTATGTGGTCCGTTTCAAATTCTTTTCCATTATTTTCCCCTCTTATTTTGCCGTAAACTTTGTGGTCACGACGTTTTGGAAATCTTGATAAATGTCAGCCAATGGCACGCTGATCTCTTCACCACTAGCCATAGACTTTAAGTTAGCCGTTTGATTGGCTAATTCTTGATCGCCGATGGTCAAGGTGTAAGCCGCGTTCAACCGGTTAGCCGTCTTGAACTGGGCCTTAGGCTTACGACCCAGGTAATCCCGGTCAGCCGTTAACCCGGCCGTCCGAATAGCCTGAACGAGTTTTAACGTTTCCAGTGAGGTATCGTCACCGATTCCCACAACGTAAACGTCTAGTGGATGGTCATCTGGAATGGCAACTTTTTCAGCTTCCATCAATAAGACCAGGCGTTCCACCCCTAAGCCAAACCCAACGCCAGGCATTTCGGGACCGCCAAGTTCTTCGACCAAGCCGTTGTACCGGCCACCGGCCAGAACGGTCGTGTAGCCTTCACCCAATGCTGGGGAATCCGCCATGATTTCAAAAATGGTGTGGTTGTAGTAATCCAACCCCCGGACCATCGTGGCATCGACGTCATAGGCGATACCTAAGGCGTCCAGACTTGCCTTGACCCGGTCAAAGTGCGCCGTGGCTTCTGGCGTCAAAAAGTCCAGAATGGATGGCGCATCAGCAACCAGCTCTTGATCGTGCTTATCCTTGCTATCCAAGACCCGCAATGGGTTCTTGTGTAGCCGCAACTTGGAGTCGTCACTTAACTCATCGAAATGCGGTTCCAAGAAATCGATCAAAGCCTGCCGGTAAGCCGAACGGGTCTCTTGATCACCTAACGTGTTCAACGCTAAGCGCAAGTGCTTCAACCCCAGTTGGTTCAGCAGATTCATCCCTAAGGCAATGACTTCCACGTCTAATTCAGGCGCGTCACTCCCAAAAGCTTCGACCCCGATTTGGTGGAATTCCCGTTGTCGGCCGGATTGTGGCCGTTCGTAACGGAACATTGGTCCCATGTAGTAGACCTTGTAAGGTTTAGTCGTTTCGGGACCGTACAACTTATTTTCAACGAAGGCCCGGACAACTCCGGCAGTTCCTTCAGGCCGCAAGGATAAGTGCCGGTCACCCTTGTCCTTAAAGTCGTACATTTCCTTGGTCACGATATCGGAGGTGTCCCCCGAAGTCCGTGAAAAGACTTCAAAGTTTTCAAACATTGGCGTCCGAATTTCTTTGAAGCGGTAGTTAGCAAACAACTGACGGGCAGTCGCTTCAACAAATTGCCAAGTCTCAGAAGTCCCTGGTAAAATGTCGGCCGTTCCCTTTGGTCGTTGATAACGCATGAGCATTCTTCCTCTCTTCGTTTGCAGAAAATAAAAAACGCCCCTGTCAATTGACAAGGGCGCAGGTATGCACGGTACCACCTTTAATAAAGTTCTCTGCAGGATAACGTTGCAAACGAATGACGACAAGCGCCATTAGCCTCAAAAGTGTCTTCAAAGTTACACCGTTAGTCGCTCTCAGCTACGCGACCTCTCTGGAAACGGGCTTTCTTCTACTGTTCTCTCTCACTGGCAATCTATTTTATTCTTCCTAAGAATACTGAAAATGGCTTGAAAAGTCAAGGCGTCCTAAGAAAATGATCCGGTTTATTTGAAGAAACTAAGGTTTGAAAGTTCCACGGTACCGGTCATGTTTGTCCTAAACAACATGGGACCCCCAATACCAACAATCTCGTTTCATTTCCAGCCCCTTTTCCACCATAATTTAACCAAGACGCAATTTCTTTCGTGGTATAATTAATTCTAATTTGACGAAGGAGACACAGTATGCACTTTAAACCTCAAAACTGGGTGGGCTTGGTCACCAGCCTCGCCATTCTCTTAGTGGCTGGTGGTCTGCTCTTTGCCTTTACTCAGCACAACGCCGTCACCGCCACCGTTAGCAACCTGAACTTGCGCGATGGTCCGGGACTGACCTACCAAGTGACCCATAAAGTTAAAAAGAATAGCCGCTTAACCATTTTAAGTGAAAAGAATAATTGGTATCACGTCCGCGACAGTCATAACCATTTTGGTTGGGTCGCCAGTTGGTTAGTCGATCATCCGGGCAATCTTAAACGGGCCACCAACCTGTCGGAAGCTACCATCGTCTTGGATCCTGGCCACGGTGGGAGTGACTCAGGCGCCCTGTCGATCGATCAGAAACACGATGAGAAGACCTACACGCTCCAATTGGCAACTAAAGTGGCCAAACTATTACGGGCCCGCGGTGCACACGTCATCATGACCCGTTCAAGCGACAAAACGGTTAGTCTTGCTGACCGGCCGGCACTTGCCAACACCAATCAGGCCAGTGCCTTTATCAGTTTTCACTTTGACTCAGCACCCAGTGACAACCTGGGATCCGGGACCACCACTTACTACTATCACCGGAAAACGTCCTACGCGCTTGCCCAAGCCGTCAATTCACAGATGAACGATCTTCCTTTGACCAACCGGGGCGTAGAATTTGGTAACTTCGAGGTCATTCGCGATAACAGCCGGCCATCCCTGTTACTGGAAATGGGTTACATCAACACCAAGAAGGACTTTACCGAAATTCGCAATAGCAGGTACCAGCAGCACGTGGCCACCCGTGTCGTCGCTGGCCTCAGCAACTATTTTAAGTCGGCCTCCTAAGCAGTTACCGGCTTAAAACCTAATACCAGTAGTATTTTTAATCTTTAGAAAGAAGCGCGACAATATATGACACTCACAACGGCTTGGTTAGCACAACTCCCACTGCCACAGATTACGGCAGCAACGCCCGTGGCTGGTGGCGACATCAACCTTGCCTTTCGTTTAACTACGGCAGAGGGGCCGGCATTTCTGCTGGTTCAACCCCAGACGCCAGCTGACTTTTACAGTCACGAGGTCGCTGGTTTAAAAGCCTTGAGTCAGGCCGTCAACGTCCCTGAGGTTCTTGCGACCGGCAATATTGACGGCGATGCCTATCTCGTCTTAGAATTTCTGACAACGGGCCACGGCAGCCAGTATGATCTCGGTCAAGCCGTTGCGCGGGTTCATCGCGTGACAGCACCACAATTCGGCTTTGATCAGGACAACTTGGTGGGGAAGCTCCCCAAGCACAACGACTGGCAGGATGATTGGTCGACTTTTTATCTGCAGCAACGCCTCGACCCACTGGTTCGGCGGGCTCAACAACACGGTTTGTGGAACGACCGACGCCAGACAGCCTATGACCGCGTTCGGCAACATATTCTGACCGAAAACGCCGGGCGACATATCGTCCCCTCACTACTTCACGGCGATCTCTGGTCCGGCAACTACCTTTTTACCAGCGAAGGCACCCCCACACTGATCGACCCCGACGTTCTCTATGGTGACCGTGAATTCGACATCGCCATGACCACCATTTTTGGCGGTTTCAGTGCCGACTTCTACCGGGGATATCAAGACAGTTATCCCTTTGACACGGGCTATGCCGACCGGCTCCCGCACTACCAACTATATTACTTACTTGCCCACCTGAATCTCTTTGGTGAAACGTATGGTGGCGCCGTTGACGAGATCTTATCTCGTGGCTAATTCCACGTAAAAAGGCTCACGACAAGCAGTCCTTGTGTATGGACAACTTATCGTGAGTCTTTTTGAGTTACTCCGTCATTAACCAATCCCGCAAGTCGTCGTAATTGATCACCCGAATCTCCGGTTGACTTTCATCGACAATCAGATGTTCGGGGTCAAACAGTGCCCCAGCCATACCAGCCCGATGCCCCGCCGTGACGTCCAAGTTTCGGTCACCGATCATGATCGCCGTTTTAGGGTCGACTTGATAGCGTTGACACAGCGCTAGAAGACTCGTTGGGTCAGGTTTGCGCGGATAGTTGTCATCGGCCGTCACCGCGCCCGTAAAGTTCTGGGCTAGGCCTAACTGGCCTAAACGGTCCATGGCCCGGTGATCCTTATGCGTCAGCAGAAAGTTTCGACCCCCGTTCGCCGTGATCTGGGCCAGCAACTCGCCGATTCCCTTAAAGGCTTGCGCATCCTTTAGTCGTGGCGCCGCCTGCAGTCGATAAATTTTTTCCAACCGTTCCCGATCAAGCTGATACTCCGCTGAGAAACGTTGTAGGGCCGTTCCCAGACTGTGTTGCCGCATCGTCTTATAGATTTCTTCACCGTCGATTTCAAAATCGTTGACCCCAGATGCCACAAGGGCTTCCCCAAAGGCGGTGACCATCCCCGGGTACGTGTTCACTAGCGTCCCGTCGAAGTCCCAAAAGTACTGCTGATAACGCATGATTTTCCTCCTAAAAAGCGGCTAGTTTCCTTCACAGAAGCTACCCGCCATTTTTAATCTATTTTGCATCCGTATCGAACCAAATCGTTACTGGTCCATCATTAACTAGGTCAACCTGCATGTCGGCCCCAAAGACACCCGTAGCGACCGTGAGTCCCGTCGCGGCTAATTTTTCATTGAATTCTTCATAAAGGGCCTTGGCGTGCGTGGGTTCTCCGGCCGCAACGAAACTCGGTCGGTTACCCTTCTTAGTGTTGGCGTACAACGTGAATTGTGACACCGACAGCACGCTACCGTGAACGTCGGCTAGACTTAAATTCATTTTGTCCGCGTCGTCTTGAAAGACCCGCAGCTTACTGATCTTATGCACCAGATAGTCGACCTGTTCACTGGTATCGCTATCTTCCGCAGCAACTAGTAAGAGAAACCCTTGATCGATGGCGCCATGAACCTGGCCGTCGATGGCCACGCTGGCACGACTGACTCGTTGAAGCAAGACTCGCATGCTAACTCACCCTTCTGATCTAATGGAACGCCCGTTTAACCACGTAGACGTCCGGAATGTTTTTAATATTATCTAAGATTCGTTGCAATTCTAATTGATTACGCGTTCCTAAACTGATGGAAATGGTGGCCATCTTATTGTGGTCGACCTTCCCATTGATCGACGTCAAGTACTTGGTATTGTTGTTGATAGTCCGTAAAACATCGTTGAGTAAGCCATTACGATTGTAACCCTGGACCTCAATGTCAGCGTTGTAATTGGTCTTGTCGCCAGCCATGTCGCCCCAGCGGACCGCCACGATCCGTTCGCCATTCTTTTCAGCATTACGGACGTTCGGGCAATCCTTCCGGTGAACCGAGACCCCGCGACCCTTGGTAATGTAACCAACGATGTCATCGCCAGGAACGGGTGAACAGCAATGACTCAGCCGAATCAGCAAATTGTCAACGCCTTCGATGACCACGCCATCGGAGTCCTTATTCTTGCGATCCTTCTTGTCATTGTCGTTGTCGTTCTTGATTGTCTGGTGTTCTTCCAGCAGCTCGCGTTCTTCACGGCGACGACGTTCATCTTCAGCAGCCTGGCGAACGCCTTCGGTCAAGCGGTTAGCGACCCCGCGGGGCTGCATGTCACCAAAGCCAATAGCCGCCATGAGATCATCGGCGTGTTGATAGTGCATCTTCGCCGTGACCTTATCCAAGTTCTCCTTGGTCATCAGCAGCTTGGGATCGTATCCCAAGTCGCGAATCGTCCGTTCAACCGTTTCCTGACCCGCAACGATATTTTGCTCCCGGTCAGTCTGTCGGAAGAACTGTTTGATCTTATTTCGTGCCCGGCGCGTTGATACTAGTTTCATCCAGTCTCGACTTGGCCCGGCAGAACTGGAGGACGTCCGAATGTCAACGATATCCCCGTTCTTGATCTCATAGTTCAACGGCACGATTTTCCCATTGATCGTTGCCCCGGTCGTGTGGTGGCCAACCTCAGTGTGAATCGCATAGGCCATATCCAGCGGCCCCGCACCCTTGGGAAGCTCCAAGACATCCCCCTTGGGCGTGAAGGCATAGACGTGATCGCCGAAGAGTTCCCCCTTGACGCTATCCATGAAGTCTGACGCATCATCTGTGTCTTCTTGCAGTTCGATGATGTGCTTAAATAAGTTCAGTTTGTCACCGGAATTGGTCTCTTGGACCTTGTCCTTGACGCCTTCCTTGTAGGCCCAGTGCGCCGCAACCCCATATTCAGCCACAGCGTGCATCTCTTTGGTCCGAATTTGGACCTCAAGTGGCTTGCCCTCTGGCCCAATGACCGTGGTGTGCAACGACTGGTACATGTTGGCCTTCGGCATCGCAATGTAGTCTTTGAACCGCCCAGGCATGGGCTTCCATTGCGAGTGAATGGCCCCGAGCACCGCGTAACAGTCCTTAATGGTATCAACGATTACTCGGATTGCTAGCAGATCGTAAATTTGACTAAACTGCTTATGCTGGTCCTTCATCTTACGGTAAACGGAGTAGATATGCTTCGGCCGACCATAGATCTCTGGCGTTAGTTTGAGATCCTGAATGGACGCCTGAATATCCTTGATTGCCCCCGCGATATATTGTTCCCGCTGATCTCGCCGCGAATTCATCAGGTGAACGATCCGGTAATACTGTTGCGGGTTCAAGTAGCGCAGAGAAATATCTTCCAGTTCCCACTTGATGGTGCTGATCCCTAACCGGTCAGCCAACGGTGCGTAAATTTCAAGCGTTTCGTTCGCAATCCGCCGTTGCTTATCCGGCCGCAAGTGTTCTAGCGTCCGCATGTTGTGCAGCCGATCAGCCAGCTTGACGATCATGACCCGAATGTCCTTAGACATGGCTAGCAGGAGTTTACGGTGATTTTCCGCCAATTGTTCCCGGTTAGACTTGTATTTGATTTTTCCTAACTTGGTCACACCGTCCACAATCAATGCCACGTCGTCGCCAAATAGCTCCTGCACGTCACTCAGGGTAACGCCCGTATCTTCCACGATGTCATGTAAGAACCCAGCCGAAACTGTTTCGGGATCCATGTTCAAGTCGGCTAAGATTCCTGCCACCTGAATAGGATGCATAATATAGGGTTCGCCGGATTGACGCGTTTGGTCTTTATGCGCGACCGTTGCAAAATGGCAGGCTTTGACCACCATTTCAACGTGTTGTGCATTCATATATTTACCGACTCTGGCAATTACTTCTTCAGCCGTCCAGACACGTTCTTTGGTCATATTGGACGCCACCACCCTTAGATTTAAATTATGATTTCACTTCAATTTTCGTTTGCGTTAACCCGTACCCCAAGTAAGACAGGCACAGATAAACCACGGCAAAGTACAACGTGTACTGTGGCAGGAACCAATAAGCGCCAATCAGGTAGATCAGTGGCCAGATCAAGAGCCACCAACCAGGTTGCGTGTGCCGATAGATGAGTCTCCCCAACCAAATAGCCAAGCCACCATTTACAACTAGCAACAGACCGCCAAAGCGCATGACCGGACTAATATTCAGCCAGGTTGCCACTGCCGGGAGTAAGAGACCCATAACGATACCGATTAGCCAGTACCGCCACCCCAATTTATTTAAAACTGCCATCTATCTCTCACCTATCTCTCTTTATATTGCAATTATTTTAGCATGTTTCAGGTGAGATTTCACCCTGTTATCTCGGTTGTTGCAGCTCCAAGACCGTTGAAACCGCTGACAGGAGAAATAACGGGGCCGTTTCCGTCCGTAAAATGCGGGGACCTAGCCCCACTAAGACGGCCTGTGCCGCCTGTGCCGTTTGGACTTCGACCGGACTAATACCGCCCTCCGGACCAAAGATAGCTAGTAAGCTTTGACCCGGCTGAATGGCCTGTAGCTGTTGGTTTAATGCACTTTGTTCGCCTTGTTTGGCCGATTCTTCGTACGCCAATACCTTCACATCGGCTGGTCGTTGAACCACTTCCGCGAGGTTCTTGGCGAAGCTGACCTCGGGCCGCCGCAAACGATGGGCTTGCTCGGCAGCACCATGAGCAATCTTAGTTAGGCGCGCTAACTTTTTCACAACTTTATTAGGTTGCCACTTCGCCACGGACCAGTCCGCCGCGTAAAAGATGATGTGCTCGACGCCAAGCTCGGTTGCCTTTTGCGTGATCCACTCTGCTTTTTCTTGTTTCGGTAGACCACAGGCAATCGTCACTGAAACTGGTAGCTCAACGGTCGGGGTAGTCACCGCCGTCAACGTGACGGTTGCGGGGTCTGCCGCATCGAGCTGACCATGAAAGAGATGCGCCGTATTGTCCACAAACTCCGCCACAGCACCGGGTTCGGCCCGTAAGACGGTCACCCAATGATGGGCAATCGATGCCGGCAATTCCACGTGATCACCGGTTTGATGGGCTGTTTCTAAAAAATACCGTTGCATCGTCTATTCATCCTCCGTTGGCTTGTGCGCAATCACGCCGCGCCAATCTTTCATTTGTAAAATGTTATCAATAATAAAGCCCTGCTTTTCCTGTGCAGCCACGATTTCATTCAATTTATCCGCAATAATACCCGACGTCAGGAAGTAACCCCCAACGTTTAAATTCTCCCAGGCTTGGGGAATCAATGGCAAGATAATTTCGGCCAGAATATTCGCCACGACCAGGTCGACCGGCTGATGAATCCCTTTAAGCAGATCATTCGGCTTAGCAACGATATCCTTTGCAACGGGGTTCAAATCTAAGTTTGTCTTGGCAGACCGCACGGCAACGTCATCTAAATCAAAAGCCGTAATCTGCTTCACGCCCAAGTATTTCGCAGCAATACTCAAAACGCCGGAACCCGTCCCGACATCGTACATCGTCTCGCCACCGCGAACGACCATTTCTAATGCCGTCATTGAAAGTCGCGTAGTTGGATGCGTTCCCGTTCCAAAGGCCATCCCCGGGTCGAGACGAATCACATGTTCATCGGGTTGGACTGGTTGATAATCTTCCCAGCTAGGACTGACCGTCAAATAGCGCGTCACGCGAACCGGATGGTAATACTTTTGCCAAGCAGTTGCCCAACTCACATCATCGACTGCCTTCGTTGTTACGGTCCCCGGCGTTGGATCTAACCCAAATTTCGTCAGATCACTGACCCGTTGCTTAATCGTCGGTAAGATTTCGGGAACAAAGATCGTTTCCGGATAGTAGGCGCTGATTTCGGCCCCACTGGTACGGTGTGGAATCGTCTTCAGATCAACGATTTCACCGTACTTACCAGCCTTGAGATGGTCATAATCGGCCGCATCATCGATTTTGACACCACTGGCCCCGGCTTCTTGCAAGATATTGCTAACGGCTTCCACCGCTTCATTCGTGGTAATAACACTCACTTCGGTCCATTGCATGTGACTTGTTTCCTCCTTATTAATGACAGTTTCTTCAATTAATTTACTAAATTTATAGTGACGCGCAAATAAGTTAGCATTTTCTTCACTTTGAGATGACCAAACCTCAGTTTCAACTCGCAACCTTTATTTATCAGTTTAAAGGTCGGCCGCTGGGAGTGCAACAGTCACAGCTCAATTTAACGCCTTCTATAGAAAAAGAGCTCATGACAACGCAAATTGTCACCAGCTCTCCGCTAAATTAAAAAATTGATAGAACGGCCTTAAACTTTTTCGGTATCGGTCGTGTGGTCAGTGTCTTGCTGCCCGCGGGAAATGTGCGATTCTAAATAATCTAGCATATCCGCTTCGTTTTGAAAGACACGTGGGTGTTTTTGCTTGTGCAGTCGCAAATCAATCTCGTTAATTCGCTGACGGCCCGTCCACGTATGACCATAACGAATGATTACCCGATTATTGAGCGAATCTTGACCGAATTTAAAGACATAAACGCTCTCTGGCGCCATCAGTGGTCGAATATACGACTTTTCGTAACGATAGTTATGTTGCCGTAAGAACTCTTTGGTTCGACTCAGCATGGTAATCACCTCCTATAATGACAATCTACTCGGTTCCCCAAACATTTTAAAACCACTTCGGTTGTCCCAAACGGGTTAAAATGTATCAATAATTGATAATAGTTGATTTTAAAATGGAATGCAAGCAAAACGTTTGTTAGGGCCCACTTTTTAGGCACCAATGTAACAGATTTCAGGCATTCCCGAACCACTTTGAAACCACTTTGAAACCACTTACAATTATAGCACACTCCCCTTTAGTTTCTGAGCAAAAAGCTAAGATTTCCGTGAAATTCTCACCAGCGTTTTGGTTGCTTTTTATAACTTAATCGTTAAAAATAGAAGGTAACCGTTATCGACAATTAAAGGAGGAAGCACACGTGTTAAAAGAGTTTAAGGAATTCATTGCCCGGGGCAACGTCATGGACTTGGCCGTTGGGGTGATCGTCGGGGCAGCCTTCACCGCCATCGTTAAATCACTGGTCGACAATCTGATTAACCCATTACTGGGAATTTTTATTGGCAATATTGATTTTTCCAATCTCGTCTTAACTATTGGTAGCGCCCACTTTAAATATGGGGCCTTTATCAACTCCGTCATTAACTTTTTGATCATCGCTTTTGTCGTCTTCCTATTGATCAAATTCATCAATAAACTGGTTCCTAAAGCACCGGAAGAGCCGGAGGAAGATGAAGCCCCCTCACAAGAAGAGGCTTACCTCAAGGAAATTGTGGAACTGCTGAAGGAAAAGAAATAAATTGTCTGTTAATCGGTCGTCCCCTGGTCATCTGGACCAGCAGACGACCTTTTGTTTACCGGCAAAATTAACTGTGCGTAAAAACTACCCTTAAATTTTTCCAATTGCCCATTCTTTACCAAAAAAGAAAAAGTAAGCATTGCAAAACCCCCGCTACGCTCATAAAATTAGTGTTGGGCATTTATTATTTGCCACTCATTGTTAACAGCTAAAGCTGAAAACTTATTGTTGAGGGGGTCATCTTATCATTTGGAGCATTCTGTGGATACTGGTATGGGCTGGTGTTGCCTACTGGGCCTTTCGCCGACCACATCAGCATCACAGGCGTCACCTACTGGTTGGAATCATCAGTGTCATTTTAGTGCTGTCTGGTGGCTTTTATGCGATTGGCACGGCTAATGCCAAGCCCCAGACAATTGTCACCACTAAGACGGTTCGCGTTGGCACACAGCGTTTAGCTAAAGCTAGGGCAGAATCCAAACGGCTGGCAGCTACAGCTAGTCGCCAAGATGACGCCAGCATGGCCTTGGCCGACAAAATCAGCGCATCATCCGCTGCATCGACCAAAGCCGCGACAAGTGCTCGGCAGGCTAGTCAGCAGGCCAGCCGGCGTTCCAGTCGCCAAGCTGCGTCAGAACGTGCCGCCGCATCTAGTCAGGCGGCAACGGCAACGAGTCGAGCGGCAGCGACCAGCAACAGTCACACCGCAGCTCACGCTAAGGGCGACCTCGACACACGTAAGACCGGTAAAATTATCGGCAATCGGAACTCCAAAATTTATCATACGCCGGACCAAGCAGGTTACCACATGAATAGTAGTAACGCCGTCTACTTCCAAACGGAAGCACAAGCCAAGGCGGCCGGCTATAGAAAGGCACTGCGCTAATGAAAAAAATAACAGTTTTGACGTTGGCATTGTTCAGCACCTTCGCTATCGGTGTCAGCGGTTGTGCCCCTACTAAGTCATCGGCCCAGGCGACCACGAGTACCAAAGTCGTCTACGACCATTCACCCGAGAAAAAGGCCGCTAAGCTGGAACAGGCCAACGCTGCCGAAAAAGAACGATTATCCAGTCAAAAGGAAGACATTTCTCAACAGCAAGTTTCATACGATCATCAGCGTGCTGCGACCAAGTCCCGGGCTAAAAAGACTGCCAAAAAAGGGCCAACCACTACCCCAGCCACGACCAACCTGGCAACGCTGACTTACAAGGGGCAACAGGAAATCACCATTGACCACAACAATCCGCATTTTAGTCGGGCACAACTCTCAACGAAACGCGGGCCATGGCAAACTTACCACAATCTCGATGGTTATAATCGGGTCACTGGGGCGGCCGCCCTGCTGAATCGTGCGTTGATGTCCAGTGCCAAGCGTGAAGCTTTAACGGTTGACCCCACCGGGTGGCACAACAAGCGCACGCATCACGGGTGGTTGTACAATCGCAGTCACCTAATTGGTTATCAATTTACCGGACAGAACAATAATCCTAAGAACCTGATGACTGGCACACGAACTTTGAACAACCCTAGCATGCTGCACAACGAAATGGACGTGGCTGCTTACTTGAAAGCCAGCTCGCGTCATTACGTTCGTTACACGGTGACCCCCGTCTTCAAGGGCCATGAACTCGTTGCTCGTGGTGTCCAGATGCGGGCCCAGTCCGTTGGTTCCAACGCAATTCGCTTTAACGTTTACATTTTCAATATCGAACCGGGCTACACCATTGATTATGCGACTGGCTATAGTCAGGCCGGTTAAACGATCGTCCAATTGCTGACGACGCAAAAAGCTGTCACCACTACATATTCAGGGAGGATAAATCTTATGAAAGCATTACGTCGCGCCGTGGCGCTCATCGCAGTCTCGTTTACGCTGGGGGGCGTGGTTGAACCGCTGACTGCCCCCACCACGACTGCTGAAGCCAAGGCCACCAAGGTTTGGATTGCACCGCACCACGGGAAAAAGTACCACTATACTAAGTACTGCCGGGGTCTGAATCACGCTGGCAAGCTCAAGCATGTCACCTTGAAATGGGCTAAGCATGCCCACTACAAACTGTGTGGCTGGGAAAAATAAGATCAACCATGGGGGAGCGCCTGCGTTCCCCTTTTTGTATCCAACAACTAGTGCTATTCGGACTAGCCAACCGGCCAACATGTAAAGATACCTTACTATTGTTCGTTAAAATGCTATACTGATAAAAGATGCAATTTCTCAAAGATAGGGAAAAGTTTTCATTAAACTTTTGGAAATTAAGCACGAGATAAAGAGGTCGAACAGTTATGAAGGAAAAACAAGCGGAATTTACAAAGACGGACTGGCAACGTGCCCAGACGGCGGTATTCAATGAATACGACCGTTTTGTCAAGCAGCTACATGTCGAGGGCGTTGACTACACGATTCTGCAAGCCCGTCGCATTGTGATCTACCAGGATCTGATTGAAGAATGGAAACATAATGTGCCCACACTCATGACCGACTTAGAGGACAACGCGCAGGCGTTAAGTGTCTTCACGGACTTGGCCGAAGATGGTCAGAGTCATCTGCTCGACCGGTGCGCAAAGAAGATGGAAGTCTGGCCCGACTACATCCCCTCACCACTGACCATTTGGCTAGAATTAGCCGAAGACGTCGAACGCGAATCCTAAACGTAGGAATAGAGTGGGCCATCAGGCGGTTTGTTTGCGAGCATTAACGTGAGAACAGGACTTATGCCAAGACCGGGCATAAGTCCTGTTCTCGGGTTAAGCGCAACAAACTGCCTGGTGGCGCACGTTTTGACACAATAATGGCCAAAAATAAAGTCAGCTTTTTCAGTCCTCTGTGCTATAGTCCCCTTAAGGTTGACAGATGAAAAACAATAATTCATCTATTAATCTTAAGGGGATTTTATTATGCCTAGAACCAGATTCACACCTGAGG
>NZ_SULH01000010.1:52129-124925 GCF_007115095.1 Levilactobacillus enshiensis | reverse complement strand
GGCATGCCGCCAGCGTTCGTCCTGAGCCAGGATCAAACTCTCATCTTATAGATGATGTGCTTGAATAGCTCATCGATTGTTGTTACTTTTTTTAAAAGCAAATTGACTTCGCAAATATTGTTTGGGTTTGATACTAAGTATCAAACCGCCCTACACATATTTGGTTTGTCGAAACAATGTTCAGTTTTCAAAGGTCTACCAAGTTATCAGAAAAGCAAGTGCTCCGTGACAACTTTTAAAGTATATCATGTCGTCAAAACCTTGTCAACAACTTTTTTAATTTCTTTTGAATATATATTCAATATTCAAGAGACAATCAATTTCGCCGATGTTGGTAACAGACAACATAAATCATTGTATCAGTTGCTGTTTAGCTCGTCAAGCACAAATTTCAGTTTGTATGGCTATCCATAAATCTAATTTTTATGCATTTGGCTTTGCTTGATGACAACAGATAATATCTTATCAATTTTATCTCGCAAGGTCAAGCAGATTTGTCAAAAAAACCAAAAAACAATTCAATTCCCCTATATTGTCTCCCTCTCCCAAGACAAGTAACCCATCCCACAATTGAATCAGGCACCCCTCCCTGTGATTGACCCCTTCCTTACTTAAGCTTCCTAATCACTGTAAAACTGCCTAACTAAAAAACACGTGTGTCATTCGGGAGAAGAAACGTTCCTTCTCACCGATGACCCACGTGTCGCTCATCTAGTTTGCTTTATATTAGAGAACCGCTGTACCGGGGCCTTCCGACCATACGCTGTCCGTTTGGCTAAAAAGTCATCCAAGATATCGACCATCACGGCTTCCTCAGTTGCATCAGTTAATGCTACCTTAGTCCGGGCGGCGTGTGGAATCCCTTTTAAATAATAAGCGACCTGATTCCGAAAATCACGCGGACCTTCAACGGCCCCCTTAGCTGTACACAACTGATGAAGATGTTCCTTAGCGATGGTCACCTTTTCTTCAGCCGTTGGCTCTGGCAACAAGTCACCTGTTGTCAGGTACCGATTGATACGTTGAAGTAACCAGGGATTACCCATCACAGCACGGCCAATCATCACGGCATCAGCACCGACTTCATCCAACATGCGTTTGGCATCCTGGGGGGTTCGCACGTCCCCATTCCCCATGAAAGGGATCGTTAGGTGCTGCGCCACCTCATGGAGGATGTCCCAGTCAGCGTGGCCTTGATACATCTGTTTACGTGTTCGCCCATGCATAGCAATGGCGCTTGCCCCAGCCCGTTCAGCTGCTAGTGCATTCTCGACAGCAAAGACATGGTGGTCATCCCACCCCGTCCGCATCTTTACGGTAACTGGCTTATTCACGCTAGCAACGACCGCAGTAACCATGTCATAGACCTTATTCGGATCTAGCAACCACTTGGCGCCCGCGTCCGTATTCACGACCTTGTTGACCGGACAGCCCATATTGATGTCAATAATATCTGCCGACGTCTGCTGATCAACAAATTGGGCAGCCTGAACCAGGGTCTCCTTGGTGCCGCCAAAAATCTGAATGCTCATCGGATGTTCCTTCGGATCGACCATCATCATATCCAATGTTCGCTGATTCTGATAGTGGATTCCCTGGCCCGAAATCATCTCACAAACAACTAGCCCAGCACCGAATTCCTTACAAATCACGCGAAACGCCACGTTAGTCACACCGGCCATGGGAGCAACCACGACCCGATTTGGAATCTCAACGTTGCCAATCTTCCAGGTCATGTTCTGCCCCCTACTTGGCTTGTGCCTGTGCGAGAATATCACGTAGGTCATCTTCAGAGAAGTGATACTTATTACCACAGAAATGGCAAACGGCCTCCGCACCATGGTCCTCATCGATCATTTCTTGAATCGCCTTTGGCTGAATCGCCGCCAATGATTTGGCAAACCGATCCTTCGAGCAGTCACACTTAAAGGCCACTGGCATCTTCTGGAGAATTTTAACCTTCTCATCCTTGAACAGCAGTTGCAAGATATCTTCTGGCGTCTGCCCATCCAAAAGGAGTTCAGAAACCATTGGCATTTCTTTGATCCGTTGTTCCAACCGTGCAATGGCTTCATCCGAGGCCCCAGGCATCACTTGGATCATAAACCCACCGGCTACTTTAACGGTGTTGTTAGGTTGAACAAAGACAGAGACACCGACTGAACTAGGGATTTGTTCGGACTTGGCTAAATAGTACGTGAAGTCCTCCCCCAACTCACCGGATATCAGGGGAACCTGACCCGTGTAAGGCTGACCTAGGCCTTGATCCTTCGTAACTGTCAGCATCCCGTTGACCCCCACAGCCTTCTTGACATCAATTTTGTGCTTTTCATTCAACGGTAAACTAATGTGAGGATATTGGAGATACCCCTTGACCGTGCCATCCGCATTTCCATCGACCACAATTGCGCCAACTGGGCCGTGGCCATTGACCTTAACCGTGAGTTTTTCTTTGCCCTTCAATAGAGATGTCGACAGGAGCATCGTTCCGATCAGCGTCCGGCCAAGTGCCGCTGTAGCAGCGCTCCAGGTGTCATGACGTTGTTGTGCTTCCGCAACCGTATCCGTGGCATCCACCACGTAAGCACGAAACATGCCGCCATCAATCAAACTTTTTACCAAATAATCTGCCATTATGCAATAAGTCCTTTCATTACGTTAGTCATGCCTTACCTTACCAGAAACCAGCCTATTTGCAAATACTGTTACTTAAGGTTACCTGGCGAATTGCTCCTTTTATCCCTAATTTAGTAATAACCACTGTCATTAAACGTGTGTAACTTGGTTGCCCAACGCTTCCCCCAGTAGCCCGCCACACGCTAATTTCGGACTTCGCCCAAACAAAAAAGGGGCAAGATTGACATCTTACACCCTTTCAGTAAACTATTCGGAATCACTCGAATTATTGTTAGTTGCATCAGATGACGCATCGGAATCGGCTGAACTGTCTGCATCATCCGTGGCGGCACTCGTTGCAGATTCAGCTTCAGTGGCTGAATTGCTAACAGCTGACGAAGCGAGCTTAGCTTCAGTAGAAGCTTGGCGTTCAGCTTCGCGCCGTTCGAGTTCACGCTTGGATTCTTCAAACGTTGCGGCCTTTTCACTTGGAAATTCGGCGTTGCTGTCCTTTTCTGGCATCTTCCCCGTGTTAAACAGGCTGAGAATCTGCTTTTCGTCCAGCGTTTCGTATTTCAACAAGGCTTCCGCAATAATCTTGTGTTCTGCTTTGTGTTCTTCGAGAATCTTCCGGGCAGTATCGTGTGCTTCCCCGATGATCCGACGAACTTCACTATCAATTAAGTTAGCGGTGTGTTCAGAGTAAGTTGGCTGACCCGGATAACCGGCCCCAGCAAATGGTTGGCCGCCAGCACTTTCCAGCGCAACGGTCCCCAACGCATCACTCATCCCGTACTGGGTAACCATGGAACGGGCAATTTGTGTTGCCTGTTCGAAGTCATTGGAGGCCCCGGATGATTCGGAGTGGAAGATTAACTCTTCGGCCGTCCGACCACCCATTAAACCAGCAATCTGTTCCATGGCATCCTTCTTGGACATCAGCATTTGATCTTCACGTGGGAGCATAATGGCATACCCACCTGCACGACCACGTGGCACAATGGTTACCTTGTGGACGACCCGCGCATCGTTTAGAACTAGCCCAACGATGGTGTGACCCGCTTCATGGTATGCCACTGTCTTCCGCTCTTGCGGACTGATGACCCGGTCCTTCTTAGCCGGCCCAGCGATGACCCGGTCTTCAGCTTCATCTAAGTCCGAAGCATCGATCTGCGTCTTATTCCGCCGTGCTGCTAAGAGGGCAGCTTCGTTCAAGAGGTTTTCCAAATCGGCACCCACGAAACCTGGGGTCTGCTTGGAAATTTCCTTCAAATCAACATCATTGGCTAATGGCTTGTTCTTCGCGTGAACCTTCAGAATCGCTTCACGACCCTTAACATCCGGACGACCAACTAAGATCTTCCGGTCAAACCGACCTGGCCGCAATAAGGCGGGGTCCAAAACGTCGGAACGGTTAGTGGCGGCCATCACAATGACGCCCTCACTCCCCGTAAATCCGTCCATTTCAACCAGTAATTGGTTTAACGTTTGTTCACGTTCATCATGGCCACCGCCCATGCCGGCACCCCGTTGACGACCAACCGCATCAATTTCATCAATAAAGATGATCGATGGTGCGGCCTTCTTGGCCTGATCAAACAGATCCCGAACACGGCTAGCCCCAACACCCACAAACATTTCTACGAAATCTGAACCAGAAATCGAGAAGAATGGGACTGCGGCTTCACCAGCAACGGCCTTAGCCAGCAATGTTTTACCAGTACCAGGTGGGCCCTCCAGTAAGACCCCAGATGGTATCCGGGCGCCCAAAGAAACAAACTTACGCGGATTCTTCAAGAACTCAACAACTTCAACAAGTTCTTGCTTTTCCTCCTCTTCACCAGCGACGTCGGCAAAGCGAACCTTGTTCTCTTTGCTATCAGCCGGCTTGGCTTTACTCTTCCCAAAGTTCATGACACGGCCATTGCCGCCACCTTGGCCAGCTTGACCCATCATCATGTAGAAGAAGAAGAAGAAAATAACCAGCGGTGCTACGTAGACTAACAAGTTAATCCAGAAGCCGCTTGACTCTTCCGCTTTGGTATTCATTTTTACGTTGTGGTCCTTAGCAGTCTGCGCAATCTCGGAAACCGTCGAGTTGTTCGTCAAGACCTGAGTCGTAAAGGTGGTCACTGCAGTACTTTGTGAGCCGCCGAGACTAAAACCGGTGTTGGTCGTCCGTTTTTGGGCGTTCCGGTATTCCCCGGTAATCTTGTAAACTCCTCCAGAAGGTTGAATGGAGAAGTTCTTGACCTTATTCGAATTCAAGTCCTTAACGAACTCGCTCGATTGGATTTCTTGGGATTGTGAGCTGGTGTTATTTCCATTAAACAGGTAAACAACGCAAATGATCAACAAGAAGATCACAATGTAAAATAGACTATTACGGAACAGTCCATTTCGTCGATTATTCAATGTCGTGCCTCCTTACTCACAGTTCCCAGCATTAAGATAGGAACAAATTTTAGAGCTTATGCCCTTTAACTAAATAAGATGTTATCACAATTGACTATCATTGACTAATTATTTATCTGAATAAACGGATGGCTTCAAAACACCAACGTACGGGAGATTCCGATATTTTTCTTCGTAGTCTAGACCGTAGCCAACCACGAACTCGCTGGGAACGTTAAACCCAACGTAATCGGCCTTGGCTTCAACCACGCGACCACTAGGCTTGTCCATCAATGTGCAGACCTTAATGGACTTCGCCTGCCGGTCCTTTAAGAGGTCCTCCAAGTACTTCAATGTCCGGCCCGTGTCGATGATATCTTCAACTAACAAAATGTCACGACCCGCAACGTCCGTGTCCAAATCCTTTAGCAACCGGATGGTGCCAGAAGACTCAGTGCCTCCGTTGTAGCTAGAGACGTCGATAAAATCAATCGTCGCATAGATGTCCATGTCACGGATGACGTCGGTCATAAACAAGATAGCACCCTTTAACACACAAATAATTAAAGGTGTCTTGTCCTTGTAGTCCTCCGCGAGTTGTGTCCCTAAACGCTTGCAGGCTGCGGCAATGTCTTCCTCACTATAAAGGACCTTCAAAATATCGTTATTCATGCTGTTCCCCTTTCGCCTATTCATACTTCAAAACAATGTGATAGTTTTTTGTGTGCGACCGTGGTGGCCAAACGGACCATTTCACGCCTAAGACTGCTAGAACTTCTCCCTGCGCCGTCACTAAAACGGGCGTCTGAGCACGCTGTTCCCGTGGAACTTTTGCGTTGATCAGTACCCGTCGAACCGCTTGATGGTGGCCATCAGCCAGCCGTAAACGATCCGTTGCCCTAGGCGAACGCACTTCCAAAGGGAGTTGTGCCGCCGTTAGAGCAACCGTTTCATGCTCAGGATATTCTGTTGCAGAATCAGCCGAAAAAAAGCCGAGTTGCCAACCATTACCGACCGGTCGCCATTGGTTCAAGTCTACCATAAAACTAAAATGTTCCACGGATTTTTCTACGAAAATTTTTGGTTGCCAGAAGCGAAAGCTGTTATAACGTTTCGTCAACTGCCATCCCTGACCAAAAGGGACCGTTCCAGTCGGGTGTTCACGGCTGTTCAACAGCCGCAGACACGCTGCCAAATGTGACGCGCTGGCCGTGACTGCTGGTGCCGTTTGCTTAATTAACCGAGCCAACAAAAGTTGCTGTTCGGCTGTCGGTTGGGCCAACAACTGCTGAACGTCCCCCGTTACGGGATCCCGCTGACTAACGATCTGTGTCAGTCGGTCAGTCAAGGCCTGATCAGCCACCGCCAACGTTGCTTGTAGCTGTTGGGCATAGTCCCGTAAATGTTGATCGACCTGTGGATTTTCCGCACGTAGCGCCGGCAAAAGCTGATGGCGCACACGGTTACGGCTCGCAACCAGCTCCTGGTTCGTCACATCTTCATACCAGGGAATCTGGTGAGCAATGGCATAGGCCCGCAAGTCTTGCTTTGTAAATGGCAGCAAGGGGTGAATCACCTGACCACCTCCCAGCGGCCGTTGCGCGGCCATCCCGGTCAACTGTGACAACTGGCCGCCCCGAATCAATTTAAGCAGAATCGTTTCAGCCTGTTCGTCGGCTTGGTGGGCCGTTGCTACCCAATCAGCATGCTGGGCTTTAAGTTGCCGCGTAAAAAAATCATAACGGAACTTTCGGGCAGCAGCTTCCGTCCCATGCGGTGGCTGCTGATCACGCGGCCACACGGTAGCAACTAACGGCAAATGATGCTCATCGCACCACTGCTGCAAAAAGGCTGCTTCCGTCTTACTCTGCTCGCGGAGCTGATGATTGACATGAACGACGGTTAATTGGGGACGCTCGGCCACTGGCAACTGGCAGAATAACGCCAGTAACACCATGGAGTCAACACCAGTCGAGACGGCAACCAACCCGCGCTGCTGCGGATCATTCCACCCGTAGCGCTGGCAGTGACGGCGAAACTCGGTCTCTAGCGACACATTGCTCCCCCCTTTTAATCCGCCTGATATGAAAAAGGGCCGCAACATGTGCGGTCCTCTTAACTTCGGGTGCTAGTCGTTTAACTAACTGCGCCGGCCACCACGGCCGCCACGTTTACCTTCAGTGTTACGTTTAATCGTTGCCAACCGGTCCTCACTTTGCTTCAAGAACCCTGACATTAAATCGTCAAAACTTTCTTCATGTTTGGCTGCGTGATGGCCAGAGAAGCGACCATTCGCTGAACTCCGGTGTGGCCGTGGCCCATTACCGCCACCATTGCCTTCAAACCGCCGGCCGTGACCGCCATGATTCTCGCCACTATTATGATTGCCACCGTTACCGTGGAAATCACGACTACCACCATGATTGTTACCCTCACGGTTGTCGCGATGTTCGTTGTGGCTGTGTGGCCGTTCTGATGCCGGATGATCGGTGGCTTTCCGAATGGATAACCCAATCTTACCGTCATTTCCAACGGTCAAGACTTTAACCGTTACTTCGTCACCAACAGATAAGACGTCGTGGATGTCCTTCACGTACCCGTCAGAAATTTCACTAATGTGGACCAAACCGGTCTTGTGGTCACCTAAATCAACAAATGCACCAAAGTTCGTAATTCCGGAGACCTTTCCGGAAACTTTAGCTCCAACCTCGATTGCCATAAACAAGAAGTTCCTCCTTAAAATAAGTGCTTTCAGTATAACACAATTTTAACCAATCCCAAACGACTAAAGTCAAAAACCACAAGCTCTGGATGACTTTTTTGACCTTGGTTAAAGCCTGTTAGATTAACTTGCGACCTTACTTACTGATTTTCAATAGGCTTTCGTTAACACCTTAAAACGTCTCGTCATTTTCAGAAAACATTAATATTATTTTAATCAGCCGAGCACTCGAGCAAATAACGAAACTGACGCTTGCCAACTAGCAAAGATTCTACCTACCGCAGGACGTTTTTGATTGCTAAGGTGTGCTTACCTAACACGCTATCCTCTTCAGTGTACCGCTAATTTTAAACTGATGTCATCCAAAAAAAGCGACCTCGAGATGAGTTTCCCGAAATCGCTAGTCACGTTTACTTAGCCGTCACGTCGTTCGCATGGTCACCAGGCAAACTATAGATGGTTTCCCCGGATTTAGAGTAATAGTACTTTGACCGAATCAACTGACCCAAGTAATCTTGATTATTTAACTGTTTGATTTGTAATTTAAGATCCTGACTATCCGCTTTCGTCCGCTTCAATTGTTGTTTGCTGGTCGCCACCTGTTGGTCGACGGTGTGCAGACTCGCATTGGTCCGGACAAGTTGAATTCCGAGAATGATTGCAAACACCGCAAAAACAGCCCCAATTCGCAATGCCCGTCGAATTCGACGATGACGCAACCACCCTGTATGGTGGGCTGCAGCGTGCTGCCGATTCAACCGCCGTGTATAGTCATTATCAAGCCGTTCAATTTTTGCCGGTTTCGGCTGCATATCAGCCATCCCACTCACTCCTCAGTTTTCACCAGATAGATTAACTTGAGTATAGCAAGTTTCAAATTGCACGTCCAGACAGTTAAGTATATTGTAAAACATTCGTCATATTTGGTGCGTTAGTCTTGCCGAAAGTCTTGTGCGTACTCTTCCTTGACGATGGTGTACATCCGTTCTGCATCGTCCTTCTTCGTGGTTTCCAACAACTCATTAACTTTGACCGTTAATGTTTTGTTACCAAACTTAATAACTAACTCATCATTTGTTGCCACATCCGTTGAGGACTTGGCAACCTTCCCGTTGATTTCGATGCGGCCCTTGTCAGCAATTTCCTTAGCCACTGAGCGCCGCTTGATAATCCGTGAGACTTTCAAATATTTATCTAATCGCATATTATTTTCCTCCATGTTGACCTATTTTTTGCCATAAGCGTAAAACTGATTTGGCGTGGGGCACCGCTAGCCATTCTCGAACCGTGAGCAGTTGCCAACTCAGCGCTAAGCCTAAGAAGAGTAGCACCCCCACCGGAATCGCAATCAGCAGTGCCCCACCGGCCGCGAGTCTACCAGTCATCGTTGCGGGCCACCAAAATGCCAGTAGGACGGCCGTCGCTCGCACCCCTGCGACCATTAAAATGGTACAGCCAAGGAGCTTACGAATAAAGGGTCGCGACCAAATGCCATCGCGCAACTCATTGGGTGACCCATACCAGATGACGAGAAACATCACCACTAGGCTCAGCACCGTCAACCAGCTGGCCCCACTGGCCCCAAAGTGACGCACGGCCCAATGATTGGCAAGGACTTTGACCACCAACCCACTCATCAGTGCCACCACCGTTAGTCGGTAGGCATTTTTACTCTGAAGCACGCTATTATACGTTTGAATCAAGGTTGCCAGGATAATGCTCAACATATAGACACCAAGCATCGTCGACCCCTGTTCGTCACCAAACAACAGTCGATTGATCCAAGGCATCAAGCTGATCAGTCCAGCTGCTGCCGCCGTGGCAATGACCAGTGCAATGTGCATCATAGTCGTTGTCAGCTGCTTGAATGCCTTGGGCCGGTGTTGATGTTGCGCCTCGGCTAAAGCCGGTAGCAGTGACGTGGCGAAGGCTACTGCCACCACCAATCCCAGCTGTACCAGCGGCTGGGCCCGGTCATAGACCCCCTTTAGGCTCTTCGCCGCAAGGTCGCCCATTCCGCCGGCTACCAGACCGTTCTTCACGGTAAATGAATCCACCAGTTGGAGCAACACCATCATGGCCGTCAACAGACACAATGTTCCGCCTTCGACCAACAGCCGTCGTCCCACGTGAGCAACGCGTTGCCCCGTTGCCACTGACCGCTGTCGCCAGCTGGGGAGGACGACCAATGCTGCCACTGCCGCAATCGTTCCCCCACTCAGTGCCCAGGTCCCCATCCGGTAGACGGACCACTGATGATGGGTCGCCCAAGCGGCCGCCACCAAAATGACAATGACGCGGACCAGTTGCTCGACCACTTGCGAACGTGCGGTCGGTAACATCTGAAACTGACCTTGGTGGTAGCCCCGACTCACCGACAGATCCGGCATGAACAGAAACATCCACGCCACCATCTGAATCAACGGCGCTAGTTGCCGGTCACCCATACCCCTGGCAATGGCATCTGCGCCCAGCATCAAGCCACCAAAGATCATCAGTGCAAGTCCCCAGACCCACCGATAGACCTGCCGGGCCACCTGCTGCTGACCCGGCAGATCCGGTGCTTCGGCAATCAATTTGGAAATAAACACCGGCAACCCACTGAGGGCAAAGGTCATCCCGATACCGTAGAGTGGATAAACCTGCTGATACACGTAAAACCCAGTGTTGCCGACCATGTTTTGAAAGGGAACCCGGTAGACCGCACTCAATAGCTTGGCAATGAACGCCGCCACCGAGAGAATCAGGGCCCCTTGCAAGGTCTTATTCACGTTGCGGTTGCCCATGGGCGCCCTCCTTAATCTGCAGTCGTTGGTGCATCATTCTTAGGCTTCGTGGTGACTTCCACGATGTCTCTGAGCGCTGCCATGAACTGTTGGACCTGTGGTAACCAGTCGTTGACCGTCATGTTCGGTTGTAGAACCAATTTGACGTGTAGCCGATCGTCATTGATGCCCACGGTCGCCTTTAACTTGGTAGCGGCTAACGCCTTAAAGACATCCTCGCCACCTAAAATATTGGTTCCTCGCTTGGAAATCGTCACAAAGACATCCCCATTGACGCGCCGAATCTTATCGACTAAGGCCAAATCAGCTGCTAATTTCAACTGACCAATCGTCAACAATTGACTGACCGCATCCGGGTACTCCCCAAACCGGTCGATCAGGTCCGCTTGAATCTCACTGACTTCATCGTCGCTTTCTAATTGACGAATCCGCTTGTACATTTCAATTTTCTGTTGTTCATCTTCAATATAGTCGCTAGGCAGGTAAGCTTCTACACCCAATTCGACGGTCGTGTCCGTCTTAGGTTGTGTTTGCTTGCCCCGCTTCTTAGCCACCGCTTCACTCAACATTTGGGTATAGAGATCATACCCCACGGAATTGATGAAGCCATGTTGCTGTTTACCCAGCAGGTTACCAGCCCCACGAATGGACAAGTCCCGCATGGCAATCTTAAACCCGGACCCCAACTCGGTGAAGTCCTTGATGGCTTCCAATCGTTTCTCACTGACCTCAGTCAACACCTTGTTTGGTTTGTACGTGAAGTAAGCGTAAGCGACCCGGTTACTCCGACCAATCCGGCCCCGCAGTTGATACAACTGTGACAGCCCCATCCGGTCAGCATTTTCCACAAATAAGGTGTTGGCATTGGGAATATCGATTCCGGTCTCGATGATGGTCGTGGTGACCAGAACATCATAGTCACCGCGTAAGAAGTCAAAGAGCACCCCTTCCAACTGGGATTCCGTCATCTTCCCGTGAATGTAGCCGACCCGTGCCTCGGGAACCAACGCCTGAATCTGGCTCACGGTCTTTTCAATGTCACCAACGCGATTGTGGAGGTAGAAGACTTGGCCGCCTCGTTGCATTTCCCGTCGAATACCGTCCTGAATCGCACCGGCATTTTGTTCCATCACATAGGTCTGAATCGGGAACCGGTTTGCCGGCGGCGTTTCAATGACAGAAAGATCCCGCACCCCCAGCATCGACATGTGGAGCGTTCGCGGAATTGGCGTCGCCGTTAAGGTCAAAACGTCCACGTTGGCCTTAAGCTGCTTCAACCGTTCCTTATGCTTGACCCCAAACCGTTGTTCTTCATCGACTAGAACTAGACCGAGGTTCTTAAATTTCACGTCCTGCGACAACAGCCGGTGGGTTCCCACCACGATATCCAATTGGCCGCTCTCCAGGTCCTTGATGGACTGGTGGATCTGCTTGGTCGTCCGGAACCGGGAAAACATCTCCACGTTAATGGGATAACCTTCAAACCGGTTGATCATGGTGTCATAGTGTTGCTGAGCCAAAATCGTCGTTGGGACTAAAAAGGCAACTTGTTTGCCCGCCTCAACAGCTTTAAAGGCCGCCCGCAAGGCAACTTCGGTCTTCCCATACCCCACGTCACCGACCAGGAGCCGGTCCATTGGTCGGGGCTTTTCCATGTCATGCTTCACTTCCTCGATTGTCCGTAATTGGTCAGGCGTTTCGGCGTACGGAAAGTCATTTTCGAAGTCCGTCTGTAAGCTATCATCCGCTGGGAAGGCAAACCCCTTCTCGGCGGCTCGTTTGGCGTACAGATCAACCAGTTCATCGGCAATGTCTTCAATTTTGGCAGCAACCTTGCTCTTGGTCTTTGCCCATTCGGAGCCACCTAGCTTGTTGATCCGGGGCTTCTTATCCTCGGAAGACACGTACTTCTGAATCAAGTTTAACTGGGTTACCGGAATGAAGAGTTGCGCGTTGTCCTGGTAGTCGATGGTCATGTAATCCTGGTGAACCCCATCGACGGTCAACGTCTGCATGCCGATGAATTTCCCGATCCCATGGTTAACGTGCACCACGTAATCGCCAGGTTTCAAATCGGTATAACTCTTCAATCGTTCAGCATTCGCCATCGTTTGGCGCCGAGGCCGCTTCTTAGTGACCTTCTGAAACATTTCAGACTCGGTGATGACGACCAGTGCGGCTTCAGGAAGTTCGAAGCCCGTCCGTAAGCGTTCAGGCACTAATTGCGTGAGCCCCGCCTGCAAGTTGGCCGACTTGGTCATGACGACTTTAATCTCAAAATCATCCAGCGTCTGTTCGATCTTGGCAAGCCGTTCTTCATCTTGAACCAATAGTACGATGGTCTGCTTTTGCTTGTGCCACCGGTCGATTTCCGTCTTCATCACGGGTATCTGACTAAAGAACTGCTGCATCGCTCGGGTCGTCACGTTCGTCACGGCTTGGAACCGCAAACTGCCCATCCCTTTTTGAAAGAGGGCCAACATGATCTGAGCGTGCGCATCGTTTTTGACGATGGGCCGTAGTTCACCGCCAAAGACCTGTTGCGTAAAGATTTGATGATGGGCCAGTTTATCGGTCGCCCAGTTAGCCTCATCTTCTAAAAGCTGACGTTCGGCATCCTGTAGACGCGAATAATCCCCGAACAACGCCACCCCGTTAGCTGGTAAGTAGTCCAACAACTGGTGATGTTCTGGGAATAAATAATCAGCAAACTCCATTAATTGTGGGTCAACTGACCCTTTTTTCAAGCCATCGATCAGGGGCTGTACCTGATCGTTTAGCGTGGTCGCCGCATCGGCATCTAACTTTGCGACCTGTTGCTTCAGTTCAGTAGCCAATGCCGTTGCCCCTGCTGTCCGCTCATCAGCCGTTAAAATAAAGTCGGTAGCCGGTAACACCTCGACCTGATCCACATTTTCAATACTACGTTGCGTGGCCGGGTCAAAGTAACGGAGGGAATCCACTTCGGTATCAAAGAAATCCAACCGGACTGGATAATCCGCCGCTAACGGATAAATATCCACGATTGCTCCCCGCACGGCAAAGTCGCCGGGACCCGCCACTAATTTCTGATGGACATAGCCCATGGCGAACAACCGTTGCTGCAAGTCCTCTAGGTCAAAGTCATCCCCGACCTTGACTGTAAACCGTGCCGCCGCAAAGTTAGCTGGCGCGGGTAAGAACCGCCGTAAACCCGAAAGCGCCGTCACAATGACGACTGGTCGTTCACTCTGCAAGGCCCGTAACGCATCGATTCGTGCCGAGCGGTATTCGGGTGAACTGGTTGCGACCTCGGCTGCGAGTAATTCTTCTACTGGAAACTCAAAGAGCTCGTCATCGGCCAGCAGGTTCGCTAGGTCGTCGACGAGTTGTCCAGCATGATAGAGCGTATCCGTGACGTAGACCAGGGACCGCTGTTGTTCGTGGAGCAGACTGGCGATAAATAGCGTCTCCGCTGAGCCGTTGAGCCCCGTTACCAACTGACGTTGCCCGGGCGCTAACGTTTGACGGATCGTTTGATACCCCGCCGTCTGCGTCATAAATCCTTCTAAATTCACGTGATAACTTCCTATTCTTAATTGAAATGTTTCTAAGCACGCGCTAGCCAGCTTCGCCAACGTTTACGCTAGCAACCGTCAGCACTCATTATTGCTTAACGCCACACGAGTCTCGTTGCTTAGTTATATTGGTTCATCAGCTGCGGAAAGTCGCTGCCATCGATCCAGTCTTCTAGCGCCGAGACGGCATTGTCCTTGGCCTGATTAAACAGCGGTGCTTGTTCACTTGTAAATTTGCCCAAGACATAGTCGACCACTGTATGTTGTTGTGGATGCGCAATGCCGACCTTGATGCGCTTGAAGTCCTGACTGGAAACGTGCGCGATGATACTCTTGATACCGTTGTGGCCGCCGGCTGACCCGTGATCACGCAGCCGAATCCGGCCTAATGGTAAGTCCATGTCGTCATGCACGACCATGATGTCATCCAAATCAATCTTGAAGTAGTTCATCAACGGATGCACGGCACGACCGGACTCGTTCATGAACGTCGTTGGCTTAACCACCAACACCTTTTCACCGTTAACCATCCCCGTCCCATAACGGGCGTCTAACTTACGTGTCGTCAACGCAATCCCATGCTTCTGGGCAAAAGCATCCACGACCATGAAGCCTGTGTTGTGCCGTGTTTCTTCATATTGCGGTCCAATGTTTCCTAAACCAACGATCATTTTCATGTTCTCTCGTTCTCCCTTATTACAGTCTCCTGAGCTAGAAACAAAATAGCCGGACGGGACCGTTTCTCCCCGTTCAGCCGGCTCAGGTTATCTTCTCAATTTCAAATTCATCACTCCTGAGTATAGCATAGTCCCCCCTTAACTTCACGAAAGAGCCCCCTAAGTGAAGTGGATTGCAAGGATAGCGTTTTCATTATTCAAGTTTTGATTCTGAGCCGTGGTTCCCTACCAAGTTACATGTTATACTAGGAAGCGGGTATTATTGCGACCCTGACGTCAAAATTTTATAGGAGATGAAGAATTTGACTACTAAGAATCATCAAAAAGTTGTTTTAGTCGGTGACGGTGCCGTCGGCTCATCATATGCTTACTCAATGATGAACCAAGGTTTAGCCGAAGAATTCGTAATTGTGGATGTTATTAAGGAACGTACTGAAGGAGACGCCTTGGACCTTGAAGACGCCCAAGCCTTCACTGCTCCTAAGAAGGTTTACTCCGGTGACTACTCCGACTGCAAGGATGCAGACGTAGTTGTTATCACCGCTGGTGCCCCACAAAAGCCCGGCGAAACTCGTTTAGACTTGGTTAACAAGAACTTGAAGATCTTGTCTTCTATTGTTAAGCCAGTCGTTGATTCTGGTTTCGACGGTATCTTCGTTGTTGCTGCTAACCCAGTTGACATCTTAACTTACGCTACTTGGAAGTTCTCTGGTTTTCCAAAGGAACGTGTCATTGGTTCCGGGACTTCTTTGGACACTTCTCGTCTGCGGGTTGCCTTGGCTAAGAAGCTTGGTGGCATCGACCCTCGTAACGTTGAAGCTTACATCATGGGTGAACATGGTGACTCCGAATTCGCTGCCTACGACGAAGCAACTATCGGTTCCCGTCCATTGAAGGACGTTGCCAAGGAACACGGCTTAACCGATGACGACTTAGCTAAGATCGAAGACGACACGCGGAACAAAGCTTACGAAATCATCAACCGTAAGGGCGCAACCTTCTATGGTGTTGCAACCTGCTTGATGCGCATCACTAAGGCAATCTTGCGTGACGAAAATGCCATCTTACCAGTTGGTGCTGCATTGAACGGCGAATATGGCTTGGATGATATCTTTATTGGTACACCAGCCGTTATCAACGGTAGTGGTTTAGCTAGCGTTGTCGAAGTTCCTCTCTCCGACAAAGAAAAAGAATTAATGGCTAAGTCAGCTGAAACCTTGAAGAAGGTTACGAAGGACGGTTTAGCAGCCCTTTAATCAGTTAACTCAGTTCTAAAACGAATCGTCGTTACCTCCGGGTGGCGGCGATTTTTTTGGTGCGTGGAAAACGCTCCGGCTAAATTTGAGAGTGGAACCTCAGGCGGTTAGTTTGTGGCGCACGTTTCGGCACGATAATAGCAAAAATGCTGATTTTTAAGTTACGTCCCAGACTCATTGGAAACTGGCCGCGTTTCTTTCTATAACAGCCGCAGTGATCTTTTCTCGGTGCCAGAAGCAACATAGCCCTTCAACTACCTGTCAGTGATACCTATTCACCTCAATAATTATCTTTACTCAAATTAATTGTTTGCATCACCGATCATCGCTAGACCCCCACTCAGTCTGAAAGCAGCCCCCTTTTTGAAATTTATATTTTTTTATTTGGCCGCTGCTGACACCCCTAATATCAGCATTTCAATGGCCACCTCAGCCGCTACGAATAGTAGCACCACAGCTAAACCAGCAAAAGGCTAAAATTTCTTTGAGACCTGACCGAATAAGTTATGTAATCGTTAACACGGGTGCAACCAGATTGTCATTTAAGGTTGTTTGAAGTAAGCTTGAGGTATGCTATGAAGTGATAGTTAAGAATGACGACTTTTCCTCCACTGGCTATTTTTAGGAGGTCTCATGATGAAGAAACGAAAAGCCTTCGTGATCGGTCTTGCCACCGCCATTGTTGCGGTCGGGGCCATCTACGTTGGACAAGCTTTACACTACTCTTCGGCGCAGGTCTTCTTTAAGGATACTGAAATCGCCGGAGTTAACGTTGGCGGTAGCACCGCTAGTCAAGCCGCCACTAAATTGAAATCAGCTTTAAAGAATCAACAGCTGACCCTCAAAGATGGCAGCGAGACCGTCTCTACTTTCAAGACGCAGCAGGTTAACTTAAAAGTTACCTCGCAAACTGCTTTGAAACAGTTAATTGCCAAGCAAAACGTTTGGAGCTGGCCCGTTCACGTCACAACCGCGACCGCAGACAGCATCGAACTCAACGCTAGCAATGAAAATCAACAGAGCGTTCAGGCTCTCGCCAAACAAATTTCGACCAAGGCCAACAAAACCAGAACTGCTCCCACGGATGCCACGTTTACTTACCATGACGGTGAGTACGTGACGACCAAGGCACACACTGGTAATCAGCTTGACGCTGCTAAGGTTGCCAGGTCGATTACCCTTGCCATTGAAAAGGGCAGCACCACGGTCGACGTTTCCAACGATTACCTGAAACCTGATGTGACCACCAAGTCTGCTGCATTCAAGGCTGCCGAAAAGAAAGCCGAGAACATTACCAAGCAGACGTATACGTACAAGCTGAGCGGCCACAAGATCACGATCCCTGCAGCGACTCTGGCCAGTTGGCTCACGTTTAAGAACGGTAAGCTGACGACTAAGACTGACACGGTGAAGGATTACCTGACTAAACTCAGCAGTAAGTATGGCACCATTAACAAGACGCGGACCTTCAAGTCAACTAAGCGGGGCACGGTCAAAGTTAAGGCTGGGCTCTATGGTTGGAGCATTAAGGTTAAGTCTGAAACACCAACGCTTAGCAAATTGGTTCTTGCCGGCAAAGGCATGGACCGGACGCCAACGATTCAGGGTAGCGGCTACCACAACAGTGGAACCGATATCGGCAAGTCGTACGTCGAAGTTGATAAACAGAACCAACACATGTGGGTTTACAAGAACGGAAAAGTCGTCGTTTCCACCGACATTGTGACTGGCTTACCAACCACAGCGCACCACACCCCAACCGGTGTCTGGGTCATCTGGAGTAAACAGCGGAACACCACCCTGCGTGGGAAAAATGACAATGGCTCGAACTATGCTTCCAAAGTAAAATACTGGATGCCGATTGATGACACCGGTGTTGGGATTCACGATTCCCCATGGCAGCCTGAATACGGCGGCACGTGGTACAAGAAACACGGGTCACATGGCTGTGTCAACACACCACCTTCGAAGATCAAGTCGGTCTACGAAAATGTAAGTGTCGGTACACCCGTTATCGTCTTCTAATAGAACTCTAAAAAAGTTGCGGCGCCCCTTGGTGGGTGCCGCAACTTTTGTGTCGTTTTAGTTTAAGGCTAACCCGATCGCCAACAAGATAATGATCGCCACGAATGCGGCAACCGTCCAGTACAGCCATTTTTTCGTAATGATCGGCTTATCCTTTGGGTTCTGCGGTGTCTTCACGCGACCACCCTCCTCATCTGAAGCTTTCTCTCATTTTAACACGCTTTTACTGGAAAATGACTACCAGCGAACCGGGAAATATGGTATTATTAGGAAAGATTATTAGAAGTTTCTAATTTTAGGAGGTCGTCAGCTATGCTGCTAAAATCCCTAGTGAAACCGAAAGAACGGTTAGTTACGGTTCGCGAGGACGTTACCCTGGAACAAGCCTTAAAGGTCTTGGAAGATTCTGGTTATCGGTGTGTGCCGATTCTAGATGAAACCGGCCAGATTTTCCGGGGAAACATCTATAAAATGCACATTTATCGCCATAAATCCCGGGGCGGCGATATGCAGCTCCCGGTGACGTCATTACTGAAGAACGCGACGAAGTTCATTTCCGTTAACGCCGCTTTCTTCAACGTTTTCTTCTCCATCAAGGATTTACCTTACATTGCCGTGTTAGACGACAAAAATGCCTTTTATGGTATCTTGACACATACCCGCTTGATGGATATGCTTTCCCAATCTTGGAACGTCAACATTGGGAGTTATGTGATCACGGTGGTCTCCGCTGGTGAACGTGGTGATTTAGCCGGAATGGCCAAAATCATCACCAAGTACACGTCAATTGCCAGTGTGATCAGCCTAGATGCTCAGGAAGGTGAACTGGTTCACCGGACGATGTTCACCCTGCCCGCCGAAGTTGACGAGGAGAAGTTGGACCGCATCGTGAAGGCCCTCGAACGCAAGGAATTCCACGTTCCTGAAATCGAAGATCTTCGCCACGAAAACTAGTCAGCGAACGAAGAGTCCGGGATAAACCTCCCGGACTCTTTTTGCGTTTCGAACGTCTATGGCTGAAACGTGAAATCCAAGACAGTCAACTCCACTTAACCCCAATAGTCAAATTCAGACCGGAACTATTCATCTATCGGAGCGTCGTTCATGCTCACGGCCTAACCGCCTTTGGTTCCACTCTCTTTGTTTGCCCGGTCATCAACAAAAAAAGCCCAGCCAAAATCGCCAGACTTCTCAGTTATGATTTAGATTTACTCGCCAAAACAACCGCCATTTTTATACCGGTCATTTCAAGGCTACTGCTATGTACGTGGTGCCTTTTTCTTTTTTGACTTTTCCACCAACCCGATGCTAGTTGCGAGTGCGGCATCAACCGCCGCCATGGTCTTAACGTCCAAGTGGGTCACCTGATCCTTCAACCGCTGCTTGTCGATCGTCCGGATCTGTTCAAGCAAAATGACGGAATCCCGCTCAATTCCGGTTCGTGCCGCCGAGATGCCCACGTGCGTTGGCATCTTCGGTTTCTCGATCCGGGCGGTGATTGCCGCCACAATTACGGTTGGACTATAGTGATTTCCCACGTTGTTCTGGATAATTAAAACGGGGCGCATACCGCCCTGCTCCGAACCAACGACTGGTGAGAGGTCGGCAAAGAAAACGTCACCGCGTTTAACTTCAACACGGGCCATGGGCCGCCATCCCCTATCTACAAATCTTTGATTTTAAAATTAATGTTGCGTCCGTCGATACTGTGTTAAGCACCGTTCTGCTTCCTCTTCACACGGCGTAAATGCACGGGCAATATCCTGGTTAATGAGGGCCATCGCTTGGTACCCGACAATCAAGTCTAGTTTGCGGGCCGCTGCCGACCGCAGGGGAACCAACGCTTGATGTCGATCCCTGCGGGGGATGTGTAACCGTAAATGTGGTCGTTCTAATTGTTGAGAACGGATCATGATAACCCTCCTAAAATGTTAATTACTCTCGACTAATATACAGTTTACCACGAAACGCGCATTCCGAACACATTAACTGGTGTAAATTAATTGCGATAGTAACGAGGTAGACGGCTTGTGAAACCACAAGCAATCTCATAATGAATCGTCCCACAGTAATCGGCAATATCTTGTAAACTAATCGTCGCATCACCGTCTTGACCGACTAGTGTGACCTTAGTTCCCCGGTGATACTCTTTTGGCAGACGAACCATCAATTGGTCCATGCAGACCCGACCGATAATTTCACAAGTTTGACCATCTACCAAGACGTGAAACCCTTGTAAACGGCGTTCGTAACCATCTGCGTAGCCAATGGGAACGGTTCCCACCCATTCGGCTTGTTGAGCGGTATAGGTTGCCCCATAGCTCACGGAATCGCCAGGTTGTAACTCTTTGCAGTGGACCAGTTGGCTCGTCAAACTCATGGCTGGTTGTAAAGGATACGGTTCTGAGATTGCCGTTCCAGAAGGATTCAACCCATACCCCGCGACACCAAAGCGTACCAGGTTATCGTTGCAGGCCGCATGCCAGAGACTCGTTGCAGAGTTCGACACGTGCACGTACCGGGGCCGTTTTTCCAGTGAACCGACTAATTTCTGCCAGTTAGCGAGCTGTTTTTTGAAATAAGTGTCATCAGGATCATCCGCCGTTGAGAAGTGCGTGAAGATTCCTTCAAACAAAAAGTGGTCAGCATTCGACCCCATAAAATCGATTCCCGCTTTCAAACTGGCTGGCGTTCGAAAGCCAATACGGCCCATTCCGGTATCCAATCCCAGATGAACGCGTAGGGGCTGGTCTTCTTTGGCCAACGCCAAATACCGGTCGGCGTCGATCAACCAATCAGTCGCCGCAACCGTCGCCGAGATCTTCTCACGTGCCATTAACGGGGCATCGGCTGGTTCTGTAACCCCCAAAATCAAGATGGGTTCGTTAAAACCCGCTGCCCGTAACTCCAAGGCCTCATCTAAAATGGCAACACAAAAACCGCTGGCACCAGCATCCTTGGCGGCCTGCGCCACCTGAACAGCCCCGTGGCCGTAGCCATTTGCTTTAACTACCATAAACAACTCACAGTCACCGTCTAACCGGTTGACCTCTGCACGAATATTCTCCCGTAGCGCCTGGCGATCAATCACCAATTGCGTTGGCCGATGTACCCCAACTACCATTACAATTTCCCTCTTTCTAGGATGACCTGCGTCATGACCAGCGTGGCCGTATGTGAAATGGACACGTGGGCAATTCCCCCAAATGGCTGGCGGAGCACCACGGGTCTACCGACAGCGTCATCGCGAATCTCAACGTCTTGAAAGCCAACCCGTTTACCGATTCCGGTCCCCATGGCCTTCCCGTAGGATTCTTTTGCCGACCACCGACCAGCAATGAATTCGACTGCGCGTTGACCACTCAAATGCTGGTAATCGGCCAACTCTCCTGGCGTTAAAACCTTCGTCAGAAACTGAGGTTGGCGTTCGACCACCTCTGCCACACGTGCGAGGTCCGTAATATCAATGCCGGTTCCGTAGATCATGGTGTTCACCTCTCCTATAATGTCTAGCTAATATTTTAGCACAGCAAACGTCCTTACAGTTGACCAACTTACTGGTTACGGCAAAACATAACCTAAACTAAAACAATCGGTTGACGCCACCCTGCTTTAGTCATCTGGATTGCACTACCCAACAGAAAAGAGAGACGAGCTCACCGTCTCGTCTCTCCCATTTATGTCAGGTTTAATGGTGGGTCACGGTCGCGCGTAGCCGAAGCTGTGCCGCCACTGGACTGCTAGTGGGCATCGCGTCAGCCGGTAAAACCTGTACCTGACCACCTAGCTTGCTGACAATCAGCGCCAGGTCGTTGTAGAGGTTATTCTGCCGGCTGAGGGCCGTCGTCGTCATGATCTCACCCTTTTGTGCCAGATGTCCCGGTTGAAAGGCATCGTCGCGCAACCATAATTTATCCAGCTGGCCTTGCACTGCAGCAGTCGCCAGTGGGCCCAGGTCCTGCACCACGCGCTCGCCTTGCCGGGCTTTGGCATACGCGTCTTTTCTAATGTGGGTGGCTTGCAGATGACGTTGGTCACTCACGTTGACCGTTAACGCCGCCAGGGTTTGGTTGGCTGCTGCTAAATTAGGGCCCTGAACGACTCTCACGGTAGCGTCCAAGTAAGCATTTTGCGACAGTTTTCGAAAGTTTCCCTGCTCACTGGCATTGGCAACTAAGATGAGTGGCACCTGATCCGCATTAGAATAATGTTGCGCAACGTAGGTATCGACCAGCATGAAATAGTTGCGTTGGTCAGCAGCCCGTGCTGAGTCTAACGATCCCGTGCCACTATAATGGGTGTGTTCGCCAGCAGACCGCTGCCAACGTCCCCGATCGCGTAATTCATCACCCAGCGCTTTTTCTAACGTATCCGGTGCATCCAGCGGTAAATTAACTAGCTCCGCACGGCCATTCCGAACCTGAGCCAGTTCAAACGCATCACGTCCCAATAGTAGTAGGTCATAATCACTGGTCTGGTCGCGAGCCTGTAAAATCGGCAGGACGTTAGGCTGATAAGTGACGGTAATCGTTGCTGATACCGGTGTATGCAGCCAGTAATGATAGCTCGCAGTTGGTCCCGCCATAATCAGCAGACCCGCGGCGCTTCCATTAGTCAACGGTCCGTGGCTAAAAGGGGCGAACGCTTCAGCGTAGGCTGCCCACGCTCTGTTGGGTGCAATCTCAGTCAACCGCTGCCGCCCAGCTTGAAGTAAACTTTTGAATTGGGTCCGGTCAGTCGCCGGAATCCCAGTAACGGGAAGGGTCATGGTGACAAATGGACCGGGCTTAGCGGCAAGCGTCAGTGCAGCGTGTAAGTCGAAGTTATTGGCCATGAATAATTCCTCCATTTCGGTTGTCATAAGTTTATTCGTATCAATTCGATAAGAGAATAATATCATGAAGCAGATCAGAATGCAACCAAATGTTTTTATCCAAAATACATTTATAGTGTGAATATAGTTGGTGAGAGCTGATTTAACGGGGGTTTGATACCTATTTTTGACGAACTGTTTTTGCAAATTTTCTGGTATTTAACGGCAATAAACCGCCACTTGGTGCGCGTCTCAGTCGAAATCACAGAATTTTGGCGACAGCGCTTAACACGAAAGACACTCCTGCTCGGCCGTTTTCCCTTTTACATTTGCTAAATTATTTACAGTTAGATTTGCTCTCGCCAGTAGATTCCGAGTCTGGCAGCCTCCGAAACGTGCGCCACAGGGCAACTCCCTCCGCTTAACCCCAATAAGCACCGGACCGAGTCCCTCGGTCGGGCACTTATTGACGTTAATGCTCAGGAGTTAACCGCCCTGCTCTGCACTCTTATCTCGAAAACGAGTTCCGCGAGGCAGGTTCCTGCGCTTAACACGAAAGGCACTCCTGCTCGGCCTTGCCGAACAGGAGTGCCTTTCCCGTTAATGCTCAGAACCTAAGCGCCTCGCTCCACTCTCTATATACAAAAAGCCCTCACCCAATGCCATGAGTGAGGACCCTTCTAATCAATTTTAGTTAAAACTAGTCTTTCTTCCGAATGGTGAAGCCGCGGCTGCCACCTTCGTTACGCCGACCACCGTTGCCGCCGTTGCTACGACGATTCCGGTTATCGCCATGACTACGTGAGTCATGCGAATCATGATTGCGTGAATCGTGAGAGCGTGAGCCACCACGACTGCCGCCACGTGAATCGTTGCTCCGATGACCACGGTAACCGCCGCCATTGCCACCACGTCGGTTGCCACCACCATGATGGTAGCCGCCACCGCCATGACGCTTAGCACCGCGTTTAGGCAGTGGGCGTTCTGGTGTGATCTTAACGGGAACTTGGTTGCTGTCATCCTTAGTTAAGTCGTTCAAAAGAGCGGCAACTAAATCTTCGGCATCAAATTCACTCAGCAGGCCTTCAGCCGTCTTCGCAAACTTTTCGGTATCCGTCTTGTTAACCAATTCGGTAACCTTTTCCTTAGCTGCGCCTAATTGGCTCACTAAAGCTTCTTCATCCGAAGGTGGCTTCAAAGGCAGCATCCGCACCTTCGTCAGCTTTTCGATTTCACGCAAGTAATCCATTTCGTTAGGTGTTACAAAAGTCATGGAAACACCATGCTTCCCGGCACGACCAGTACGGCCGACACGGTGAACGTAACTATCTGGATCTTGTGGAATATCGTAGTTGTAAACGTGGGTCACGTCGTTAATGTCAATCCCACGGGCAGCCACATCGGTTGCGACCAGGATATCCAATTGACCATGGCGGAATTCGTTCATGATTTGAGTCCGACGCTTTTGCGTCAAATCACCATGAATACCGGCAGCGTTATAACCACGGGCTTGTAACCCACTGGAAATTTCGTCGACCCGGCGCTTCGTCCGTGTAAAGACAATGGTCAAGTCTGGGGATTGAACGTCGAAGAAACGCGTCATCACATCAAACTTTTCAAAGTCACGAGAACGGACGTAGAATTGATCGATCAAGTCGGTCGTTAATTCCTTAGCCTTGATCTTCACGTGCTTAGGATCCTTCATGAATTGAACACCGACCCGCTTAATTTCGGGTGGCATCGTTGCGGAGAAGAGCATCGTTTGACGTTCTTCTGGCAATTGCTTGATGATGTCTTCAATATCATCCAAGAAACCCATGTTTAACATTTCGTCGGCTTCATCCAAAACTAACATTTGAACGTGGTCGAGCTTCAACGTGTGACGACGAATATGATCCAATAAACGACCCGGGGTCCCAACAACCACTTGCGGGTGGTTCTTTAAGGATTTGATTTGACGACGAATATCAGCCCCACCGTAAACGACTTGGACGTTAGCCCGTTCGTTCCGGCCTAATTTATAAATTTCTTCTTGGGTTTGAATAGCGAGTTCCCGCGTTGGAGAAACCACCAACGCCTGAACATTTTCGTTACTCTTATCAATCTTTTCCAAGATAGGTAAGGCGAAGGCCGCAGTCTTCCCAGTCCCGGTTTGGGCTTGTCCAATGACATCTTGACCAGCCAAAACCATGGGGATTGTCTCGGCTTGAATTGGGGTCGCTTCCTCGTAACCTGCTGTCGTAACTGCTTTCAGTAGGTCATCGGAAAGACCCAGTTCTTTAAACTTCAAAAATAATTTCCTCCTAAATGAGTACGTCGCCCTAGTGCCTCGTGAGACTCGGAAAAAATCCGTTTTCCTTGACACGACTTACGATTGGCTAGGGCGGGGTAAATTTCGTTCTTAAAATACAACTAAGCCATCATACAACGTGAAAACAAAATAAGCAACTCCCACGACTCGTGGAAGTTGCCTCGTTTTCATTTTAATTTTCAGAAGAATCCTGTAACGCCGCTAAAACTTGCTCTAAATGAATCCCGTGGGACCCCTTTAATAAAATTTGGTCATCTGCAGAAAGTTGACCCTGTAAATCTGCCGTAAGCGTTACCAGGTCATCCGCGGCAAAATGCGACACCGGTAAGTCTGGGGCTTGCTTAGCCAAAGCGTCTTGCAGAGCGACCATGTGGGGCCCAACCAGATAGACGTGACTGATTTTGGTCGGATCAATAGCACTGGCTAGACCGGCATGCATGGCATCGGCTTGATCACCTAGTTCCAGCATGTCCCCTAGCACCACGTACCGCTTTCCGGTTACGGGGGTCTTGGAGAATGCTGCCAGGACTTCCTTGACGGCGGTTGGGTTGGAGTTATAGACGTCGCTCAAAATAGCCGCACCCGTATTACTCTTGACCCACTCCGCCCGGTTCTCGGTCAACGGTACGGTTGCCAAGGCCCGTTTGGCACTCTCAGGCCGGATGCGATAGGCATTGGCCACCGTCAACGCTGCCAAGGCGTTATTGACGTTGTAGGTCCCAATCATAGGAATCGTGAAGGTGATCTCCGGCCATTCGTTGGTGCTAAAGCTGGTCGCAGTCGCCGTGCCGGCAACGTTGGTCGCGAACAAATCATTGTCATCGTGCTGACCAAACGTAAGCCGTTGCTGATTCAGTGCCGTCGCCCGTTCACGCAGCAACGGTTCATCTCCATTGTAAACGAAGATGCCATCGTCGCTCAGGCCATGCGTAATTTCAAACTTAGCATCCGCAATCTTATCCCGGGTGCCAAAGAATTCAATGTGGGCTTCCCCAATCATGGTCACCACGGCAAGGTCCGGCCGCACCAACTGACTCAAAAAGTTCAACTGCCCTGGTCGATCCATCCCCATTTCAACGACCAACATTTCGGTGTTCGGTTCCATGGACAGAACGGTCATGGGCACGCCAATTTCATTATTGAAGTTGGCGTGCGTCTTCGTCACGTTAAATTGCGTTGCCAAAACGGCAGCAATCATATCTTTGGTGGTCGTCTTCCCATTGCTCCCCGTAATGGCAACGACCCGTGGATTAATTTTAGTTAAATAGTACTGCGCCAAGGCCTGCAATGCCTTTAATGAATCAGCGACCTGAATTACCGGAAAATCTGCCGGTGCCGTTGCTAAATCGCGAGCCCACAATGTGGCCGCGGCGCCGTGGTCGATCGCCGATTGAATAAACTGGTGACCATCTTGTTCGCCAGTCAACGGAATAAAGAGCCCCCCCGGCTGGAGGTGCCGACTGTCAAACGCAACGCTAGTCACGCTGACATCGCTCCATTGTTCAAAATCATTGATTGCTCCCACTGCATGAGCAATTTCAGCAAGCTGCATTTTCATGTTTTCTGCTCCTAATTTTCGGGCATCCCCTCATGGTAACGTCCGGTTTCAAGTTGGCTCATCACGCGATTAGTCGACCGAATGATGACTGCCAAATAAATTCTGATTTTTATTATACCATGGATTGTCGGTGTCATTCTTAAATCCACCGGAAAAACTAGGCAATCCCACTCAACGGCCCCGCCAATTTAATGCGACCAACTTGATTAAATCAGCGGTCCTAAGCCAGTACCGCCCCACTAAAAAAGCCATGGTCGCCACTACGCAATTTCGTAGGAACACCACAGCTAAGTTTTTTAGATTAAATCTGCGACATCACTAAAGACTTGATTATCGTGAATTCCCAAAGCCCACTCACGGGTCGTCAAATCGTATCGGAGACTCGCAACTTCACGCGAATCGGCGTAAACCTCTTCTTGCGTGTACCACGTCGCCTGTCGTTCAGGATGCGTGATGGCCCGTACAGGAATTACGTAGATTCGATGTCGTTCAACTAACTGATCAAACGCAATAATCATCCCATCGAGAAGTCCCTGCGTTAACTGCAGGAGGATCTCATTGGGAACATCGCTAATGGCCAAAGGCCGGGCAAAGACCCACCGGTTGTTATGCATCGCGCGTAAGTGCCGCTTGATGCTCACTTCAAGCACGTGGTCAAAGTCATTTAGGTGACGATAATACGTTTTGTAAAACCCATCGCGAAGCGTTAAATAAGCATACTCATTTTGCAGCTTGGCATAAAATGGTGTCCGAATGTGCGTTTCCATGTGTGCCAAATACAAAAGCTCCGCAATTTCACCCGGCAATAAAAAGTCGAGATCATCACCATGAGCGTAATCTAGCCACTTGACAGCATGTTCGTGTTTGCCTAACAGATACCGACGAATCTGTGCCTGGCCCGTGATTGTCTGGAGCCGCGTGTGCGGGTTAATTTCCACATCGCTGCCGGACTCATCATTCAATAAAAGAAGCTGATTAGGTATTGCCGGAATACCATTCAAAAAATCAGCGGGTGAAATGCCCAACGAATAAATCATGTTCGTCACGGGCTCTAAACTTAAATAGACAAAATTTCCGCGCATGCTCTTACACTCTTTCCCCTAGTCTCAAAGTTAATTGTACTACGAAACGTCGGTAAGTCACTTACTATTTTTTTACATTTTTTCGAGCCGCGCAATCCGGTCAGCAATTGGCGGATGAGTCGCAAATAGGTCGGCAAATTTCTGACGCTTCTTAAAGGGATCACTGATGTATAACGCCGAACTGCTCGGATCAGCGGCCGTCATGGGGTCGCTATCGTCAATCTTCTTCAACGCATTGATCAGGCCTTGCGGATTACGCGTCAATTCCACGCTGGAAGCATCCGCCAAGTACTCCCGATTTCGCGAAAGTGCCATCTGGGCAATACTTGCCGCTAACGGTGCCAGAATGATCAGGAAAATTGAAATCACTAACCCAATCACGTTGCCACCAGAGTCCCGATCGTCATCGCGGCGTCGACCACCACCCCACCAGAACCAGTTGCTAGCAAAGTTGACTAGCAACCCGATTGCCGCAGAGAGGGCCAACGCAATCGTCTGTAAGCGAATGTCATAGTTCCTAACGTGCGACATTTCATGGCCGATCACCCCTTCAAGCTCTTCACGGGTCAACCGGTCCAAAATTCCGGTGGTCACTGCCACCGCCGCATGCTGGGGGTCGTTTCCCGTTGCAAAAGCATTGGGACTGGCATCCTCAATAATAAAGACGCGGGGCATCGGGACTTGGGCAACCAGTGCCATATCTTCAATTAAATGCCATAGTTGCGGTGCCTGCTGGACATCGGTGATTTCTCGCGCATGATTCATGCTCATCACGACATTCGTTGACTGACTGATCATGATCAACATGTACACCACAGCCACCACAGCTGCAATGACGGTCCCGGACACCCAACTATTCCAGAAGAGATAGCCCAGTGCCGCACCGATGGCCAAGACCAGGACGCCGAAGCCGAACATCACGTAGCCGGTCCGCCGTTTATTCATGGCAATTTGGTCATATAACATGTTATCGCCTACTTATTATCTTGATTAAAATCGTCAAAGTTAACCTTAGGCGCCACCTTTTCCTCTTCAGGAACCTTCAGGTAGTCGCTCTCTTGGAAATGATGAATCTTAGCAACGATGTTACTTGGGAACGACTGAATCTTCATTGTCAGGTTAGCCACAGAACTGTTGTACAGCTGCCGGGAATAAGCAATTTTATTTTCTGTGTTGGTCAACTCTTCCATTAATTGCGTAAACTGCGTGTTGGCCTTTAAATCTGGATAATTTTCAGACAACGCAAACAGGGAACGCAACGTTGTGGATAGTTGATTAGAAACTTCCATGGTTTGCTGATGATCATCAGCTGGAACAGCCGTCAATTGGTTCCGTAGTTCAACCACCTTTTTTAAGGTTGACTGCTCATAGTTGGCATACCCCTTAGTCGTTGAAACCAGGTTTGGAATTAAATCATTTCGTCGTTTCAGTTGAACATCGATTTGGCTCCATGCTTCTTGGACGTGTGTTCTGGTCCGAATCAAGCCGTTATAAGAACTAATGTACCAAACGACCAGTAGGGCCACAATCACGATTAAAATAATTGCAATCATAGACACTCTCCTCCTATTTTTTCTGGTAAACTCATCATAGCAAAAGGTTTCGTCAGACTCCAGTAACAACGCCCGACTTAACCATTAATTAGGAGGTTACCCCATGCAACACATTCTCTTTGTTTGTCTTGGTAATATTTGCCGCTCCCCTATGGCCGAAGCGATCTTTAACGACCTGATCGAAAAACGACAGCTCACCGACAAATTCACCACGGCTTCCGTTGCCACCAGTCCCGAAGAAGAAGGCAACCATCCCCATCCCGGTGCGCTCAAGGTCCTTCGTGCACACGGTTTAGATGCCAGTCAGCACCGGTCACGTCCCATTACGGCCGCAGACTTTGCCTGGGCCGACACCATCATTACGATGGACCACAGCAATGTGCTGAATTTACAACGTCTAGCCCCCACTGCGGCCGACCGTGCCAAGGTCAAGCTCTGCTTAGACATCTTACCCGGACGAACGGGCGAGGCCATCGATGACCCCTGGTACACCCACAAGTTTGCGCTAACCTACCAGGAACTCGCAACGGCTTTGCCTGCTTGGTTGGACGAACTGAACGCTGATTGATCAGCTGGGAGCCAATCCTTATTTTAACCGCAATTTTACAACTACCGTCATGTGTGCAGGAGAACTGCGCACATGACGGTAGCTTTTTCACTGCTCGTCACTTTAAAATGGGGATCACTTAGTGTCGGGTGTGTTTAGCAACGACCATCGGACCTCCCCGGTATAGACGCCTGCCACGGCGGCCCCAGAGATGTGAAGGCGAAAGCCCTGCTGCGAATCACCAGTAGGTTGGCCAAAGACGGTCACGGATGCGTTGCCTTTGTTAGTATGCGTCAAAACAATCTTTGGCGCCGCTGTCAATATTTGACTATCCTGTCCCGCCTGATAGATGAGCTCGCCCGCTAACTTTCGCCCCGTCTGCTTTTCCATCAGGGGTGCTACTTGCGCCTGTAATTGCCAGCTACCGTTGGGCCGACTATCCGCTATTTTCAGTGAAAATCCAGATTCAGCCATCAGATTTTGCGCTTGTCCGGTTAACTGGCCCACAAAGTTTAATGGACCAGCTGGCCCCACAAACTGGGCTCCCTCATTTTCAGAATCTCCAATCTCTATCGGTACTAGCGTTACTATTAATGGTAAGGACTGCAGACCATCTTTAGCAACTACCGTTAACTTTAGCTCATTTTCCCCCGGACGTAACGTATTCGGCGGTAAAACGTATTGAAACGTCTTTTCAGCATCGGCGTCACTGAGAAAGTGGGCCACTTGGGGGCCGTCATTCAACTGGCTGACTAACTTTAAATCTGAGTTTCGGTACTGACCATGTTGGACGTCCACTTGGCCTTTTAAGCGAATCTCCTGTTGATTATCGACTAGCGCTCCCGTTGGCGTTAACAATTTTAATGATAAACGTGGTACCGCAACGCTAAAATCCGGTGTCGCCGCTGTAGCGATCGCTTCATCCCCCGCAAATGTACTGGTCGTCGCGGTAACGGCACCGCTTTTGTTCTGGACCTTACCCGTGAATGAGAGCGTGACCCGCGGATTTTGCTTGGACAAGGCTTGTCCAAGCTGATGACTGACTTTGCCGGTGTCGAAGGCTGGTGCAGACACCCGATCTTGACTACCATCCGCGTTCGTAATGGTTACAGCGCTAAAATCTATTCCCGTGGGCAACTTAATCTGGGCCGCGATATGGTGCCAATCAACGTTGCCCCTCAAATAGTGCAACTGATAATTCAATTGAAGCGGTGTTCCCGGTGTCACCTCGTCCCCCTCTGTAACCGGATGGCCCTCACTGGTCATGGTCGCCGTTGCCGTGCTGGTCACTAGATCCGGAACTTGTTCCATCACCACTAAGTTATTCTCAGCCAGCTGCCCCGTTGCGCCGGTAAATCCCCACCTGACTAACCCATCTTTGCCCGGTGCAAGTTTGCTTTTCACAATGGTGGTCGTGTTCTGAACAGCCGAACGACCGCTACCGGTTGCATCTGGTTCCTGATCATCAAATCGGTACGTCATTTGTCCCGTCGGCGCCTCCGCCGATGCTGTCTCATAAGTTAACGTCAAATGGTGCCAATGACCGTTCGACAAGAATCCGTAGTCGGGACGGTGCGTCGGCATGAGCACCGCCCCCTCGTTACTAGGCAGCACCCCGTCATGCTGTATTGATGCTGAGAATAGCGTTGGTAAAAACCATGATTGCGTCACCGCATGCGGGTAATAAGTACTGGGATCTCCCGGATAGTTAGCCGCAATGTGGGGCCCCAGTAAAGAGGCATCAGGTGTGCCCAAATCAAATGAGTTACCGGTTTCTGAGTCGCTGGTCACACTGGCTTGATTCAATCGCGTATCGAACTCCAGCGCCCAACTGTTTTGAATTGCCGTTGCTGCAACGTGGCTTTGTAAGCTGGCTCCGTTGGCCTGATGCTGGTCATCGTCGACCCCCCACACGCCCAGCGTCTCGGTTTGGATTTGATGTGGCTCCATGCTCGGCAGCTGTGTGATTGCCTTAGCACCATGCGCATCGTTTTGCAGAACAAAGGCCATTCCATCCCCAGCCCGACTAAATTGATTGCCAAAATACAACCACATCGACAACTTTTGGTCATGATTCAGATCAAACCTGTGATCCACCTCGGCATTAGCCTTCGACCAAATCGCGCTCGCTTGATAAACATCATTTGTGACGCGCACCACATCAGTGTCGTTCGTCCCTTGATGTTCGTCGACCCCCGGACTTCCTAAATAGGAATCGCTCGACTGAAAGTAGGTCTTCACATGAATTCCTTGCGGCGCGTCTTTCACCGCTGCCGCAAAATCTTCCTTCATCTCGATAGTCGATGCCCATGCAGGAAGATCCGTCGAAACCAGCGACCACCCCATAACGGCACTCATCAATCCGTAAACCAGATACCTAAGCATCAATAACTCCTTTCTGGTCGGGGCTAGTCGGTAGCCTTTTATTACATTCGTTATATTACGCTACGTACAATAATAACACCCCGTACTATCTAAAATTTAGTATAGCACATTAACTAGACTGTGATTATTAAATGCTTTATAACGTGAGTCCCACAACTATTTCCCTTCAATATATTGTTCCCACCTTTTGCAGGAAAATATAAATTTAAAAATTGTAAGTGGCGTCAACTCACCTTGGATGCACAAAAAGGGAGTGGGCCATCAGGCGGTTAGTTTGCGCGCATTACCGTGAGAACCGGGATTATGCCTGATCTTGGCGTAATTTCTGTCCTCGGGTTAAGCGCAACAAACTGCCTGGTGGCGCACGTTTCGACACGATAATAGCAAAAAAAGCATTTTCAGAAGGTGCGTACCTTCTGAAAATGCTTTTTTTTGAGCGATGGCCCAGACTCTTATTCGCCATCAATTAACGTCCAAGTCACATCACTACTATAAGTTCCAGCTGTCGCACCACCGTTAACTTCGAGAAAAATCCCGGCGTTCTCATTCCAATCACTGGCCACGTCAATTGGCGTTGTGGCACCATCGTTATTGGTATGACTGGTGATCAGCGTCCCCGTTGCCCCCAGCGGTTGCATGGCTTCATTTGTTTTATAAACTAACGAACCCGATAATTCTTTGTCACCATCAACTAACGGCGTGGCCGTTGCCATTAATTTCCACGAACTTCCCTTCCCCCGAGTGTCATTGACGTTGACCTTCCAAGGTGTTGTGGGGGCGACCTGCTGTTCATTACCGGTTAAGGCAGCCGTGTAATTCACATTTTCGCCGATGGTTCCAAAGTCGAGCTTGCCCGCCTGATAATCCAGTTTAGTCACCACTTCATTGGAAACATCGTGTAAGGAGTCCGTGGCGTAAAGGGTGATGACATTCTCACCTGGCTGTAGATCTGTGAGCGCCACTGGGTACGTAAACCCACTCGTTGCCTGTCCTGCCGTTATTTTAACGCTAGCCGCTGCCTTCCCGTTGATGGTTGGGTGCAGGGTCACATCGCTGGCCGTTCCCCCCAGAATGGTGACCTTGCCAGATACGGTCGCGTCTGCCGCCGTCTGAACTGGTTTCGCGGTCGCACTGGCACTATCTCCGGTTAAGGCTAACGTCATACTTGAATTGACGGACACCACGTTGAACCCATCGACATTGGCCGTTGTAATGGCATTACTCCCGACAAAATTGCTGGTGGTGCTGGCCACCACTGTCGTTCCTGCACTGCCACTATGACTTGCCCGACCATTCAACGTAATCTTAGCCGTTGGATTATCAGTAGACAGGTCATCTTTCAACGTAAATGACAACTCTTGACCGCTCAGAGCGCTCACTGGAATTGGCTGCGTGTCCCCATTAGCGTAAGTCACGGTACCAATATGACCGGCATCGTCACCACCAAAACTCACATTCGCTGGCAATTTTAGTTTGGCAACAATATTCTGCCAATTTTGCGATCCCCCACTATAGGTCAGGTCGTAGTCTAACTTCAGATGGTCCCCGGCATAAACGGTCGTCCCATCAGTAACTGCCTGCTCCAGTGTCGTATCAGTAAGCGTCGCCGTTGACTCACTGTTCACCAGCCCAGGGAGCTTTTCAAAAATCACCATATTGGTTTCACTAGCCGTCCCAGTTGACGATGTGAACCCCCAGCGGACAAATCCTGTATGATCCGGATCAATAATGTTAGGGTCGACCGCAACGGTCTGACTCTGTCCCGACTGGGGTTTCCCGGTGGATGGATTCTTATCGTCGTAAATATACGTCATCGTTTTCTTTTCAGCGTTCCATTTCAGCGTCAGGTGATGCCACTTTCCATTGGTCATTAAATTATTATTTGAAGAGGCAATTAATCCCTTGTGATCCAGAACGGCATAGTAAGCCGGACTGCTTGTGGTTCCTGCATTACGTATCTGATAAGTCGCCGCTTGTGCTGGATAGTTCGATGCAATGTGCCCGTAAATATTTTGGTCAGCATCAAACGCGTTCATCACTGCCGGCGAGGCTACCGTAGCCTTATCTGTCTTTCTATTGGCATAGGTGTCAAATTCTAACGCCCAACTATTTTTAATCGCTGTCGCCACAAGTGAATCACTCAGTGGTGAGGTGTAATCCTGGTTAAATCCCCAAACTCCCAACGTCTCCCCACCAACGTTTGCTCCATTTAAAGATGTGGCACGGGCCTCCGTACCACGACCATCATTTTGCATCACAAAGGCCATCCCATCGCCAGAACTTGAGGATAAACCATCAAAAAACATCCACATGGATGCCGTCGCATTTTGACTCAATTTAATTTTAGTTGCGTCATTTGCCCAAATCCAGCTAACCTGATCGGTCTTATTGGTCAACTGTACGAGCTGTGTATCTGGTGTCTTGGGGTTCGTCGAATTAATCAAGCTGGCCGCGTTACCCGCTGTAAAGTTCGTATCAAAATAATTGGGGAGCGCTAACCCTTGCGGTGCAGAACTGATTGCCTGTTGCACCAGCCATGACTCCCCGTACGCGGGTGTCTGACGACTCAAACCAACACCAGCAACAACCATTGCTACTCCGAGCAATAACTTCTTCCACTTCATCTGCAACCTCTCCCCGAATAAGCGTTAAATGGCCGTCATCCGAAAATGACAGCTCACATACAGACACTATTCTAATTATCCACTTAGTAGATACTGTCCCGATAAGTTAAAACGTTGGATTGACCGAATATCGTCTACCAAACCGCTACAGTTTCTTTTATACCAGTGATTGTTCTTGTTCAAAACAATTAAAAACTCCCCTGAAATAAGATACCTGTAAACAAGTTTAATTATATTATGTTTATGCTCATAACGTCAATCGTTTCTCCCCTAAAAATAAAAATAATTATGGATAGACATTAATTCAATTAAAAATAATTTTCAGATGAAATAATAGAAAATTAATAACAACGGGGCCGTTCCACCCGGAAATCAACATCGCTAGCTACAATTGCCTCCCCGAAAATACATGTCCACTAGAAAAAGAATGGACCATCTATAAATATAAAAACGACCCTTTCAGAATTTTTGAGATTCTGAAAAAGTCGTTTAGGGGGTCTGCTCTAAGCTTTCTTGGCCGGAATCAGCTTGATATGTGCAACTAAGGTGTCACCTCTAAAGTCCAGTTAATCGTGCCACTATAGATTCCACTAGTTGCCCAACTGTTGATCCTTAGGAGAATTCCGGTATCTCTTTGCCAATCTTTAGCGATATTCGCACCGCCTTGACCCGTTGAAATCAAAGTGTCCACCCCATCGTCATCACTCAGCGGCGTCGGAGCCGATCCCTGCGTCTTAAAAATCAGAGCACCTGCCAACTTGCGATGAGCTGCATTGTACAAGCCTGCGGTCTTAGCGGTCACCTTCCACTGACCGCCGGCAGCCACATCAAGGCGCCAAGCCCCCTTAGACTCATTGCGATGTATAATCTGCGAGCCGTTACCCGCCAAGGCTGTTTCTTCAAAGACCATATCGCCACTCGTATCGCCGAAGTTGACGCCACCAGAACTCAGCATCGCCGTATCACTGGCCTGATAGTCCGTAGCAACTTTCGATTGGGCCGTAACCTGCACCTGGGAGTTGCCCATCGGCACTTGGGGAATGTTAAGCGTAAAGTCGCGCCCGCCAATGGTGTTCGCCGTTGACACCCAATGAATCTGATCATCTAAAAATTTTTTAGTCCCGTCTGCTAACGATAAGGTTGCCCGCAAGGTCGTATTGGCAGTCGTCACGAGTCGATCTGTGGTGTTCACTCGCCCTTTGAGGATTGCTTTACTCGTTGCCGTTACCTTTTTAGACTCAAAATTAACGGTAAATGGCGTGGCGGTCACCTCGAATGGTTCGGTCGTCACACTAGCAATCGCATTTTCTCCCACAAATGACGTTACGGTCGCTGCCGAACTGGCCGACCGATTTTCAGCTGTACCTTCAAGCGTAATCACAGCTTGATCGTTATCACGATTCAGTGTCTTGACCGCTACTGCCAATTGCTTATCGCTGATTGCCCCAACATCGAGCGTCTCTTTGGCTAACGTTGCGTGGGGATAGGTAATCTGGCCCGTCTTCCAAGTAACGTTGGCCGGCAACTTCAATGTACTCTTAATGTCTGTCCAGTCCATATCGCCACTTTGATAGTCTAGCTTATAGGCAGCCTTAATCTGGTCATGTCCTTTGACCTGCGAATTTGCTGTGATCGCCGTCCCCGTGGTCTCATCCGTTAAGCCCACCTCAGCATTAACCTTGGCTTGCCCCGGAACCTGCTCAAAGACCACCATACTCGTCTCACTATGTTCGCCAGTGGCTCCCGTCAATCCCCAGTATACATTCGGCTGGCTTTTAGAAATGTCCAAATAGGAAAGATTTATTCTTTCCTTGGCATAGTTATTGCTTCCCTGAGGGGCACCGGTAATGGGATTCTTATCATCAAACGAATATGTAACGATTCCCGTATTATCATCTGTGACTGGTGCTTTGTAGTCCAGGGTCAGATGATGCCAACGTCCATCGGTCAAAATATTGGTTCCCTGAATATTTCTAATCAGACCGCGGTGTGCCAAGCCATAAAAATTGGGTGAAGACTCTGAACTCTGAAAGAAGCCCTTGGGACTATAGGCATAATACGAATCCGTTTGGGCCGGATAATTTGACGCTAAATGTTGGCCCTTGATGGTTTCTTTCACACTATCGTTATCCGTCGTCGAACCGTACCCCATGCCGTTAAAAATGTTATCTTCGTTAGCATCGTATTGGCCCACATCAAAACTACTAGCCACCGTATCAGTCCACGGTGCCCACGTTGACCAAGCAGTTGGAACGACCTGATCAACGTGGGTATCGAACTCTAATGCCCAGCTTTTAGGAATTGCCGAGTCCCGCAATGCAGTGGTAGTATTCCCCACTTCTCCCGAATCAACGCCCCAAACGCCCAGTGATTCCCCGGTCCCAGAAAACGCCGTGTTACTACTGTTTTGAAAAGCAAAGGCAATGCCGTCCCCCGGAGTTGGGTTATTGCTTGCTAAATAGACCCACATCGATGCTCGCTGATCCTGATACATATTAAAGGATTTATTACTGGACCAAATTGCTCCCCCTGTATTGGGGACACCATCTTGAGAAAGCATTACCCCATCCCCCTGAGGTCCCGTTAATGCCCGCGCAACATTGCTGATTTGGTGATCAGCCGGTCCAATTTTCGCTGCTCGCTTGAAGTAGTTATTGTCCTTGTTGTTTATCCGTAACCCCCGCGGTGCACTGTTCATAATCAGTTGTGGATCAGTCGTGGCGGCTCGTCCGACTAGTGTTGGTACTTCCATCTCCCATCCCCAACCCGCTAGAATAACCCCAATGACCACTGCTGCTCGCTTCCCCAAATGCATTAATTCTGCCCCCTCAATTCAGTTCATGCTCGAGGATCCAAGCGATGACCGCCTACACTTTACTAATATTGCTATATCTTCGTGATAACACATTTACCCAGTTTCACCACCACAATTATTTCAATAATTGGGATGGTCGTCATCAATAACAATGTCATAAATAAGATTAACTATATTTATAACAGATTTCTCGTCATTGCCGTCATACATAGTATACCATCGAAACTATATAAATAAACGGCTGAAGCGATGCCCCGCCTAATTTGCTAATAATCTGTTTATATCCAAACACCCTGATATAACAACACTTATATTCAAAATTGTCATTGAAAGTAATCTCTCACTCCATAGTCTGACCACTTGTTCATCCCGAAATGCAGCACCCTTTCGCCTAAAATATTCGTTTTATAATTATCGAATTTATATTTAAGTGTAATATCTAATACGGCAAAGATTGAGATTTTAATTCAGTCAGTAGCTAAAAAAATAGCCATCCCCGTCCCCCCCAAGTTACTGAGGCACGGTGATGACTACTTTCAACTACATTTATCACGTTAAGGTGCGACCGCCAAAGTCCAATCAATGGTGCCGCTATAATTACCCTTCACGGCACCGCCATTAGCGTTTAGCAAAATTCCGGAATTACTCGTCCAGCCACTGGCAATGTTCGTCTGCGCAGCCGTCCCGTCAGATGTCTTACTGGAGATCAAGGTGCCATCGTCAGCATTCAAAGTGGTGGTGCTCGTCCCCGTCTTATAGATCAAGTTACCATCCAGCTTACTATCCGGCACATCGGTATTGTACATGCCGGCTGTCTTGGCGGTCACCTTCCAATCGCTCCCAGAAATCAGCGAGCTGTCGACGTTGAGGCTCCACGCCCCGCTAGTTTCGTCTCGTGGCACTGTTTGCGTTCCATTTCCGGTCAAGGTCGTGGTCTTGAAGGTTATCGCGCCACTGGTGTCACCAAAAACAATCGTGCCACCAGATAAGGTCGCCGTATCACCTGCGCTATAGGAACCTGAGGCCGTCGTCGTGGCGTTGACTGCTACCGTGGACTTGCCAGCCGGAACCTTGGGCACATCGATAGTGAAGTCATACCCACCAGCTGCATTGACCGTCGTTGACAAGTGAATAGCACTTGCCGGTAGCTTCGTTGTCGTTCCTGTCGCATCCGTCAAAGTGGCCGTTAAGGTCGAATTGCTCCCCGTGACAGTACTATCAGTTGAAGAAAGACTGCCCTTAACTGTCGTCGCCGTATTGGCGTTGGCCGCAATCGTCTTCGGGCTGACACTGACCGTAAACGGTGACGGACTGATACTAAACGCGTTCGTCTGCGCACTCGTGATGGCATTATCACCAACAAAGGTGCTGACTGCTGCCGCCGAGTTGGCTGTCGTATTCTTGGCCCGACCTTCCAGGGTAATGACGGCTTGCGCATTCGTGCTGTTCAAATTTTTCACATCAACGGCCAGTTTATTGCCACTGATGGCACTCGGATCAAGGGCCGTTGTCGTTTTATCTGCATAGGTAATCTTGCCTGTTGTCCAATTTACATTTGCCGGCAAGTTCAACGTCCCTTTGATGTTTTTCCAATCCGTTTCGCCACTTTCATAGTTCAACGTGTACGTGGCCTTGATTTGGTCATTTCCTTTTACTGAGCCATTGGCGTTAATCTCGGAGCCCGTCGTTTCATTCGTCAAAGAAGCCGTAGAGTTTGCATTGACTTGTCCGGGAACCTGTTCGAAAACGACCATACTGGTTTCCGTATTCGTCCCGGTAGTTCCTGTGAAGCCCCAGTAAACATTAGGGCTATCAGTCGTAACTCCCAGCTTACTCAGATCAATACTTTCCTTAGCATAGGTATCGTTATTTTTCGGCTTGGGGGCCCCAGTTTTAGCGTCCTTATCATTAAATGAATAAGTCATTGTCCCAGTATTACTCCCACTAGCAGGTGCTTTATAATTAACCGTAATGTGGCGCCAAGCACCAACTGAGATAAAGGGATCACCAAAGCTATCCCGAATCAGTCCCCGGTGGGCCAAACCGAAGTAATTATAGTTGCCATAATTATAATTGGGAATTCCAAGAAGTGCACTACTCCCAGTATAAAATCTACCACTTTGCTGATATGCATAGTAAGAATTACTCTGCGCTGGATAATTCGACGCAATGTGTTCCCCCTTAATCGTTTCGGTAACATCATCGTTACCACTGGAGGGACTATACCCAATCCCATTAAAATGGCCATCCTGATACTGACCAATATCAAACGAATTGGGATCCGTTTGGTTGACGACCCAGTTTGAGGCTGGCAACGTCTGGTCCACATTCGTGTCGAATTCAAGGGCCCAACTATTCGGAATCGCTGTATTTTGTAAATCCGTCGTGGTACTGCCAGCTTTACGCGGATCAACGCCCCAAACACCTAGTGATTCACCAGTTCCAGAAAAGGCAGTGTTGCTACTGTTTTGTAAAACAAAGGCCATGCCATCGCCGGCTGTGCCATTGCTGCCCATGTAGACCCACATGGATGCCCGCTGGTCTTTGTACATATCAAATGACTTTTCATTCGACCAGATAGCACCACCTGTATTTTGCTGGCCGTCTTGAGAAATCATGACACCATCACCCTGACTACCTGACATGACTTTCGCCGCATTATTATTACCAGAACCGATAGTTTTCGGAACATTAAAGTAATCATTTCCCGCGACTTTAAGTCCCTGCGGTGCTGAATTCAAGACGCTTTGGGGATCAGTTGTCACGGCTTCCCCAATCAGTTGACCCTGCCATAATCCCCAGCCTAAGCTGGCAACCATGATGCCCGCAATCGCTATCATTTTATGCTTCAACTTCATTGAAACCGACTCCCTCCGCCCGGCCCTCACCAGGCAAATCTAAACCAAAGTACGCCCTAGTCTATCGGTAACTTTTTTCAAATAACCGTTAATTCTATAACTGATTTTTTACCATCATAATTATGATCCATTAAAGATAGTCCTAACACTGTCTATCTTTTGATTTCATTTAATGGATTACCACTAAATATAGTATACCATCAAAACTAGAAAGTTAAAGGGCTTAAATTAATCCATCTATAATTAGTAACTGCTAATTTGTCCGCCAACATTGCCTATACGTCAGCATTTATAGCAGCATTAGCTTAGGTAATCGCTCGATTAATAAATTAGTCTACGTATTCATTGTGCTTCCGTGTTTCGCCCACTATGTCAATGGTGTAACCATTATAAATTGGAGCATTTTTCCAAATCAGTGGTCTAAAAAAGAGGCCCAATTCACAAGTGAATTGAACCTCTCAAAATCTCTTCATCAACACCCGTTGACAAAGAGCCTCTTAAACTAACTTATCAAGACGGTGCGTTCTGCAACCCCCACTCGATTTCACCCGTGTAGGTCCCGGCAACCGTCCCACTAGTGACGTCCAGGAGCAGCCCCGTATCAGAGTTCCACTGACTAGTCGCGTTATAGGTGTCATCATCACTCGTCGTTATGTGGTGCGCCACAATATCTGCGCCTGACCCTAAAACAACTGGTGTTGCGTCAGCCGTTGCCTTGTAAACCAGATTCATGGTTGTGGCTGGCACGTTGCTAGCCTGTAGTGGCTTTACCATTCGCGCGGTTAACGCCCAACTAGAACCTGAACCACGTTGATCATTAACCCCAATCATCCAACTTCCATCGCGTGGCACTAGCATGTGCGACCCCGTCAGCTCAGCCGTGTAGGACACATTTTCGTCAACGTCACCGAACTGCAAGGGACCTTTGACATCGATGGTTGAAATCAAATCATCCGTAGAGTACTCATCGCCACTTCTGACGTAGAGCGAAAGTAAATTTTTCCCACGCTGAAGTTCTGAAGCAGGGACGGTATACGAAAATGTTCCGCTATAGCCATTAGTTGCATCCCCAGAGACATCACTACTATCAATCGCGGTCTCCTTAATCGTCTTACCATTGATCGAACCATCCAAGAAAAAGCTGCTACTGGTAATCGGTGACCCTTTCAGCAAGAACTTTCCTTGAACGGTAACATCCTTACCCGGATCAGGTTCAACTAGATCATAGTTGCCATTATACCAGCCAATCTTAAAGGTTGTCTGGGCCTGATAGACCTGATAGGCAGTCGTGTCGGCCGTGGCAATCCCATTCTTATCCACAAACTTACTCGTTGTCGGTTGAATAGTTGTTTGCGTGCTCGTGGGATTCGCTTGCCGACCGTAAACACTCACAGTAGCCGTTGAATTACTTGAATCCAATGCTTTATCGAGCTTAAAGTTTACCTTCTGCCCTGATTGTGAGGTCATATCAACTTTTTGTGTTGTGCCATCCTTATACGTTACCGTTGCTGACGTCGCTGAAAAACCGGTTGGCGTATTGATTTGAGCCGTTGGCTGCCAAGCATTACGCCCCTCATTATAGGTTAAGTTGTAATCCAAACGTAACCGAGTTCCCCCCATAATAGGTGTTACCGGATTCAATTGCGTGCCAGCACCATCACCTTCTAGTTTGTAGATGCTAGCACTGGCATCGGCATCGACCAATCCCGGAATTTGCTCGAAAACAACCAGGTTATTTTCACTATAGGCCCCCGTTGAACCAGTGAATCCCCAATAAGCGTGCCCCGTACCATCATCAACCTTAGAGGTATCAAGCTCATAGCTGCTTGTCTGCGCCGCCGTTTGATTCTGTGCACCAGTTGATGGGTCTTTATCATTGATCGTATATTTAACTTGGCCGATAGTGCTTCCACTAACCGGTGGTGTATATTCAAGTGTCAAATGGTGCCAGGTTCCATTAGTTAACCAATTGCCTGCTCCAGAAATAACACCTTGGTGATTCATCTTCGCACTGTAATAGGTAACACTATCTGGAGATGGCTTCATATAGTAAGTCCCACCTTGTTTCTGATCGGCAGGATATGCGGACGCAACGTGTTGCGTTCCGTTAACGGCAGTATCATTTCCAGACCCCCCAACCTTAGCTCCCGTATCGAAAGTCGAAAGGTTCAGAATATCCTGCGAATTCAGACTTGTGCTACCATTAGGGAACGTGTCAAATTCCAAAGCCCAACTCTTTTGAATGGCTTGCTTCCCAATACTAGCTGGGCTGCTAGCTGTAAAATTGTCTGGCAATCCCCAAACACCTAAGGTTTCCTGACCAACTGGGCTACCATTTTTATCGACCGCTGTTGCCCCATAACCCTGGTTTTGAATGACAAAGGCCATCCCGTCTCCCATGCTTCCCACAGGACCATTCCCAAAGTACATCCACATTGAGGCTTTTTGCTTGGCTTTTAAATCAAAATAGTAATTGCTCTTATCTGCCCAAATCGTTCCTAGTTGCCCCGTTGACCCGGTTAGTTGAACAGCCTGTGTCCCACTCGAATTAGCTCCCGTAATCGTCGACGAATTAGACATTGTCATACTCTTATAATCTGGAACAATAAAGTACCCATCAATGGGCAATCCCAATGGCATCGTAGCCTTTGCATTTGCAAGATCATCTGCCGTTGCATCGGCATGACTAACTAGCGGTCGCCCAACGCTAAAAATGGCAATCGCACTGGCTAATATTAAAAATAAACTTCTGCGTTTCATGGGCGATTCTCCCCCTTTACCTTTATTCTCCATAATCGCCCCAGATAAAAACAGACAATATGGTTACTGTGTTAAGGGCCAAATTAAAAACCACAACGAATCAATAACGCGATTCGTCCGCACATTGCCTGCATTTTCACAATAGGGTAAATCTCATTTAACGCGCTTAGTTGTAAATTTAAGTGTTACAGTTAATGTTTTTTGTGGGATTGATAGGTCGGCAATCCCGTAATCGTAATCAGACGCTAGTCCCTAGTTCTAGGCCATCCGCCTAATCCTATTATACGGTATAAAGACGAATAATTAAAGACATTCACATCTAATCCATACAATTAATTGAATGAACACTTTATGTGGAGAACCGTTGGCAAGTTAGGCAAACTTACTAAGTAATGAGCAGGCTGTTTCAACCCCAAAAGTTAACTTTGTGGTCGTCTCTTTTAACCTTCTAATCATCTTTTATTTTGATTCACACCCCCTCTTCGATTTTTGTCTTCATTGGCGGTTTTTAAACTGACTTTGTTAACTAAAAAAGGCCCCAGACAGAAATGTCCAGGCCCCCACGTGTCTCGGTATCATCACCAATATTCAAGCTAAGTCTTATTCCGCATTTTCTAAAGTCCACGTAATCTGGCCCTGATAGGTTCCTGCGGTAGCCGCGCCGCTAACACTTAGTAGCATGCCACTATTCGCTCCCCAGTCTTGGCTAACATCCAGTGTGCCGCTCCCAGGATTACTGGTTTGATCAGCAATCTCGACCGCAGCCGCAGACATGGTAATGGGATCCGCATTAGCACTAGACTTATAGATCAGCTTGCCCGCTAAATCACCGGGCTTATCCGTGTCAGTAAATGGCTTCGTTAGCGCAGCCGTCATCTTCCAGTTGGTGCCCGTCTGATTATTGACTTCGACCCGCCAGTCAGAATTTCTGCCGATTATCTGGCCCGTTCCGGTCAGTTCAGTGTCTTTAAAGCTACTTCCCGTGTTCACGACGCCCCAATCTAATTTACCGACACTCAAATTAACCGTACCATCAGTCGACGTATAGCCAGTAGCGTCGTCGGTCGCAGTTAAAGTCAACGTATTCTTACCACTCGTGAGTCCCGCATCACTCGGCAACTGATAACTGAAGGTTCCTGTATAACTGCCATCACTATTCTTGCTGGCCGCAAAAGTGGTGGTCTTCAGGTCAGTCCCATTTAAATTCGGATGCAGTGTAAACCCGGTACTAGTCTTCCCCGAGCCCTTTAGCGTCACCGTCCCGGTTATTGTTGGCGTCGCCGTGGTTGAACCCAGCGTTACGTCCGTTGCGCTAGTCACCTTCAACCCAAAATCGACTGCTGAATGGACAATTTTAAAGACGGGCGTATTCGCCGTCACAATTGCATTGGGCCCAGAGAAAGTGCTAGCCTGCGTATCCACAGTCGTTGTTGTTGCGGGATTATCCGCCTTCCCGTATAACGAGATCTTTGCCGTCTGATTCGATTTGTTCAGTAACTGACCGAGCTTAAACGTTAGGTTTTGCCCACTGAGATTATTCATGTCGACCGTCTCTGTCTTCCCATTGGCATAGGCAATCTTGCCAGAGGTCACCGTAACGTTATTGGGAATCCGCACCGCCGCATTAATGTCATCCCAATCCACACGGCCCGTATCATAGCTTAAGTTGTAGTCCAAACGCAAGAGGTCACCACCGTACACATTTTGGCCTGCGGGCACTTCAATCGGTTGCCCCGACCCATCCAGTTCACTACGATCATAGACTTTAGCCGTTGCACTCGCATTGACCAGTCCCGGCATCTGTTCAAAGACCACTAGATTATTTTCCCAATTCGTCCCCGTTGAGCCAGTGAAGCCCCACATTGCCGTATTGGCGGCATGAGTTCCGGTGGTGTCGGGATCTTTTAATTTGCTGTAATCAAACTTCGTCGTGGTCGACCTCATCGTCTGGGCCGCCCCATCGGCAGGCTGACGGTCATTGATCGTGTACGTCATCTGACCAGTGGTTGAACCGTCGGTGGGCGCCTTATAATCAATCGTCACGTGGTGCCAGTGACCATCGGAGAGCGGCGTCTTGATCAACGGGCCCCCATACAGCGCGGAATCCAAGCCATGGTCCATTCGCGTATACGAAAATTTATCCATCGACATGGTCAAATACGTCGAGGCTTGTGCCGGGTAGTTCGCTGAAATATGTGGCTGCGACCCCATGGAACTGACTTGGAAGTCAAAACTACTAGGAACATTAGTCGCCGAAGTTGGAATCTGGTTGTTGGTAAACGTATCAAACTCTAATGCCCAACTATTTTGAATCGCGTGACTCGCAACATCCTTCTCGGACTCACCAGCCTTAGTTGTCGCGTATCCCCAAGTCCCCAACGTTTGGCCCACAGATGGTGCACTCGACGTCCCGTTGGTTGCAATGGCTTGTTCACCCCGACTGTCGTTTTGGATGACAAAAGCCATCCCGTCACCCGCGGCGGTGCTCCCTTTATTGCCGAAGTACATCCACATTGTCGCCTGTTGATTTTTAGTGAAATCAAAATAGTACTTTGATCGGTCAGCCCAGATTGAACCAACTTGATTAGCAGCGTTGGTGATTTGGACGGCCTGCGTATTGTCAGTTGGACTATCTGCCGTCATTGCGGAGTTGGGCACGACACTGTTTGCAAAGCTCGGAATGTCAAAGTAACCCTTAATTGGTAACCCATGCGGCATCGTGGCAATCGCATGATTATAGTCATCATCTGCGTGGGCCATAATTTTCCCAGTTCCTATGACGCCGACGGTAATCGCAAGTACCACACTAGTCAAAATTTGCTTTACTCTCATCGACATTCAGTCCCTCCATTAAACGTAAGGCTATTTTAAATTTGCATCGGCTCAGTCGTTGATTGCCACAACCATTGCCACAAGGGGCCACCATTCAGCAATCAAATTTATGGTTACATAAGCAGAAATATGTAACCAACAGTCAGGCAACTAGCCTCTCATCGTTTTCGTCTATCATTAGATAAACATTCTTTATTTGAACCTATTATACGATATTATGTACAATAATCACAGCTGTTTATCTTATTTTTTGAAATAGTTTATTATAAAAACCAACTAGTTATCAATCTTTACTATTTTAACCTGATTCACTGGTCGCCTACCGTTCCCTTTCATCATTACGTAACTTACCAGACCACGAGCGGCTTTGACGGCCCATGCTCTTCATGGCTTCAAAGCGCGTGAAAAGACTGGTGTTCTGCCAGTCTGAAGTGTCCCCACAACAGTCGGAATCCCTGACGAACCCAGGTTAGCCTAGTTTAACAGTGTACATGCTTCCCCACACTGAGATGGAACCTGAATTTTAGCTTTCACCTTTTAGATGACGTAAACAAAAAGTGCCCTGCAGGTTAGCCAACCAGCAGAGCACAATCTTATTTGTATTTATTTTTAATTGTTACCGTTATCATCGTCATCGTCATAATAGTCATCGTCATCATCGCGGCGACGCTTCAACAACAAGTAAACAATGATTGCAATCAACAGCAGAATCAAAATTCCACCAGCCACGAACCACCAGAAGTAGTTCTTTTGTTGTGGCGTGTTGATCTTATTCTTTAAGGAATTGATCTGAGCTTGCGTAATGGTGAAGTTCTTGACGAAATGCCAAGTGTAACCACCCTTAGCGGAAGCATCCAGCGTTAACGTGTAATCCCCAGCTTGAAGCTTCGTGTCACCCCAAGGAATTGAATAATTGAAATTACTGTTAGGCGCCATCGCCATATTATCTTTCTCATTACTCAACACGGTCTTAGACTCTCCCTGCTTCGTAACTTTAGCCTTAACCTTCAGATCTGACATGATACCAGGCTCTGGGTTTTGTAAATTAGCTTGGACTTGATTATACGAATTAATCTGGCCAGCCTTAACGTCATTCAACTTCATGTTAGGACCAACGTAAGCGCTACTCTCACGCAAACGAACCCCAATGACGTAAGCAAATTGGTTTCTAATGTTAACACCCTTGCTAGATTGCCCGTTACTTACGTTCATTTTCCGAACATAAAAACCGCCAAGAATCATCCCATTGATTTTTTGGGCTGGCATCTTGTAAGTGAGTGAAACAACTTTGGACGTTTTAGCCGGGATAGTAATCTTTTGGACCTTCTTATCCACGATAACGTCTTTAATTCCAACTTTTAACGAGTTATCCAATTTGGGATTAGCATTACTGTAATCAATAACCCCATTATTGTTCGTAATGGCTTGATTAACACCATATTCAAAATTGGCCTTTTTCTTACTTGAATTCGTAATGACTACTTTTAGCTTCTGTTGCTGATTGGGCTTCACTCTTAAAGCAAAGTACGTCACACTTTTATCGTCCTGATTCTTTGGTAACGATGCCGCAACTGAGTACCCAACCCCCTCAGCATGGGCCGTACTTTGCGCTAATCCACCAAACGTAAAGATGACCCCAAGCATCATTAATAATCGCAAATAACGCTTCATGATTTCCAGCCTCCGACTTCTAACATGATACTCATATTATAACAAAAATAGCGGTGACTGTCGCCACCGCTACCCCTGTAGTTTCTTTATTGTGGCGTATCCAAAAGCAACCATGATAGGACGCCCTGATACGTCTGTTTTTGTGTCACGGTCGAACCAGCAACTAATAAGTTGGTTGGTTCACTCGCATTGTAATTTAATTTCATAATCCAAGTCCCAACACCAGCCATCTTATTAGCCTGAGCTACCTTTGAGTAACTTCCAATCGGAATAAGCTGTGTTGGTGTTGCAACAACTTGCGGGGTAGCACTGACGTTTTGCCCCGAAGCAATGAACTCCGCCGCTCCAAGTTGAATTGACGCTCCCGAAGAAATTGTGGAAGAATCCTTCTGACCCACCAGTTGACTCGGGTCCAATTGTAACTGCCAACCAGCTCCAGATGCTCGTCGATCACTTATCTGAACGAATGCATTGGAATTCGTAGCTGTCGTAAGGATTTGACCATTGGTAATGCCTTGTTGTTGAAACTTAAAATCCGAAACATAGTCGAGCGTCAACTTGCCGGTTGAACCGGTACCTCCACCGTCCGGAAATTTATCACCAGAACCGTCCGGATCAACAGGAGCAACCGGATTAGTCGTATTCCCAGCTTTTAGCGTAACGGAAGACTTCGAAGTAACGGTTCCCTCCGAAGTCGCTGCCATTACATTATCCTGAGTCGTACTGACAATTCCGGTTCCCAGAGCTAACGAAGCAACTATTAGTAACAAGTATCTAGTCACTACGCAGCCCCCCTAGCTTAAACCTACTGAACTAAATTGCAAATACCTTACTTCGTAACAGGAGCAGGATCAGTAGCCATACCAGTAGGTGCATTAGTCAAAGCCCATACTAAGTTACCAGTGTATTCACCGGCTACGTTAGAACCAGCGATGTTCAGTGCTGCGTTAGAGAATGCCATGTCCCAAGTACCAACACCTTCATTAGCGGCAGCAGTGGCAACTGGTTGGTAAGCACCATTGCTTAAGTCAATTTTAACAGAATCACTGTTGAAAGTTGGTGCACCAGAATTATCAGCGTTACCAGCAGCATCTTTGTTACTGGTCGTAACATCACCATTAGTCAAGACAATGTCAGAACCCTTTAGGTCAGTTCCATCAGTAGTTTTCAGCCCAGTGGACTTAACTTGTACATTCCAACCAGAAGGAGCACCAGGGTTAACAACTTGAACCGTACTTGTAGGCGTAGCCGTCTTAGTAAAGTTAGAAGTAGTCCCATCCAATTCCTGAGTCCCAAAGTCAAACGATGGTGCCTTCGTTAACTTGATGTTACCAGCTGTGTCAGGATTGCTTGGGTCAGTTGGGTCAACCTTCTTTTGTGTCAAATTAACATTGGCAGTAGTTGTCTTAGAACCAGTTGCTGTGGTGTCAGCAGTGTCAGCAGCGTTAGCCGTTACAGTAGTGAATCCAAATCCAGCAACAAGTGCAGCAGTAGCAAGTAATTGTAAAGTTTTTTTAGTCATGATATTTATCTCCCTCAACTTGATTGTCCTTGTCTTTGCGTCTACTAATTAAAATCCCTATCCAAACTAACAACATTAGAATGATACCCGCCATGGCCCCTAGACCTGCGCGTTCCTCAGAAGTTTGAGGTAAGCGTCCGGTCAAACCGTGGTTTGATGAAGCCGGCGTTCCTTTGTCAGCGCTCTGACTTACGGTAGCTCCTGAACCTGAATTGCTCACGTTCGTTGGCGTTGTCGTACCGCTGTTAGACCCCTCATTGACGAGGTCCCCGTCATTACCAGATTCCAATGTTCCGGAATCGGATGATGACTTCGGCGGTGTTAACACTACCGAGTAAGTTGATTGCTGGACATCAGCCCGAACAGTCATTGGAATTCCCCAACTGACGAGTAACAGGCTCAGTATCAGCAATCCTATTTTTCTAAATCGCATCGCTGTCCCATCCTCACATCCTTGATCCTAATGGCCTTCCAACTCGCAACGTACCATTTGTTATGGTGCTTTGTTTGAATCATCTGATGACCTCTCATCTGATTACATTGTTATAGTACCACGGTTTTTCGGTTCTGTCCACAATTAATCATGTGTGGGGAAAAACGATACCCGTAGAATTCATTTATCCAGTAATTATCGTTTTACAATATGAACGTTATTACAGTTTAAATGCCTATGCACCAACGTTTGTTAGCCATTAATAGTTTTGGAACAGTTAGTAATTTTGGTAGACCAACTTTTAAAGTATCGTTTGATAAGCGATTTTTAATAGTCGTTCACAGGGTGTTTGCTCACTAAGAAACTCGTTAGTAGAGTAAAACAACTTGTTGTAAGCCCTTGCAACCGTTGGGATTTGCGCTAATCCGGCATTTATCTACCCTTTCAGAATTTCACAAGCAAAAAAAATTCAAAAAAAATAACATTTTTTACTTTTTGTGTAAAAAACGTCATTTTCCGAAGGATTTCCTTCAATATTTATTGTTAAAGCTTCCGTGAAAGCCCTTTTGGACCGATTGGGGTGCATGCTTATACGCCATCTGCTTAACGTAAGTCCCCTGGATCATTAATCGATTGGCACCAGTTGCATCACACGTAATCAAGGTAACCAATTTTTTCTTGGTTTGCGCCACCACTTGAACATCAGTTGCCGGGATAAACTTCCGGACACTGACCTTATAGACGTAGACTGTCTTGGCATTCGTCAGATAGATTGGCTGCCCCACCCGGGTCTTCCAATAGAGGGGACTAAATAGAATCGTCTGTGAACTCATGTGGTGTCCGGCCAATGGGTAGTTTCCTTGACCCATTTTTTGGTCTGGACGCATAGTTCCCGCCGTCAGCGCCAGCACTTCATTGCTAAGACCTTTGGCAATTGGCAAGTGAATCCGTGATTGGGGCATCAGAATTTCCCCCACCACATGAATATCTGCTGTATTCCAGCGCGCCTTCGCGACTGTTGAAAAGTCCAAGGATTTGACCTTACTAAAATCATAGGAAGCTTTTCGTTTTTCATTTTTCTTGACCGACTTCTGTGTCACCTGTGGTTGATATGATGAAATCAACCAGTTTTTAATTTGCTCGTTGAAAATCAGCCCCAACGAAATAACAATTAATAATAAAAAGATTACCGACCAGAACCACCGCCACCGGTGTTTCTTCGGTTGCTGCTTCTCTGCCATGGTTTCCACTTCCCCGTTTAATTCTTCGTCCTGAAGTTTACCCTATTTCTTACAAAAAGGAAACAAGAATGATTAGCCCGCCACACAAGCCGGCTAATTCTTCCAAATACAGCCTAATTTAAGGACTCCGGGAAAGTACACCGGCTAATGCCTACTCACGTTTAGACGCCAAACTAGAGCAATCTACCTTGTCAAGTCCGCTCGCCATCCCGTTGCTGCTTTAACCTAATTGCCCGTTAACCAGCTGTTAGTCATAACCATTGTCCCAATAATTGAGGGCCAGCAACAGCAATTTAGCCATGACTGCATTGGCTGCGCCACACTCTGTGGTTCACTCATTACTTACTCTTGAATAAGTATTCCGTCCAGTCATGCCCGTCAGAGACGCTGTTCTCATCTGCATGTCTTCGAATACTGACCGCTAGTCAGCTTTTCTTCTATAATATTCCGTCCAACTAGAAGTCGCAGCTTAAAAAGTCGTTCTCACTTTGGCTCCCCTCCCATCATTAAGCAGCTAATATTGGCATTATTAGCTGACGCCTGTTCACCTCATGATGGTTCCCGCCCACCTGTAGTTGTGTGGCATCAGCGGCTACGTTCCCCATCGCGTTTCTTAGACAACCACCCCGTCAATTCAACTTCATTTAGCGCTTTGTCAAAAAAAAGGAATAAAAAAATCCGGTAACGGATAAACCGTACCGGATCAGACAAATCATAAGTTTTATAATTAGTCGTTGGATAAGCCGTATTTCTTGTTGAAACGATCCACAGCACCATCGGCTTGAGTAAACTTTTGCTTACCCGTGTAGAATGGGTGGGAATCTGAAGAAATTTCGACACGGATCAATGGGTAAGTGTTGCCATCTTCCCATTCAACCGTTTCAGCTGAAGTTGCCGTTGAACCAGACAAGAACTGGAAACCAGTACTTGAGTCTTGGAACACAACTTCGTGGTAATCTGGATGAATTCCTTGCTTCATAATGTATTACGCTCCTTTGCCCTGAGCCATTTACTGGAACAGAGATTGATTTTAATCGTCAACCGTTGAATTATAACATGAAATAAGATAAGCGGCAATGGCTAATCTTGGCCATTTTCCACCAAACTGTCCTCAACGATTTCGACGTCGGCGTTTAATGCCGTTAATTTATCTACAATTCGGTCATATCCACGCAGAATATTATCCGCTTGACTGATCTCCGTGTCACCCTCTGCCATCAAGCCAGCGATGACCAAAGACGCGCCCGCCCGAATCTCTCCGGCTTGGACTTGTGAGCCCATCAAATCGGTCGTTGGATCAACCACGATGGTGCCCTCCTCAGAACGAATGTTGGCGCCCATCTTTCGTAACTCCGCAATGTGCTTAATGCGTTTGGGATAGATCGTATCGATCACCACGCTACTTCCATCCGCCTTGAACAGCAGTGGCGTAATTGGTTGCTGGAGATCCGTAGCAAACCCGGGAAACGGCATCGTCTTAATCTGAATGGGCTTTAAGTTATCTGCACGCGGCACGTAAATGCTATCTTCATTGATTTCTAGTGGCACGCCCATTTCAATCATTTTTGCGGTGAAGGCTTCCAAATGTTCTGGAATGACGTTCTTCAGGACCACGCCATCCCCCACGGCAGCCGCCATCGATAAGTAAGTTCCGGCTTCGATACGATCCGGAATAATTGTGTGGGTGTTCATGGCCCGCAACGTCGCGACCCCTTCGATACGAATCACGTCGGTCCCGGCCCCACGGACATGCGCGCCCATGTTGTTCAGGAAGGTCGCAATATCAATGATCTCCGGTTCCTTGGCCGCATTTTCAATCACCGTCGTGCCGACTGCCTTCACAGCCGCCAAGATAGAGTTGATCGTCGCCCCCACAGAGACCATATCTAAGAAAATGCGTGCGCCGTGTAAGCCTTCTGGCCCAGTCGTGATTCGTACCGTGCCATCGTGTTCCTCGACCGAAGCACCTAAGGCCTTGAACGCCTTAATGTGCTGGTCGATTGGTCGTGGTCCGATATTGTCGCCGCCAGGAAAACTTAGCGTGGCCCGTTGGAACCGCCCCAACAAGGACCCCATAAAATAATACGACGCCCGCAGACTCTTAATGGCCTTACTCGGGAGTGGCGCTTCCACGATCTCCGTGGGGTCAATCGTTAAGACCCCATCTTCAAACGTCGAGCGCACGTTCATTGATTTTAAAATTAACATTAGGTTGTGCACATCAAGAATATCCGGTACCGTATCGAAACGAACCGGTGTATCAGCTAAAATCGCTGCCGGAATTAATGCTACTGTGCTATTTTTAGCGCCGCCAATCGTCACTTCACCTGTGAGGCGTTGGCCGCCATGAATAATCATCTTTTTCATTGTGATGTGTTCCTCACTTAATTTTTCTTCCATATAATTCCATACAGTCAGATACCATGATAAATAATGCCGGGCAAAAAGACAACTGTTTCCCGGCATTTCGGGCAAAATGTAATATTTATTCCTTACATTTAACGCATTTTCACATAATTCTATTACTAATCCAGCCGATAACGTACTTTTCGTCTACAACACAAAGTCACGCATATCGTCAAAATTTTTCGCCAAAATGGTGTCGATAATAATTCGCGTGAGCTGTTGCGGGGTCTCCGGCATACCGTCTTTGACCCACTTTTTCAAAATACTCTGAATCCCCGCGCCAATGTAGACGCCCTGATAGTCGTCAATCAGCGGCGGTTCTGGACCACTTTGTTTCAATAATTCTTGCATCCGCTCTAACAGCTGGGTTTTACCCTCGACAAAAACGAGATTACTGAGCTTCTTATCCTGGTAAAATGCCAGCAACAAATGCTCCAAGGCCTGCGACGGCGTCCCACTCATGAGCGGGTTCAGCGAGGTCACAAAGGCCTTCTCAATACTTTCGACGCAATCATAAATATCGTTATAGTACCGGTAGAACGTGGTGCGATTAACGTCGGCCTGTTCACAGACTTCGGTGACAGAAATCGCGTTGATCGGTTTACTTTCCAATAAGGACAGCACGGTCTCCTGAATCACCTGCTGGGTGTACTGGGCCCGGCGATTATTTTTCACACCAACCATAAAGACTCACTCCCATAAATGCAACAGTTTTGCATAATCTGTTGCGTCAACAACAGTTCCGCTAACATTGATGATTGCCAGCAGCACAGTTTGTTTTTAGAATATAAGACACAGTGTTGCAATAATGCTATTTTATCAGAAAACACGCTGGAACGATAGTCGAACTCAGAATATGAAAGGATTATTTTAAATGCTGGAACTCAAACACATCAAGAAATACTACTACGTCGGCGATTCTGTCACGAAGGCGCTCGACAACGTCTCCGTTGCCTTTCGCTCACAAGAGTTCGTTGCCATCCTTGGTCCCAGTGGTTCTGGGAAAACGACCATGCTCAATGGGATCGGTGGTCTGGACATCTATGACTCAGGCGACCTCGCCATTGAAGGTAAGTCGACCAAGGATTTCTCCGAAGCCGACTGGGACGCCTACCGGAACAACTCCGTGGGGTTCATTTTCCAGAGTTACAACATCATTGGCCACTTAAGTATCCTCGATAACGTTGAAATGGGGATGACGTTAAGCGGCGTTTCCAATCAAGAAAAGAAGGAAAAAGCCCTCAAGGCCCTCGACCGTGTCGGCCTGACCGACCACATCGGCAAGAAACCCAATCAGTTATCTGGAGGCCAACTGCAACGCGTCGCAATCGCCCGGGCCATTGCTAACGAACCCGAGATTCTGTTGTGTGACGAACCAACCGGAGCACTAGATACCGAGACCAGTGACGAAATCATGCAGCTGATCAAGGAACTTTCCGCTGAACGACTAGTCATCATGGTCACGCATAATCCCGATTTGGCCCGGCAATATGCCGATCGTATCATCGAATTTGCTGACGGAAAGATTCAACACGACTCTGACCCTTACGATGAACATGCCGACGCTGAACAATTTGAGTTGAAGAAAACGAAGATGACCTTCTGGACCGCACTGAAGTTGTCCTTTAACAACATTCGGACCAAGAAAGGCCGGACCGCGTTGACCGCCTTTGCTTCCAGCATTGGGATCATTGGCATCGCCATCGTCCTCGCGCTATCCAATGGTTTTCAAGCACAGATCAACAAGACCCAGGCTAACACGTTGGCGCAGTTCCCCGTGACCATCTCACAGACGGCCACGAGCACCACTGGTGGCACCAATAGCAACGACAAGGTCAAGACCAGCAAGTCTAATCAGGTTAAAGCCAAAGTCAGCGATGCGGACAAGGCGACCCACACCAACAAGCTTACCAAAGGTTACTTAACCTACGTTAAAAAACTCGACAGTAAGTTGAGCAAAAACGTGACCTACACCTACTCAACGGGGATGAACCTGTTGCGTGAGGTGAACGGCAAGACGAAGACGGTCTCCTTCTCCAATACCGACAATAGTAGCGCCAACTCCGCAAGTGCGATGTCCGCGGCCATGGCCAACTCGACCGGGGTCGGCGTTTCCGTTTACCCGAGTGCCAACGATGGCGGGACGACCTTCCTGAAGAAACACTACAAGCTGTTGTCCGGTTCCTACCCCAAGGGCGCTAACGATGTGGTCCTGATTGTCGATCGTGACAACTCGACCAACATCAACGCCCTCAAGAACTTGGGTTACACCGTCAAAGATAACCAAAAGTTCGACTACAGCAAAATCGTAGGAACGACCATCAAGGCCGTCAACAACGACGATTACTACCAGAGCCTCCCTACTGGCAACTACGTCCCTAACAAGGCAACGACTGCCCTCTATCGTAAAAGTAACAATACCACTATTAAAATCGCTGGTATCCTACGGGTCAAGTCAAAATCATCCGAAAACGTCTTGGCTTCCGGAATTGCCTACAGCGACAAGTTGACCCAAAACATGATTCAGGCCAACCAAGACTCTAAAATCGTGAAGGCCCAAAAGAAAGCCGACAGCAATGTGATTACCGGCCAAAGTGTCGATAGCACGACTAAAAAGTCACTGGTCAGCTACCTGGGTGGGTCGACTACCCCCGCTAGCATCCTGATCTACCCGAATACGTTTAAGAACAAGGACAAGGTCCTGAGCTACTTGGACAAGTACAATCGGGGCAAGAGCAAGGCGGACAAGGTCATCTACACGGATATGGCCGGAACCGTCTCCAGCTTGACGGGTGGGCTGATGGACGCCATCACCTATGTTCTGGTGGCTTTCGCCGGTATTTCATTGGTCACGAGTATGATCATGATCGCCATCATCACCTACACCTCCGTTCTGGAACGGACTAAAGAAATTGGTATTCTGAAGGCCCTGGGTGCTCGGAAGAAGGATATCACGCGTGTCTTCGATGCCGAAACCTTTATCCTCGGCGTCGGCTCCGGTGCCTTAGGGGTCGTAATCGCTTGGTTGTTGACGTTCCCAATCAACATCGTCTTGCAAAATATCACCGACCTCAGCAACGTGGCCCATCTCAACCCAATCCATGGTATCGTGCTGATCATCATCAGTACCGTCCTGACTATGTTGGGTGGCCACATCCCCGCTCGAATGGCGGCCAAGAAGGACGCGGCAACGGCTTTGCGTTCAGAATAAAGTTCTATTAGGCAAAATAAGAAGCACGTCAGCTCTCATTGTAAGAGTTGGCGTGCTTTTTAGGCTGTGTGTTGCGAAGTTAAGTTGACGTGACGTGACGCGGCGTGGCCGCACTCCGGCTCTGATTGTACTTTCCAATTTTAAACATTGAAAACGCACTGCACGTGAGCTTCAAAGTTGACTCCTGACAATCCTGCATCAATAATTGAGTGCAGTTGCCATGTTAGCAGTAAAACGGAAAGTTATCCGTTCGATTTCCTTAGCAAAGAAGTCTCTAAATATTTGGATTAGTGAAAAACCACCGTCGCATAATCGACTATCTAAAGATAGTGAATGACATTTATTTTTAGATTCTACGATTTTTCTTGGATTTAACAGCTGTCCGAGTCTACCATGCTCCCGGAGATAGCAATCAGCCATATCAGTTCAGCGTCTACACCAAAAACAGCGCTACCCGTCCACCAACCGAAATTGGTATTCAGGTAACGCTGCTTTGATTTTACGAATTAACCCTCCGCCTGGTGAACATCTTCCTTGATGTTGTCCTGTGCGAAGTCGTGTTGCCGGTAGTCGTCATCGTCGACGGGTAAGTGCTGTTCCAGTGTCGAGAAGAGCTGAATGTTGACATCGCCAGTAACGGCGGCAAAGTCCAGCAAGTGTCCGCCAAAGGTATGGTCATCCGCCAAGAAATGGTGATGGAAGCCACCCACAGCAATCCCGTCAAACAGTTGTGGTGAGTAGTAGCCAATCAAGGTGCCGGCCACTTCATCACGGGTGAAGACGCTCTGCTGCTTAGCCGTTTCCGCCAAAGATTGGTACGGTTGACTTGATTTGGCCACTGCCCGGGTCTTCACGCCACTAAACGTCCCGGTAATTTTAACCGAGAAAAACGCATTTTGTAACCTACTCAGTTCCAGAATCTGTTGGTTCAGATCCGTCTTGCTGGCAGATTCAACCGACATCAGGGGTTGGTAGGCCGCAAAGTGACTGTTCGCAAATGGCAAGGTGAAGTCATCACTGACCACGTGGACCTCGCCACGACTGTTGACCTGATAGGGCTTGCCATCTAAGATGATCAGCTCGCCATCCAGGCCTTCACCCGTCCCAATTCCGGTATCACCGTGTTGCAGCAATTCCTTCATGGTCAACGTTCCGGTCAAGAGACCCGGAACCAATAATGCTAACGTACCATGTTGATAAAGTGTGTCTGTTTTCATTCGATTACTCCCTTTAGCTGAGGACGTCCTCTAATAATTGTGACTTCAACTTAAGGTTATCACGGTAGTCAACCGGGATCTGAACAATCACGGGACCATCGGCCTTGAAGGCTTCGTCTAACGTCTTGCTCAGGTCAGCTGCATGGTTGACCCGCAATCCCTTGGCGCCAAAGCTTTCTGCATATTTCACGTAGTCGACCGGACCAAATTTCACACCGGCATCTTGACCGTATTTAGCCAATTCTTGGAACTTGACCATGTCGTAGAACCCATCGTCCCAAATCAATTGTACGATTGGCAAGTGCAGCCGGACGGCCGTTTCCAAATCTTGACCGGAGAACAGGAAGCCCCCATCCCCAGCAACGGAAACAACGGGTTGCCCTGGCCGTTCTAGCGCGGCAGCAATGGCCCAAGGCAAAGCGACCCCTAACGTCTGCATCCCATTACTGAAGAGCAAGTGACGTGGTTGGTAGCTCCGGAAGTACCGGGCCATCCAAATGTAGAAACTACCCACATCAACGGCCACGGTCGTCTCATCGTTGACCTTAGCCTGGAGCGCTTGGATGATAGCTAACGGGTGAATACCATTCGCGTCATCAGCCGCTGGGACGTGTGCTTGGTCATCGAAGGCCTGGCGGTGTTCACTCAATTCCTTTTGAATATCAGCAGACAGTGCCCAATCAGCTGGTAATTTATCAGCGATGGCCGTGACCGTCTTGGCGATGTCAGCCTTAACCACCATTTCTGGTTGGTAATCGGTCGAAATTTCAGGAACGATGCTGTCGATGTTGATCACTTCACCGTTACGGTCCGTGTTCCAGATCCGCGCTTCGTATTCCACGGGATCGTAACCAACGGCAATCACCAGGTCACTACGCTTCAATAGGCTGTCCCCGATTTGGTTCCGGAATAAACCAACCCGACCAAAGTAGTCCCGAACTAAGTCGTGGGCCACAACGCCGGCGCCTTGGAACGTTTCCACAACGGGTAAATCGGCTTGCTTGAGTAAAGCCCGAATCGCAGCCGTTTCAGCTGGTGCGGAAGCCCGCATACCGGCCAAGATGACTGGCAACTTAGCCGCCTTGATCTTATCAACAATACTGGTAATCGTGGCGTCATCAGCGACACCCTGGTTGACCGTTGGGACTGCCCCAATTTCTGGGCGGTCAACATCACCGCTCAACACGTTTTGTGGCAATGAAATAAATGTTGCCCCGGCTTTAGCGGATTGTGCCGTTTGGTAAGCATTGGCAAAGGCTTCAGACAGGTTGTTTGCGTTTTGAACTTCCACGCTAGACTTAGTTGCGGAGTCCATCAGTTCCTTACTAGGAATACTTTGGTGAGTCAGTCGTCCAAGATCGTCTTGCGGAACTTGACCACCTAAAGCAATCACAGGGTCCCCTTCAGCGGTCGCAGTGATCAAACTCGTGACCATGTTAGACACACCAGGGCCAGAAGTCGTGGCGACGACCCCTGGTTTACCGGTAACCCGGCCAATTCCGGAAGCCATCAACGCCGCATTTTGTTCGTGACGCGTCACAATTAGTTTAGGTGTGCGTGGATCTTTGCTATACTGTAAGCCTTCAAACAATTGGTCGACTTTGGCACCAGGAATTCCGAAAACATACTTGATTCCTTGGTTGATCATACTTTGGATCAGTGCTTGTGCACCGTTTTTTGAAGTTGTCATTAGCAATACCCCATCCTTAGTTTTTTTATTTTTGAAATTAACTGAAGTTAAGTTGACAAGTCAACATAGGACCATCATAATAGCTGTAAGTTGTTTTGTCAACATGAAAATTTATGAAAGATTCACGAAAGGAGTTTTCCCAATGAAAGATCTCGGTTACTTAGCTCAGGACATCTCGATTCTGCACCGGAAATACTACAAGGATACCCGTGAAGCGTTTAAAGAACTTGGGCTCAACCCAACGGCGGCCTGTGTCTTGCTGACCGTTCACGAATACCCACAGGTCAACCAAAATCAGGTGGCCAAGTCACTCGTCATCGATAAGGGGCTGACCACCCGCGAGGTCAACAAGTTACAAAGTCTCGACTACCTCGCCAAAACGGCCGGTAGCGGCAAAACGCAACTCCTAACCCTCACTAAAACCGGTGAAGATGTCGTCAACCAAGTCCAAACGATTCGACGCAGTTGGTGGCAAGCGCGCTTCGATGAAACTGGAATCGATGCGCAGAGTCCACTGATTCCCGCCATTGAAGCCGCGGTGGCTAGCATCATCGACGCTTAGGCCGAATTCCAGGAGACCACTAATCACGCTGTGAAAACAATTATGATCATTCAAAAAGACGTCATCACTTCTGAAGGAAATGATGGCGTCTTTTCATACAATCATCTAAAAGTTGAAGGTTTCAAAATATCGGTCATGCCTGTTCTAGCAACAATATTGGCATCAAAGCTAGGCAACATGGTAGTTGAGTCGCCTTATCGGCCGGCAGACGGAATCCCTGGTAGCCGCAGTGCGCTCAATTTAGCCTAATTTAACGGTATGACTGCTTACTCATACTGAGAGATGAAACCTGAATTTCAGTTTTCAGTCTTCAGATGATCATACAAAGGTTGTCCCTACCAAAAAGGGTCTGGGACATAACTCAAAAATCAGCTGTTTCAGAAGAATATTCTCTTCTGAAACAGCTGATTTCATTTTTGGCCATTATCGTGTCGAAACGTGCGCCAAAAGGCAGTTTGTTGCGCTTAACCCGAGAACAGAACTTATGCCAAGACCAGGCATAACCCCTGTTCTCACGTTAATGCTCGCAAACTAACCGCCTTATGGCCCACTCTCTGCAAAACAAATTTAGTCCTTAACTTCCTTGCTAGCCGCAGCCACAAAGTCGCGGAACAAGCCTTCTGGCCGGTTTGGCCGGGAGAGGAATTCTGGATGGTATTGCGCAGCCACGAAGAATTTCTTCTTTGGCAACTCGATCACTTCTACCAAGTGGTCGTCAGGTGAAGTCCCAGAGAAGACCAGTCCCTTAGCTGCCATTTCGGCCCGGTACTGGTTATTGAATTCGTAACGGTGACGGTGGCGTTCTTCAACCATCGCTTGGTTGTCGTAAGCCGCAGCGGCCTTGCTACCTGGCTTCAACTTGCAAGGGTACAGACCTAACCGTTGGGTCCCCCCCATTTCATGCACGTCAGCTTGGTCGGCCATCAAGTCAATAATCTTGTGTGTGGTACTTGGATTCATTTCCGTCGAGTTGGCGTCCTTGTAACCTAAGACGTCACGCGCAAATTCAATGCTGGCAACCTGCATCCCCAGGCAAATGCCCAAGAATGGCACGTCTTCTTCCCGCGCATACTTGATGGCGGTGATCATCCCCTCGATACCACGATCACCGAATCCACCGGGAACAATGATTCCATCGGCATCGCCCAAGATATCCTGAACGTTGTCATTGGTGATCTTTTCAGCATCGATCATCTTCAGATCAATGTTGGCATCGACCGGGTAACCGGCGTGTTGTAAGGCTTCGGCCACGGAAATGTAGGCATCGTGTAGCGCCACGTATTTGCCGACCAAGGCAATTTTGATGGTCCGCGTTAAGTTCTGCATGTGATCGACCATGGTAGCCCATTGCTTCATGTCTGACTTAGGTGCATCAACCTTGAAGTGGTCCAAGACGATTTGGTCTAAGCCTTGGTCCTGTAAGCGTAACGGAATCGAGTAAATCGTAGAAACGTCCATCGATTCAATGACCGCTTCCGGCTTCACGTCACAGAACAACGCAATCTTGCGCCGCATCTCATCGGTGATTGGGTTCTCTGTCCGCACCACCAAAATGTTGGGCTGAATCCCGATGCTCCGAAGTTCACGCACTGAGTGTTGCGTGGGTTTCGTCTTCATTTCGTGAGCCGCGTGTAGCGTTGGCACCAATGTCGTGTGAATGTAGACCACGTTTTCATCGCCAACTTCGGACTTCATTTGCCGAATGGCTTCCAGGAAGGGTTGGGATTCGATATCCCCAACGGTCCCCCCAATTTCAGTAATCACAAAATCAGCGCCCAGCGTCTTGCCAGCTCGCATAATCTTTTCCTTGATCATTCCGGTAATGTGCGGAATAACTTGCACCGTGGCACCCAAGTAGTCCCCACGACGCTCCTTTTCCAAAACTTCAGAGTAAATCTTACCAGTCGTGACATTTGAATACTTATTCAAGTTGTTGTCAATAAACCGTTCATAGTGACCCAAGTCCAGGTCCGTTTCGGTCCCATCGTCGGTTACGAAGACTTCCCCATGTTGATAAGGATTCATCGTGCCGGGATCCACGTTGATGTACGGATCAAATTTTTGAATGGTTACGTTGAGACCACGGTTCTTCAATAGGCGTCCTAAAGAAGCGGCCACAATCCCCTTACCTAGTGATGAAACCACGCCGCCAGTGACAAAAATATATTTGGTCATGTGCAAACTCCTCGTAAGATTATTTAGGGTCGGAAAAAATTATAAAAAAAGCTCCCTATCCATTGCGAATAGGGAGCTTTACCGTCCAGTTGTCCTTGCTACAAGTAGCAAGGAGCCCAAAAAACATAATACCTGCTTTTCGGGAGGAGGTCAAGCGAACGACGACATTTATTTTTGTTGCTCGTCGTCCTCTTCTTCATCATCATCGTCAGATTCGTCATCGTCGGCTGAGAAGTCAAGATTGTCATCTTCATCGTCGTCCGGCGTTTCCATTTGGGAAAGCTGGTCTTCGATACCATCCGGAATGTCTTCCGAATCGTCTTCTTCATCATCGTCGTCGATGCCTAAGCCGGTCTGCAACTTGCCCAAATCAGGGGTCGTTGAACCAGTACCATCGTCGTCATCGTCGTCATCAGTTGCGTAACTGGTGTCGTCGTCTTCTGGATCGTCATCGTCGTAATCGATCACGTCATCGTCGTCGGTCGTGTCGGCTAAGAAGGCATTAACCTTCTTCCGCTTCTTGCGCTTAGGTTGATCTTCGTCTTCCTCAGCGTGAACCGTCGCTTCATCGATGGATTCAAACGGATACCAAGTTCGCAGTCCCCAAAGGTTATCACCCAGAGAAATGAAACTACCATCGACATTTAAATCCGTATAAAATTGGGACAGCCGGTCACGAATCTCTTCGTCGCTGTCGCCCAAATACGATTGGACGGCGTTGGCTAAGTCGGCAAACCCCATCACGTCGCCGTGTTGCGACAAAATAGCGTGAGCAACTTCGATCATTGATAATTCCTTTTTATTCTGGCCCTCAAAGACTTTTAATTCCAAACTGGTGCACGTCCTTTCCACAGTCTACGAAATATGATACTCGTTTATGCCGTAAATTGCAATCTAATCTTGTAGTTCCCGACTAAATCGTCATTGGCATAAAGGAGGTAGTCAATTTTAACGTTGCCACTAAACGGTTTCTCCTGAAAGCTCGTTTCCAAGTACGGCGTGACCGTCTCAATTGGCATAATCCCATAAGGGGTGTTGTAGCGTGCCGTGACCCGCTTGCCACTCACAAAGTGGAGTCGTAATTCGGCCTCGGCCTTTCTGGTCAGGTGGACCTCACCCTCTGGCGTAAATTTCATGGTGACTGGTGTCTGTTCGCCAGTCTCATTGTTGGGTTCCAAATACCGCAGATAGAGGTTGCTGCCCATCTGGACCAGCTGACCATCCACATCCAAGCGGTAATCGGAAACGTCTTCGCCTTGCTTAATGTGCGTCTCCAGATGAATCATAACGGGCACCCCCGTAGATAATCGACCCATTTACACCCTTCCTTTCCGCGAATTGTCTGGATTAATTATAGTTCATTTTCCGCGGAAAACCTACCATTTATGCAATTGGATTTTCGTTAGTCGCCTTCGGCCCGCGCCGTCAACGATGAGTTGTACAATGCCCACCCTATCTCAGCGTTGGCAGGATTTAATTGGGCGCTCTGCGGCTGCCAGGAATTCCACCCCTGGCCTCCTCCGGCTCTGATTGTACTCTGCCACAGAAACCATTGAAAAAATTTTTCATCATTCTACTGACCAGCTAATCATTTGCTATGACCAAAAAAACGATTATACGCCGAGCGTTCATCAAACATGGCCTTAGGTAGGCTATACCACGACATATCTGGCGATTGACAAGCTAGAATAGCACAGAATCACCTAATTTCAACACCATTATTGTCGTTACAGCTGACATTTAGCCGCTTTCAATCTTAAATGACCTGTCCGCCGACATACATCATGCCCACACCGCCCAAACAATGACGCGGCAAGCGTTTTCTAGTATAATAAGACGTTGAAGTCTACCTAGCACGACATGATGTCTTTGGTCTTACGTTGTCTGATCTGACCACATTCTCCTTGCGATGTTGACATCCAGTCGTTAGCCATCAAAGTACCAGCCGACGACCACGTGAGTATCCTTATGATCGGCTAACCAGAACTACCCGACCTTAAAAACTTTCTTTTTGGACACAATGACGCCCTAGCAATTACCTTTCAACTCCAGGTTGACCTTACCAAATGGCGTTTCTGTCAGCCTGTGACAAACCAAAAACCTATATAAAAAAGAAGGTGGGACTATGGGCCCCTTTGCTTTACCAACTAAAACGATTCAAACCGTCACGACACCCATTCCAGCTGCACAGAAGAATCAGGCGTTCGGGTATACCAATGCCCTGCTCGACCTCGTTGTGGACCTTCAGCAGCCTATTCTGCACTTCTGGACGATGCAACCGACCGTTATCATGGGACTGAAGGACAAACGGTTACCGGACCTTAAAGCGGCAATTAGGGCCGTTCAGGGGCACGGCTACGATGCCGTGCTTCGCAATTCCGGCGGCTTGGCCGTGGTCAGCGATGCTGGCGTCCTCAATGTCTCCTTATTTACTCCCCTGACGACGCCCCCCATCAGTGTTGACGCGGCTTACGAGCAAATGATGCAACTGGTCGCCGCGGCCTGGCCGGAACTGGCAATCGCCCACTACGAGATCACGCGTTCCTACTGTCCTGGCGACTATGACCTCAGCGTTAACGGCCTAAAGATCGCCGGCATCGCCCAGCGACGGAGTCCCCACGCACTGGTGACCATGCTTTATTTAGGCGTCAACGGAAATCAGACCGCGCGGGGGGAACTCGTGCGTGACTTCTACCAGGCCGGACTGAGCGACCAGCCCAACCAATGGGACTTTCCAGACGTTGATCCTGCCGTCATGACCACGACGGCCGCCTTGCTCCAACACGATGTGACCATTGCCGACGCACAGGCTCGCTTCATCACGGCTTGCCAAACGGCTGGACTCAACGTTGAACACGAAAAATTGGCCACCCTAATGGCCGCACCACCCTTTACCACGGCCCTCGACCACGCCACCGCTCAGATGGCCCGCCGACAACCGCGACTAGACTAACCTACGAGGAGGAATCACTGTGAACTACGCCCAAGCACGGTTGCCCCGGGAGAAAGTCTTTCGGGATCCCGTGCACAACTATATTTACGTGCAACACCAGATTATTTTAGACTTGATCAACACCCGGGAATTTCAACGGCTCCGGCGCATCAAACAGCTGGGAACTGCCTCGTTGATTTTCCACGGCGCCGAACATTCGCGCTTTACCCACTCGCTGGGCGTTTACGAAATTACGCGCCAGATCTGTGACAACTTTCAGCGTAACTACCCCACCAAAGTACCGGGTGACGGCGGTTGGGACGATCAGGAACGACTGACGGCGCTGTGTGCCGCCCTGCTCCACGATATCGGCCATGGCCCTTATTCACACACGTTTGAACATATCTTTCATACCAATCACGAAGCCATTACGGCCGAAATCCTGACGTCGCCAGAAACCGAAGTTAACCAAGTTCTGCGGCGAGTCAGTGCGACCTTCCCCGCTGAGGTGGCTAGTGTGATTCAAAAGACCTATCCGAATCCTCAGGTCGTTCAGATGATCTCCAGTCAGATCGACGCCGACCGCATGGACTACCTGTTGCGCGATGCCTATTATACGGGCACCCAATACGGGACATTTGACCTGACGCGCATTCTGCGCGTGATGCGGCCTTACCAGGATGGCATCGCCTTTGCCATGAACGGCATGCACGCGGTCGAAGACTACATCGTCAGCCGCTTTCAAATGTATCAACAGGTCTACTTTCACCCCGTCTCTCGCTCGATGGAGGTCATCTTAGACCACTTGTTGGGGCGGGCCAACGAGCTCTACCAAACGGGACAAAGTGATGATAGCTTCATTCCCCACTTATTGTTACCCTTCTTCAACCACGAGTTTAATCTTCAGGATTATCTGAACCTAGACGATGGGGTGTTGACCACCTACTTCATTCACTGGCGCCAGTCACCGGACGAAATTTTGGCCGACATGGCGCACCGTTTCTTAGATCGTAAGCCTTTGAAGAGTGCTATCGTCACTGCAGATACAGCTGCCCTGTTACCACAACTCCGCGAAATGATTCGTTCCGTGGGCTTCAATACCGATTACTATACGGCGACCGATAACAGTTACGATTTGCCTTACGACGATGCTTACGACCCCAAGGTCACCCATCCGTTGACGCAAATCGAGCTGCAAGAACCAGATGGCACGTTGCAGGAACTCTCAACGGTCTCCGACTTGGTCAACGCCATCCGCGGAAAATTCACTGGCGACCAACGCTTCTTCTTCCCTAAGGAAATGCTGAATCCGGGCGATGACGCTCCCGAAATTTTCCAGCCGATCTACGACGACTTCGGCCGCTACATTCAAAACAACCAACTCATTCACCCAAAGGAGAACTAATTTCATGACGATCAAATTGATTGCAATCGACATCGATGGGACGCTACTGAACGAAAAAAACGAACTCGCTCCGGCCACGATTGCGGCCGTCAAAGCTGCCAGCGCCCAGGGAATCAAGGTCGTGCTGTGTACCGGTCGGCCCCTGACCGGCGTGCAACCTTACTTAGATGCTATGGATATCGCTGGCGATGATCAGTACGCCATCACCTTTAACGGCTCGGTCGCTCAAACGGTTGCCGGCAAAGTCCTAACCAACCACTCGTTGACCTACGACGATTTCATTGACCTCGAGGCCCTGTCCCGGAAGTTACAGTCCCACTTTCAAATCGAAACGCCAGACTACATCTACACGGCCAATAAAAATATCAGTGCCTACACGATCGCCGAAAGCTACCTGGTCCGAATGCTGATTCGGTACCGCGAAGTCGGCGAAACTTCGCGCGACCTGACTATTTCCAAAGCCATGTTTGTCGACGACCCAGAAGTCATCACCCGCGTCAAAGACAACATGCCCGCCAGCTTCAAGGAACGGTTCAGCGTCGTCCAAAGCGCCCCTTACTTTATCGAGGTCATGAACAGCCATGCCAGCAAGGGCGGTACCCTGAGTGAATTAGCAACGCAACTGGGCATCACGGCCGATGAAGTTATGACATTGGGCGATCAAGGTAACGACTTAACTATGATCAAATACGCCGGCCTTGGGGTGGCCATGGGCAATGCCATTGATGAGGTCAAGGAAGCGGCCCAAGCCGTGACCTTGACCAATGCCGAAGACGGGGTGGCCGCGGCTATCCGCAAGTATGCGTTGAAATAGTCTGACAGGCCATTGGCAAATTAAGTTGCACATTAAAATCTAAAAACGCCTCCTCAAAATTAAATTGGGGAGGCGTTTTTTTCAGCCGGCTTACACCACGGGCGACTTTGGAGACACGTGGTTTTCGTGGCTTCAAAGCGAGCGAGAAGACTGGTGTTCTGCCAGTCTGAAGCGTCCCCACAGCAGGCGGAATCCCTGGCAGCCGTAGTACGCCAATTTTGACTAGTTTAACGGTACGAAAGCTTACCATGTACAGAGATGGGGTCTGAATTTTATCTTTCAACCTTTAGTTAACTTAGTCTAAAAAATGCCCCCTACTTTGTCAGTAGAGCGCATCCAAGTTATTTTTTAAAGGGTAAAGACGATACCTAAGACTAGGTAGCACGCCCCGGAAATTAAACCAAATCTTGCTGGCGCATTCACCACAATTGGCGCATTTTTAGCACTCGCCACGTGATGGACCTCGACCTTTTCCCCCGGCATCAGATCTTTCTTATCCGCCCGCTTGTGTCGCCGGAAAAGATGACGCCATCCCGTAAATAAATGGCCCTTTAGCAGTACACAAATGGCCCCAAAAACAATGAGGGCCAGACCGACTAAAAATAAAAGATTGCCGATTACCATCAGTGGCTGGCCCAACAACTTCATGACCAAGGCCACCAACAGGCCCGCCGCAACAGTTCCCGTCGCCCATTTCTGCCAACTATTCATTCAATCACTCCTACTTTACGTCACCCTTTAGTTTCTCAAGTAACGGTTGAAAATACACACGCATTTCTCAGTCTTTAGATCTTAAACACCAGCGCCAGCCATGTCCAACAATTCGGCTAAAATTAGGCAACCTAGTGATTGGGGTCGCCTTACCGGCCGGCAGATATGGGCTGGATCGGTGCGAACACGCGCCTGAGCCCATATCTGCCGACCTCTCGGCTTACGTTGTACGCTCAGACAACACTGAGACTAACCTATAACCATTGTTATTGACTGGACCAAAACCGTTAAGTAACTGTGATCTACAGCTGCTTACCTGATAAAACACAGTCAGCACTGGAGGAGGCCAGGGATGGCATCAACCGTGAAAGTAGTGTTAGCTGGTGTTTTTTTCAGCCTGCTTACGCCATTGAAAACACGCATTCTTCGTGGCTTCAAAGCAAGAAGACTGGTGTTCTTTCAGGCTGAAGCGTCCCCACAGCAAGCGGAACTCCTGGCAGCCAGAGTGCAATCAATTTAGACTAGTTTAATAAAAAACTTGAGCCAACGCACTGCGCCGCTCAAGTTCTTTGTCATGTTTATTGTTCGTGACTCCGGAAACGGTTCTTGAACAATGGGCTGACTGGCCGGTTTTCGTTGATTCGCTTGATGGCTTGACCAATCAGTGGACCAACCGAAATTTGTTCGATCTTGTCAATTTGCTTGTCGGCCGTTAATTGAATTGAATCCGTCACAACTAATTTCTTAATTGGTGAATTCTTGATGCGTTCAATTGCGGGACCAGACAGAACGGGATGCGTACAACTAGCGTAAACTTCCATCGCGCCAGCTTCCATCAACGCCTTAGAACCTAAGGTGATAGTCCCCGCCGTATCGATCATGTCATCGATCATGATGCAGCGTTTGCCTTTAACATCCCCAATGATGTTCATGATCTCCGCCACGTTAGCTCGTGGACGGCGCTTGTCGATGATGGCGATTGGGGCCTTGAGAAATTCTGCCAAAGCCCGTGCCCGTGTCACCCCACCATGGTCAGGTGAAACGACGACCGCGTCTTCCGCCAAGCCGTTGCTTAAGAAGTAATCCGCCAATAACGGTGCGCCCATCAAATGGTCGACCGGAACGTCGAAGAATCCTTGAATTTGCGCAGCGTGCAAGTCCAACGCTACGACCCGTGTTACACCGGCCGTTTGAAGCATGTTTGCGACTAATTTAGCCGTAATAGGTTCCCGTGACCGGGCTTTACGATCTTGACGCGCGTAACCGTAGTACGGAATGACCACGTTAATGGTAGCCGCACTTGCCCGCCGTAAAGCATCGATCATGATCAGCAGTTCCATCAAGTTATCGTTGACGGGCGCTGAAGTCGACTGAATCACATAGACGTGACTGCCCCGGACACTCTGTTCAATGTTAATCCGGATTTCGCCGTCACTAAAACGGTCCACCGAAGTCTTCCCTAATTCGACACCAACCTCGTCAGCAATTTTTTGCGCCAACGGTTTGTTGGAGTTTAACGCAAAAATCTTTAATTTAGGGTCAAAATATTGCGTAGCCATAATTTCCTCCAATAGCAACTAGTCTGCCTGAATTTACTACAACAATTTTATGCTATCGGGTCCGGAAACACAAGACCTTCAGCTTAATCTTCACCACGATATGGTAGTTTCTGATAGTAATTAGGCTTGTTGGTTTGCCGTTGCCGGGCAATTGCCATGTCATATTTGTTCACAGCGTCAGTAATGGTCGACCCTGCCGCGATAAAACTGTGGTCAGCCACATCCAATGGCGCAACCAGATTTGAGTTCGAGCCGATAAAGGCATCATCGCCCACCGTCGTTTCGTGCTTGTTCTTGCCGTCATAGTTGACGAAGACGACCCCACAGCCGACATTGATATTCTTGCCGAGCTTAGCGTTGCCGACGTAGGTCAAGTGCCCCACCTTCGTGCCTTCACCAATCGTTGCCTTCTTCACTTCAACAAAGTTGCCCAAGTGAACTTTAGGCCCGATGTGTGATTCTGGACGTAAATGGCTGTTTGGCCCAATGTTGCTGCCAGCGGCCATGTCAGAGTCTTCCAGGAGAGAAGACGTGACGGTCACGTGGTCGGCCAACTTGGCGTTTCGCAGTTCGGAATGAGAGCCGATGTAGCAGTCCTCACCGATTACCGTATCCCCCTTCAACAGGACGCCGGGTTCAATGATGGTGTCCGCGCCGATTTTGACATCAGCGTCGATGTAGGTCGTTGCTGGGTCAATCAGCGTAACCCCGTCTTGCATGTGCTGCCGGTTGATCCGGTCGCGCATGATCTTCGTGGCAGCGGATAAGGCTACCCGATCATTAACTCCCATGGATTCATCGAAATTGGCCATTTGATAAGCCGCCACGATGTCGCCTTGGTGTTTCAAAATTTCAATGACGTCGGTCAGATAGTATTCACCTTGAGCGTTGTCATTAGACGTTTCGTGCAGCGCCTTAAACAACTTCTGGTTATCGAAAACGTAGACCCCGGTGTTGATTTCATGAATTTCTTGTTCTTCGGAGTTCGCGTCCTTTTGTTCAACGATCTTTTCAACGATACCAATGTTGTTACGCACGATGCGGCCGTAGCCCGTTGGATCCGGTGCAATCGACGTTAAGATGGTCGCTGCGGCGTGCTTGGCTTCGTGGTAGGCAAAGAGGTCTTCGAACATTTCGGCGCGGAACAACGGTGTGTCCCCACTAACGATTAAAGTCGTTCCTTGCTCGTCCTTTAAGATGGGTTCCGTCTGTAAAACGGCATGGCCCGTCCCCAGTTGCTTGGCTTGTAGCGCGTACTGTGTGCGGTCACCCAGCGTGCTCTTAACGTCATCGGCACCGTAGCCAACGACCGTCACGATTTTATCCATCTTGGTCTGCTCAACCTGAGTCAACACGTGGTCAACCATGGCTTTGCCACAAACCTGATGCAACACTTTGTACAATTTTGACTTCATCCGGGTGCCCTTGCCGGCTGCGAGGATAATGGTATTTCTAGTCGTCATTTCCAAATATGCTCCTAGCTTTATTTAGTTTCGTCACCAAAGATCTGTGTGAGGTAGTTCCCTGGAGTCACACGAATCTGTTCATCCGCCGTCTGAATCTTCAGTAACGACGTGTACTTGCTAACGGTCCGTTGTCCGGCAAAATCACCTTCCGCAAACACCGCCACACCAGCCAATTGTGAATCAAACTCATCGACCAATGAACGCAGACCACCAACTGTCCCGCCGCCCTTCATGTAATCATCGACGATCAGGACCCGTGAATTGGGCTTTACACTGCGCTTGGACAACGCCATCCGTTCAATCCGTTTGGTCGAACCGGAAACGTAGTTCACACTCACGGTCGAGCCTTCAGTGATCTGTGAATCATGACGCACGATGACAAACGGAACGTTCAGGTAGTTAGCCACACTTTGCGCCAACGGAATTCCCTTGGTTGCCACGGTCACGACCACATCGACGTTTTGATTCAGATACTGGGTAGCCAAAATGCGGCCAATTTGCCGCAAAGCAGCTGGTCGGCCCAGAATATCTGACATGTACACGTAGCCACCGGGAAGGTAACGGTCGGCTTCGGACAGTTCGGAAATCATCTTACCAACGAATTGTTCGGCTTCTTCACGTAAAATATACGGAATGAAGCGCGCACCGCCGGCAGCCCCAGGAACCGTCTCCAGAAGACCGGTGCCCCGAGCTTGGAAGGTCCGCTTCAAAATCGTTAAGTCTTCACTGATGGAAGACTTAGCTGATTCATATCTAGCTGCAAAAAAGGTCAACGACACCAATTGATGCGGCCGTTCCAATAAATACCGAGTCATGTCCACTAACCGGTCACTTCTTCTGACTTTCAACTTCTTCACCTCAACTATTTCTTTAGAGTTAATTGTAAAGCTAATTTTAGCATAAATGTTCGGGTTTTTCGTGATATTTTCGTGAGAAATGGAAAAACCTACGGAACTTGATTTTCTGAAAGCGGATGAAACCTGTTAACCCCGGCTGTCATTTAAGTATATTACAATTTCAGAATGGGGACAGATTTTCGCCAATCTCAAGGCGTGATGACCATCTCATGTCCGGCCTCCCGCCTTGCAACCGCAACCAGTCGAGACACTTGCCAACTTCTCTCATGCCAGCTTTAATCTCACTTTACTCCGGTATGTCCTCCGAATTCAAGCAATCGCCTTCCCAACATGGACACGATTGCCAACGTCCACCCCAATTGCCACGACGCTTTCAATTTCACGTCCCCCCCTGTAATCGCAAATTCCGAACGGTCGTCAACGATGTGTGCGATGACACAAAAAAACTCCCAGCAAACAAGTGCGACTTGCGCTAAGAGTTTTTTCTATGATAAACATTCATATGGTGACTAGCCCCGACTGGCAGGGATACCGAACACTTATCGCGTATGGTGGCAGATAACAATATTCAAGCCTCATTCCAGCTTTGTCATTCGCGCCGCTAAGTTGAAATCAATTTCATGACGGCTAATAACAGGAATTTTGCTACCTGTTTGGAGAACGCTGAGGCACTAAAACGATCAGCCATCCTCCAGTGGATTCCAACTGATAACGATGGTTACAGATGATGCTCAACGTCGCCTAAGAACGCCC
>NZ_SULH01000010.1:9669-52080 GCF_007115095.1 Levilactobacillus enshiensis | reverse complement strand
AGCCGAGAGGTCGGCAGATATGGGCTCAGGCGCGTCGTTCTACTTAGTCAGTAAGCGAACTTCTTACTGGCTTAGTAGAAAACCAAGCTTGTAGACTCGTGCCTTTCGAGGCTTCAAGTTGCGTTCGCACCGTTCCAGCCCATATCTGCCGGCCGGTAAGGCGACCAACCCCTCCATGCTGCCCAGTTTGAGTGCCAATTGCTACTCAGCCGTCTGGAGCTTTTGCCAGCCCAAGGCGATGAAGTAGAAGATGGCTTCAATCGCTGCAATAAAGAACGATACCGGGTAGTTGGTCACGTAACTCAGCGTCAGCCCGCTCCACACCCCAATCAGGGCTAACGCAATGGCCAAGACCATCATGCCACCGACCGTGTGGGCAAAGTATTTTGCCGTTGCTGCAGGTAACGTCAGGAGGATAAAGATCAGTAACGACCCCACGATTTGAGCGGCGACACTCACACTCAATGCCAGTAAGACCAGAAAGGTCACGGATAAGGTGTTGGTCCACAAACCCTTGACGCGAGCGCCAGTGTGGTCGAACGAATCGAATTTCAAGAATCGATAGATGACAAAGACGACCAGCAACACCAACAAGGACAGCCACAACATCTGTTGCACGTCACCGGCACTGATCCCGATGACACTCCCAAACAGAATACTGGTGGCGTAGCTCGCATTTTTATTGGCCAACGATAAGAACAAGATCCCCATCCCAATAAAGAGCGCAGAAATTGCGCTGGTAGCGGCTTCCCGCCGTTCGCTGCGGGCACTCAATTGGCCCACAATGACCGAACTGACGACCGTAAACAGGAGCATCCCATTCAACGGTGCCCACCCGGCAAAGACCCCAAAGGCCGCACCGGAGAAACCAATTTCAGATAACGTATGGGTCAAAAAGGACATATTTCTAGCAATCACGAAGACGCCCATAATGCCACAAATAATGGCAATGATGGTTCCAGCCGCGAAGGCGTTACGCATGAATTCATAACTAAACATTTTCGCCCTCCCAAACCTTTTCCTGTGTAAGACCACTGATGGGCCCCTGTTCTGTGCCATTTGGCGTCAACATCAAGTATTGTGAACTGTATTTACGAGCCATCGGAATGTCGTGCGTGACAAAGAGCACGGTCAACTGTAACGACTCATTCAACTCGATGACGAGATCCAAGAGTTCTGTCTTGGTCACGGGGTCTAAACTGGCCGTCGATTCGTCCAAAATCAACAGGTTCGGTGCCTCCACCAAGGCCTGGGCCAGGTAAGCCTTCTGCTTTTCCCCACCGGATGCCTGGCCAATCGGCCGATTCGCAATGGCTTCCAGTCCCGTCCGTTTCAAAATCGTCTGGACTTTGCTCCGCTCTTGCCGTGACAACCATGGCCATTTCCAACCGGTCAGATTCAACCCGACAAAGTCGCGAATGGTCAGTGGGTAGTCCGCGTCAATGTTTCGAAATTGCGGCACATAGCCGATCTTAACCGCATTGGTGGTCGGCAAATAAGCAACCTGTCCGTGGGTGGGCCGGAGTTGATGCAGGACTGTCCGCATCAACGTTGTCTTCCCGACCCCGTTCTTCCCAACGATACTCCAGAATTCGCCCTGTCGAATCGTCAAGTTGAGGTCACTAAAGACTGGGTGATTCGGGAAGGTGACCCCGAGATGTTCCAATTTTAAAATGGGTGCTGCCATCATAGTTACTTCTCCTTCTGCTGAATCCGTTGGACTTGTTCGTACTGCTTCAACATCCACGTCCGGTAGTCTTGGTTGGCCGGCATGGTCTCGGTCACCTTGACGACGGGGATGCCGTATTTTTTGGCCAAACGGACCATATTTGTCACGTTCTTGCTGGTATTCTGGGTGTTTTCCACGAAAAATGCGACCTGATGGTGCTTCAGTTGGGACTGTAATTGGGTAATATCAGCTGGCGTAGGATCGCTATCCTCTTCAATGGACTGGGCAAAGTGCCCATCGCTGACCCGGTAGCCCATCGCAGTCAGCGCCAGGTCAAAGACGGGTTCGCTGACCGCCACGCGTTGCCCATGACCATATTTCGCCAACTTTTTCGCTAAACGAGGTAACGCCCTGAGTTGCTTTTCATAGGTCGTGCCGCGCTGGCGGTAAACTCGTGCATGGCTGGGGTCAAGCTTACTGAACTGGGTCACCAAGTGGCGGGTAACCTTGATCATAACGTTGGGGTCCGACCACAGGTGCGGATTGTCCCCCGTCTGCTTTCCCATCAGTTGACCAATATTGAGCGTCTTGGTGCCAGAATCCTGGTTGGCCTGAACGACGCGGTCCATCCAACTGTCATAGCCCAGACCGTTCTCAATCACGACATCGGCTGTGGCGACCTGTTTCGCCGTCTTGATGTCCGGCTCGTAGCTTTCGGCATCGATGCTGGGACTATTAATAACCGTTGTCACCGTTCCCTGTTGGCCTAGAATGGCTCGGGCGGCCTCACCATAGAAGTCTAGCGTGGCGACCACGTCAATTTTTCCCGACCGGCTTGGCGTCGTTGTCTGGCACCCGGCCAGTATTAAAATTGCTGCTAAACTTATGATTAGCGTTAAAACCCGTGACCATTTCCGCATGTTCATCCACCTTTTATGTAAATGGTAATGATTACCGTTTAGTATTCTACCAGAAATTGAAAACTTGTCAATAAGCCGCAAACCTGGCCAGACGAAAAAAGCGAGAACCCCACTTGGGACCCTTACCTTTTAGGTAAATCTTTCAATTCATTTAAGTTCAGCCTGACTGGTTTTATTTCCAGCACACCTTGAACTTACTAACTGTGACACCTTAATTCGTCACGTACGGCTGCAAAAAGTCCGCCACCATCTGATCATAGCGTTCAGGATCCAACTTACGGGTCTCGATATGTCCCGCTTGTGGATCGCGATACTTCTGTTTGGGACCAGCCGCCGCCTGATAGAGGATGTTAAGGTTGGTCACGGGGACAGTTTGATCGTTAGCTCCCTGTATCAGGAGCAATGGCAAATGGGTCTTGCGCAACTGGGCTGCAATGTCGCCATCTGCCAACCGATATCCCGCTAATCGGGAGTACTGATCCGCAATCGGCAACGTTGGTGTCGCTGGCAAATGGTACTTGTGATGCAACCGATAACGCGCCTCCGCCATCACTGAAGCGTAACCCGAATCGGCAATGACGGCCTTGACGTTATGCGGCAATTCTTCACCAGCAACCGCCATGACCGTTGCTGCCCCCATTGAGATTCCCAGCAGTACAAGTTGACTGTCTTCCCCACACTTATTTAGGACCTGTTGAATCCAGCCCTGATAATCAATGCGGTCTGGCCAGCCATACCCAATGGTACAGCCCTCACTTTCGCCGTGCGCTCTAGCATCCGGCATCAAAACATCGTAACCCCAATCGTGAAAGGTCCGGGCCCAGGGAATCATTTGTTCTCTAGCGTGGCCCAACCCGTGTGCCAAGATGACCACTTTGGTCGTTGGCTGGTCGGCTGCGATGAAGCTTGACCGCAAGACCAGGCCATCCAAGCTCGTCTGTGTCCATTCAGCCGGATGTTGCCGCAAGTACCAGGCGTTATCCGCGGGCGAATTTTCCGCGATGGCCCGCAGTTTGGATTTCTGACGTCCCCGCGAAAAGGACTTTGTTGCTGCCTGATAAACGATTGCTGCACCACCCAACACACCAACCGCACTGGCGACGGTTGCAACTGCGGCACCAGTGACCCACTTCTGCCAAGTCTTCATCTGTACGACCCCATTTCGTTTTGTTTGCTACCTTCACTGTAACCAAATTTAGGAGGGAGCGCCACTATTTATCTCAGGATTTCCCAGTTACAGTCACTGACTAAAGATTGAAAGATAAAATTCAGGTCTCATCTCAGTATTGGTAAGCAGTCGCACCGTTAAATTAACCTAAATTGGGCGCACTCCGGTTGCTAGGGATTCCACCTGCTGTGGAGACGCTTCAGACTGACAGAAAACCAGTCTTCTCGCTCGATTTGAAGCCACGAAAACCACGTGTCTCCAAAGTCGCCCGTGCTGTAAGCTGGCTGAAAATTTGTGGCCAGCTTACACCACTTTCACGGCTGGGCCATCCCTAGCCTCCTCCGACGCTGACGGCGTTTTATCAAGACAACGACAGCTACCTGGCATTTTTTGAATTCGATTGATAACGACCGTTACGGTTATTCTCAGAGTCGTCTGAGAACACAATGTAAGCCGAGAGGTCGGCAGATATGAGCTCAGGCGCATCGTTCTACTTAGTCAGTAAGTAGTTTTCTTACTGGCTTAGTAGAAAACCAAGCTTGGAGACTCGGACCTTTCGAGGCTTCAAGTTGTGTTCGCACCGATCCAGCTCATATCTGCCGGCCGGACCACCGTGTTGCCCAGTTTTGGGGCCAACGTTTCGTTCATTGAATATACGTTTGCAGCATCGCTTCCCCGTTCTCGTCCAGACTGAACTTGGTCAATGGCCGACCGCTCCCCTGATAGACGATCCGGGACGATAGGAACCCAATCGTCGCCAGAAAATCAATGTACTTTTTCGTTGAGACCCGCGATAGGCCGGTGTCGTCGGCAATGTCTTGATTTGAAAATTCCGCCTGCCGGTTTCTGATTACCGTCACGATGCGTTGTAAGGAAAGCTTAGCCAACCCCTTGGGCAAGTCCTTTTGACGCGCTTCCTGAGGTGACGCAACCACCGTATTTCCCTGGAATAAGCTATCCAAATCGCGTTGCGAGACCGTGTTCTTATCATCGACCACCTGTAAGCGCGTGAACTTCGCCATCGCCTGCGCAAAACGGTCAAATGAAAATGGTTTGATCAAAAAGTCTAGCACTCCGTAATTGACTGCCTCCTTTAAGGTCTGTTGGTCATTTGCCGCCGTCATCATGATAACTTGTGGGTGAAGCTGACGTTTTAAGAGTTCAGCTAGAAACGCCGTCCCGCTGAGCTGAGGCAAATACATGTCCAATAAGATCAGCGCGTACTGATCCAAATCAGGCAGTGCAAGCGCAGCCACCGCACTCTCACATTCAACAATGGTCGCCGCCTGCAGTGCCGGTACCCGTTCCAAAAATTTATGGTTGATCAACCGTACCATGGGGTCATCTTCTACTATTAATATCTTCATTTCAACGCTTCCTTCGTTTCAACTACTACGGTCATCACCGTTCCCACTGGCTGATTGGCCGTGATCTTTAAATGGCCGTGCAACCTCGTGACCGCCGCACGAATGATACCCATGCCGTACCCGCGCTGATGCCCCTTGGTGGAGAATCCCTGGGTAAACATCTGCTCACGCACAGCCGGCGCAATACCGCTCCCCGTATCCCGCACCACAATTTTTAACTGCGTTGCCGTGCTGACCAGCGTCAAACTGATCAAGCTACCTTTATTCGGGTGCTTAATGGCATCCCGCGCGTTATCGAGCAAGTTCGACACAATCCGCAGGAGGAGAACCTCCACCTGACTGTCAAAGTCCGCCTGAGGAACGCTGCTGGTGGCGGTGACTTTAAACGCGATTCCCTGTTCCTTGGCTTCCTTACTCTTTCCTAAAATCAAACCGACCATGGCTGGCCACTTGATTTTATCCGTCACGTACCCGATATCTTGATGATAGTTATCGGTGATTTGGCCGACAAATTCGAGTGCCCGCGGATACTCTTCCAATTCTAATAACCCATTGATCACTTGTAATTGGTTCATAAACTCATGAGTCTGCGCCCGCAACGAGGACACGTAATGTTCGGTCCCGGCTAGCTTATTGATCAACCCCGTAATTTCTGACATGTCCCGAATCAAACAGACCTGCCCCAGTTGCTTGCCCCGAACCCACAAGGCATTCGTTGAGATCAACAACTGTTTATCCAAATAGGTCACTTCCACGCCACTCGAAGTGGTCACTCCCGTAAATAGCAGCTCACGCAACGCTGGCGGTAACGGCTGCCCGCGAAATAGCTCCTGCGCAAACAACGTGCGGGCCGTCCGGTTAACGGAAATGATTTGGCCCCGGCGATTGATGGCGATCACCCCTTCTGGTAAGGCGTCATCCACCAAGGTTTGTTGCGCCGTGCGCTCCGCAATTTCACTCGGTTCCATCCCCAGGAGCAGGTAACGGAGATACATCCCTAGCAAAACCGACAGGACTAGTCCCACTAGGAGACCACTCAGCCCACCAATTAAAATGGGCCGCGTCTTTCGCTGAAGCTGCTGATTTAAGTTTTTCTCAGTCACCCCTACACACACGACCCCGATGACTTTTCCGTGATCATAAACGGGATGAAAAACCCGGTACTCGGGTCCCAAAACGCCTGGTCGTTGTGAATAGTGTATGCGGCCTTGCAAAGCCGGACGGGGATCTTGTAGCGATGAGAAATGGTGCCCCACGTCCTTATCCAAGGGGTGGGATAATCGAATTAAGTCGTGATTTAAAATGACGATAAAATCGACATCATCGCGCTTGACCAGTGGCTTAACGAACGTCTGGAGGTTGGTTGTCGCTCCCGCGTTGGAAGCGCGAATCACCCGTTTCACTGGCGCCATCTTCGCTGTGGACTGCGCCACCTTCAAGATTCGGGTCTGGGTTGCCCGCTTGCTCTCCGCTACCGTATCTTGATGAATCAGAACCGCCGTCGTTGCCACGGCCACACCAATCGTTAGTGTCATGACGGCAATCACGATGACCCAGAATGGTAACTGTTTTTTCAAAGTCTTCACTACTAGTCGCTCCCCCTGTCTTCCCAACCAACTAAATATACCTGAATGTCATCAATGGACGCAACCATTTACGCGACTGCTATATGACTAGTTTACATTTTAAAGTTAAAAGATGGAATTCAGGCCTTATCCCCGTATTGATACGCATTTTCACCGTTAAATTAATCTAACCTGGGTGCACGCCGGCTGCCAGGGATTCCGCCGGCTGTGGGGATACTTCAGACTACTGTGTTGCTGTTAAGTTTTGACCCTTTCATCCTTTAGTAACGACTAAAACAGGCTCAGAGCCGCTCCTTCAAGGAACGATTCCAAGCCTGTCTTTAACACGCTATTCTAACTGGTAATCTGTCTCCGTTACCAACCGACGTGTCGGTACGGAAGACTACTTCGCATGGATGGCATTCTTAGTCGTTCCCGTCGTCAAAATGTCATGGAAGTTGTCATAACTGATACTGATCATATCTTGTAGCGCTGGTTCCGTGTATGAACCCACGTGAGGAGTAATCAAGACTTTAGGGTTCGCCTGAACCAGGTCGCGCACCTGTTGGTTTGGAATGTCCGCCACGTTGGCAAACTTCTTGCCTAAGATGTTGACCTCATCCACGACAACATCGGCACCGTAACCATCAAGTTGCCCGTCTTGAAGGCCCTTTAAGATGGCGGGGATATTTGCTAACTCGCCCCGAGCCGTATTGATCAACACAGCACCGTGCTTCATCTGTGCCACAAATTCATCATTGATCAAATCCTCGTTCTTGCCTGGGAAATAGGGAACGTGAATGGACACGATGTCACTTTGCTTGAGTAAGTCAGGCAAGTCCATCATTTCCGCCAGTTCTTTAGCTGCATCCGACGGGTAAGGATCGTAAGCGACTACTTTGGCGCCTAAAGCCTTATATAGCTTTGCTTCGGTGTAACCGATCCGGCCGATACCCACGATTCCCACCGTTGCCGTATGGATTTCCTTGCTGAACATGGCTGGTGAAATGGTAAAGTCCGCTTGGCGCGTTTGACTAATCCCCAAGTTCACGTGCCGGAACAGGTTCATCCCCAGCGTGAAGGCCAATTCAGCAACGGCGTATGGGGAGTAACCTGGCACTCGCGCCATTTCAATGCCTAAATCAGCTGCCGCTTGAAGGTCCATGTGGTTAAACCCAACGGAACGGGTAAAGACGTACTTGATTCCCCAGCTGGCAAACTTTTCTAAGTTCTGCCGGTCAGCCATACAGTTTCCCCGTACCAAGACGGCATCGGCACCCTTTGAGGCCTCAGCGTTGTCGTGGGTCAGTAGATCTTCCACGTAAGTCATGTCGAACCCATACTTGTTCAAGTCGTCAAAGTAAGGCCGTTCAATGGGCCGCACACCGTAGGACGTAATTTTTACCATTTCAAAAGCACTCCTTTTCTAGTTGTTATCGCGATTAGTTAAAGATTCCAAGACCACTGATCACCTGTAAAATGGCAATCCAGATAGGCATCATAACCACTGCACAGATAGTTGAGATGAATGACGCGTTCGATGACATCACGGCTTCTCTGTCAAAACTAATGGCGTAGGCCGAAGCAACGGCAGCAGTTGGTGTCGCCATCATGACGACGACGGTTGCTACAGCTGTGAAGCTCAATGGCAAGATGTTCGTGATGCTGAGCAGCCATAAAATCACTAAGTTCAACAGGGGGACGATAATGACCTTGTTCATAGCGTAGTACCAAGGCGTCTTATCTTCAGCGGCATCCTTAAAGGAGATTGACCCTAACGTGACACCAATGGCCAACCAAGCTAATGGTGACGATAGGTTCGCCAAGTAAGTTAATGGCTTGTACAACCACAGCGCCGTCTGGTCGATTCGGTAGAAGGCTACTGACGTCATCCCAGCCTGTTGAACGCCATTGATGGCGGCGTGAACCGTCACTTGAGGAACTAAATGTTGGCCTAACCACATGAACAGTCCTAAGAAGGTGGCGATCACGATGGGGTTGGCAAACATCTTCTTGATGTTCTTTGCTTCCATCTTCAAGCCAGACATTTTAATGTAGGCGTAAGAGTACAGGAAGATTCGGTAACCAATGTTAAAGATGGAACTGTACATAACCCCTTTGGCACCGTATACGGCACCAACAATCGGAATTCCAAAGAACGTTGTGGAACCAAAAGTCGTTAAGATAGCTAAAACTTCACGTTCTCCCTTAACATAACGTTGGTACATGAAGGGGGTAACAAAGATCAAAAGAATATAAATCACAATTCCCCAGACCAGAACACCCATTCCTTGCTTGAAAGCCTCGTTATCCATGGGTTGCATGAATGAATTGAAGGCCAATGCTGGAATCGCTACCGTCAGGGCAACCTTAGTCAGGACCTTACCAAAGTTTTCACCGAAGGTTCCCCGTCGCCGTAGAAAGAAACCCAAAAGAATAATAAAGATAGTAGAAGTAATGGAACTAATAATTGCTGCATTTGTGAACGTCGATTCAACTGCTTTAAGCACGCTCATTCTTGTCGCCTCCGTGATTAATCTATTTGATGAATCAATCATAGCGACTATTTGCTCACTAATATACATAGTGAAAGTTATGTAAGTATTGTAACTTATGTAAGCGGTGGTCTAACCAGTGATTTTTTACACATATTGGCAAAGTTCTATCGTTTAAACGGCTTAACCAATACTTGTAGCCATCTTTTAATGACCGATTTACTTGTTTTCAATTGCGGTAGTAAACATAAAACAGGCTAACAAAGTGGCGATGTTGCGCTACTTTGCTAGCCTGTTAGTCTTTATATTTTTTTGACTGGTCACCTTTACCCGACAAGCATGACGTGTCAGCCGTCACTCATAGCCATAGTAAAACAATGAAAGCTGTTGTCACAATTAAACGACCAATGTGATGTGACCAATGAAAGTCATTCAGCGCCTTTCCATGAAGCATCGCCGCACCCACAACGACCAGCAGCAATAACGGCCCGACCCACACAAATGCTAAACGAAAGAAAAACACCGTCAACCAGGCAAGGATTAGGCAAAAGATATTCGCCATCCCCGTTACCCGAACTAATCGCCTTGACTGACGATAACTCCGCCAATTAAGTAACGTTACCCCACCCATTAATGTTAGGTAAACTAGAATCAAGCCTATGCCAATGAATCGAACCATGGTGTGCCACCCCTCTTTACAACTATTTTTTAATTATAGTAAGGCAACTCACCAGAATTCAGCAATTTTTAACTGTTGGTTTACCCGACATCCGGCCGAACGCCCTGTTTAGTCGGCACTGATGGACACTGACGCTGCGACTTGGGCAACTGGCCGTACAACAACTGTAGCAACTCCAACTGTGTTCGTTTTGTTTTTAAGGCCGCGTTCAACTCCGCTGCTAGTCCTGTATCCAGATGCTGTTGTTCTCTTTCCACGATCCTCACCTCTGGCACTAGAATGCCGGAATTGTACTCGGAATACAACCGAAACGTCTTATAAATTGTATTATACAAATATCATTATTAATAGGTGTTTTCACCAATTCACTGCTTATGATTAAAGGACTCAAAAGGGACCTCACCAGCTAAAACTCAGCCAGTAAGGTCCCCAATACTATTATTTAACTTAAACCGACTATGCCTGTTCTGACAACAACAGCGAGTCTAAAGCTAGGCAACTTAGTGGTCTCCTCACCTTACCGGCTGGTAGATATGGACTGAACCCCACATCTACCGAACTTTCGGATTATGCAGCGTTCTCAGACGACGCTGGGAATGCTTATAACCGTCGTTAACACTTAGCGCAAAAATGCCAGGTAGCAGTGGTCTACAGCCGTTATCTTGACTAAACACAATCAGCGCCGGAGGAGGCCAGGGATGGAGCCAGCCGTGAAAGTGATGTTAGTTGGCGTTTTTAGCCAGCTTACATCACGGGCGACTTTGGAGACACGTGGTTTTCGTGGCTTCAAATCGAGCGAGAAGACTGGTGTTCTGCCAGTCTGAAGCGTCCCCACAGCAGGCGGAATCCCTGGCAGCCGTAGTGTGCCCAATTAGCTTAATATAATGGCGCGAATGCTGACCAATACTGGGGTGAGGCCTGAATTTCAGCTTTCAACCTTTACTTGTTTAACTATCGTGCCTGTATCCGCACAACGCCTTCCGCCGGTTCATCCCCATTTTCCACGTAGAATTGCCGGACGGCACCAATCAGATTGGCGTCGTTGAGGAAACGACAGGCGCGTACATCGGCTGTCAGAGCGGCCTTGTGGGCGTGCATCAACTGTTGAATCCGTTGCTGCAAATCGGCCACGAATCCCGGCCGGGCCGAGATACCCCCACCAATCAACAGGCGCTGTGGGTTCAAACTGACATAGAGGTTGAAGGCCCCCATACTCAGCCAGTTCAACATCTCGCCCACACACTGTTGAGCGATGCTGTCCCCGTTATTGGCGAGGTCAAAGACGTCCTGGGCCGTAAACGCCGTGGGTAATTCCTTTAGTCGCTGGTATCGCGCCGCCATTTTAACCGGGCTGGCCAGCTGACTGAACGTCTCACCGGCTGGATTCATGACCATGTAGCCAAACTCCCCGGTAAAATTATCCTGGCCCGCCATCAGTTGACCGTTGATGGTCACGGCACCGCCAATGCCCGTGCCGATAATCATGTAAATGGCATCGTCGACGTCCTTGGCGTTGCCGCGCCAGGCCTCAGCTAGAGCGGCACAGTTGGCGTCATTTTGAATGCTAACGGGCACGCCCAAAGCTGTACGCAGCGTGGCCTTGATGGGAAAATCGTTCAGATAGTCCACGGCACTGGTCCCGGAGATTTTCCCCACGACCGTGTCGACCCCACCAGGCAGACTGACAGCCACCCCGGCAAAGGGTAACGCCAGCTCACGTTTGACCGCAATCAGTTTATCCAGCAGTTCCGGCCACGTTTTCGGCGTGTTGAAGCGATTCTTGCGCGTCAATTTTTCCGCTGCCCAGACGCCGTACTTCACGGTGGTTCCCCCAATATCAATGGCCAGAATCGGTTCAGGCTTTTGCGTCATCGTGCTCACCATCCAATGAAAGGTCCGCTCCGTTGGTGGCAATCACGCGTTGGTACCAGTAGAAGGAATCCTTCCGGTAACGCGCCAGACTACCACTGCCATCATCGTTGCGGTCGACGTAAATGAATCCGTAGCGCTTTGACAGCTGCCCGGTGCTGGCGGACACAATGTCAATGGCGCTCCAAGGCGTGTAGCCCATGACTGGTACCCCGTCTTCCTCCATAGCCAACTTCATCTGTACAATGTGGTCTCGCAGGTAATCGATCCGGTATTGATCGTGGACTTCATGGTCGGCAGTCAACTCGTCAATAGCGCCGATTCCATTTTCAACAATAAATAACGGTAAGTGGTAACGATCGTTCATCCAGTTCAGACCATAACGTAAGCCTTCGGGGTCAACTTGCCAACCCCAGTCGGATTGTGGCACGTATTTGTTCGTGACTAAGTCCGTACTCTCATTGTAGGAGAACTGCTTGTCTTCGTGGTCACTAGCCTGCGTTGCAAAGGACATGTAGTAGCTGAATCCTAGGTAGTCGACGGTTCCGCGCTTCAAGTTGGCCAAATCAGCCTTCGTGATGTCTAAATCGTACCCCTTCGCATCAAAGTACTGCGTCAACCAGGTTGGATAGGTCCCCTCACACTGAACATCGGAGAACCAGAAACGGGCTTGCATGGCGCGCTGTGCCTTCAACACATCACTCGGTTTGTCGGTCGCCGGGTAAACGGGTGAGAAGGCCACCATGGCCCCCACTTGGAAATCAGGATTGATCTGGTGGGCAATCTGTACGGCCAGCGAACTGGCAACGACTTCATAGTGACCGGCTTGATACATGACCTCTTCGGCATTTTCGCCGGGCTTGACCTGAATCCCCGAGTTGGTAAATAGCGTGAAGGCCCGGTCGTAGTTACTCTGGTTGTTAATCTCGTTAAACGTTAACCAGTATTTGACCTTATCTTGGTAGCGTTCGAAGACGGCCTTGGCAAAACGTGTAAAGAAGGTAATCATCTTTCTGCTCCGGAAACCACCGTATGCCGTGACCAAATGGTAAGGCATTTCAAAGTGGGAGAGCGTGACCACGGGTTCGATGTTGTACTTCAAACATTCATCGAATAAGCGATCGTAAAACTTCAGTCCCGCTTCGTTGGGTTCGAGCTCATCTCCCTGAGGAAAAATCCGGGACCAAGCAATCGACGTCCGAAAACTCTTAAACCCCATTTCGGCAAAGAGCTTCACATCTGCTGGATATTGATGGTAGAAATCCACGGCCTCATGGTTGGGGTAAAATTCGCCTGCCTGCACACCGTCCGTAATCGTCCGTTCATCGTGACTCCCAGCAGCGGTCATCACATCAGCGACACTGAGGCCCTTGCCGCCAACATTGTAGGCCCCTTCAACTTGGTGCGCAGCAACGGCGCCGCCCCACAAAAAGTCTTTTGGTAATCCATGTTTAGTCAATTCAATGTCCTCCTAATTGGTTTTAACGTTCATTTCCTGATAAAAATACGATACCGGCCGACCCCTTGCGAGCCATCCTGTATCGTATTTTCGTGAAGCCTGTTAGTGATGAAAGATCAGTCGCGTTCCGTTCATGTTGAGTACCCGGTGAATGGCGAGTGACGCACCGCCCAATAAGGTGGCGTATTTCACGTCCTTCGACATGACCAGGGGTGGCACCAACGGCATGAACCCCAATTTCATCTGAATATTCTTTAAGATTTCGGGTAACCGGTCAATGAGTGGTGAGTTGAAAAATATCATCTGCGGATCGTACGCCGCAATCAGGTTACTCGTGACTAATGCCAGGTAGTAACAGAAATCTTCGAGCAGGCCCATGATTGCCTCGTCCTCGGCTTCATAGTCGTTGACAAGTTGATTCAAGTCATAGGTCTTGGTCCGCTTCAGCACCCGCGCCTTTTCCAACAAAGCGGTCTGTGACCACTCCGCATCGAAACTGGCAAGCTTCGAAAGCGGCCGGTGATGATCACGCGACTCCTGGATAATGGTCTGCCCGATTTCTCCGGCTTGACCGTAATTACCCGTATAGAGCTGCGTGTTAAGGATGATCCCCGCGCCGACTCCCTCATGAATGCTGACGGACACAATGTGCTCAAGTTCCTGCTTACTAAAGTCCTGTTCGAAGACCGCCGACAAGTTCGCTTCGTTTTCCATCACAATGGGCACCTGGTAGTGGTCGTGAAAATAGCCGACAATATCAAAATCAGCATAATCCACAAACGGTGACGTGATGACCTTGTTATGGTAAACGACCCCGAAGATGGCGATGGAAATTGCCTGTAACCCGTTGACCACATCGAACTGCGGTAACTGGTTGATCAGACCTTCCATTTTAGTCACAACATCTTCAACCGACTGATTATCAATGGGACTCGTGCTATACGCCAGGGCACGACCATCCATTTGGGTGACGAGTAGCTCCACGACGTCGCCAGAAATACTGAAGTTGATCACGTAGCCGTAAGTCGCGTTGAATGCCGCCAACTCCGGCCGCCGACCACCAGTACTGGTCCCCCGCGCTTCGCCAAGACTGGTCACTAATTTCCGGTCGATGAAGGACCCGATAATATCGGAAACCGTCACCTTATTCAATCCCAAAAGTTTTGAGACCGCGTTTCTGGAAATCGGACCATGATTAACAATGGCTTGGAGAACCGAACGCTCGTTGTGAATGCGCATAACGTCCTTATTAATAATCATCCGTGTCACTCACTTTTTCCGATTAGTCTTTGTCGTCGTCAGCGTCTTCAGCATTTTCACGTGCATGCTTTTCAGCCAAGTCGCCTTGCATCTGCTTTTCGATGCCGTCAACGTGGTAGAACATCAGCGCAATACCTGAAAGCGCGAAGCCCAACAGTGGAACCCAAATGTAGTTCAATTCGATACCGTGTAAGGCACCTGCAGATTGCGTATGGTTGGCAACGTAACCAGTCCCAGTCAAAATCCAACCGGTGATCACACCACCAATCCCCATCCCTAACTTCGCACTGAAACTAGAGAATGAGGTAACGATTCCTTCGGCCCGGACACCGTTCTTCCATTCACCGTAATCAACGGCGTCAGCAAGCATAACGGCGATCAAACCGGAAACGAACCCAGTACCCATGTAACCAACGACCGTTGCAAAGATGATCATTGGAACACTGAGGTTGTTGGCACCTAAGCTCAAGAGCAATTGACCAATAACGGCCAAGATCATCCCACCGAGCATGGTGTTCCGCTTGCCTAACCACTTAGAGGTAGCTGGCGTTAAGACAACGGCAACCAAGGAAACGATTTGTAAACTCAGAACAAATGAAGCTAACGTTGCATCGTGCATGTTGTACTTGAAGAAGTAAACCGTCACTTGTGAACGCGTTTGCATCCCCATCCAGTAAATGAAGTTGATGAAGATGATGATAGCCCATGGCCAGTTACGCTTCAAAGCCTTCAAGGATTCCTTAATTGGAATCGATTGACGAGAGCTCTTCGTTTGTACCCGTTCATGGGTGTACTTGAAGACAAAGTAGAAAATAATAACAACGATAACGGCAACAATCAAAGCCCAGATGAACCAGCCACGTGCGCTAGTCGTTGAACCATGACCGAAGAAGGCAACCATGGTCAACGTAATCCCAGTAATAATCGTGGCACCAGCAGTTCCCATGAATTGACGAATGGTCGACAACGTAACCCGTTCTTGTGGGTTACTAGTCAATGATGGCAAAATAGAAGTAATTGGAATGTTAACGGCTGAATACAGCACATCAACCCCAATATAAGTAATGTAAGCCCAAACTAACTTACCCGTTAAACTCATGCTTGGCGTGGTGAAGACCAGGACACAGAACACCGCGAATGGAATCGAGAACCATAACCAGTACGGCCGACTCTTCCCCCACTTTGTATGCGTGTGGTCGATCATGATACCCCAGAATGGTCCATCAAAGGCATCCACAACCCGGGCAGCTAGGAACAAAGTCCCAACGGCAGCAGCACTGAGACCAAAAGTATCAGTGTAGAAAATCATTAAGTAAGTCCCAACCATTTGGAAGGACAAGTTGCAAGCGAAATCACTAAAACTATAAGCGATTCGTTCATTCCAAGGCACCATGTTTTTCGTGGTGACCTCGGATTTGGCAGCGTTTTCACTCATATGAAGCACCTCTTAGAAGTAAGGATATGACGGTGATAAAAAATTCAATTTCCAATGCAAATCATACTGTAACCGCTTCCAGTTGTCAATAGCTATTTTTAAGTAATCTACCTATATCAAGCGTACAGCGGAAAACTATAGAAATATTTATATGAAAGCGTTGACAATTAATAGTGACTCGGCTACACTATTGGTGACGATTAAAAAATTCAATTTCCGAAATTCTTTGTCAGAGGTGTTGTTCGTTAGAACTACCGAATTGACGCGGCCATGAAGCCCCGTCTGAGTTGTTTTATGCCCGGTTTCGCACCGAGTAGTGTTGGCGTCCAGCCCACGTCGGCCAAATTAAAGCGAGTTGGTTGTTTACATATTTTAGATTGCATTTAATTTTGGGGGTCGCCAGTGAGATTGCTCGCTGACGACCCCTTTTTGGCGTTCAATATCCTACTATTGTTCACGATATCTATCAACTGACGCCTGTGATACCAGACGGTACAGCCACTTGTCACCTTTGACCAACTATTCGTTGCGCCAAATTTTCGACTGACTAACGGCTAAGAAAAGTTCAGTTACCAAAGTGACTATTTGAAGCGATTTACGACAGGAATTAACTAAATTCCTAAAGACTGAGAGGATAACTAGGCAGCATAGTGGTTAATTCGCCTTACCGGCCGGCAGATATGGGCTGGATCGGTGCGAACACAACTTGAAGCCTCGAAAGAACCGAGTCTACAAGCTTGGTTTTCTACTAAGCCAGTAAGCAGATCACTTACTGACTAAGTAGAACGACGTGCCTGAGCCCATATCTGCCGACCTCTCGGCTTACGTTGTGTATATAGGCGACACTGAGACTAACTGTAATTGGCGTTATCAAGTTGACCCTAAGATATCAAATAACCTTTTCTTACAAATGTTGTCATGATAAAACACAGTTAGCGCTAGAGGAGCCCAAGGCTGGCGTTGGCCGTGAAGCTGATGTTGTTTGCCGTTTTCTCTGAAGCCAGCTTACAACACAGACGACTTTGGCAACACATGATTTTTGTGGTTTCAAAGTGAGCGAGAAGACTCAGTCCGAAGTCGTTCCACATTCCCTGATAGCCATAGTGCCGCCCAATTTAGCCTAATTTAACAGTGAGACTGGCTTCCCCCATACAGAGGCATGAAGACTCAATTTTACGCTTTATCTAAATCCATTAAAAAAGCGATTGACGCCCCCACTTACACGTGGAGAATGCGCCAATCGCTCTTTTACTCATTAATTTTAGTTAATAATCTTGTGAACCCGTTGTTGCAGTTCAGGAACCACTGACGCCATGAACCACGGGTGCTGATGTTGCCAGCCGTAGTTAAGTGGTGACGGATGCACGAGCGGGAAATAATCCGGTAAGTAATCCGCGTAGTGGGCGACCGTCGCCGTTAACGTCTTTTCGTGATGGGACAGGTAGGCTTTCTGTGCATACTGACCGATCAACAACGTCAGCTTAATGTTAGGCATCAGCTCGAGTAACGGCGCGTGCCATTTTTCGGCGAAACCTTTCCGTGGGGGCAGATCCCCACCATGTTCGTGCTTGCCGGGATAATAGAAATCCAACGGCAAGACGGCCAGTTTACCCGAATGATAAAATTGGTCCTTGGTCACGCCCATCCAATCTCGAAGCCGATTCCCACTGGCATCGTCCCAAAATGTCATCGACGCTTGCGCCTGCCGACTGGGGGCCTGACTGACCAATAGAATTTCTGCACCCGCAACCACATGATACAGCGGTAAAATCCCCTGCGCTGTAAAGTCAGCATTTTGTGGATCGGCTTGAATCGCTTGAAAAATATCGTCCGCTTTCGTCATCACTGCCCCCCCTTACTGACCTTTACTTTAAGGTAACGGCCGCACCAAATAAACTTCTCGGCAGAAGCCTTTCATCCCATTAAAGACCCGCTGGGCGCGTGATTGCTTGCTACACAAGCCAAACACGGTTGGCCCCGTGCCACTCATCTGAGCGGCATCGGCCCCAAACCTCATCATCTGTTGTTTCAGCTGCGTAATTTCGGGATAGCGATGCGCCGTCAACGGTTCCAGTGCATTCCCCATCACCGCGCACATCGCTTCGATGTCTTGGTCCCGAACAGCCCGCAGGAGCGCATCGATATCCGGATGTTCCAGGTCATCGTAACGAATCTGCTGTAAAATGCTGGGCGTGGAGACGCTAACCTTCGGCTTGGCCAAGACCACCCAAGCTGCTGGTAGTTTAGACAACGGTGTAATCCGCTCCCCGCGACCACGCACATGGGCCGTGCGTCCGTAAACGCAATAGGGTACATCCGAATCAATCTGCAATCCTAACTCCGCTAGTTCTTGCCAGCTTAAGTTAAGTTGCCACAGTTGATTAAGCCCCCGGAGGACCGCCGCCGCATCGGATGACCCACCACCGAGGCCGGCCGCTACCGGAATGTTTTTCTTGATGCGAATATTAACACCCTCATCAACGTGATACTTGGTTTGGAGTAAATGGGCTGCCTGAAAAGCCAGATTTCGCTGATCGTTGGGTAAAAAGCCGCTATCCGAGGCCACCCGGATGCGCTTGTGCTTGGTTAGTGTTTGAATTTCGACATAGTCCGCCAAGTCCACGGACGTCATGACCATGTTCCACTCCTCCGCCCCATCTTGGTGGTGATAGGGGGTGTCGAGCCCGAGGTTTATCTTGGCAGGCGCCTTTTCAATCAGTTGCATGAGCTCACCTTAATTCTAAATAGGCCACCGCCTACCGTTCTCGTGAATCTGATTAAGCCTATTATACTATGGTTCCTGCCAAAAGAAAAAGGGTTCTCCAAGAGCTGGGAGTTCTTTAGGAAAATAAAAAGCTAGATTGGGTCTGCCTGATTATCAGCACGTCTCCATCTAGGCCGTGAAGTCGCAACTATTGCTCTATTCGCAGCTTTTCGGCGCGCCCGCACCCGTTTCAGTCCCTATTTTAGGAGCGGTCCCCATCCGGATGACCGATGAACATTGCAAATTTTGGGTAAAATAAAAAGGCCTCATTCGGCCCAATTATCTATTCATCAAAGTCAACTTCGATGTTTTTGGTTAAAATATCGGTGTAGCTGTATGAAACCCGTTCAAATGAGTTTTCGTCTTGGTCTAAATCCACTACGAAAACGGCTGGATAGGTTTCCCGAAGAATTCCATGCCGCTCTGTCGTCTTCTTACGCCCGGCCTGTGCAATCACCATCAACTTTTCGCCGATGCGATCGTCCAGTTTGTTCTTAATGTTCGCTAAACTTGTTGGCATGCACTTCACCTCTGTGAAACAATTATAACATCGTTTCACAAAAAACGCAAATTATACCACAACCTGTCTCAAACCGCAAGAATCCACAATTGGTAAGGGTTACATAAGTCCTTCATTGTGAAAAGCGTTGGTTAATTCGATGAAATTTATCAGGGTTAGCCGTTCTGGTCGCAGCTGTCGTGAAATTCCAGTCTGGTTCAAAACAGATTCAATTCGTTCACGAACCTCCGGCTGTTTCCCAAAAATCCCCTGTAAATTGTTCCACAGTGATTTCCGTCGGTGCGCGAAGCAGCCCTTAACAAACTTAAAGAGGGCTTGGTCTTCGTACGGTTTAACCGGTAACGGGTCGCGCTTCGTCAAGCGAATGATTGCTGAATCAACGTTCGGTTGTGGAATAAATGCCGTCCGGGGCACTGCAAACGCAACTTCAACGTGGGCCCGGTATTGCATCACGACGGACAATGAGCCGTACGCCTTGGTTCCTGGTTCCGCCACTAAGCGGTCCGCCACTTCTGCCTGCATCATAACCACAATCGTGTCAAAATCCACATTACTCTGCAAAACGCCCATTAGAATCGGTGTCGTAATGTAGTATGGCAGGTTGGCAATGAGTTTTAGCGGATGACCGGGCTCAAAATCATGTTTGACGACTTCCGGTAAGTTCGCCTTCAAAATATCCTGATTGATGACCGTCACGTTGTCATAGTCCATCAACGTTTCGTCCAACACAGGCAAGAGATTCTCGTCGATTTCAAAAGCCACCACGTGATGAGCCTGCTTGGCGATTTGCTCAGTCAACGCCCCAATCCCGGGCCCGATTTCAATCACGTTGTCGTGCTCAGTAACATCGCCGGCCGCCACAATGTTGCGTAAGATGTTGAGGTCAGACAAGAAGTTCTGCCCCAGACTCTTCTTGGCAACTAAGTGGTACCGGTTAAGAATCGCTTTAGTCCGGGCTGGTGAGCCGATTTCTGGTACGCTGTTATTCATTTGCATTCTCCTTTGCTCGAATCTGTTTCAACGCTGCGGCAAAGTCTGCCGGTTGGATGCCAAACATCCGTAAGCGTTTTTCGAGCTGTTTGCCGTTAACGTAACCGATCTGCAAGCGTTCGCCAAGCTGTTCACGTCGTTCCTTAGCCCCAGCGCCACCAATCAAGCCAGCAGCCATGAGGTCTTCATGGGTAATCAGTGTTGGTGCCGCCGTGGTTTCCGTATACACGTGGTCCAGCGCAGCACGAATAGCTTCAGGGCTGGCATGTTCCACCCCCAGCGACCCACCGGCCTTATCCGGTCGCCCTTCGGCTTTGGGTAAAAAGGCGTGTTTGGCATTCGGTACAGCCTCAGCCACAATTTTACGGATTTTTTCGCCGGAGAAATCCGGATCGGTAAAGATAATGATGCCGCGTTGGTCGGCTAACTTCTCAATTAAGGCCAGCGTGTCATCGTCAATGGCGGAACCGCGCGTCTCAATGGTGTCGGCGTTGACCGCCCGATTGATCTGCTTGGTATCGTCCTTGCCCTCGACCACGAGGACCTCTTTAATCTTCTTCATTTATTTTGTAAAACTCCTCTGCGTTTTTAAACGTGGCAGCAGCAATTTCTTCCGGTGTGGTTTCCCGTTCCTTGGCAATCGCCTCAACGGTGTAACGCGTAAATCCAGGTTCGTTTTGCTCGCCACGGTGTGGTTCCGGCGTCAGGTATGGCGCATCGGTCTCGACCATCATCACATCCAGTGGTGTGGCTCGAACGGAATCGTGGACCTCATGGGCGTTCTTAAAGCTAGCGACCCCGGAGTAAGAGATGTGCATCCCCAGGTCCAAGAATTTTTTAAGCCACTCCGGATCCCCGTTAAAACTGTGCATCACACCACCAATTTCACTGATACCGGCCGCTTTAATAATGCGGTAAGTGTCTTCAAAGGCATCACGATTGTGAACAGCAATGGGCTTACCAACCTCTTTCGCAATCGCAATCTGCCGCGCAAACACCTTACGTTGCACGTCTTGCGGTGATGAATCCCAGTGATAGTCCAAGCCAATTTCGCCCAAAGCCACAACACGGTCATCGGCCAACTGTTCTTCCAGCAGCTTCTCTGCCGCCGCATCGTAGTTCTTAGAATCTTCGGGATGCCACCCGACCGCTGCATAAAGCTGTGGATATTGGTGCGCCAACTTGATTGCATCAGCGTTCAACTGTGTGTTGGAGCCAATGTTGGTCATCTTGACCACACCCAAGTCGGCTGCTCGTTTCAGGTAGCCTGGCACGTCATTCAGAAATTCTTCACTATTCAAATGTGTATGTGAATCAAATATCTTCATCGAATTCCTCCTTACCGTTGATTTCTTTAAATTAGTTAAGTTGACTAAAGGTTGCAAGCAGTCGCGCTATTCAATTAGGCTAAATTGGCGCACGCTGGTTGTCAGAAATTCCGCCCACTGTGGGGACGCTTTGAAGCCACCAAGAACACGTGCCGCCAAAGTCGCCCGTGAAGTAAGATTGCTCCATCTCTGACCTCCTTCGGTGCCGACTGTGTAAGCCGAGAGGCCGGCAGATATGGGCTCAGGCGCGTCGCACCGTTCCAGCGGCCGGTAAGGCGATGTCAACCACCATGGTGCCTAAATTGAACAACCCGTAAGCGGCAATTTAGCCGACAATAGCCGGACTTATAACCAACAAAACGCGGGTTGGCGTCATCTCGACCCGCCGCCCACGTTTTGATTATGGTTGTTTTATTAATTTCTTTAGCTCACGTCTGACCCGTTGACCATCGTACTTGGCAATGTCAGGAGTTGGACCTTACCGTCATGTTCGGCAGAGAGCAACATCCCTTGACTGACTTGGCCCCGCATCTTCCGTGGTTTCAAGTTGGCCACAATGACGACCTTCTTGCCCACGAGTTCTTGTGGTTCTGGATACCATTGGGCGATTCCCGACAGAATCTGCCGAGTCCCTTGATCACCAGCATCCAACTGGAATTTGAGAAGCTTATCGGCACCTTCAACGTGGTCGACAGCCTTGACTTCGGCTACCCGGAGCTCGATTTTTTCAAATTTATCGAAACGAATCTCTGGCTTGTTCAGCGTCAAATCGCCAGCATCATCTGTCTGCGCAGCTTCTTGTTGGGCTTGCGCCTTAGCCGCCATCGCCGCACGACCCTTGGTCTTTTCGGACTTGGTCATTTGGCCTTGGATAAAGTCGACTTCTTCTTGCACGTCGATCCGAGGGAAAATTGGCGTCCCCTTGGCAACGACCTGTTTGCCAGCTGGTAAGTCGGCGAGCTTCAAGTCAGTCATGGTCAACGTTGCTGGGTCTAAGCCCAACTGGGTAAAGATTTCCTTAGGCGCGTGCGTCATGACTGGACTGATCAGCGCAGCAATGACCCGCAGACTAGCGGCCAAATGTGCCATTACGGCAGCCAATTCGGTCGCCTTACTGTCATCCTTCGCGAGGTTCCAAGGTTCAGTCTCGTCGATGTACTTGTTGCTCCGTGAAACCAGTTTCCAGATTTCAGACAGCGCATCAGCAAAGTGCATCTGGTCCATCAAGTCATGGTAGTTGGCAATGACGGATTCAGCAGTGGCTTCAAGATCGCCGTCAAATTCGGTCACGCCAGCCGTGTAGACTGGTAATTTACCGTCTTCGTACTTGTTGATCATCGCAACGGTCCGGTTCAACAGGTTCCCCAGGTCGTTGGCCAAGTCGTAGTTCAACCGGTCAACGAAGTCTTCGGGCGTAAACGTCCCATCGTTTCCGTAAGGCATAGCACGCATCAGGTAGTACCGTAGCGCATCGAGGCCATAACGGTCGACCAACGTTTCAGGATAAATAACGTTTCCCTTAGACTTGGACATCTTGCCGTCCTTCATCAATAACCAGCCGTGCGCGAACAATTCATCGGGAGCTTCGATACCCAATGCATGCAAGACGATTGGCCAGTAAATGGAGTGGAACCGGACGATTTCCTTCCCCACCATTTGCACGTTAGCGGGCCAGAACTTCTTAAAGAGGCTCTCATCGTCACTGGTGTAGCCCAGCGCCGTGATATAGTTGAGCAAGGCATCGATCCACACGTAGACCACGTGCTTAGGATTGCTCTTGACCGGCACACCCCAAGTAAAGGTCGTCCGGGAAACGGCTAAGTCTTCCAAACCGGGCTTGATGAAGTTGTTGATCATTTCCGTCATCCGTGATTCTGGTTGGATGAAGTGTGGATGACTGTGGTAGAAGTCCAGCAACCAGTCAGCGTACTTGCTCATCTTGAAGAAGTATGACTGTTCCTTGACCAGTGAAACCTCGTGACCAGATGGGGCTTTCCCACCGATAACTTTACCGTTGTCGTCATGATAGACTTCAGCGAGTTGAGTCTCCGTAAAGTATTCTTCGTCATCTTCGGAATACCAGCCTTCGTACTCACCCAGGTAAATGTCGCCTTGCTTCAGTAAGCGTTCGAAGACTTCTTGAACGGCGGCAACGTGTTCCTTGTCGGTCGTCCGGATAAATTTGTCGTTGGAAATTTCCAACGTCTTCCAAAGTTGCTTGATGCCCTTAGCCATGCCGTCCACATATTCTTGGGGCGTCTGGCCTTGAGATTGGGCCTTATCTTCAATTTTTAAACCGTGTTCGTCGGTCCCCGTCAAGAAGAACACGTCGTAACCGTTGCTCCGCTTGTAACGGGCAACCACGTCACACGCAATCGTCGTGTACGAATTCCCGATGTGTAACCGCCCAGATGGGTAGTAGATCGGCGTTGTAATGTAAAAAGTTGGTTTGTCTGCCATAAAAGAAAAGCCTTCCCTCGCTCTAAATTATTCCGTTGTTTTCGGGTTAAAATTCAATGTAAATTCTAATTAAGTATAGCATAAACCCCGGTTCAGCCATAGCGCTTTACCGGGGATTTTTATTCTGATTTAACTAGTTAAACCGGGTGCTGACAAACTTATCCCACTTAAAACAAATCCAACTGCTGCGGTGCCAGATTCTCCCAGTGCAAACCCAGAATTGCCTGTAAGCGTTGCGCATTCGGAGCGGCATCGCGGCCGGAGTTGTTGTTAAAAATCACGCAGACATCTTTCGCCTGTTGATCCAAGCGTTTGACCAAGGCCGCAAAGTCCTGTAACTCCGCTTCCGAATACCGATACAAGGTTCGTGTCTTCCGCCAATTAGCGCCCTGATTGAACCAGCCCTGGGCATTGCGCCCGTGCAAGCGGACAACGGCTAATTTCGGTGTCGTGACCGTGTCGATCAATGGAATACCATCATTTAAATTGTGGGGCTCATCAGTCGTCACGTTGGTCAACCGCAACGACCGCAGATAGGCCAACACGTCCGTCGTCATCCCCGGCGTTGCAAACCAACTTGGACTCCGAAATTCGACCGCCACCGGCAAATTTCCCATCTGAACCCGAACATCTCGCAAATATTCAATGTTTGCCGTTGTCCGGTTGAAGAACGGTGGAAACTGGAAGAGTACCGTAAGCAATTTACCACTAGTCACCAGCGGCTGAATAGCCATTTTAAACTGCTCAAATGCCGTCGCCAGCATCGATGCATCAGCTGGTTCCTTGCGGTCGTGCTTGGTCATGACCTGATTGGCCTTCAAGATATACTGAAAGCCATCCGGCACAGCCGCCGCCCACTTGGCAACCGTGGTCTGCCGCGGAATACCATAGAATGGCGTATCCAGCTCAACCACCGGAAAATTCCCCGCATAATCAGTTAACGTCACCGGACGGTCTTCACCGCCAATCAGCGCGGGATGTTCAGTCCACGTAGTCAATCCAATACTAATCATTCCGTAAGGCTCCTCCTGATAAGGTTTCTAAAACGTCTGGCAGATTGCCACTACTTAAACCGTTCAAACTGTTTGATCAATTCCGCTTCGGGGGTGCTCAGGCGTCCCCGCAACTGACTGATCAGCCGCTTTCCTGCCAGTCGGTCATTATAGCGAATTCCCGTGACACACAGGTCGATCAAGGCAAAGAGGACCGTGACCAAGATGGCTTGCTGCCGGGTAAAGGTCGCATTGAACAGCGTCACCAGCTGCCCGTTAAAAGCCACCTGCAAGATCCCGTAGATGACTAACGTATCTGGAATCAATTGGAGAAAGCTGAGCCAGCGTAATCGGCGGACCAGCTGTTTAAGTTGCGAGATCACTTCTTGATGGCTCATACGCGTTACCCCCGGACCTGGAGTTCGTTAAAAAAGTCGGTTGCATCGGCTTGGACCATGTCATAGTCGAAACCGAGATCCAATTTCTCTTGATTGATGACAACCACCTTGGCCGCACTGTTCCGGTAGTCGAGTAGCCCAGCAAACGGGTAGACCCGCATTGACGTGCCGACAATGACCACCAAATCGGCCTGGTTCATGGCCGCCACGGAACGCTGAATGTTCATTTCGTTTAAGCCCTCATCATAGAGCACAACGTCTGGCCGCAACCAACCACCGTCCACCTCATGATGTGGATCTTGCAGGTAGTCCTGCCACGCCACTTTGGCGCCACAGACTTGACAGTGAACCTGGTACATATTGCCGTGGAATTCCACCAAGTGCTTCGTGTGCGCCACGTTGTATAGGTTGTCGATATTTTGTGTAATCACCATTGCCCGGTCCTGCTGGGTCAACGCTGCTTGCTTTTCATGAATGATATTGGGCTTGGCATCCGGGTAGTAAAGGTTGCGTTTCACGTAGTCGTAAAAAACGGCCGGTTCCTGAACTAAACAGGTGTGACTCAGATAATACTCAGCGTTGCGGTGGCCGGTGTACAGACCATTTTTTGACCGGTAATCCGGAATTCCAGAAGGCGTCGAGACCCCCGCACCAGTCAAAAATACAATGTGCTGTGCCTCGTCAAAGGTTGCTTGTAAGCTCGCTTCCATACCCAATCATCCTTTCTAAAATTAACGCAAGATGTATGGCATCTTCAACTGCTTAAAGAGGTCTTCCACCGTCATTTCATAAATCTTAGTGTAGTAATCCGGCGTATCGTCCTTCGGTGCTGGCGATGGCAACACAAACGCGTTCTGCTGATCAGACCGGTTAAAGCCAACGTACCCGCGCCGTTGGGTCGTCTTTTCGTGCATATCAGAATGATACAGTTCGAAGATCTGCTTGACGTTTAAGTTCAGCTGACGCTTAGACAAAATGCTAGTCAACGTGGTGAACTCCGTATTGTGCAGTGCAGGCAAGTGCCAAGCTTCCAATTGGGCATCGAAGGCCTTGAACAATTTGACCACGTTTCGACGCAAGGTAAATGGTGAGTCGACCGGCTTCTCGGTAATAATATCGTACAATTTCCGGGCAGCGGCGAAGCTGATTGGGTAATCGCGTTTGAATTGAGCGATAATCTTATCATTATCGAGGCCGAAGAAGACCAAGGCGTCCAACAGGGTCAGCGTCCGCAGGGTCATTTCATCATCGACCGGTGTCGGTTCTGGCTTGATTGTCGCCGTGACCCCATTTAAGTATAGTCCCTCAATCTCATCCGTGATCAGACCATGCTTACGTTGTTCGCTAACCACCACAATGTGGCTCACGATGTCGTAGAGTTCCGTGCCCATGATCATCAGCTGTTCATCAAGCTGGGGTTGACCAGTCGTCAATGAGAAGAAGACCTGAGGGAAGCCGGACAGGATCATCAGTAAATGAACCAGTTCGTGAGACGCCGTATAGTTGGGTGCCGTCAAATCAGCGACCTGAATGTTAATGTCCTTGCCCACCTGAATCTGTTGGGCTTGGTCGTGACGGACGAAACCCGCTTGGAGTTCACCAATGAATTGAACTTCAACCTTGCCAGGGTAGAGCGCGTTAACTTGATCTAAGAGGCCTTGAACCTCATCGTTTAATTGCACATCTTTTGCTTGCATAATCTTTTTAGTTCACCTATTTCTTTAAATTTGCTTGACGAACGGCTTGTAGAGCCGCCGTGGCCTGTGCCGTGGTCGGTTGCTTAAATTGCGCCAACCGTTGCGTCACGGCCGGTAGTTCCGCGGGCGTGGCCCCCACGGACAATGCCAACGACTTACGCTGCAGCGCCATGTGACCACGTTGAATCCCATCGGTCACCAATGCGCGCAGGGCCGCCACATTTTGTGCCAGACCCACGGCGGCCGTGATGCCCATGAGGTCGCGTGCATTGTCGACCTGTGCCAGTTGCTGGTTCACCTTGACCAGTGGCAACACCTTGGTCGCACCACCGACAAACCCTAGCGCTAGCGGGAGGGTCAGCTCACCGTGTAAGACACCGGCACTGACCCACCAGCGGCTGAGACCTTGGTAGCTGCCATTGCGGCTGGCATAGGCATGCACGCCACTTTCAACAGCGCGCCAATCGTTGCCCATCGCCAGTACCACGGCATCAACACCGTTCATGATGCCCTTGTTGTGGGTCACGGCACGATATGGATCGACCTGCGCATAGTCACTGGCTTCGGCGATGCGTTGTGCCACTTCGGCTCCCGCAATCGTCTTCGTTTTCAGTTGCACGACCGGGACGGCACAACGCGCCGTCACTAGACTGTGCGTGGCGTAATTGCTAAGAATACTCATTAAAATGTCCACGTTGAGGTGCGCCTTGATTTTGGCGGCAACGGCCTCGGTCAGCGTGTTGACCAGATTGGCCCCCATCGCCTCACCCACATCAATGAAAAGGTCTAGTGAAACCCAGTCCGGTGGTAAAAGGCGCACACGTATCGACCGGGCGCCCCCACCATGCGCGAGCAACGTGGGATGGGCATCATCGGCCACCCGCAGCAGTTCCTGTTCATGGCTAGTCAGCCAATCCCGCAAGTATTGGGGGTCCCGAACGTGGCTAAACACGATCTGCCCCATCAACTCCCGCCGCGCAACCTCAGTGGTGATTCCGGTATCGCTGGTCAACAATCGCCCGCCATTACTGGCAGCAGCGATTACCGATGGCTCCTCAGTCACCATGGGCACGGTAACGGTGCGCCCATTGACGCGTAGATTGACCGCCACGCCCTCAGGCAAGCCATAAGTCGTTAAATAGTTTTCAATTAAATCCTCATCGGTGGCCTGCCGGTGCTGCGCCAGCAATGCCAGTTGGGCCACCGTTAAGTGACTCGCATGGGCAAGCTGGTCGCGCCGGGCCCCATAAGGTAACCGGTAAAAAGCCGTCATCGACCATCGACTCCTTTCGTTCACGTGAAATATACTGTGAAAATCGTGTACATCGCCTACGGCTACCAGATAGAATGCTGTGTCGGTGGTGTTAGCTAGCGTTCTCCGCTAGGTTACACCACGGGACGAGTTGAAGACTCGCGATTTTTGCGTGGCTTCGACTTGAGACCGAAGACCGCTCCACAGGCTTCGGTCGGTCCCCCACAGCATGGCGGCTGGCAACTGCAGACAAAACCAACAGTCAGCTAAACCAACTTTCCCAGCAACCATCCACCAGGTAGCGAAAGGCCGCCGGAAAACCTAACCAACAGTAATCAATTGTTGCCGGAGCCGGAGGATGCCAGCCAGAATGCTGTGTCGGTGGTGTTAGCTAGCGTTCTCTGCTAGGTTACACCACGGGACGAGTTGAAGACTCGCGATTTCTGCGTGGCTTCGACTTGAGACCGAAGACCGCTCCACAGGCTTCGGTCGGTCCCCACAGCATGGCGGCTGGCAGCCGCAGGCGACCCCGCCCAACACAAGCTATCGTTGGCTCAGATATTCCGAGATGATGCCTTCGCGGACGCCGCTTTCGGAGAAGATGACCCGATCCGAGTCCAGCATCTGCAGCAACGTCACCAATGGCAACATCCCGCCAATAATGATATCTGCGCGCTCTGGCTCCAGCCCAGAGATCCGCCGCCGTTCGGCCAACGGTACCTCCAGCAAGCGCTCAAAGGTCTTCATCACCTGACCCGTTGTCAGTCGGTACCCATGGATATTCTCCACGTGCAGGATCTTCTGCTGCTGGCGATTCATCCGCGCTAAGGTCCGGTTGGCGCCACCTAATAGCACTAACGGCAAATGTTTCGCATCATTTAGCCACCAAATATCTTGGAGCCGTTCACGCAGAAAAACCTGCGCGGAAAAGAGGTCAACGGCGGTTACCCGATCGTCGAGGTGGAACTGTTCAGACAAGTTGACCGCGCCAAATGGGACACTGATCAAGTTGGCATCGCGGCTATTCTTCACATGGACCAGCTCACAACTAGCCCCGCCCGTATCTAACAGAAGACAATCCTTGATCTTTAGCCGGTTGACGGCCCCCAGATAATCATAGTAGGCCTCCTGGTCGCCAGACAACACTTCCAGCTGAATATCGGTCGCCTCAGCAACCCGCTTTAAAAACTCATCGCGGTTACGGGCTTGACGGACCGCCGCTGTCGCAATTCCGCGGACAATTAAATGTGGCAGTTGTTCATAGTAGGGCCGAAACGATTTTAAGGCCGCAATTGTGCGGTCCATCGCGTTCGGTTGGAGAATCTTTTCGGGACCCATGCCTTCTGACAAACGACTATCGACCTTGACCCGGTTAACTTCCCGGTAAGTACCGTCGTCGTGCAGCTCATTGACGGCCATGCGGACCGAATTTGACCCCAAATCAACAATGGCTAAATTTTGCATTGTCTATCCCCCATTTCGACTTAACCGAAGTAGTCCACACCAATGGCGTGACGGACTTCGTGTAAGGTCTGCGCAGCAACTTGGTTGGCGCGTTCGCTTCCTTGCTTCAAGATGTCGTAAACGGCACCTTCGTCAGCGGCGAAATGTTCACGCCGTTCGCGGATCGGCTGTAATTTTGCCTGCAAAACATCGTTCAAGTACCGCTTAATTTTAACATCCCCGAGGCCACCGTGCTGGTATTGCGCCTTCAGGTCAGCCACGTGAGCCGTATCTTCAGCGAAAATGTCAAGGTACGTGAAGACCGTGTTGCCTTCGATGTGACCAGGATCTTCGATGTGAATGTGTTCGGGATCGGTGTACATGGACATGACCTTCTTTTGAATCGTGTCTGCACTGTCACCGAGATAAATGGCATTGTCCAAGGACTTGCTCATCTTAGCGTTGCCGTCTAACCCAGGAATCCGGCCTTGGCCCTTAGGTGGGAAGTAGCCTTCAGGTTCCACCAAAATCTCTTGACCGTAAACGTTGTTGAAGGTCCGCACGATTTCACGGGTTTGTTCCAACATGGGTTCTTGGTCTTCACCAACGGGCACCGTGTCGGCCTTGAATGCCGTGATATCGGCTGCTTGGCTAACTGGGTAGATGAAGAACCCAGCGGGCACACTTTCACCAAAGGCTTTTTGCTTAATTTCAGCTTTAACGGTTGGGTTCCGGTTCAAACGTGAAACGCTGACCAAATTCAAGTAAGCCATGGTCAATTCACTCAGAGCTGGAATCTGGGATTGCACGAGAATCGTTGACTTGGCAGGATCAATGCCCACTGCCAAATAATCCAGTGCCACTTGTAACAGGCTGTGACGAATCTTTTCAGGGTCACGGGCATTGTCGGTCAACGCTTGCGTGTCCGCAATCATGATGTACGTGTCGTAGTCACCAGTGTTCTGTAAAGCGACCCGGTTCTTCAATGACCCGACGTAATGGCCAATGTGTAGCTTGCCAGTTGGTCGGTCCCCAGTTAAAATCACGTGTTTTTTACTCAATATTTTTCATCCTTTCTGAAAAAGCGCCCCATTGGCCAATGCCAATAGGACGCTTATGCGCGGTACCACCTAAATTGTGACCATTTTAGCCACCACTTTTGTCGTTAACGGAGACGCCGCGATAAAATTAGTTATCGATTAAATAAAACTGACTCGACCCATTTCGACCACAAAACCGTTTCAGCACTGCCGGTTTTTCTCTGAAATTGGCCTACTTTTTTCGAGTCCCTATTCCTTTATATTAGCGGTTTTTACGCGCGATGTAAACTGTCAGCCCCCAGAAGATTTATTTCAGTCAAAAACGATAGGATTGATTGACACTGCCCCCGAATATGACTAAACTTGTTAAGCAATTTAGGCATTGAAATAGCTGCGATATTGTGTGAACTGATTGCACGCCGGCAGCCGAGGTTTCTGCCAGTTCAGGTTGGTTTTCACTATATCAAGCGATACCAATGTGAACCCCTATAGGAAGGACGCTATGTAGCTATAGCATTTGCGTCTAAATCTATCGAGCTTAACTCAATTTGGCCCAGCCGGTCGGACACTTGACCGCTGCATAAATATTCCCACGGCAGCAGCCATCATTGACTGACACCACACTAGCGCACACGATTCAAGCCGGAGGATACCAGACAGAACACTGTGTCGGTGATGTTAGCTAGCGTCTTTTTTGCTAGGTTACATCACGGGACGAGTTGAAGACTCGCGGGTCTCTGCGTGGCTTCAACTCGAGGCCGAAGACCGCTTTCCAGGCTTCGGTCGGTCCCCACAGTGTGGCGTCTGGTAGCCGCAGGCGAACTATCAATGACTCATCTATTTTCAGTGTTGTCTGACAACACAACGTAAGCCGAGAGGCCGGCAGATATGGGCTCAGGCGCGTCGTTCTACTTAGTCAGTAAGTGACTTGCTTACTGGCTTAGTAGAAAACCAAGCTTGTAGACTCGTGTTCTTCGAGGCTTCAAGTTGTGTTCGCACCGATCCAGCCCATATCTGCCGGCCGGTAAGGCGAACAGCCAGCACATATCCTGAACTTAACCAGAAATAAAAGAAGGAGGCGGTCAATTTGACCACCAGCGAACAAGCAGCGGAACAACAGCGTGTGGACCAAGTGGCCGACCAGATTGGCGAACGAATCGACAAGACCGTCGCCGACTACACGGCCGCCCACAAAGAACTGCGCAACGTGTTAAAGAACTATAGTGAAAACACCTCGGTCAACTGGTTTGAAGTCGATGACCGAATCGAAACCAGTGCCGAACTGCAACAACAACGGGCCTTGGTCTCCCGGTTGACCGAAAATCAAAACATCATCGAGGGCCAATTGGACACCTATAAGGAACTCCAGAAGTCGCCCTACTTTGGTCGCATCGACATTCAAGATCCCGGCGAATCCCAACCGGAATCCCTCTACATCGGCACCGCCTCATTCGTTGACGAGGACCAAAACTTCCTGGTCTACGACTGGCGGGCTCCCGTTTCCAGTATCTATTACAACGGGGTGCTCGGCGAAGTCGCCTACAGCACGCCGGCTGGGAATCAAGAAACCAACCTGCTGAAGAAGCGACAATTTTTAATTCAAGATGGCAAAATTGAAAGCATGTTCGACACCAACGAGACGGTCGGCGATGAAATGCTGCAACACGCACTGGGTGAGCAAAACGATGCGACCATGCAGAACATCGTCTCGACCATTCAACGGGAACAAAACGACATTATTCGCGACACCAAGAGTGACTTGCTGGTCGTTCAGGGAGTCGCGGGCTCTGGTAAAACGTCCGCCATTTTACAGCGAATCGCCTTTCTGCTCTATCACAGCCGGCGGGACTTGGAAGCCGATCAAATCGTCTTGTTCTCACCTAACCGACTATTCAGTCACTACATCAGTGACGTTCTTCCCAGTCTAGGGGAACGCAACATGCGCCAAGTCACGCTGGCCGAATTCTTAACGCAACGGTTCCAAGGGCTCAACGTCCAGACCCAATTTGAGCGCTACGAAGAAGACCAGCAGACACCAGTTAATCTGCCCCTGCGCAATTTCCGCGAAAGCGCCGCAATGATGACGGCCATCAACGACTACTGTCATCAGGTATCTCCGGCCGAGCTACAGTTCACGGATATTCGGTTTAAGGGCCGCGTGTTCTTTGATAAGGAAGAAATTCGCGACATTTACAGTCAGTTTCCAGCTGCTACGGCACCGGCCGACCGCTTTTTACGCACCAAAAACGAGCTGGAAAAACGCCTCAAACGCCGGATTCGTGAAGAAGCTAAGGCCGACTGGGTGCGCGATACCATCGACCAACTCAGCGACGAAGACTACCACAATCTGTTAGGCGAAAAGCATCTGGGGACGTTTGAACAACTCGATGACGAGATCGACTTCATCGCCCGGCAAATCGTTCGTCGCCGGTTGCGGCAAGTCGATGATGCCATTTACAATGGCTATTTTCTCGACGCCTACACGCAGTACACCGCCTTTCTCAAGCAGTGTCCGCTGCCCGACGACGTTTCCACCGCAGACTGGCAGACGGTGATCGACGCCTATCAGCACGATATCGAATACCATAAGCTCGCGTTGACTGACGCCGCCCCTCTGCTGTATTTGCGTGATATTCTCGCGGGCGGCGGGGCCAACCACCGGATGCAACACCTCTTCATCGATGAGATGCAGGACTACTCGATGGCCCAACTGATCTACCTGCAGCATGCCTTTCCACGGGCCAAGTTGACCCTACTCGGTGACAGTGAGCAGGCCCTCTTCAAGGCGGTGGAATCACCAGAATCTATCTTGAAAAAGCTGGATGCCGCGTTAAACGTCAAACGGTCCCGTCTGATTACGTTGCGGCGTTCCTATCGTTCCACACTTCCCATCACCACGTTTGCCAAGGCACTGCTACCTGATGGCGACAAAATCGAGGCCTTCAACCGTCCGGGCGACCTGCCCAAGGTAGTCATTCGCTACGATACTGACGCCGCCTTCAAAGCTCTCGCCCACGAATTACGGTTAGAGCTCGCGACCAACGGGACGGTCGCCATTCTCACCAAAAGTACCGCCGAGGCCAAATACGTCTATCAGGAACTGCATACCGAATTTGCCCTGACCCGGCTGACCGATACCGACCGTTCCTTGCCGAAAGGTATTGTCGTCTTGCCCATCTACTTGGCAAAAGGGTTAGAATTCGACAGCGTCATTGCCTACAATGTTTCTGCCGAGAACTATCCCGACACCCAGTTGACTGGCACGCTCTACACGATTGCATCACGTGCCATGCATCACCTGACTTTGTTGAGCATCGGTGCAGCCTCGCCACTGATTGCCTCGGACAAGATTCCCCAGGCTGATTTGACAATCGAACATGAATTTCAGAATTAATTAATGATTGTCGTGACTGACAACGCCATAGTACCCAAAGAGCGCCAATGCCATCTGAATCTCTCGGATGACATTGACGCTTTTTCATTTGATTGCTTATACGCGTTCTCGTCCGTCACAACCATCATAACAGCGCGTCAGTTCCGCCAATCCTCACGTAAGCAACCATACTTGACGGAGTCCCAATACCGGCCTTGCCAATACCGGACTTTTCGAATACGCCCCTCTTCTTGCCAGCCAATGCTTTCCGCCAGTCGACACATGCGCAGATTGCCTGACCAGGTTGTCAGTCCTAGATGTGGCAACGACGTTTGGGCCCAGACCTGATTGATCCATTGGGTCAGTGCTGCCTTACCGACACCTTGTTGCCACTTGTTCTGGCGATAAATGACGATGCCCACTTCCAGCCACTGGCGTAGGTCACCGTCCACGTAATGGTACGACACACTACCGACCATCTCCGTATCGACCCAAATGATGCGCTGATCTGGCTGATCAATGAACTTTTTCGGTGCAATCGTCGTTAAAAATTGATTACGAGTGGGTATTTCATCATGAAAGTACGGCCCATTCCACTGCATCCATGCAGCATCTTCATTTCCATACGCCAACTGCCAAAACGCTGGCGCATCTGCCGTTATCAGTGGTTTTAACGTCACATGCATTCGCGATCATCTCCTATTTTCCCCAGTATAGCAGGCACTGGCTTCACGGTATGCAAAAAGGGCCTGCGCATTGCAAGCCCTGCCCTGTATGTTATTACTTATACCTATTCCAAACCCTTCGGCGTCTTCATCGTGGCGAATTTTGCATGCCGGTCGTAGTTGCGATAGCCCTTGTAAAAATGCAGGTGATTCTTAGTCAGTTTCAGTTTGTAACTCAAGCGTTGACCATCGAACTGAACCTGACTGCCCTTGGGTGAATACTGAATACCGGACAGGCGGTAAACGTGGTCGCCCAACGATTGATATTTCAACTTTTTCAAGCCATATCCGGGCAGCCGATAATAATGATGACTGGCCCCGTCCAGCGCAAAAAGGTTTCCCGTGCTAAGTGACTTGCCGTAAGTAATGTACGCCTTGTTGTCGCCATGACCATTATAGATCCAGATGTGCCGCAACGCTTTAGGTGTTCCCTGATGCCACGTTGCAGCCTGTGCAGACGTCAAACTGGTGGCACCTAACCCCAAAGTAATTGCCGCTAAGCTCAGTAAAAAGATTGGTTTTTTCAACTCATTTTCCTCCCCAGGAAATGCTGTGTTCATCCTATGCCCTTAAAGTTACGCGACCTGACACTAGAAAGCAAGCCGAATTAGCACCTGCCACCAAATTAAAGATGACCTGGATTCATGCCGCTACTCTTTGGTCCTAACGTGGTATGGTGAAGGCACTACGGGAGACGGCTTATGCAAACAACGAAACGCCACTTAATCATTGAAGGAATCCTCAATGGGATACTACTGGTTTTCCCCATCATCTTATTTACCATCGGCGGTATTGGCATGGCCGAACACAATCCGTCCCACCCTAACGCGTTGATTCTTGGTGGTAACTTGCTGATGGGCGTGTTAAGTCTGGTCATGCTGACTGTTTATACTTTCAGTTGGCACCGCCATGGCTGGCACCGGTTACCCTTTTTTCGACGCAGCCTAATCATTTTTTACGGTCTCTGGCTGATTATTGGCCTCTGGACTTGGTTAAAATTTCTCAGTATCCTAGTTTAACGCTTTCTTCATGCAGCCGTTCCGATTAAGGTCCAGCCGGAGAATTTATAAACCTGCAGAACTTCGAAAAAGAGCATCGAGTCTGGGACAAAATTTCCGGACTCTTTTTGCGCTCCGAACATCTATGGTTGAAACGGTGCGACGCGCCTAAGCCCATATCTGCCGGCCGGTAAGGCGACTCCAACCACCGTTGACTAATTTTAGTTTCAATACTGTGATTAGAATAGGTATGACAGGCTTTTGAGACTTGCCACCTTTTGAACATAGTCTAAAGTCTCCAAGATCGGCATTTTCGGCCAATCTTGGAGGCTTTTTTCAGACTCATTTTCTACTGTAGGTTTGGGACACAAGTCTTTATCGAAGCGCATCATTCCGTGCACCCCGGTTATCACCTAGCTTTTGTTTTGAATCACAAACTGCTTGTTAGCCGTAATGAACTGACCATTCGTGAGTTCCAGCCGAGCGGTCTGCCCGTGGAAGCGAATTGCCTTGATCTTCAAGACTTTCCCCTTCTTAATCAACCGCACCCGCTGACTGGACTTGAAGGTCAGCTGCCGATAACTGTAAATACCGTGTTGACCGATGACCCGCACGCGCTGTGGATTCTGCTGGTAATAGAGTGCCGCTACAAACTTCGAATTGGCCGTAATGTAACCACCCTTGACGCGGTAACGTAACGCCCCGTTCTTGGCATAAGCGACCCCCAGCGTCTTGAACGTCCGGCTGTGGATCCGCGGCTTAGCCGTGTAGTGACGCACGCGCTGCGTCAAGTTGACATCCCGATACAGATTTAGTGCACCCTTAGCATAAATGAGCTTTGGTGCCTGCGCAGTAGTAACAGGCGTAGCTGGTGTCGTTGGCTTAGACGCAGACGTTGCTGGTTTCGACTCACTGGATGTCGAGGCCTCGGGCGTCGCTGGCGCTGTCGTGGTGCCCGTGGTATTCCCAGTATTCTCGTCCGTGGACTGGCTATCCCGGAACTTCAGTTGGTTCTTGCTTTCAAAGAGGTCCCCCATTGCTAACAACAGGTGATCCTGGTTCTTAGCAGCTTCTAACTGAATCCCTAATGGCATCCGACTAGCACTCACGTACGTAGGTAAACTAATCGCCGGTTCGCCAGTCACATTGGCCAATTGCGTAAATGGCGTCTTGCTCAATCCATGTAACCAGGCGTCGTAGATCAACTGCATCTGGTCCTTACTGTCCAATGACGCAATGTCGCGTAACTTTGCCACGTATTCTGGCAAGTAGGCCGGATCCGAATTACTTGGTGCCGTTGTGGCCGTCGTTGGGGTTAAGTACAGCCCGTATTTCTGATGGAAATCGGCCATCTGTTGCTTAGCCGTTGCGACCACGCTGGCATAGCTGGCTCGGTCTGGCGCCGTCAGCTTTTTGCTAGCCTGATACAGCGCATAGGTCATGATGCTGCCGTCATCAGGTAAGAGATCCCGTTTGTACGCCGAGCGTGCGAACGAGTTAGCCGCAAAACCACTAGTCGTCGCGCCCTTGTAGTAGGCCTGCATCAGTGCCTTACCATCGACCGGACTGTCGACCTGTTGCACATTGAAGCCTTGACTCTTCAGGAAGGACACCGCCTGCGTGACCGCGTTCACGGCATCTTGACTGACCGGCGTGCCAACAGGTGACTTCGTCGAATAGGCGATGGTCACCGACTTCAGGTCCTTGGGAGCGGCCTCAGCCGTGACACTGCCGCTCAGCATATTGTCAAATAACGTTTGCGTGTCCGCCATGCTCTTGGTCTCGGCGAAGCTTGCCATGGTGCTGGCAACACTATCGCCCTTGATCATCCCCGCAGATGGCTTCAGACCGATCACGCCGGACCATGACGCCGGAATCCGTAGCGAGCCACCGGCATCGTTCCCGGTTGCCAGTGGAACCATGTCGTCAGCGACACTTGCTGCCGCACCACCGGAAGACCCACCAGGATTGTCGGCCGTGTTCCACGGATTAGCCGCAGCCCCGTATAGTTTGGAAGTTGTGACGTTCGTCAGTCCCAGCTCTGGATAATTCGTTTGCCCAATGACAATGAACCCCAAGCTCTGGAGTTGCAACACGAATGGCTTGGTATACGATGCAACTCGCGTACTGGAATAAGGAAGGCCCTGTGTTGCCGACTCCCCTTTCAGTTCCTGCGCCAACCCCTTGATTAAAATTGGCACCCCATAAAATGGCTGACCGGTATCTTTCAGGGCCGCAGCTTCATCCATGGCCTTAGCCTCGCGCATGGTGATGACGGCGTTCAGCTGCGGGTTATCCTGCTTGACCTTAGTCATGGCCAGCTGAACCAACTGCTGACTGGTGACCTTGCCATCCCGGACCATCTGCGCGAGCTGGGTCGCCGTGGCGTGCTCGTATTGCGACAGCGTCAGCGGACTATTGGTCGTTGCTGTGACGGTCGCATTATTGCTGGTGCTATGTACACTGGTCTCACTGGCAGCCACACCTGTGACGGCGCCACCCACCATGGTTGCAGCCACCACAGCCGCTAACACCGCTTTAGTCTTTAACCAGTGACTAAACCTAATCTGTTTCATCCCAAATTCCTCCAACCTTTTCCAACCTAATTTGTGTCCTGCCGAAGCGCACGGTAACTGACGATAAACAGCCTAGCAACCACACTATTGCTGTTATTCACTAATCGTTAGCTACCGGTCCCCACAGGAGTCAACCTCACGCTCCCTATAGTACAAGTTTTCGGCCTACATGAAAACGCTTATTTTTTAGTTTCAATAATCAAATCATTATCATATCCATAGATATTTTGTTTAAAGTTGGTACTGTATCCAACAGATAGTCGATTACTCCCACAATTTAAAGATATTTCAACCCTTGGAATAAGGGCAGCGTCGGTGTTTGTATATTCATTTATAGTTTTCATTACTTTCTAGTTATTTGTGGTTGCAAATTAACTGTCGTGTTAAATTTTTTTCAAAAAAAACGGTGACTGTCCGTCCCACCTTTGTCAGGTTAACCGGTCAGCTCACCGTTGCCTATTTTTTTATAACTAATTTTATTTGCCATTAAGCTCCGCAAACTGAATCGTCTCATCGAACAGTGGTTGCGTCTCCGCGTGCGGTGTATGACTGATCATAATCAACGTCAATGCCGGATTCTCTAACAAGTCACGTTCAATCTTCACCGCGTTTGCCGTATCGACCGCCGATGTTCCTTCATCCAGCAGAATCACACCGACATGCCGCAGAAGTCCCCGTGCTAAAGCCAACCGTTGGAGCTGACCACCGGATAGATCACTGCCGCCATCGCCAACGCTTTGGTCCAAGAAGGCCACTGCCCGTTCCCGGTCCGGACACAGTTTGGTGGCCAACAACACCGCCACAAGGTCATCATCGCTATAGGCATCGGCCAACTGTAGATTTTCCCGCACAGTAGTCGTCAATGCCTGTGGTCGTTGGTCTAAGTACAAGAGTTGCTGTCCCAACTGATTGGTTGAATAGTCTTTGAGCGACTTACCGGCCAACCGAATCTCACCGGTATAGTTGGTCAAGTACCCTGTCAGCACCTTTAGAAAGGTCGACTTGCCACCGCCACTTTCACCCAGGATCAGATACTTCTTCCCTTGCTCAAAGTCATAACTCACGTGGCGCAAAATCGGGTGATCAGTGTGGTAACCAAAACTCAGGTCGTGAACCTGAATGATGTCTGGCACCGCCGCTGTTGTGGCCACTGCCGCTGCTGCCTGATCAGGTTCAGTCGGGAACTTCGCTCGTTCCAAGTCAAATTTTTCAAAGATGGGGGTCACGCCCCGCATCATTCCCAAGTAAGTACTCATATTCCCCAGGTTATTGAAGATGTTGCCCGACAGACTACCCACGGCACTTAACGTCCCAATCGAGACTAACTTCATCATCGCCAATATCCCGGTCAAGCCCATCAGCATAACTTGTGAAATGACGTTGCCTAGAAAGCCCACGACCTGTACGCTACTCTGCGCGCGCCGTTGGTTGACATAGGACTGCTTGAGCGTCTGGGACGCCGCAATGATGCCCTGTTTAAGCAAACGTAACGCCTGAAACGCGTAGAGCAGGTTGAACACGCCCATCACGTCTTGCGTTCGGTCAACGAAGTTCTCATTTTGGTGGGTCAACTGGGTGTTGGCCTGCATGATTCGCTGATCAAAGACTTTGGGCGCCACGATAATCAGTCCGGCTAAGATCAGCGCCGACAACGCCAGACTCCAATGGTACGCAATCAAAGTGGCCAGCGCAAAGGCCGTCCCAAAGATTCCCTCAACCACGGTAAAAAAGTTTTGTAGCCCCTGAACGTTGATGGTCTGAATGTCGTTGTTGACCCACGACTCATAAACTCCCATCGCCCGTGAATTGTAAGATTCATAATCCTTGGCGATCAAAATATCGGCTACGTCCTGTCGAATAGAGATATCAATGTTTTGAATGACCTTTTCCTGATGAACGGATGCCCCGTAATTCAAGGCCGCAATCACGACCCAGTCCAGCATCAGCAGGCCAACCGCCACCAAGAATTGCTGCAGTTGCCCCTTGATCAGCGCGTTCAATAAATTAGCATTGAGGACTGACCCCAAGACCGTCAGTGCCTCAATCACCATCAAAAGGCCGATGTTCACGGACACTTCACCACGGTGTTGTAATAGATATTTTCGCATGTGTTTCGTCACGCTTTCTCATCTCAACTGCCGTAGCAATTAGAATAATCTTAATGTCACTCATCATATTCTAATCTGGATAAAAGGGCAATCACAAATTCTTACAAAAAAGAAGGTTCACCAGTTTAGCGAACCTTCTTGCCTATTCAGTAACCGGTTTGGGCATAGCCTTCAATGCTTGCTTCAATACCAACGGTGCAATAATCGTTGCCAACACGATGACTAAAATCATTGCGGAGTAATCCGCTCCGTTGAGAAGACCGGCTTGATGACCGATCTGTGCAGTAATCAAGCCCATCTCCCCCCGGGCAATCATTCCCGTGCCGATCACAGTGCTACTCTTGAGGTCAAAGCCACTCAGCCGGGCACCTAAGCCACAGCCCAACAGTTTCGCCAGGCAGGCCAAGACCGTTAAGCCCAGAATAATGCCGAGATTGTCCGCCAAGTGATCCAGCGTCATGTTCAGGCCGACGCTCACGAAGAAGACCGGGATAAAGATGGCATTGCCCAGCGGTTCCACGTGATCGGCCAAGACTGCCCGGTACGGTGTGTGCGCCACAGCAATTCCAGCGAAGAAGGCACCAATCGCCCCGCTCAGCCCCACAATATCCGCTAACCACGCCATGCTCAGGCAGATGACCATCGACATGATGGTGACACTGGACGCCATCACGAGTCGCTCACTCAGGTGCATCAGGTACGGCGCAATCCATTTGACCACGACGTAAGTCCCCCCGAAGAAAGCAATCTGTTCCAGTAAGACCAGCCCCAATGCCGGTTGACTCCCAGCGGCTTGAATCCCTTGGCTGGCCAGTAAACTGATCATCAGCGACAACAGGATGACCCCCATAATGTCGTCAGCCACCGCAGCCCCCAGAATCGTCGCGCCTTCACGCGTGGCGAGTGCGTGGTATTCCTTTAAAACGGCCACAGAGATAGAGACCGACGTCGCCGAGAAAATCACGCCAATAAACAGTGCCTCAAGTGGTGTAAAGCCCCACCACCAGGAAGCCAAGCCCATCATGACGATAGGGAAGATGACGCCGGAAGTCGCCACCACAATGGCCGGCTTGAGATACTTCATCAAGAGTTGCAAATTACTTTCAAGTCCGCCTAAGAACATCAAGATCACGACCCCAATGTCGGCAAATAGACTAACTAGGCTATTGAGCTGAACCCAGTTGAGCAGGGCTGGCCCGATAATAATCCCAATCAGCAACTCACCGATCACCGCCGGGACGCCCAGCCGGTTGGCAAAGTTTCCTGCCAGTGTCGTCAATACCAGAATCAAACAGAGTGTTCCCAAAAAAGCCACGTGGCCGCCCCCTTTTCGTAAATATTAATAGTCCTATGATACGCCAAAATCCGGGAACATTCACTAGTGGTTTCGCAAGCCGTCACAGATGTCATTCCCGACTATCTAAGGGTAATGACTAACGGGTTAAAGATGAAATTCAAGTCCCATCCCAGTATCAGTAGGTATTCGTGCCATTGAATTGGGCTAAATTGAGCGCACTCCGGCTGCCAGGGATTCCGCCTGCTGTGGGGACGCTTCAGACTGGAAGAACCCCAGTCTTCTCGCTCGCTTTGAAGCCACGAAAATCACGTGTCTCCAAAGGCGCCCGTGCTGTAAGCTGGCTCACCAGCTAACAGCACCTTCACGGCTGGCTCCATCCCTGGCCTCCTCCGGCGCTGACTGTATGTTATCACGACAACGGCTGTAAGGAACGATTACTTAACGTTTTTCGGTCCACTTGATCACGATAATTATAGTTAGTCTCAGTGTCGTCTGAAGACACAATGTCAGCCGAGAGGTCGGCAGATATGGGCTCAGGCGCGTCGTTCTACTTAGTCAGTAAGT
>NZ_SULH01000010.1:0-9604 GCF_007115095.1 Levilactobacillus enshiensis | reverse complement strand
CTGGCTTAGTAGAAAACCAAGCTTGTAGACTCGGCTCTTTCGAGGCTTCAAGTTGTGTTCGCACCGATCCAGCCCATATCTGCCGGCCGGTAAGGCGACCCAACCACCATGCTGCCCAGATTAGATATGACGACTAAAAAGCGACTAGGCCTACCAGCGGTGGTGGCTTAGTCGCTATGCGATCCATTAAATTTAAACGTTATCGCAAACTCATTCGGTACCCTTCGCCTGAATCAGTGCCCGCAGAATGGCAATCAGCCCCCAAGCAATCAGGATAATGTTGATCGTAAAATCACCTAACCGCTCGTGCGGGTAAACCATCAACCATTTAGCCGCGGGTAAAAACAGAAAAAGTCCCAGCCAAAACGAAAACGTGTCATAGAAGTGCTTGCAGAATTTGATTCCCATAATGTTCTCCCCCATTCGCGTGTCAAGTTCAGCTCCAACTTAACACGCGAATGTAAAGAGTCCGTGTCCGAGAATTCGTTTCAGCTTGATTGGACGCCCAACTTAACAATCTATCTACTAGCTTGAAATGAAGGTCAGCTGGTCCAAATTCAGCGAATGGTGAGACTGCACGCTCTAATTAAAGTAAGTGAGATCTGAAGCTAACGTAGGGTAAGCCATGATGGTCGCATTGATGTCAGCCGTGCTGAGTTGGTTGCTGATCACGAAGTCGAGGTAGTTAATGACCTGCTCCGCCTCACTGCTCAATACCGCAGCCCCAACGATTTTATGAGAGGCCTTCGCAACGACCACCTTGATTCGGGCATGCGGGTCCTGAATCCGTTGGTAGCTATACCAGTGCGTCAAGTCCAAGTCATTGATCGTATACTTTTCTGGCTGAGCCGCCGCTTGAACGGTGGGAACACCCAGTTGCGCCAACTGCGTTTTACCATACACGACCGCCGGAATCACTGGATATTGAATGGCCGGCGAATCGCAGGTCGTCAACGTTTCTGTCAGGTAGCGGCCCTCAAACCCGGCAACTGGTGTCAGCTTGGGTTGCGGCCGGTCGACCACATCTCCTAAGGCAAAGATATGATGATTGGAAGACTGCAGGCGACCGTTGACCGTAATCCCGTGAGCAGTCGTTGCCACGTTGACCCGATCCAAATGCAGATCTGCCAGTACGGGAGTCCGACCAGCCGTTGCAAAGACTAAACCAGTCGTCCACGTCTCACCAGTTGCCGTTGTCACCAGGTACTGGTCGTCCGCTGGCGCAACCGCCGTGATATCCGTGTCCAATTTGACATCCACCCCGTTCTCGCGGAGCCGATCGAGCAGGTCAGTGACCAAGTCCTGATCAAATGCGCGTAGTGGTCGCGAATTGTGGTGCACCAAATGGACGCGACTTCCCGCCGCGTTGGCGATTGCCGCCAACTCAACGCCCACGAAGCCGGCCCCCATTAAGGTAATGTCTTGAGGCAGCCGATCAAGGTCGAGAAAATCGTTACTGGTTCGTAACCATTCCTGCCCACCAATCTGCGGTAGGCGCGGTTCTTGTCCAGTCGCAATAATCCAATTGGCGGCGTTCAGTTGTTCATCACCCACGGTCAACGTGCCATCGTCATTGAAGCTCGCCGTCCCGTGAAAATTAGCAATTCCGGCTGCTTTCAGGCCACCTAGCGTGCCGCCCGGAATTTTTTCCGTGTAAGCCCGTTTAGCAGCCATCAGTGCCGCCCAATCGATTTGGGGAACACCCGTCAAGCCATGGTCCTGCAATGCCTCACTGTGGCCCTGAGCCTCCACAGCGGCCATCAGGATTTTCTTGGGATCGCACCCGCGATTGGGACACGTGCCACCCCAGAGATCCTTTTCAATCACGGCGACGTTCATCCCCCGCGCATGAAGACCGTAAGCAGCCGCCAAACCGCCAGGTCCCCCACCGATAATCCCGATATCAAACGCTTGCATAAATTGACCTCCCTTTCCGTATGACCCATTTAGCGCTATCAGTAGTTGTTAACGCTGACTAACTTTTCACTAAATCGGCACCGTCTACAGTCTCGATTTTAGCACGGGAAGACCAAATCAATCGTCAATTTGTTTGCCAGTCGCTAACTTCTGTTGCACGCGTAACAGGTTAAATCCAATATAGACCAGCACAATGAGCCCCGTCATGGCGTAAACGGGACCAGCACCGACATGCTGGAAAAAGAGACTGTAAACAGCAGTCCCCAGGGGAACGGCCAGCTGCATCAGCGTTCCAAACGTTGACCCGACTCGTCCCAAGAGCTCAGTTGGCACCGTCATTTGTATGTAAACGGACATTGGTGTGTTGACGAAGGCCAGCGTTAACCCCACCAGCAGGGCCCAAATGACTAAAATAAGAACCAATTGATGATCTGGTAATGAACTCATGAAGAGCAGCCCTAAGGCAAAGATTGCCCCGCCGACGACCATTGATAGGCGCAGAATCGTCAGTAAAACCCGTTTAAACGTTGGCAGCATAGATAAGACTAAGTTGCCAATTAGAATACCAGCAGCGAAGCCACTCATGACGATACTCAGACTAGTATTGCTCATCTGGCGGGCCTGCACGATTGCGTACGGTAGGCCGACGTCGACCGAGCTAAATAAGAAGTTCAAGAAGACCCCGATGACGACCACGGATCGTAATGTAAATCGGTGCCAAATGTACTGGAGCCCAATTTTAAATAACTGTGTTTGTGTCGGCTGAGCCGTCTCCTCGGCATCTGCCGTTTGCGCCTGATCTGGCTGGTTGCTAGCCGCTTCTGAGTTGCTAGCTTCTGGTTTAGCCGCCTTCAGCGGATGGAACCGCATGGACAACGTAATCAACCAGACGATACTTTCAGCAACAATTTCAACGCGCACAATGCCATCAAACCCTATCATGCCGTACAGGGCGGCAGCCAACACTGGTGAAATCAGTTGGATACCCGCCGTCGCCGCCTGTTCAATGGTCGCCAACGTCTTGATGTGATTGTCATTGACCAGTTCGTGAATCGACGCGGTAAACCCGGTGTTGGTCACCTTGTCGCAACAAGCGGTGACCATCAACACTAGAATTGCCAACAACATTTGATTGGCCACGCGATCGGCCAACACGGCATAGACGATGAGCGCCCCAATATTCAAGGCCTTACTGGTTAAGATCAAGGGCTTGTGGTGGCCCCAATCGATCAGATTTCCCACGGGCATCATCAATAAGAGCCCGATGATAGGATAGATGATCGACCCTAACCCAAAACTCAATGCGGAATGGGTGGTATGTAAGAGCATGAGCCCCAGAGCAAAGCCAAAGGTGTCACCGCCTAAGGTACTAATAATGTCACTGCTGGCTGCCCGCACGATTTGAATGACGGATTGACGATTGGTAATTTGAACTTCCATGACGGTTCCCCCTCTAAGTTATTAATCTAATTCTAATTGATTTCTCATCAAAAGTTCCGTATAATATGTGGCAAATTTGCCACATCGCTGGGAGGCCATTTCTCATGGAAGAACTCGGAACTACCATCAAACAAATCAGGCAGGCAAAGGGATTGACCCAAAAGGAAGTCTATTCGGGCATCGTCTCGCGGTCCTTCGCCACGCGGCTAGAAAATGGCGAACACGACGTCACCGCCACGAAACTCTTCGAAATCTTAGAACGACTGGGCGTTTCCGCGGATGAATTTCGCTTCATTCAAAATGATTACCGTCCAGATGACGGCGAAATTCTGCTTAACCAGGTCATGTTGGCCTATGACCAGCAGAATTTTCCGCAACTGAGCCATCTGGCCCAACGCTACGGTCAAAGTAAGAACCCGGCTGAACGACGCATGGCCACGGTTGCGGCGGTGCTCCTGACGGCGTATAGTCACCGCCACGCCACGTTAACGCCCGATATGGAACGGTTGTGGCAACAGATGATGTACACGAAGTCCTGGACGCTCCAAGAGATCCGGTTGGGCCCCATTTTGATGGCCTTAATTGGGTTTAAGGACGCGACCATTCCCGAAACGATTCGTAAGATGCACCAGAGCTGTGACCGTTACGTTTCCAATCTAACCGACCCGTTTCACGTCATGGATCTGCGGCTATCTTTCGATCTAGTTGCGTTGCAAGTCCTCCTTGGCCACGGCGATTATGACCACGCCCGGGAGTTCAAAAATGACCTGTTAAGTGGTCATCTGGAACAACTCACCAGTGAAGGAAACTTGACACTCCAACTGTGCCTGTGCATCTGGACCTGGTTCTTCGGTGACGCGGCGACCGCCGACCAGCAAGCCAAGCTCCTCCACCAGTTAAAAATTGAGCGGCTCGACCCCGGGATTCGCACCCTCCTGAGCACCTGGCAGCAACAGGCAAAGCGCTATCACGCAAAGCTGGGACCGGCTTGAGTTTCCCTGACTGCTAACGCTCATCCACAATCGTCAGGTCACCAGTCTTCCCGCCGATTGTGATAAAATAAACCTCAGAAACTATTTGAGGGGGCAGTCGATGACTTTCTATACTTATGGTTACCTGACACAACATCACAACACCTGGCAGTACGCGCGCATTGGCTTAATCATTGCCTTGTTAGCTGTGTTTATTGGATTATTCGTTTACTATCTGCGTCACCGGTGGAACGTGAAATATAAAGATCTCAGTATCATTAGTGGCACGTTGCTACTCCTCGTTCTGGGCTTTCAGATCAATAGTTTGGTCTCGTTGCGCTCGGCTACGGAACAGACTGGCGAGATTACGGCTACCGTCAAACAGGTCGCCAAGCAACTTGCCGTTAAACCATCCGAGTTGGCGGTCAACGCCACCACGACCAATAGCAACCTACTCTTCAAGGCGCCCCAGGGCTATTACCGTTTAGATTATAATTCGGACGGCTCCGCCTACGTCTTGGAAAAAGTTAACTTACATCACCCGAAAATCACGCTTACAAAGGAGTAGCAGATATGTTCGTCTATTCAGATGTTGCCATTAAATTGCTCGTTGGTTTTATTTTTATGACCTTGCTGATCAACTTCTCTGGCAAGGGTAATCTAGCCCCCACTTCGGCGATCGACCAAGTCCAGAACTACGTTTTAGGGGGGATTGTCGGTGGGGTCATTTACAACTCGGCCGTCACGCTGATTCAATTTGTCATCGTGCTCTTAATCTGGTCCCTGTTGATTTTGGTGACCCGCTACCTGAAAATTCACGTGCGAACGATCGGTAAGTTCATCGATGGCGGCCCCATTACAGTCATTCGTAACGGTGAATTACTGGTGCACAACTGTTTGAAGGCTAATCTGTCGGCCAAAGAAATCGACTTCAAGTTACGGACCGCCGGTGTGTATCAGATCAACGAAGTCAAGCGGGCCATTGTTGAACAGAATGGGAGCCTCACCGTCCTGCGTCAAGGTGAAGGCTCCATTCGCTACCCGGTCATTGTTGATGGCCAAATTGATTATGATGTGCTGGAACTCATGGACCACGATGAGGCCTGGTTACTCGCCCAGTTAGAACAACGCGGTGTGGCGAATATTCGTGACGTTTACATGGCCAAGTACGAAAATCATCAATTCGAGATTACGCGTTATGATGCGGCGTAACCTGCATGTCTTTCATTCAGCCCCAAAATTAATCAGGCCCTAAATCTAAGAAAGGTGGTGGCCGCAATGGCTGCGGATCGGTTAACGGAACATTGGGATATTTATAATCAGCAACTACAAGTCGTGGGCCACCGGCAACGAAAGGAAACGTTGGCGCCGGGCGAATATCATCTGGTGGTTGATGCCTTCATTTTTCATCCAGATGGCCAGGTCCTCCTCCAGCAACGGACGGCAGATAAGCTGAACTTCCCCAGTTGTTGGGACTGCTCAGTCGGCGGCTCCGTTCTCGCTGGTGAGACCATTGAGATGGGCATGCACCGCGAGATGCATGAGGAGCTGGGATTAGACCTGCCAGTACGCGCAACGGATAACTATTGGTTGCGCACCTATAGTCACTGGATCGAAGCCTGGTTCGCATTTGAAACGTCTACTCCGCTCGACAACCTCACCCTCCAACAATCGGAAATTCAACGCGCTGCCTTCTTCTCCCCGGTAGTAGCCCACGATCACCTTAAACAAATCGGCTTCAATGCTTACACGCTGGAACTTCGGCGCGCGTGGGAACATCTCAATCCCAACTTAGAATGGAACGTTATGACAAAATAAAATCAGTTTTTTCAGAAGAAGCCGGCTGGCCTTCTGAAAAAACTGATTTTTGAGTTAATCTTAGTATGTTTTAAGTATTATCCTAGTCTCATTTTTAATCCGGTAAAATTTCGACGCGAGCCAGTAGGTCATCAGCCAGCTTCATCCGGAAGGGGCTAGACCCATTGAATCCCTGTCCCGTAACCTGCAACTGAACGGTCCAAGTCTGTGCATCGTCTTGCGTAAAGTCTTCCAATTCAAAATGCGACTGTTTGCCAATGTTATCTGTCTGATTCCATTTGGCAATCTCGGTGGTTCCTTGGTACGCAGTTCCCCAGTCGTCAAGCACGGCATCCGGTGTAAATTGGGCAATAAAATGGGCTGAATCCGCTTCATTTGTCGTAGTAATAAAATTCGTAATTGCAGAAGGTAACAATAAATCATCCATGGTCAGTGCATGCCTCCAAGTCCTAAATTAAATTTAGTATGCCCGTTTCGCCTGGCGCTGGCAAGTAAAAAGGACCGAAACATTGTCCGGTCCAAGCTTACTTATGATGACGATCTAACGCCCAACTAAGGCCAATCGCTCCCACCAGAGTTGCGCCCAACCAAGCTAACTCAACCGCTTGGCGCTGACTGGAAAGGACCGAAACATTGTCCGGTCCAAGCTTACTTATGATGACGATCTAACGCCCAACTAAGGCCAATCGCTCCCACCAGAGTTGCGCCCAACCAAGCTAACTCAACCGCTTGGCGCTGACTGGATTGGTGTGCCGATTGTTGAATACTTGTGGTAACGCCTCGTTGGTTCCCCCGTGTTGTACTTATTTGCGTCGACTGTGTGGCGCTTGCAACGATACCCCCACTTCCCAGTAAAGTTAAGCTCAGTAGTAGTGCAGCCACCCACTTCATCATCATTTTATCCATTAGCGTTATGCCCGATCGCGACGGCGAGAAACTCGCCAACTGGTCAACGTTAGCGCCGCCATCAACGCGCCCAACCAGGACAGTTTAGAACGTGCTTCGTCGGTTTGTGGCAAGATCTGACTGTCGCTGCGCGTCGTGCCAATGGTGTTGCCCTCAGCGTCATAGACGTTGGTCGTCACACCGACGGACCCATTATTAGCCCGTGTCGTGCCAACTACTTTACCATCCGTGCCGTAAACGACACCAGACTTATCGGCATCGCGTGTTGTGCCGATCACTTTACCGTCGCTACCATAAACGTTGCCGGATTCTTTGGCGTCGCGCGTCGTGCCGATTACTTTACCGTTGCTACCGTAAACTTTACCGGAGCCATCGGCATCGCGTGTCGTGCCGATCACTTTGCCGTTGCTGCCGTAGACTTTGCCGGATTCTTTGGCATCGCGTGTCGTCCCAATCACTTTGCCGTTGCTACCGTAAACTTTACCGGAACCATCGGCATCACGCGTTGTGCCGATTACTTTACCGTTGCTGCCGTAAACTTTGCCGGAGCCATCGGCATCGCGTGTCGTGCCGATCACTTTGCCGTTACTGCCGTAAACTTTGCCGGAACCATCGGCATCGCGTGTCGTGCCGATTACTTTGCCGTTGCTACCGTAAACTTTGCCGGAGCCATCGGCATCGCGTGTCGTACCGATCACTTTACCGTTGCTACCGTAGACGTTTGTTGTGACCTTGCCGGATTCACTGCTAGCTGATTTCGTCGCCGCATAACTCGTTTGTGTTCCCCAAAGACCCGTTCCCATCAGAGTCAGCGCAATAACAACGCCTGCCCGGTTCAACTTTTTCATAATAATTCTCCTCCACCTATGACCTATGTTCTCGATATGTCATATACTATCAAATATTTATCTTGATTGCCATAAAAAGCAGATAACATGTTCAAAACAGGAACTTATAGCGATTAAGGATGACCCAGATTGCTGTTTTATCAAAAATATATTAACCATATATGTTAATATTATTAATATATTGCGGTTAAAGACGAGATTCTAATTTTTCTATAGTTTCTTTTGCATTTTTCTACTGTCTGTATCCATCCATGACCCGCTAAAAAAGCTTGCATTTTAGAACATGTGTTCGTATAATATAACTTACAGAGGTGATGACTATGACACAACAAGCACTAACCGGCAATATTATTAGTGATCCAAAGGTTTTGAAGATGTCGCCAATTCTACTTTTCGTTAAAATTAGTGACACCCATAGCGGCCAAGTCATCAATTGTCTCGTCCACAAGCATGGTCTGAACTTTCTTTATCAGGCAACTTTAGGACGACAGATTGCCGTCTATGGTCATTACAATCAACGCAAACAGTTTGTCATTGATAAATTCATGATTAATGACAAACTTTCTGCATAATAAATTCGAACTTAAACTGCCGGTAGTCCTCACAATCGTATCTTGATTTTGCGATTTAAGGCTCGTGCCACCGCACCAGCGTCAACGGTTACTATGTAAATTCGTCCTATCAAAAAAACCATTTCCTTGCTATTTATGTTGTCATAGCGAGGAAATGGTTTTTGGGATTAAACATTACCGAGAGCTTATTAAGCTTACTTCAACAATTAACGGTTTTGCGATACGTCAGCCATCAATCACCTGGCAATGTCTTTATACTATTCGATTAAGACTCCTAACCCGATGTCGCAATCGAATGGTCATGATCTTCTCTTTTTGAACAACGTCATTAGAAGCAGTATGCCCATGACCAGGGGGCCAAACAGTATTAGTAAGCAACTTATCAAGAGATGTTCACAGAATACGTAGACAAGACTAAAAATTTCGCCAATGCTTCGCGTGCTCCCTACTGAGTATTGCCATGGATACGAGGTAATGCCAGTTGATGTCAATTTTCTACGTTTATCATTCTTAATAAATAAGTAGCCTAATTTACCCCTTAACCATGGATAACATAATAACCAGCTAAGAAATACCCACACTGCATAGGGGGTTATTGGAAAGTGCCAACCGGCCTTAGTGGTTTGCATATTCCAAATAAGTAGAATCATCATTAAAAATACGCCATAAAACAAGGATAATAAATATCTCAGCACGCTTTTTACCATGTCAATCCTCCCCTTTACGGTTAACTACAAAAGAAGAATGACGTCCTCGCTTTTTAAGGACGTCATTCTTCTTTCCACGCCTTGAACAACTGCTGCATTTAACTGAATGTCGCCAGATAACCTCTGAGCAAATAACATATAAAATACTATTTTCTCATCCAGAAACACTATCTACCGGTGCTGGTAAGCCGCTTATTGGATTTGAACCAACGACCTCTTCCTTACCATGGAAACGCTCTACCTTCTGAGCTAAAGCGGCATACTATCATTATCACCGTTTTTCATAATAATGACAATAAAAAAAGAACCCAATCACTGGGTTCTTTCGTTCGCGTGGCAACGTCCTATCCTCGCAGGGGGCGATCCCCCAACTACTATCGGCGTGCTAAAGCTTAACTTCCGTGTTCGGCATGGGAACGGGTGTA
>NZ_SULH01000001.1:536064-536672 GCF_007115095.1 Levilactobacillus enshiensis | reverse complement strand
TGTTTGGTTTTCTTCGCCAGTTTGCTCTGGCTCGGTAAAAACACCGTCGTCCTCATCTAAAAGTGATAACTGATCTGGATCGACTTGCTCGGCTTTTTTACCGAAGAGTTTTCTCGTCAGGTAATCAATAATTTCGGCTTGCTCTTTTACCTTTTGAGTCAACATAGCGATTTGTTCTTGTTCAGAAGTCATTGGGCCATCCCACCATTCATTACTAATCAATTTTGAGTTTACCATAGCCTTCTCCGCATGAATAGCTATCTTTTCGTGGTCAAGCTTATCTGTCTTGGCGGCCTGATTTTGTGGATGGTCGCGTCAAGCGACCACCCACTCAATAGACGGTTTAATTGCTTGAGATTAAGCTTGCGAACGGCATTCTGATTAGTCGGCCACTGAAGCCGACCATTCTCAAGTCGTTTGTATAAAAGGAGAAAGCCGTCGCCGTCCCAATAGAGGGCCTTGAAACGGTCCTTCCTAGTCCCACAAAATAGATACAGTGCTCGGTTGTACGGATCTAATTCAAACTGCTCTTGAACAATAGCCGCTAAACCATCAATTCCACGCCGTAAGTCAGTCTTGCCACAAACAATGAATACTTGTCTAACTCT
>NZ_SULH01000001.1:291408-535981 GCF_007115095.1 Levilactobacillus enshiensis | reverse complement strand
ATCGTTGAACACCGCCTTAAAGAGGGCGTCAACGATATAACCATTGGCCTTGTTGTAAATAATCACGGACTTATTTTTGCCAATATTCAACTGGACTGCCCGGCTGAGAACAACTCCCGTTGTTCTAGCAGCCTCATGTGGCATCTTGATTTGAACGATATCTTGTTTTTCCATAATAAAAACCTCCCCAATTTATTTGATGAGGTAATCATATCGTGTATTTGTCGCCAGTCATAGACGGTCAGTTATTGGGTGCTTACGTTAATTATTAGGTGCTTACAAAACAAAAATTGGTTGAGGAAAATATTTGGATTCTCCTCAACCAGTTTTTAGGTATAATCAAAATAAAAAGAGCCCTTTCTTCGCAATTCCGAGTGTTATATTTTAATGTCGCTCAAAAAAGAACCCATTAATCATTCAATTATACAATTAATTAATACCCATACCCTTGATTTTCACTACTTCCAGAATTACTAGTCGTTACATCCGTATATACGCTGTCGCTAGACGTGGATGAAGAATCCGACTTACTTTTCGTCTTAAATGAAGTAGCAAGTGCAATTGTTCCTGTTTTTTGATACGGCAGGCTCAAACCATTTCGGATAAAATTAGTAACTCGCTGCAATTCTACTTTTTTCATTAGTTCTAAACTCTGACCATTCATTGTAGTTCCATTTCCCTGCAAGTGTGTCTGCTTCATACTTCCAGTAGCTGAACGATAATTCTTAGCTACAGAGGTCAAATCATCAAAAGTTAAATCGGTTTGTACTTGCTTTGACAAAGAGTTAATAAATTCTTGATTGAGTAATGTAGAAATGGACCCACTTTTGGCAACTATCGCAGTTAACACTGCTCGTTGCCGTGTTTGCCGTCCATAGTCTCCCTGAGGATCATCATACCGCATTCGGGAATAAGCTAGAGCTTTCGCTCCATCCATATGTGTCTTGATACCTTTAGTGAAGGTATACTCCCCATACTTAAAGCTCAAGGTCGGTGTAACATCGACCCCACCTACTTTATCGATAACTTTTTCCATTCCCCCCATGTTAATTAACGCATAAAAATCAATTGGAACATTTAACATTTTCTGAACCGTCGTAATCGTAGTCTTGGCCTGTCCCCATGCATAAGCCGCATTTATTTTGGATGGAGCCACATCCTTAAAACCTGGAATGCTTACAGCTGTATCCCGCGGGATACTTGTAATTGTAGTCTTATTGGTTGAGGGATTAATCGTTATGACCATCATACTGTCAGTTCGACCTTTATAGTTACGCCCCAAAGCCCCCGTATCAGTTCCCAATAAGAGAATGGAAATAGGTTTTTTACGCCTTAATTGATCGTTAACATCTCTTTCTTTTGTCAATCCCGCTGCTTTAAAAGAACTATTTACAGAACTCTTAATACTCCGATAACGCACCATTCCATAGGCCGCACCACCAATCAACAGCAATGCAATAATACTCAGTATCACATTACGGAAAGTATGTTTCTTCTTTCTACGTTGCATCTTGCTATCCACCCTTTCATATGCCTAAGCATACGCTCATTATACGTCAAGTAGCTCAACTGTGTTTACAATCTCAAGTATTTATACCTTTTCTTCAAATTTTCACTTTTTATCAACAAAAAAAGTGAAGTCAAAGTTTATAGTTTAGTCATTCTTTTTTATTCGTAAATTACTTTCAAGGTAATTAAATAAGGAATTCAAGATATAAGACTCGACAACTGTAATTACGAAAAATAAAATTAATATCCCATGCATGCCTGATAGGCCACTAATCAGATTTAAAACTTTAATGTGTGTTATATATATCCAGTATGAAACATTTCCAATGAACACTAATGATTCGAAAATGTAAGTACTTAAGAAGAGATGCTTAATATTATTAAATAAAAACAATGATATTACAAAAAGGAGTCCACAGAAAGCTAGTGCAGCAAATATTGTTGTCCAGTCTTTCATAAGACTTATTTCTCTAAGCTTTAAATTCAAAACCATAAAAACAATAGTTAAGCCGAGGTATGATAACCCCATTTTTATACTGTATGTCTTAATATTTAGATGTCCAAACCAAACCCCTAGAACTAATCCTCCGACGCTCGTATACCATGGTGAACCAACGACTTGAGAAAACTCACAAACAATCACATAAATAACATACACTAATGTCAAGAAGAATATGCTTTGCCGATCATCTTTAAATAATTTAAATGAAATAAAAAAAATAAAATAAAATATGAGTATAAACGGCACATACCATAAGACTAGATCATTTGTCCCCAAAAGAAAGTCTGATATAAACCGGTCTCCGCTTAACCTCTCAGGATAAAAATATAATTCAGCAAGCAAATTCACTATAAGGAAAGGAATATACACTTTAATTATTTTCTTTACAAACCATCCCTTATAAAATCCCTTCCGAGAATAAGACATAAAGACTCCATACCCAGACAGAAAAGCGAATAACGCAGCACCTAAAAAACCAAAATGATACAACGGATGCAATAAAGACGTTACCGCTATATATCTGTAATAATGAGAAAATATAACAATTAATATTGCAAATCCTTTTAACGATGTACTGAGCTTAATATTCATTCATATACTCCTATTATTCCATGAATTACCTGTTAACTTTTTTTGCTGCCGGGTATTTTATACAAAAGTATGTTCTTTTGAACTTTGATATTAACAACATTGCACACCAAAAATAAAAAGTCGTATTAAGCTAGGATCACGGCAGTTTCACAAGTCTAAGTGTTCGAAAAATTCATCATTAATTTGTTATATTTACAGCTATCAGTATATAAAACGCTAAGTTGGAACTCACCGTCTTATAGAATCTGAAATAAGTCTTTTTTCATATCTATTGGCTATGAACCCTAAATATATAGTTATATATATAATGACATAAGCTAATCCGTATACTACAAAAAGCAGAAAAGATCCTATGTTGCCAAAAAACATTTTTAAAATAAGAAGGAAAGAGACCGACACTACAGCCGGTATAATAACATTGAGGGTTTCTTTCCAGTAACGAAGCATATTTAAGCCCATTCGCCTTTGATAATACCAATTCATCAAAAAACCATTTGCACATACCACACTTATTATGTAGCCAAAAGCTGCTCCAATAAGTCCAAATTTAATTGCGCCAACAGTTGTTAACACGATATTTACAATAGCAAACACAATATATACTACTGATCTAAACAACTGCATATTTAAGGCTCGCTGAATTTCAATACCAATATTTTGTGAGAAAGGAACCAGTGCAGGAATTACCATCAACAAAACTAACAGATACGCTTGCGAATTAATATGTCCTGCCCACACGTTAATAAAGTACTGACCAACTACTACAAATCCTCCCAATATGAAACACAACACAGACATCTGTATGCGCCCTAGACGGATCATTAGATCCGTTAAGACACTCATGTCTGAATCATGGTTAACTAGCTCATTAACTCTTGGAATGAACATAGAAGAAAGAGCATTAGAAAAATAATAAAACATGTTTTTTATCAAAATTGCAATTGAAAATGTTGCTACCAGATCCGCACCTCTAACCATTCCTAAAATAAAGTTGGGTGCATTATTATTCACTAAGTCGACAATCTGATTTAGGAATATAAAAAAAGAAAACAGCCCAATATCCTTAAACATGCTAAGTGAAAGATCTTGAAACGTAAACTTCATTTCTAACTGTTTTAAACAATACTGAACATTAAGAATTAAAAATACAATTGTTACTACTAACTGTGTAATAGCAATAGAAAGTACTCCAACCCCCAATAGTACAAGTGGGATACATATTACAGGCACTGCTATTGTTTGAAATAGTTGCCTTCCCTGTTGAAATGCAAATCGTTCATTTGCAATAATATTTGAATCAAAAACGGATGATATAAAAGCTACTGCCACGCTTATAACTAAAACTGACATCAATTCTCTTGTAAGGCCAATCTGACGTAGTGTTAAACTTCTCGAAAATAATTTATTACTGTACAAAACGAGTATAAAACCAATTACTAGAGACAGTAAACTTATCACCGAAAAAATTAACAAGTATAAGCCGTTTAACTTTCTGACCTTTTTTTCACCATCTTTAATCTTATACTCTATATAAAATTTTACATATGAGCTTGAAAAGCCCATAGATAATAAACTGAGTCCCATCATTACTGAATTAGTCATTTGAAAGAGCCCATAGTCTCCCTGACCTACAAATCTTAATAGAAACGGTGTGTACATAAAATATATCAAGTTTTTCATGATTATATTAAAATACGATAATGCCGCTCCCCATTTACGTTGATTTTTCATTCCATACTACCCTTCATTTTCAAAGCGCCATCCGCAATCATCTTCAGAAGTCTTTCCACACAAGAAATACGAGCCCCATATGATTTCATTCGTCAATAACAGGAATTTAAATAATAAAAATAACCCATTGTCTAAAATAGTCCCAAAAATTGATTGTTTTTAAAAATAGCAAATATCATTGCATCAATTCCCAATTTAGAATTTATATCAAAAACATAGAAGGAAATTCCTGTAATGAGTATTTGCATTGGCAATGAAAACAATCCTGCTCGAGAAATTTCATATCTTTTGTTAAACCAAAAACTATTAGCAACAGCCACATAATTAAAAATTAAGACAATTCTGAACAAACGCGTAAACACAGGATCAAACATATAGAGTGGGATAATACACATTGCCCATACATTTAGTCTCCAGACAAACTTAACAAATTTGTTTTCCGAATCATACTTGTAAACATAATATATAATGACAGTCTGAATAACTTGCCACGCTGCCCAAAACAAATAGTGTCCCATTGAAGAATTAGCAGCTAAAGTAGTAAAGTAAAGCGTCGCTTTATCAGCTAGAACCCCACCCGAAACAGCATTAATTATTCCAGAAATTCGGTCACTTCCAAGCGTACCTATTAAAACAACTAGAATTGTAATCCAATTTTGCAACTTTTCAGTAAATAGCAGGTACACAGGTAGAGTAAAAAGTAGCACTGCACCTGTATGAAATTGACACGCTATCAATGCCGTGATAAGTAAGATTACTGTCCTGCTTGTCCGTGATTTAGCATTTATAGACAGATATATTCCGAAGACTGATATTCCCAGCGCATAGTACCAGCGCTTTTGAATGATATTATCAATGAACGGGTATATGAAAACCAATGACATAACAATACTGGGACGTCTTGTCAACCTAAACACTACAAAACCAATTAAGAGTGTAGAAATCATAACCAATATAAAATTAAATTCCACATATTCCATACCATACTTTTTCGCTAAAACTGCAAAAAAATTATAAACAACCATGAAAACTCCAGATTGACTTAAATTGTTCGAATCAGCTACCTGAAATGTTCCAAAATTATTCTCCCAATCTACACTATAGGTATTCAACCCACTGATGAGTATTAGCCATATTATCTGTAGAATAAAAACTACTCTTCCTTGAAAAAGCATGCCAAGAAAAACTAGAAAAGCCGTTATACCTATACCAATTTCAACAACCATAATGTTCTCAACACGCCTTCCAATATGTTTTAAAGTCCATATGACTTAATCTTTTTTTCAGTCTTATCGATTAAATTATGTGTACGTAATCGAAAATAATGTAAGTTGAAATATTTATACTTTGGAAATGTGTTACTTGTAACGTCTTGTACCTCTAATTTTTCAAATACATTTGGAATAATTTTATACCGATCAAAACTATCCAATTCAACTTTCATTTTACGTGACTGCATATGGATATACATAAAATCTTGACTATCGACGCTACTAGCAGTTTTAACAAACCTAACCAACCTACCTTGATGCCAGACAAAAACATTTTTGCTTTTTTTCTCAATTTTATATTTTCTATTTTTATCTAAAAAAGTTAGTTTAAAATTAGAAGACTTCGTATATATATTGGCTATGAACTTTGAAATTGGAAAAATCTTCAAATTATGTTCTTCAAAGATATTATTAATACTATTGGAATACTCTTCATCAAATGAATTATTATGATTTACACTAAAGACTCTTTTATATACCCTGTCACCATTTATTGGTAACATAAATGCCCGATTATTCTTAAAAGTATTCTTAATCAATGTACAATGTCCTAAATCACCAATTTTGTCATATTCTTTTAATAAACTGGGTGTAATAAATCTGGAAATATTTCCCCATATTAAATCCGTGTCACAATATCCCCATGCATCGTACCCTTTTAAATAATCTTCAAATACGTACCCATAAGATGGCTTAAAATCACAGAGTTTATACGGATAGTCTAGTGATAAAGGAAAGTCAAATTTTTCTTGAAATTTTCTTTGCATATCTGAAAAACTCATATAAACAACCCTAACATTCTCAGGATAAACATAATTATCACGATCATCCGTAAAAATAAACCATTCTACATCCGAATTATGCTTACACGAGTTAAGAAACAGCTGGAAATAATTGTTGAATTTTCCAAAATATGGAATAACGAAAGCCATTTTCATAATTAAAGCTCCTTTATTTAAGTATCTTTTTTAAAGGCTCAGCTAACTTTAAAATTATTAATACTACCAACGAATGCTTGTGCTGACACAACTTAAAAAAGAAACGCCACGGCAAATTTAAAAAAGAAAAATCAAATGCTTTAAATGATTCATCGTACATCTCATCATTGAGAATCATTTTCATTTTTTTAATCTTCACCAGGCATCTCATGTTGGAACTGGCAACATTTCTAGCTAAGTCCATTAGGTCAGTTATCTTTCGATTATTTAACGCCTGTTTATAGTCATTTCCTAGATCATTATCATGTATATACTCGTCCATTAACTTATATAAGTTTTTCCAGCCTTCAAATTTATTCGCATCATATACAGTTATAAACGATGTTTTGTTTTCTTTATAATAATGATAGTATACACTTCCAAAGTACTTAGCTGAATTGGCATTACTGATAAAATTGATATTAAACCACGCATCTTCATTGCCGATAATTTTTGTATCAACGAAGCTTATCTTTTTACAAATATCTGCTCGATAAAATTTCCCCCATACAGCGGAGAAATCATCAGTTTTAGCTGGATGCATTAATTCATGTTCAATTTCACCAAAGAAGCGTCTTAGTAAGAAATTACTCACCTTTGCTTTGTCAAAACTCATATCACATTGCTTAAATAAGTCATTATGAATTGGATTACTTTTATATTCTCTAATGTATGGAGTAAATAAAAGATCTACTCGACGTAACATCAATGCATCCACACACCGTCGAATATAATCACGTTCAATCCAATCATCTGCATCTAAAAAGAATATATAATCCCCTGTAACAGCCTTGAGTCCAGCATTTCTAGCACTTGAAACGCCTGAATTTTTTTGCACAATCAACCGAATTCTCGGGTCTTTCGCTTCAAATCTTCTACATATGTCTAATGACCGATCTGTTGAACCGTCATCTACCAATATGATTTCCAGATTACGATAAGATTGTGACAACATTGAATTCAAGCATCGATCTAAATAATCTTGTACATTATAAACGGGAGTAACAATGCTAATTTTCATTAAAAAACCTCTCAAAACTAAAGATGAGCAACTGAATTAATTTAATCCTTGATAAACGTTCATAACCTGCTTAAACATTTTTGAATAATCAAATACGCTTTTGAATCTCATAGCAGCTGCCTTTTCTAATGAGACTTGCTCACTGGAAGACATTTCTTTTACTTTTAATAATGTACTTTCCAATGAATTAACAGACTGTGATTTAAAAATAACTCCAGTCTTACCATCAACAACAATTTCAGGTAAAGCACCTGCATCACTGGCTATAACTAAACAATCAGCACGCATAGCCTCTAATGCCACCAGACCAAAGCCTTCCCATCTAGAAGGAATTACTAAAGCATCTGCATTAACTAAAGCCTTTGTAACCGAACATTCATTTTTCCATCCCAAAAAATGAATGTTTTTAGAATTTTCTTTGGTGATAATTGGATTAACAACACTATCACCTATAATTTTCAAATCAAAAAAACCATCATCATTTATCTTTTTAATTGATTCAACCAGCAAATCGATTCCCTTTTGCCGATCCAATCTACCGATAAACAATAACTCCATTCCAGAACGTGCCTTATTTGATACTTTATTTGATGTCCTATCTATTTTCTTTTTGGGCAAAGAATTATATATTGTAATCATCTTATAGGACGGTATAAACCGAGCGGTTTCTCTTTCAAACCTCGAAATATTAATAATTTTATTGCAGCCATATGATAAAAATTTTTCTATTAGTTTAAAAAAAATTTTTTTTGCAGAACTGATATCCCTATTAAATGCCCAACCATGTGCGCAATAGACAACATTTTTTTTGAACCTAGAGAAAAGAAAATTGACTCTAATTATTCCAGCAAAACTACTATGAATATGAATAACATCCGGATGTAATTTTTTAACTTCTTTTGACAAGGACAAAAGCTTCCAAAGTCCTACCAGGGATCTGCTATATTTGTAGGGAACAACAATCAATTTATTCAACTTCAAGTGAAGAAGCTCAACATCTGTATTTTTTTCACTAACATAGAGATAAATTTTGTCCACATCACTGGAATTATTTTGTGCTACTATAAGTCCTTTTAAATATGTTGCAACTCCTCCAGATGCATATTCGGCAAAATGTAAAATTATCATAAATTCTCCTTAATAAGCACCATTAGGTCTAACAAAAACAATAATCGTACGGAAAATAATATACAAGTCAAAAAGAATTCCTCTTTGACGTATATATCGTAAGTCTAACTGTACCATCTCATCAAAACCAACACTGTTACGCTTCGTAGCTTGCCACAACCCTGTACAACCAGGCTTTACAATCAATCGTTGCTTATCATAATCTGTGTATTGAGCTACCTCTCGAGACAAAGGTGGTCGGGGTCCCACTAAACTCATTTGTCCCATTAAAACATTTAGAAGCTGTGGTAGTTCATCAATGCTATATTTTCGAATAAATAATCCAACTTTTGTAACTCTAGGATCGTTTTTCATCTTAAACATTGCCCCGTTGACATCACTTTGTTTTAAAAGTTTTTTTAACAAACGATCTGCATCGACTACCATGGATCGAAATTTATACATCTTAAAAGGAGCCTGATTTTTCCCCAACCGCGTTTGGGAATAAAAAATCGGTCCTTTAGGATCTTCAAGTTTAATTGCAATAGCAACGATCAAAAACAAAGGCATCAATAAAATTAATCCTGCCAAACTTGCCAAAATATCAAAAAAACGCTTAAAGAAACGATAAACATAACGTTTTTGTTCATGCTCCATGTCAATTGCTATTAATTTAGGCTTGCTCTCACTATATTCCATCTAAAACACCCAAAACCTTCTTCTATTCTTAACGTCGGACACTCGCGTAATTTCTGGTACTGGAACTTCTTCACCGTTAATTATTGAACGAGCATTACTATTAAATAACTCTGCTTTGCGAGTTCCTTCATGTTTTTTTAACTTCTTGAAGGCATCATTCATTAAAAAACGCCGTCCTTCAAAGTTGTGAGCATCCGAAGAAAATACAAATCCTAAGTTCGCACGTATGAGCTTGTCAGTTAACGTTTCGACTTTTTTTCCGAAAACACCAAGATAACTACTGCTTGTCAACTGTGTTAAACATCCCATCTCAATAAAATCAAATATCTTATCGGGCTCTTTTTGAAATCCATGATTTCGCTCAGGATGAGCAATTACTGGTGTAATTCCTCTTGCCATTAACTCAAAAAGCATTTCTTCAGTGTATTCGGGAACTCCACTATGGGGAAGTTCAAGTAACAAATACTTACCGCCTTCGTCCATAAATAATATATCATCATCATCTATTGCTTGTAATAATTCGCCTGTCAGATGGACTTCTTGCCCCGGAAAAACTTTTAAAGGAATACCTGCATTAACAATTTCTTGCTGAAATACCTCAGTTTTTTTCAAAACATCATCTTTATGGTTGGTATAATCTCCATCCATATGATGCGGTGTTAATAAAATGTTAGAAATTCCTTGCTCAACCGCTGCTTTTGCCATTTCAAGGGCCATCGGTAAATCTTTAGCACCATCGTCCACGCCCGGTAAGATATGACAATGCAAATCAATTAAACTCATTTTTTATCATCCGTTCCATAATATCCAGCATATGATCCACCATAATAACTACCACCATAGTAACCTTCTGATTTTTCAGCCGTTACACGATTCATTACTGCGCCCAATATATTGGCATGAACTGTCTCCAATAATTGTTTTGCATGTCGCACACCAGCCTTATCCGCAATACCTTGTGGCACAACCAACACTGTCCCGTCGACTCGTGCAGCTAATAGCTGTGCATCGGTAACTGTATTTACAGGTGGGGCATCCAAAATCAATAAATCAGATTGAGCTACTAGTTCACTCATCATAGTAATTGTTCTTTCACTCCCTAAAAGCTCAGAAGGATTAGGTGGAATAGGGCCACTCGTAATTACAGAAAGATTTTTAATCATTGTCGGTTGAATTACTTCTTCCAACGTGGCATTCCCCGAAAGATAGTTAGTCAAGCCCAAACGATTGCTAACATCAAAAGTTCGATGTACTGTCGGACGTCTCAAATCAGCATCAACCAAAATAACCTTTGTTCCTTGGTCTGCCCAAGTGACCGCCATATTATTGCTTACCGTTGATTTACCTTCAGATGGTTCTGAAGAAGTAAATAAAATTGATTCTAAAGATTTATCGACAGATGAAAATTGAATGTTTGTTCGAACAGTTTTAAACTGCTCCGAAATCATTCCTGACGGGTCAGAATATGCTACTAATCCTACCCCATATTTCAAACTATTATCATCCAATTTCTTGTTTTTTCGTTTAAACATTACTTCTCTACACCCTTCTCTTACGACGCGGTGCCATCTTATTTTTAACTACCTCTACATCTCCACGGGATTGATGCCGATGAATATGCTTTTTTATTTCCTTCTCATCAATTTCACTTATAACACCTAAACTATTTAGCCCTAGTTCGTCAGTTAAGAAGTCTTCTGAAGTAACTGTTCGATCAGTAACCTCACGTAAAAAGGCAAATACAATTCCCAATAACAGTCCTGTAACAATACCGATTAACAAATTTAAACCTTTTCTAGGACTAACAGATGAATAATTAGGAGTCGCTTTAGAAACAATCGAAACGTTGTTAACACTCATCATCTTTACAACTTTTTTCTTAAACGTCTTAGCGGTTTGATTCACAATAACTGCAGCCGTTTTCGCATCAGTTGATTTCACAGTTATAGAAAATACCTGAGAGTTTGTTTGACTATCAATTGAAATTGAGTTTTTCAACCCATCAACGGAACCTGGATAGCCTGGGTAGTCTCTAACCGTCTTGCTAACTTCATCTAAAACTGTGGGACTATTAATAATATCCTTGTATGTACTAATCATTTGTACGTCAGCCTGAACTTGTTGAAATTGAGCTCCTTGCGTTGCCGCGTTAAGCTTCCGATTAACCAGAATTTCAGCAGTAGCTTCATACTTCGGCGTCATTACAAAAAAGGTTGCAAAGACTGCTATCAAAAAAATGACAAGCGTAGTTCCCCAAATCAACTTCACATGTTTCCGCATAATGCCGAAAATTCGCATTACGTTAACTGTTTGTCCTGAATCCATTTTTTCCTCCAATGTAGTTGTAAGGTAAATTTACCAACAACCAATGTTTTATCATTTTCTAACTTTTTTAAAACAATCAGCTAAAAGCATAGCACCAAATTTAGTTAACCGCAATAATATCTTTTTTCTACATCTAAAATAACGGTCCAACATCATCATTCCTCTTAATATTATACTATAGCTTAATATATTTGATTAAGACAATATCATTACTTTTTCCATTACGCTCTATAGTCTTGACCATTGTAGGACTAGATTTTTAAATTCCAAATTTGTAATCAAAATATGTAGTAATAAAAATCACCCGTTGCAAAAGAATTGAAACGCTCATCTTTGGCGGAATACTTACCAATAGCTGAACATAGTATGGCGTCATGTGGTCTTCAAAAGAATTCACTCATTTGTATTGACACAGAAGCGTAATATTTTCTTGTAACTTACATCGATACTGATTACAGATCATCCTTTATAGAGCGTGTTCAATATGGTACTTGAATTAGCTACTTTGTGTGCCTAAAACTGTTGCGTTTATTCGCCATCTAAACAGTCCCCTTTCGATTTAGCGATGTTGACTTCGACACCTAAATTCTAATTCATATGGAGGTTTTGAGAGTATATCCGCCCACTCAGCGGAAGCTTTACTATTTCGTGTACATTAAGTCTAAGGGCATCCCTAAAAGGATACGAGGCCAAGATCCGGCTTCGTATCCTTTTTAACTACAAGAGTTAATTATGTCACAGCTCCTGTACTATTTTCCTTAAATTAACTTAGTGCTTGCTAATTGTATTATCAGACTTACCCATCACTTCTCACCAAACGCCGACGGCAACGCAATCGTCCCAGTCTCCTTATGCGGCAACGCCAGTCCATCCCGCACAAAGTCGGTAACCCGCTGCAACTCGCCTTTATTCATAACCTCCATGCTCTGACCACCGATCATCTTACCCGTTCCTTGCAGGTGGGTCTGTTGGATGGCCCCTGTCGCCTTGCGGTAGTTCTTTACCAGCGAGGTCAAGTCATTAAAGGTTAAGTCCGTCTGCACCTGACTCGACAGCGAACTGATGAAGTCCTGGTTCAACAAGGTCGAAATCGACCCACTTTGCTTGAGCAATGCCAGCAGGACCTGCCGTTGACGCGTTTGTCGGCCATAGTCACCCAGCGGGTCCTCATACCGCATCCGCGAGTACGCCAGCGCCCGACTACCATTCATGTGCATCTGCACGCCCTTCTTGAACGTGTAGCCCTCGTACGTAAAACTCAGCGATGGCGTCACGTCGACACCGCCAATCTTATTGATGACCTTTTCCATGCCGCCCATGTTGATCAACGCATAGAAGTCAATCGGCACGTTCAACATCTTCTGCACAGTCGTAATGGTCGTTGCCGCCTGTCCCCAATCATAGGCCGCATTGATCTTCGACGGTGCCACGTCCGTAAATCCCGGAATGCTGACCGCCGTATCCCGTGGAATACTGGTCATTGTCGTCTTATTCGTGCTGGGATTGACGGTCACAATCATCATACTGTCCGTCCGGCCCTTATAACTCCGACCGAACTCCCCCGTGTCCGTCCCCAACAACAGGATGGAGACGGGCTTTTTGCCATTCAATTGCCCATTCACGTCGCGTTCCTTGGTAATTCCTGCCGACTTAAAGGTCTTATCCACCGACCCCTTAATACTCTGATAGCGACTCATGCCATAGGCACCTGTCCCCACCAACAACAGCAGGATTACAATGAGAATAATATTACGCACCCGATGCGTCTTTTTTCCATGTTGCATATTACCGCTCCACCTTTCATACTCCCCACAGTATTGGGCTTCCTATTTGGTCTGCTCCTGATATGCCTGTAGTGCCGCCTGCCACGATATGTTCTGAAAACCAGTGGCTGCGGCCTTTTCTAGACTCATCACCGTATGCCGCGGTCGGTACGCCTTCTGCGGAAACTGAGTCGACGCAATCGCGTTGATCTTCACGTCTTGGTCCCGCAAAATTTCACAGGCAAACGTGTACCAAGAACAGCTTCCTTCATTAGATAACTGATACAATCCATAAGCCACGTTTTCATTCACGCAGTACACCATAAACTCGGCCAACGTGCGGGTCCAAGTCGGTCGCCCGACCTGATCAGCCACCACCGCTAGCTCCCGGTGTGTCTTGGCCAAATTCTGCATCGTCGCCACGAAGTTCTTGCCGTACGCCCCAAACACCCAGGACGTTCGGACAACGTAGGCCTTAGACAGGGTCGCCTGCACCGCGCGCTCCCCCGCCAATTTAGCCCGACCGTACGCATTCCGTGGGTTCGGCGGATCACTTTCCAAATACTCGGCCTGGTTGGTCCCATCGAACACGTAATCCGTGCTGACATACACCAGCGTGGCGCCGACCCTTTCAGCCGCAGTCGCAAGGTTCTGCGTCCCCGCCACGTTGACCGCCTGATTGCGCGTCCGCCCCGGTTCTTCCTCCGCCGCGTCGACCGCCGTGAAGGCCGCGCAATCGTAGACGACCGTTGGCTGTTTCCGTTCAAAGAAGCGGTCGACCTGCTCCTGATCCGTGATATCTAGCTGCGCGCTTCCCGTTGCTAGATAGGTGACGCCCCGTTCATCTAGCAACCGACAGAGCTCCGTTCCCAGCTGGCCATTGGCGCCCGTTATCAAAATTTTCATTTCAGCACTCCATCCTGGTCATCCCCGCAAGGCATCGTCTTTCGCCACTTCAAATTCATATCCGACCTTAGCACATTTCAAGTCCTGCGGTCGGATTCAACGCGCCATTACGCTTCAAAAGTTTACTGTCCATTCTTGGCGTAGGCCGCCTCGACCTGCGCCTTCTCAGCGCGCCACCAATCCTCGTGATTGCGATACCAGTCAATAGTCTGCTGTAAGCCGCGTTCAAAGTCGGTCACTTCTGGTTGCCAGCCCAATTCCGTGCGCAGCTTCGTCGCGTCAATGGCATACCGCAAGTCGTGGCCCGGCCGATCCTTCACCCGGTCGTAAGCCGTGGCCGGCTGGCCCATCAACCGTAAAATAGTCTCGAGGACTTCCTGATTGTCGCGTTCACCATTGGCACCAATCAGATAGGTCTCGCCAATTTCCCCCTGCGTTAAGATCGTCCAGACCGCTCGCGAGTGGTCACTGGTGTGAATCCAGTCACGGACGTTCTTCCCCGTCCCGTAAAGCTTGGGCCGAATGCCACTCAAGATATTGGTGATCTGCCGGGGAATAAATTTCTCAATGTGTTGATACGGCCCATAGTTATTGGAACAGTTAGAAATCGTCGCCCTGAGGCCAAAGGAACGCACCCACGCCCGCACCAGCAAGTCCGAGCTCGCCTTGGTCGACGAGTACGGGCTGCTGGGACGATACGGACTGTCTGGCGTGAACTTCTCACCAACCCCCTCACCGTGCCCCGGTAAATCGGCGCGCAGGGGCAAGTCGCCATACACCTCATCGGTCGACACGTGGTGGAAGCGCACATCGTACTTGTGGCAAGCCTGTATCAACGTGTAAGTCCCGACAATGTTCGTCTGAATAAACGGTGCCGGGTCAAGCAACGAGTTGTCATTGTGGCTCTCGGCCGCATAGTGCACCACCGCGTCCGTCTGCTGGACCAAGGTCGCAACCAATGGCGCATCACAGATATCACCGACCACCAGCTTCACCCGATTGGCTGGTAGGCCGGCCAAATTCGCCCGATTCCCGGCATAGGTCAATTTATCCAGCACCGTGACGTGGACCTCCGGATGATTTTCAATCACATAACGCACGAAGTTGGACCCAATGAACCCGGCCCCGCCCGTAACAAGTAAATTTTTCATTAGCCGTCTCCTCTAAATTTCACCATAGACAAATGGATTGTTCTGTTCGAATTCCGTAAACGTCGGTTGCTCAGCATCCTTGACCGACGTGATGGCCTGGTCAAAGTCGATGGGCCACTGCAGGCCGAGCTCCGGTGTCTTAAATGAAAAACCGCCATCGGCCGCCGCATCGTAATAATTATCGCACTTGTAGAGAAAATTAACATTCGTCGTCAACGTCACGAACCCGTGAGCAAATCCTTTCGGGACCAGCAACTGGCGATGGTTGCTGGCCGAGATGATGTAACTTTCCCACTGCTTATAAGTCGGTGAGCCCGCGCGGACGTCAACAATCAAATCTAGGACCGCGCCCGTGACCACCCGAATCAGCTTAGTCTGGGCCGCCTTCCCGCGCTGAAAGTGCAGTCCACGCAAGACACCCGCATCCACCGACAGCGATTGATTGTCCTGAATGAAGTCGATGTCGATCCCGGCCGCCTGAAAGTCACGGTCGGTGTAGGTCTCTGTAAAGAAGCCGCGTTGATCGCCAAATACGGCTGGCTCGATGATTTTAACGTCCTGTAACTTGGTTGTGGTGACTTTTAATTTTCCCATCTGAATTTCCCCCCATAATTGGTTGCTTACGTCCGGCTCAAGCTTCACCATTCTGTAAGATGAATGCCGCCACCCGCAGGCCGATGATCTGATACCCCTCAGCGTTCGGATGCAGGCCACCATCCCAGGTGAGCTGATCAACGTTACCCGTGTTGATGACCGAATCCGGCCGCCAATCCAGAACCGGTACGTTTTGTTTCTGATAAACAGTTGTCAGATTGTCGCACAACTCACTCTCAGTATAGTTCGCCTTGTTCTTCGTCTGCATGGCGACCCCCGTCGTATTCGCCGCGGGTACCGGCACAACGAAGGCGCTTTGGGGCAACAGGCCAACTAACTTGATCTTGGGATAACGTTTCTGAATATATTGAATGGCGGTGAGTAATCTGGCCGTCACGTCATTTAACCCCACGTTATCCAGGTAGTCGTTGATGCCATAGGCCAGGACCACCGTGCGGGCACCCGTTAACTGGTGATGCTTCAAAACTGGCAATAGATCGCGGTCAGACTCCCCCGTGATCTTACCGCCATCTTGACCATAGTTGCTGACCTTGACCCCCAGACTCTTGCCAACCCACCACGGATAATTTTTCTCAGCGTGCTGACCACCCGGCAACAGCCCAGCCGTGATCGAATCACCCAAGAAGACGATTTTTCCCGGTGCCGGCGTCGCTGTTTCCGAGCCTGTTTGCTTACGGGTACATGCCGTTGCGGAGAGCAAAACGACCACGACTAGTAATAGCGCCACCAGAACATTTCTAAGCTTGCGCATCAGTCTTCACCTGCCGCTTCTTGAAAGGATAGGCCCTATTGAGAAATAGCGAACGGAGGCCGGGAATGTGGGGAATCAGGATGGCCGCCGTGATTGGAATGAGCATGCGATACAGCACGACCACCACAATTTTCACCACCTCATTCGTCGTGAATTCGGCCGTCATAATCAAATTCGGGACGTTTGAAAACATCATGTCAATGCTGTGGAAGCACAGAATGATGATCGAATTTCGCCCCAGCAACGCCATGAACCGTGACGTCAGCTTTAAGTGAGCTAGCCCCTGCGCAACCTTGACGATTGCAAACGTCCCCGCAACGGCCCCCACGATGGCGATGAGGCTGTCTGGCGTCTCTAGTGACACCATATAAAATGTCTGCTGCAGGGAGACCGCCAACCAAATGAGCAGCGCCATCACGAGTAACTTAGCGCTCTGACGTTCAAGCAGCGCCCCATCCTTTGCCAAATACCCGATGTACATGAAAATTAACGCAAAGAGGGCGGAATTCATCGACAGCGGCAAAAGCCAATACGTACTGATCAATCTGCCGAATACCGCCAACGTCCCAAAAATGGCTAGTCGGCTGACGTTTTGCAGGGGTGTATCCTGCGTCTTGACCATCACCCAGTTAAAGATGATTCCAGCAATGGTCATCGCCATCAAGAACCAAATGGCACCGATTGCCAACACATTCGTTGGCATTGGCGTTCGCGGCGTCACCCCCACGCCGTACAGCGCCATATTCAGTAGTGCCGTTGCCGAAGGTGGAAAGCCGACCGATAAGAACTTCGGGAAAAATTCCCGATACAGAAAAACCAGCCCCATTAGCCCAGCAGTCGTATAGTACGGCAATAGCAGGTTTAGCCACGCCCCACGGACCTCTTTATCCCAACTCTTCATATGATAGAGATACCCACTAAAAATAAAGAAGAGCGGCATATGAAAGTTATAAATCAGGTGGCCAAACGTCGAATCCGTATATTGATATAGGGAGTGCCCAATAATCACGCAAATCATGGCGATTGCCCGGGCAATATCGATCCACATTACTCTTTTCTTCACTAGCTCACCCTCCTTCGCCAAACCTAACGCATGGTAAACACGCTGAAATGACGAACCATAAAGTCGGCCTGCAGCGGTTTTCGCTGCGACACCACGCGATTATCCTTGAAGGCCACGGCCTGGACGCCATAAAACGTCTCTTGCTGATCATATAGGTCAAAATACAACCAGGCCTGGTTTCCCCGCACCAATTCAGTCGGCCCCTCCGGAACTTGTCCCGATTGGATGGGCAATGCCACCGGCTGGGTTCCCGTGAACGTGATTCCATCAGCCGAAACCGCCCGGACCAATTGATGCCGCTGCTCATCCTTCGCCCACAGGTTATAGATACCGTGTTGATACACGATGTGTGGGTCGATGAGATTGGGAAAGTTGCCCGCCACATTTAGCGCCTGTGGCTCGGCCACCGCCCCAGTCCGGGGATCAAATGTGTAACTATACAGCTGAAAGGTCGTCCCGTCTGTCGAGTTGGCACTCACGACCTGGTAGGTGCCCGCCTGCGTCCGATAGATCTCCGGTGCCCAGACCTTCTGGAACTGACCATTCGGATTGAGGCCTGGACTGACGACCTGATGCCATTTCTGAAAATCCGTCGTCCACATGAGGCCAGCGGTATAGATGATCCACCAACGATCACCGATCTTGATGATGTTGGGGTCGCGGACCGCGACATTCGGATAGTTGACCGCTAGTCGGTCCCAATGGAGGCCGTCATTCGACAACAGAAGGCGCATACGGTCCATCTCACTTTTGAGCTGGTTATAGTTCTGCTCATAGCGGCCCAAGCCCGCGTTTAGGACCTGAAACGACGCCCCAATGTACCGGTAGTCCTTTAATTTACGGGCCACTTGCTGGCGACTTAAGGTCGGCCGATAGTGGACCACCAAGGTCTGCGGCGTGATCCTGAATTTAATTTTAGGCGCAGCACTGAGCTGGTACCCCGCCTCGGTGAGCTGCTGGCGATCCAGTCGGCTCCCGACTCTGCCCGTGATCGTCTTTGCCGGCTGAATCTGAGTACCTAACTGGTCTAGTGGCGTCACCGTAATGGTGGTTTGCGGCCACAGTAACCACGTGCCAGTCCCAATCAGGATGAGACCGCCCACGACCAACAGCATTTTCTGTCGAAATTTCAAGCCACCATTCACCTACCCTTTTGGTAAGAAACGTAGGCCACTAAACGTCCCTCGTAAGACCGCGAGACTTCTTTTTAACCGGTGATTCGGGGCGACAAAGAGCACCTTGACGCTCACATAAAGGTCCCGCACAAACGTCTTGATCGTCGTTAACCGCCCCTTATGCCGACGACAGATGTACAGCTCGTTGCGATACAGATAATAATAACGGGGAATGCGACTCGCCTCATCGCGATAGATCAGCGGTGCCTGATTGCTCTGCGAGTCGTGAATCACCACGGCCCGCGGAACATAGTAGCCATTCCCCGCCTCAGCTAGGCGTAACGTGAATTCGGTATCATCATGCCAAATGTAAAAGTCCGCGAATGGCAATCCCACCTCATTTACCCGCGACCGGCTGATAAATAGCGAGACAAAGCTCGCCTCGTGTACCTTAACCAGTCCGTTGCGCGTGGCCTCCGCCCAGTCACCGGCAAGCGGTGGCACATTCATAGGTGAGTCATCCTTCCAGCGCACATTAGCCGTTAGGAAGCCAAAGTTGGGGACCTGCTCACGGGCGTGCAACAACTCCGCCAGCGCTGTCTGCGTCGGCATCGTATCGTCATCCATCACCCAAAAGAACGACGCGGTAGTCTCACGTAGCGCGGCGGCAATGCCCTGCTTAAACCCACCGGCACCCCCATAGTTGGCATCTAGTCGCCGGTAGATCACACGGTCGTCCGTCATCCCCGTGACGACCGTCTGGGTTGCATCCGTACTGTGATTATCCACGACGAGGACGTGGGCCACCCCCACCGATTGCGTCAGAATGGCGTGCAAACATTTTTGGAGCAAGTCGACCCGATTGTAGGTGACCACCACGGCACAAACTGAATTTTCCACCAGCCTAGCCCTCCTCGTCTTTCAGAATCCGCAGCAAATACTGACCATAGTCATTCTTATCGAAGCGGTGGGCCAAAGCCGCCAATTGTTGAGCGTTGATATAGTGCATTCGGTAGGCTACCTCTTCGATGGCCGCAATTTTCAAGTTTTGGCGGCATTGAATCGTCGAAATAAAGCTGGCCGCGGCTAACAGGGAATCGTGTGTGCCGGTATCTAGCCAGGCGTAGCCGCGACCTAACAGGGTGACGTTCAACGCGTGATGGTCCAGATACCACTTATTCACATCGGTAATCTCCAGTTCCCCCCGCCGCGAGGGCCGCATATTCTCGGCAATGTCGACCACGTTATGATCATAGAAATACAGGCCCGTGACGGCGTAATTGCTCTTAGGGGCTTGGGGCTTCTCCTCGATCGAGACGACCTCATGTTGGTCATTGAAGCTGACAACGCCAAAACGTTCGGGGTCGGTCACCTGATAGCCTAAGACGGAAGCCCCTTGTTTTAATTGGGCCGACTTTTGTAGCAGCGTGCTGAGGCCGCTGCCATAAAAGATATTATCCCCCAGTACCAGGCAGACCGATTCGTTGCCGATAAAGGTCTTGCCGATGATGAAGGCTTCGGCGAGGCCATTGGGCTTTTCCTGAATGGCATATTCTAAGTGAATCCCCAGCTGACTGCCATCCCCTAACAGATTTTCAAATTGCGCTTGGTCTTGCGGCTTCGTGATGATCAAGATATCGCGAATGCCGGCCAACATCAAAACGGACAGCGGATAATAAATCATCGGCTTATCATATACCGGTACCAGTTGTTTAGAGACGCCCAACGTGACCGGATACAGCCGCGTACCAGAGCCTCCAGCTAAGATAATTCCCCTCATACTTTCTCTCCCCCTAGATGCGATGCTTCAAGTCCGAATAGTGCAACGTTAGCTTTAAGAAAAATGACACCGTGGCGCCAAATGAATGCTTATAGATATGATTTCTCTGCAGTCGCCATAGCGCGCTGAACAAGGGGACCTGCCCCAACTGGGCTAACGTCGTGATTGGCTTGCTCTCCGTGGCACTCAAGTGATGCCCATAGCGTCGTAAAAATTCCCGCGCCGTGACCACGGTCGTGAGCAACCGCGCCTTTTCCGCTGCGGAATTAATGGCCTTGAGCTTGGCTAGCCTGCTCGTGGTCGATCCCACGACATTGCCGCCATGTTGCCGATATAAGATTGTTGGCGTCTTGAGATAGGCAATGTTGCCAAACTGCGCGGCAACCAGGCCCATCCACATGTCATGCATGCACGGGAGCGTCACTGATTGCTTCACCAGTTCCCTCAGTTGGCGATTGACCATGACGGTACAGCCCGTAATATCATTCGCTAGCAAGAGTGACTGCACGTCATCGTAGGCCACCTCGTTGAAGCTAGGCGCCACCACGTTCAGCTCCCCATCCGTGAGCGACAGATTGGTGTGCACCAGGTTCGGTTCATGTGGCGCCAAACGTGTCATCACCAGCAAGGTTTTTTCGATCTTATCCGGTAACCAAACGTCATCCTGATCCGCAAATAAATAGTAGTCCGCTTCGACTTTCGCTAACAGCGTCATGAAGGAAGTCGCCGGTCCCAGATTCATTGGCTGTTCTTCGTCGCACAGCACGATTCGTTGATCGATCAGCCTGAGTTTCTGAAGAATCGCGACCGTATCATCCGTTGACCCGTCATCGCGGACATAGAGCGTCCACCCCGCATAACTTTGGGCCCGAATAGAGTCAATCTGCTGCGCAATATAGGCCGCGCCATTAAAAGTCGACATTAAAATAGCAACATCTTCTCCGTTTTTCAACCCATTCAACTCCATCTACTGTTGATTGTAAATATCTTCGAACGCCCGACTAAATTTTTGTGGTGAATACTGCTGCACAGCGCGTACGCGTGAGGCAGCCCCCATCTTAGTGCGTAAGCCTTCGTTAGCGACTAATTCTTGAATGCACCGCCGCAAGTCGTCCTCGTCCACGGGCGTAGCGAGTAACCCGTTCAGGCCATCCCGAACCATTTCGATCACCCCGCCGTGCCGGAAACCCACGACTGGCTTGCCCGTCGCCATTGCTTCCAAGACCACTGTCGGCAACGGATCGGGGTTCGTACTCGGGAGAACAAAGACATCGAACAGCTGATACACCTGGGGCAGATCGTCTCTAAACGCTTTGAGGCGAATCTGATCAGCTACCTGGCTGTGCGCAATCGCCGCTGCTAAGTCCCGTTGGCGCTGTTCCTCGCCAGCAAAAACACTCCCGATAAAGATGAGCTTTAGTCGCGGATTCGCCAGCAATAATGGCAGCATTGCCCGCAATAAGACCATTTGGCCCTTCCAAGCGTTGATTCGGCCGATCATGCCGATCACGATGTCATCATCGGTCAGTTGGAACTCCGCCTTTAAACTCGCGGCGACTGGCATTGGCTTGAACTTTTCCGTATCGACACCGTTATACACGACCCGAACTTTTCGGGGGGCCACCAGCTTGGAGCTTACCAGGTGGGTCTGCACCTCCTTGGAGACCGCCATAATCTGATCAGCAAACCGACCAGCCAGAAAGGCCGTCGCTAGGAACACGACTCGGGGACGCGTAATGATCTCATGGACGTGCCAGACCAATTTCGCTCGCAGGCGCCTTTTGAGCGTGATGCCTTCCAAGACGGCGAGCGTGTTCGCATGAATAATTGCCACATCCTCCTGTTTGACCAACTCGACAATTTGCCGGCAGCTCCGCCGATATTGCTTCAAGTAATGGAACAAGCCCCGCACATTGAAGTATTTCCGCCGTAAGATTGGGTAGGCGATGACGTGAACCGCCACGTGCTGCTTGCGTAACTCAGCGACCAATGGCCCCTCAGTGGGTAACACCACAATCGGCTTGAACTTCTGGGGGTTCAACGTACTTACCAGATTCAATAGGATTCGATCGGCACCATAGAGCTCCGCACCGGCGTGGAGAAATAGGATTGTTTTCATGATTTCTCCCCCAGAAAGATAGCTTCGTACGTGCTGACGATATCGTCCCAGTTGTAGGCTTGCGTGATCCTGTGCTTGGCCAAGACACCATAGTCCTGCCGCTGCTGTTCATCCCACGTGTCAACCTCATTGATCAGTTGCGCTAGCGACCCCTGGTCCTTGGTCCAGTATCTCGCGGCTGCTTTGCCGACCTCATGATTAAAGCCCACGTCTAACAACAGGTTTAATGACGTTGACGCCAAGGCCTCCAGCAACGAGGGATTGGTGCCCCCCACCTCATGCCCGTGGAGATAAGCGAACGCATTCTCGCGAATCACTTTTAGTAACGCCTGATTATAGACCGTTCCCACAAATTGGATGCGGCTGTCCTGACTAAAATGTGTCTCTTGCTCCAAGTCATCGTAAAATTTATTGTGTTCGACGTTGGTGACAATGACCAACTTCCGCCGAGTCTGACTGCGCATGAACTCCGTGATCATCGTTTTATAATTGTTTTCCGGGACAAATCGTCCCACAATCAGGTAATACTCATTCAGCGCAACCTGGCGGTGATCAAACCAGGCTTGCTGGTCCGCCGTGATGGCCCCTTTCTCACTGGCTACGGTCGCGCCGTACGGGACAAAACACGTCCGCAAGTGGTCGCTCTCATAGTTCTGATGAATATACTTTTCGATATTGACACTGTCACAGATGACCAGGTCGACCTGGCGCACCATCATCTTTTCGGATAGCTTCCAGTAGTGCCGCACGGGCTTACTCCACTTTGCCCGTAGCCACTCGTGACCGTCCGGATTGAGATAGCAGGCGACCCCGAGTTGATGTAGCTTGCGCAGATAGGGGGCCAAAAAGGGGCCAATTCTACAGGCCAGAATGTACACCACCGCTGACTGCACGTTATTTTCCTTGACGTGGTTGATCACCCATTTCAAGGCCTTCAAATCATAGACGATGGCTTTCCCCGGGCCGACATTCGGGACGGGCACATTAAAACAAGTAGCGTCATGATACGCAAACGTCCCGGCCTCATCGCTTAAACAAGCAACGTAATACTGTAAAGCTGACGACTTTTTCAGACCCGTCAAATTTTCAACAAACGTTTCAAACCCACCATAATTAGCGGGAATCCCTTTTGAACCAATGATATATACGTTCTTCACTTCCAACGCCCCCCACAGCATTATTAGCTAGGACACAGACAACAAACGGATTGTAGGCAATATCCAGCAAATGATGATCAATGATACTTGAGATACAGACAATGACTAAAACCAGTGGTAACAGATAGGCTTGGTGTGCCACGTTGAAGCGGATGGCATGACTCATGCCAAACAGGTAGAGCCCTAGAAAAACGATACCAAAGCTCAGCAACACCTTGATATACGAGGAATCAATGAAAAAGTACGCCAAGTTGGTCCCCGTAGTGGTCAGTCCAGTCGGAAAGGTCAGTCCCCCACTTCCCTGCTGAAACACGTACTGGCCGAACCACCGCAAGGGATATTCGTAAAGGGCCAAATGCCCCATCGCTAAGCGGTGCGTAAAGAAGTCATCAATCTTGACCAAAATGCCATTCGTGGGCGTAAATAACCAGGATGCCCCGATTGACAGCGCGGCCATCAGCACTGGAAACAGATATAGCCACCGATCAAACTTCTTCATCTGTTGATTCGACAATCGCCGGTAATCCATCGCCGCTAATAGAATTAAGATCAACAAGGCCGTATCTAACTTGGCTCTGGTCAACAGAAACACCAGTGCCGCTAACACGACTGGAATGAAGAACTCTAGCTTGCGTAGCTGCCGTCCCCGAATGTAGACATACGCTAGGCAGAGATAGAAAATATGGGCGGCAAAGTCCGTGCTGTACAAGAAACCAAACGCATACCGCACACTCCCGTTCACCTGGTAGTGATAGTTATCGATAACACCGACCAAGGCACTGCCAATCGTAACGGCGATTAAGGCAAGGGCCGTCCAGAAATAGATTTCAACGATGATCCTGGACCGGCAGTTAAGACTGCTCAGCAGAAACAACATCAGCACCACGATCGACGTATCACCGGAGTTCTGGTAGATCAGTACCGCCAGTAGCAGGCCCCCAAAGAGGAGCAACACTTGCCGCTCGTCATATCTATTAGTCAAAATACGGACAACGAATATTGCCAAACAGAGATACTTGGCCAAACTAAACACGGCATTCGGTACCACGGCGGAGAAGAGCGTCGTTTGCAAAAAGGTATACACCAGGTACAACACTGTCCCCAGGTAATAGATACCCAGTGACAGTCGCGCCATGCGCTGCGGATGTTTCAAATGACTAGACATCCAACTCCCCCTTTCCGCGCCTCCTCATCAGTAACCGTAACCCTTGGCCAATTGCCAATCCCGACAGAAGCGAGATTAGCAGCGCATAAACCGGATTCGCCCCCTGCTGCTTGACAGTCGCACGCGGATCGATTCGCAGATCTTTGGTCGGTAAGTACGTGCCAAGCGTGTAATACATGCTCGCGGTGACCTGCTTTCCCATGGCCGTCGCTAACTCGGGATCGCGCGCCGTTGCCGCAATCACCATCGCATTGCCGTGAACCACCGGTTTGGTCGTCACACTGGCAACTAATTGTGCTTGACTGACCGCAATGTTGTAATCCTTTTTCAGCGCAATCTGTGCCGAGCGAATCACCGTTGGGTTCTTTAATATCGTCTGATATACCGGGATCGACAGGGAATCCCACTGCCGATCCCCCCGACTTTGAACCTGAATGCGACTCACAAAAACGGTCTGCTCGTTACCAATGAAAATGCTGGCAAACGCTAGACACACGATGATTGGGAACAGGAAGAGTGGCCAGTCCTTGCGCATGTTTTTAAAAAACGTGTATAAATTTTCCAACCAACTTCCTCCTAATCCGCGCCGAGCTTGATGACGCTAAATTTTTGAAAAGCAAACTGACCAGTTAGCTGAATCGGCGGCGTTTTCGTCAAAATCTTTGACTGCATAAATGCACCATTGTACGCCAGGTCGCCCGATTCATCGTAATAGTATGAGCTATAGACGATGCCCCGGACCTTCCCCGCCTCATCCAAAGCAAAGGTCGGTGCGTAATAAAAACTTCCCTTGACTGGAACAATTTTACGGACCAACCGATACTTCCCCGTGATCGTCTTGGACTTCTTAATGTAAACGACCCCGGAGTCCTGCTCACTGTAAGTCAGGTAGTACCCCGTCCGCCCCTGATATAAGCTGGCAGAGGTGCTTGGCCCAGTGACACCGCGAATTCGTTTTGCCTGAGTCAGTTTGGGCTGACCAGTCGTCTCGTTAAATGGTGCCACGAAACTTGCCAGTTCCTTTCGCTTGGGCACCGTCGCCATGAATATCATGTCGGTCTTCTTGCCAACGTGCACTAGCGATGGCGCAATCACATTGTGAAACTTAGGCGAAGGGGTCGTTGCAATCACGTCCCAATTACTGAGATCCGTGGACCGTAAGACCCCACCGGTGTAGGCAATGAACCAGAACTCCCCTAGCTGAAATAGGGTCGGATCTTGAATGGCAACGTCCGGATAGTTGGTACTGAAGGTATGCCAGTCGTTCAGCCGATTGGCGTAGAGGACCCGCAACCGATTATCACTTTGTTCATAAGGCGTCGACTGAACGCCATTGAACGTATTGGTCGTGATATCCTGTGCGGAAACCCCGATGTACTTTGCTTTCAGCAACTTATCCAGTGAGGCCACGGTGTCGGGATGATAGATCACTTGCTGTTGCGAGGTGCCATATGTGTATTTGAACTGATAGTGCGTCCGGTTAAGCGTGTACCCCGGAACCTTAGCAGCGGTCAAGTTGTACACTGCATTCGGCCGCCCAATCGTCTTTAACGGTGCCGTGACCGGCGTGCCATTTTCATCCACAAAATTAATCACAAGGGTACTACTCGACTTCCAGTAACTGACCAGTCCAATCACGAGCAGAATGGCGGTCGCAATCAAGCCATTACGGATGCGGTTTTGTCGTTTAGAACTCATCTCACTGACCCCCACTTCTCACAGCATGCCAATCACCGCCGACGGTTTTTCAAAAAGTAAATCCCATCCTGCAGAATATCTGGTCGCAAGAGCGCCAAGGCACCAAAATAGATGCCAATTCCTAACATTACCTGCAAGACGAGACTCATCACCGACACGCGCATGGTCAAGTTCAATGCAAGCACCGGAACAAACATGGCCACCGCGGCGACCAGAAATTTCCAGCCATCCGCGAACAGATCCCGGTAGCTAACCCGGTCACGAATCACAAACAGTTGATAGGCCGTGACGATCACTTCCGAAATCACCGTCGAAATCGTCGCCCCTTTGACCCCCAAAGTCATAATCAAGGGCACGTTGATCACAATATTCGCCAAGGCGCCGTAGGTAACGGAGGCGGTATAATCCCTAACCCGCTTCAACGGCATCAGGTACTGCAACCCAATGACATTGCTCCACCCAATCAGTAGGGCCACCGGCGCTTCAATGACGATCAACTGACCAACAATGCTGAACTTAGGGCCATAGTAAAGGGGCACGAGCGTACCGGCCACCGCCGCTAGGCCAAACATCAACGGCAAGGCCAACAGACTTGAAAAGCTAAATGATTTATACAACAGGCGGTTTAGCTGCCGCTGACTCCCTTGGGCTGCCAAGTGTGACATGTGTGGTAGCATCACCGTCCCCGTGGCTGTAATCACCGCCAAAATCATCTTGACCAACTTATCCGCATAGTCGTAATAGCCCGCTGCCGTCACGGAGTCGAACTGCCCCAACATGGTGCGGTTCAACTGCAGGTAGACCTGCGTCGCAATCTGGGGAATAAATAACACGATGGTCGGCCGCAGATGACGCCAGACACCCGCAAAATTAATCTGGGGTTTCCCGACAACGGTGTGTAGATACGGCCAAAGTGTCAGATTCCCCAGAACCTGCGCAGCCCCCAAAATCATGATGTAAATGCCCACGTCGGCTTGAGTCTTGACCAACGTAAAGATTGCGATCAACGAGCCGACCTTGACCAACGAGTTCCGCAGAACGGTCTTTTTAAAATCCTCCATCCCCATGAATAACCATGAGATGTCGAAGATGCCGGCAATGATCCACAGTGACTGGAGCAAGAAATAGCTTTTATACTGGGTTTGAAACACCACAAAGATTAAAAACAAGCCGTACGCAACCACGACCGTGATCACTTGTAACAACTCAATTTCCCAAAAAGTCCGTGTTCGTTGTTCGAAATCATCGCGGTGATACGCAATTTCGCGGTTACCATAGACCGTTATGCCTAACGTTCCCAATAACAGAAAATAGGTGATGATGGAATTCGTATACGAATTGATCCCGACACCCGTAGGCCCCAGAACCCGTGCGATATAAGGCACCGTAATAAAGGGCACTATCAGTGTCAGTAATTGATATCCCGCGTTATACATATAATTGCGAACAACATTCATGCCATTAAACTCCAATCGACTTCATGTATCAGCAACTTATTTGCTTCAAGTCACCATTAACATAATATTTCCCGTTAAGAATGACTACTATCTGCTGTTGCATTGTTCAAATTACTAAGTTACTAAGGGGTGGCCGTTAGCAAATAACTGTGCCGCCTTACCGTTCGTTAAATTTGAACCGAAACGTAACCATCAGGGCTGCACTTTGCCCCCCCACAACTCAATAGGCATCGTTCGGGCTGATAATGATACGAAATGTCTTGAGCAGGATCACAAAGTCGACCCAGATGCTGGCTTCTCGAATGTACTTTAAGTCCAAGGCAACCATGGTGTCGAAGCTAACGTTGTTCCGCCCGCTAATTTGCCATAAGCCAGTGCACCCTGGCACGACCGCTAACCGTTGCACATCGGTTAGGCCGTACTCCTTGACCTCTCGCGGCAACGGTGGCCGTGGCCCGACCAGTGACATGTCACCCAAGAGCACGTTCACCAACTGGGGCAGTTCATCCAAACTGTGCTTGCGAATAAACTTGCCTACCCGTGTGATTCGTGGGTCCTCTTTCATCTTGAACATGGCACCATCGACGTCGTTATACTTCAACAACGTTTTCAACTTTTCATCCGCATCCGTAACCATTGACCGAAACTTAAACATTTTAAAGCGGCGGCCGTCCTTGCCAATTCTGGTCTGAGAATAGAACACACCCCCGTGCGGATCATCAACCTTAATCGCTATGGCAATGATTAAGAAAATTGGCCATAGCACTGCTAAGGCAATGACACTCATTATCAGATCAAAGATCCGTTTGCAGATATGATAGACCCGCTTTTTTTGGACGCCATCTGTATCAGCTGTCACTTCGGAGATCCTCCTCCCCCAAACTTTCATCACTTTAATTCCCTTTCTGCCATGACCAGCGCGGCATGAATGACCTGGTGCATATCAAAGTACCGATACTGTCCCAGTCGACCGCCAAAAATAACGTTTTTTTCATCCTTAGCCAAAGCGGCGTAAGCCTTGTAAAGCTGGTTATTCTGAGCGTTGTTGACGGGATAGTACGGTTCATCCCCACGTTTCCAAGTCTGCGGATACTCACGGGTGATAATGGTCTTGCCCGCATTGCCCTTACCAAATTCAAAATGCTTGTGCTCTATAATTCTGGTAAATGGGGTTGCCGCATCCGTATAGTTCACCACGGCGTTTCCCTGGTAGTTGTCAATAGCCAGCTCTTCCGTTTCAAACCTCAGCGACCGGTACGCCAGCTCCCCCAGCTGGTAGTCAAAATATTGGTCAATCATGCCGCTGAAAATGACCTTGGGGAAATCCCGCAGATAGTGCGCCTTGTTGGCAAAGAAATCCACCCCGGTCTCAACGTCGATCAGGTCGCTAGCGAGCATCTTTTCCACGATTTGGGTGTAGCCACCGATGGGAATGCCCTGATAGGTGTCATTAAAATAATTGTTATCAAAGGTGTAGCGGACGGGTAACCGGCGAATGATGAACGCTGGCAAGTCCTTAGCCGGCTGGCCCCACTGTTTCTCCGTGTACCCTTTGATCAATTTTTCATAGATATCCGTCCCCACCAATGAGATGGCCTGTTCTTCCAAGTTTCTGGGTGCTCCTGCCAAGTTCAAGGCGGCCCGCTGCCGCGCAATCTCTTGCTGTGCTTCGGCGGGCGTCCGCACTCCCCACAGCTCGCTAAAGGTATTCATATTAAAGGGCAGGTTGTACAGCTTGCCCTGGTAATTGGCCATTGGACTGTTCGTATACCGGTTGAACGTCGCAAATTGATTCACATAATCCCAGATTGCTTTATCGGAAGTATGAAAAATATGGGCCCCATACTGGTGAACCTGGATGCCGTCAATTTCCTCGGTATAGATGTTTCCAGCAACGTGTTCTCTCTTTTCAATTACCTTGACTCGCTTCTGATGTAACGCCGCTTCGCGAGCAAAGACTGCGCCGAAGAGGCCAGCCCCCACAACCAAATAATCATACTTAGTCAACGTCACTTAATCCCCCTAACTACACGGCCAAACGCGCCCAAAAAATGCATTCGGCAATTTCCGCCAATTAACAAGCTACTGGTCTTTTTAGCCTAAAACCGAGTATAAAGTGCTCGTCGCTAAACCGAATCACAGATACCCTATAAATGGTGCATACGTTAGTTAACCGTAATTACAAATTTTATATTTAGGATAACTTTTGTGGCTCTTTGTCAGTACATCTCGAATTTCGCTCCATCATTATACTATGGCTTGGTGGGTATAATTAAGACGTTTTTGTTACACTTTTTATTATATGTGTAGGCCATAAATCACTGATGGCATTATTCTTTCAGGTGCACAAAAAGCCTGCCCCAACACTATCTGTGTTGAGGCAGGCTTTTGGACCTTCATTTTCTAGTAGCCCGTATGCTGACCACTATTATTAGTATTGTTATCACTTGTCGTTTTTGACTCACTGCTACTGGCTGCACCATCATTGCCCGTATCCATCTGGGCGATCGTCCCCGTGGTGGCCTGACTCAACCCCAACGCCTTGCGAATGTAGTTTGTCACGCGCTGAAGTTCGGCCTTAGACGCCACCTCCATGCTCTGACTGTTGATGGTCGCGCTACTCCCCTGAAGATGGGTCGTGCTGATGTTCTTGGTCTGCGTTGCCTTGCGGTAGTTCGTCGCTAGCGCCGTTAAGTCGTCGAACGTCAAATCAGTTTGCGTCTGCGTCGTCAGTGAATTAACGAAGTCCTCGTTGAGTAATGACGAAATGGACCCCGATTTATTCAACAGGGCCATAATGACCTTCCGTTGTCGTGTTTGTCGACCGTAGTCGCCCTTGGGATCATCGTCACGCATTCTGGCGTAGGCCAAGGCCTTCTTCCCGTTCATGTGGGTCTTCACACCCTTCTTGAACGTGTAACCGCCATAGCTAAAGCTCAGCGTGGGCTTCACCGTCACGCCGCCGACCTCATCAATGATCTTTTCCATACCACCCATATTGATAATGGCGTAAAAGTCGATGGGGATGTTCAGCATCTTCTGAACGGTGGTAATCGCCGTCTTGGACTGCCCCCAAGCATACGCCGCATTGATTTTGGCCACACCATAGTCCGCAAAGCCCGGCACGTTGACCGCTGTATCCCGTGGAATACTGGTAATCGTGGTCTTATTAGTCTGCGGATTGATGGTCACGACCATCATACTATCCGTTCGTCCCTTGAAGTTGCGCCCCAAGGCCCCCGTATCCGTCCCCATGAGGAGAATCGAGACCGGCTTCTTCGCCTGGAGCACCGCACTGGCATTGCGCAGTTTCTGGGCGCCCGAAGCCTTATACGTTGTTTTGACCGTGTTCTTGATGCTCTGATATTTATTCATCCCATAAGCCGTCCCGCCTGCAATTAACGCCAGGAGTAAGACAATGATAATGTTGCGAATGGGATGACGCTTTTTATGCGGCCGTTGCCGCCGTTCCGTATCCATGATTGATAACCACCCTTTCAGTCCGTCCGCAAGACTACCGGGCGGTTGATGCTTTTAATTATTTCGGTCATGATTGACTTGACCATTATAGGAGCTGAGGCTTAACACTTCCTAATCGCCGGTGAAGCTTAAGAAAAACGTAGAAATCGTTGCTGAGCGGCCACCATTTGCTGACGTGGCAGCTAGCCGTCTGCATCACTACTTTACCCATTTTGTAATCAATACCCCACACTACCAATTTAAAAATAAAGCGTTACCGTCTCTGCAGTAACGCTTCGAGTGTGCACCTCTATTTGGTTTGCGGTTGCCGCGTCAAGAGGTCGACCAAATCCTTAGCCGGAATCTTGCCAAAGTAACTTGGCACGTCCAACGCATCAAAGACCGCTTGAACAGCAGCCGGGGTATAGGTCGTCCCCACCAATTTGGCCGTGACCTCTTCAATCGGCAGTTGGCCGAAGAAGTCGCCGTGAATCTGGATGGCTTGGATCTTTCCGTGATCGACATTTAAGTCGAACTCGACCGTCCCCGCTGGGAAATGCTGTCGCCGTGTCAAACGATAGGCTGGGTCGTTACCGTACCCGGCTGTGCTTGTAGCCGTAAGTCGTGTAGACGATAAGCCCCAACACGACCCACACACCAAAGGCCTCCCAAGTGAACGGCTGCAGTTGCGTCATCAGGTACACACACGCCAAGAACGAAATAATTGGCAGGAAGGGATACCATGGCACTTGAAATGAGGTGTCGAGATTCTTGAACCGCTCGTCATGCCGGAGGAAAACGATCCCCAGGGACACCATCGCAAACGCTGATAGTGTCCCAATATTGACCAATTCCGCAATCTTATCAATGGGAATTACCGCCGCAAAGAGACTGGCGATGACACCGAAAATCCAGGTATTGGCGACGGGCACGTGGGTCTTCGGATTTAATTTCATCAGTGGCTTAGGCAACAAGCCATCCCGACTAATCGCAAACAACAGCCGCGTGCCCCCATAGGACATCACAATCAGCACCGTGGTCATCCCCACGATGGCACCCAGTGAAATCACGCCGGACGCCCAGTTCTGGTGAATCAGGGTCAGGGCTAAGGCCACCGGATCAGCAACGCTGAGCTTGGTGTAGTGGACTACACCTACCAGCACCGCCGACAAGCTAATGTAGAGCACGGCCGCAACCAAAAGTGAACTGATAATCCCGATTGGCATATTACGCTTGGGATTTTTAACTTCCTCGCTCGCCGTAGAGACGGCATCAAACCCGATGTAGGCGTAGAAAGCCACCGCGGCTCCCTTGAAGATGCCTTGCGTCCCAAATGGCAAGAACGGATTGTAATTTTCCGGCTTCACGTAAAAGACGGCAATCCCAATAAATAGCAAAATCACTAAAATCTTAACAATGACCATAATGTTGTTGATCCGGGCCGATTCCCGAATTCCCTTGGATAAGAGCCAAGCAACGATCATTGTAATCGCGAGGGCCACAATGTCGATACCGCCCCCCCTGACGCCTGCCGTTCCCGCTGCTGCTTGAAGGAAGGAAGGTAATTTAATGCCAAAGCCCGCTAATAGGTTTTGAAAATATGATGACCAACTCACGGCCACCGACGAGACAGCAAAGAGGTATTCCGAAATCAGCGCCCAGCCCAGAATCCAGGCGGCAAATTCGCCGAAGACGGCGTACACGTAGGTATAGGCACTTCCCGCTAACGGAATCGTTGACGAGAACTCCGAGTAACACAGCGCGGCCATCGCACAGACGACTACGGCGATCAGGTACGACAGCATCACGCTGGGCCCCGTATAGTTGGCGGCAATCAGTCCGGGCGTGATGAAGATCCCGGAACCAACGATAGCGCCGATTCCCATAGTCGTCAGGCTAAACGCCGTTAAGGTCTTCTCCAACCCCGTTTTCTTATAGAGATCCGTTTGCACCTGTTTTTTGATAAATAGTTGATGTGGTCGTCCCAAGCTGACTCCTCCTTTGTGGTGTGTTAAATTCACTGACGCTACTGCCATCCCTTAATGATGACGGCACTTGACTGCTAAGCCATTTGCCCGCCCGCTACCAACTCTAGGTAGCACTTGCAGACAACGTTAGCATTAATTAGAATTCGATTAGACTAATTATCATATTTTAGTTATTTTAAGGGTAAATGTCAAGAAAAAGATTGCTTGAAAGCGTATACTGCCGGGATTTTCGTGGTATTTTCTCTCCCGACACTTGCCGCAACCATTTAACTGGTGACCGTGCCAAACGGAATCATATTAGTAGTCCCGCCCCGACCACCTATGATACGATTAGCGAAAACCTGAAAGAAGTTGAGTCCGCATGAAGTTAGGTGTGATTTTAGAGAGTAAGGATCCCGAAATGGTCTGGAATGCGCTGCGCTTTGGTGTCGCTGCCCGGCAGCAGGGCCACGCCGTCCACGTCTTTCTGATGGGCGCTGGTGTGGAAATTGCGACCGTCGGCAATGCCCGCTACGATGTGGCCGACCAATTAGCTAAATTTGAAGCGGCCGGTGGGACAGTTCTCGCCTGTGGGACCTGCCTCAAGAATCGGCAACTGACCAGCACCGCTGCCTGTCCCGCTGGCACCGTGACCGACTGTGTCGACCTGGTCGTCTGGGCAGACAAGACCGTAACTTTTTAAAAAAAGTTGAATGACCGTTAAATCCGGTTCCCATCTGAATTTTCGCGGTCATTTTTGAAACGGATTCTCGCCGATTTTTAATTTTGTTATTTACATCTGACCAAAACGTGCTAGGATTAAGCCCATAAGATAAAAAACGGAGGAAAGAGGAGTACGTCAAGCCGGCCTGCCAGTGAGTTGGGAGTTAGTGCAAACCCAATCAGTGTTCGCCTTGACCGAAAAACACTTTCTTAGTTGCTACCTGAAATGACGTTGTCAGAGTAGGCGTGGCCGTTAACCGGTACGTTACCATCGGTGGAGTATGTTAGTACTCTATTTTTGAGCTGGTCTATACTGCAGATAGACAACTTGGGTGGTACCGCGAGAGTTTCTCGTCCCTTGATTTTCGGGATGAGAGACTCTTTTTATTTTATCTAATACACAACCCAAAGGAGATCATGACCATGCATTTAATTATTCCAAAGGATTACGATCCAAAATTAACCGTTAAAGAAACGCAAGCTGCCATTCGCTACATTCGCGAAACCTTCCAGGAAGAATTCGGGAAGCAACTGAACCTCTCGCGGCTATCTGCACCGATGTTCGTGGAAAAGTCGACGGGGCTTAACGACAACCTGAACGGCGTAGAAAAGCCCGTTTCATTTACCATGGCCGACATGGGCGACGAAACGATTGAAATCGTCCACTCCCTGGCCAAGTGGAAGCGGGTGGCGTTGAAGCGTTACGGATTTAACATGCACGAAGGCCTTTACACCAACATGAACGCCATTCGGAAAGACGAAGATCTCGACAACTATCACTCCGCCTACGTTGACCAATGGGACTGGGAAAAGGTCATCGGCAAGGACGAACGGACTGTCGACACCTTAAAGGCCACTGTGCGGACCATCTTCAAGGTCATCAAGCACATGGAACACGAAGTCTGGTACAAGTTCCCCCAAGCTGTTCACCACTTACCTGATGAGATTCACTTTGTGACCACGCAAGAACTCGAAGACATGTACCCGACCATGACGCCTAAGGAACGGGAAAACGCCATTACGAAGAAACTCGGCTGTGTCTTCCTGATGAAGATCGGTGGCGCGCTGAAGAGTGGCAAGCGTCATGACGGCCGGGCCCCTGACTACGACGACTGGTCATTGAACGGTGACATTCTGTTCTGGTATGAACCTCTGAACCAGTCAATGGAAATCTCCAGCATGGGGATTCGGGTCGACGCCGACTCGATGTTGAAACAGTTGAAGATTGCCCACGCTGAAGACCGGCTGAACCTGCCCTACCACAAAATGGTCATGAACGAAGAAGTCCCGTTCACAATCGGTGGTGGGATCGGCCAGTCCCGGCTGTGCATGCTGTTGCTAGGCAAAGCGCACGTCGGCGAAGTTCAAGCTGCGCTATGGCCTCAAGAAATGATCGATAAGTGTGAAGCGGGGAACATTCACCTGCTGTAACCCAACTATCATTTTAGTGATGCGTAAGTTTGCATGGCGTACCCCACCATTACTCATTAAACGCTGTATTATAGAAGAAAGTGCGCCTCACCAGACCGACATTCACCGGTCTAGTGAGACGCACTCTTTAGTTGATTGATTAACCCTTACTGCATCGGCTCACTTGCTTAGATAACTTAGAACCAACGGAATCATGACCCCCAACACGGCCGCAATTTCGGCCAGTCGATCAACGTCGATCGACGACTCTTGATGCGACTTTTGATGCATCCGACTCACCTCGCTTCTGGTTGTCGAGAACAATGACCATGCCGCCGCGAAATGTGTGCCGGTCGATTGGGGACGGCCTGGTCGAAAAACTGACTGAGTTTATTTTCAAACGCCGCCTCTTTGCTCGGTAGCTGCCGGTGAATTTTGGCGGTGCGCACCAACTGTTGATAGCCCTTTACACCTAGCGCAGCAATTTCTCGGTCACGGTCGTGGATCACCTTTTCCGTGACGCTCAGGGCGTTCTGGCGGCCATACTGAAAGCAGCGATTCTCAGGCCAAAAATACAGTCGCCGATCGCGGTCCGTACGGATGTCATATCCCACGCGATGCCGCGACTTTTTCCCAATACCATGGTCGCTGACCCGAATCTCTTTCAAGATGTCATTGTCTAAGTGCAGGTATAGGCTACTCGTCTTATGGCGGGTCACGTTGACTTGGATTCCCGCATGCCGTAGACGGGCAATAATCGCCTGAATCAGGTGGTCGGTCGTGGCATCACGCGTCATTGGTCCTCATCCCCCTTAGTCTGTCACTGGTTTATCTTTAGGATAACGCAGTGCCGCGTGGATGAGGTAACTAAGGACTTGGCTACGGGAAAACTTAAGGTCTTACGAATTTATTTATGGCGGTGGTCACCAACAACGGTCAGTTCACTACATGTTCGCGAAAATACGTCGTCACCACATCTAAGTCCAAGGCAGCTCCCCGCGGTGCCTGTCGCCATGGCTCATCTCGCCGGACGCGCCACATCAATTGCACGGCCGACAGATCTCCTAGATTTTGCCAGACGCCCTCCAAAATGGACGTAAATGGGTCGCAGGTCGCCAACGCATCATAATCGGCCAACGTGCGTTCAGTTAACTGGCCAACAATGCCGCGTCCCACTGGATACTGAGTGGTCAGTCGCGCAAACTCCACGCCGTGTTTGCCCGCAATCATCTTGTCCGTAAACGCACTCACCCCGTACACGGCCAGACAGGTGCCTTGCACGTAGTAAAGTAGTTGCGCGGCTCGCGCACGGTTCAACTCGTCGGCTTCTTGAGCAATCATCTGTTGATGACTCTTAACGCGTAACCAATTGGTAATTCTGAACAGGTCATCATTCATTGCGTTTTCCCCCGCTTAGTAGCTATTTAGTCCAACTATACCCAACCGGTCAGCCAGAGACAATGCTAACCGTACTGACCCCGTTAGTGGTTAAACGTGTGGACAGCCAACCCCTGTACCTCGTTTTAGCTCACGGTAAGTCGGGTGCCATTTAAAGATAAGTGGTTTCAGCGAAATTTGGGGCGGTAATTCTATCCGGTAAACGTTGCCTGAACTCGCGCTTGAGAGAATCATCCCCGATATCTCACAACATTTTAGCCACAATAAAAGCGCCCACCAACCGGCAAGCGCCATTTTTCACCTATTTTTTCAACGATTCATCCAATGATTCTACGCTCTTGATTGGTCCAACCACCGTCAACACGTCATGTAACTGGACCATTGCGGACGGTTGCGGCGAGATGTTGATCTTACCGTCATGCTGAATGGCAATCACTGTCAAATCGAAGCGTTGCCGCAGGTTTAATGCAATCAGGTCTTGGTTCACGAAATTCGGGTCCGTAATCACCACTTCGGCCAACGTATATTCATCACTGAGATCGATAAAGTTCAGAATGTGGTTGGACAGTAGCTTACGCACGATGCTGTGGCCCATGTCCCGTTCGGGGAAGGTCACCTGATCAGCCCCCACGCGTTTCAGCACTCGCCCGTGATCGGCGGTTTCGGCCTTAGCGATTACTTTTTTTGCACCCAGCTCCTTGGTCAACATGGTGGTCAAAATGCTGGCTTCCATGTTGTTCCCAATGCCGACGATGACGTAATCAAAGGTGTCAATGTTCAGTCCCCGCAAAACGTCCTCATCACGGGTATCCGCAATCAACGTCTGCGTGGCAATGTCCATCATTTCGTTGACCGGCTCCTCCTTAACATCAACTGCTAGGACATCTTGATGGGACGCTGCCAACGTTTGCACCACACTTTGACCAAACCGACCGAGGCCGAGAACCGCAAAACTCTTCTTCATTTTCACATACTCCTTAACCGATTAAGATATTTTCTTCAGGGTACCGAATCTGGTTGACCTTGGTCTGCCGCTTGGATAGCGAGTATAACGACGTAAAGATGCCGACTCGGCCGATAAACATCAGTAAGATAATGACCAGCTTACCGATCAGTGTTAAATGTGGCGTAAGCCCCAGACTCAAGCCCACCGTTCCAAACGCCGACAGCACCTCAAAGACAATGTATTCGAGCCCAAACCCCTTGGGGATGTGTTCCGTTTGCGTCAAGATTAACGTGGCCATGACGATCACGATGCTCGCCAGAAAGACCAGCAGGAGTGCCCGGCTAATGTTTGATTGGCTGAACCGCCGCCGACTGAACTCCACGTCTTTTTTCCCGCGCAACTGGGCAATGCTCTGGAGCATCAACACACCAAACGTGGTGGTCTTGATCCCCCCAGCAGTGGACCCCGGCGTCCCCCCGACAAACATCAGAATCATCAATAAGAAGATACTGCCGGCCTGTAGATCATTGGTGGGTAACGTGATTAGTCCCGCCGTTCGTGGCGTCACGCTGAGAAAGAGCGTGTTGATCGTCCGGTTGAACCACGACGTTCCCTTAGGCAGCAAGGAGAGGTCCTTTTCCGTAATCAGCAGCAGGATAAAACCAGCTACGAATAACGTTCCGGTCGTGACCAGCGTCAATTTGGAGTTCAGACTCAACCGGTGACGCTCATGGTACAGCAACAAATCGCGCCAAACCAGGAATCCCAAGCCCCCACCGATAATGAGGATAATGGTAACCACCAGCAAGTAGCTGTCATCACGAAAGCTCATTAGACTGTCACCAAAGACGTCAAACCCGGCGTTACAAAAGGACATGACGGAGTGGTAAAGGGACACGTAGAGCCCCCGTTTCCACCCGAAACGACCGACAAAGTCGAAGGCAAGGAGAATGACCCCACCAACTTGAAACAGCGCAGAGAGCCCGACAACGTATTTCATCACACTCTTCGTGTCGCTCAGATTTTCCAGATTGAGTGACTCTTTCACCATTAATTGTGTCGAGAGGTTCAGGTTTCGCCGGATGATGTTAAACAGCAACACGGCAAACGTCATGTAACCCAGCGCGCCGACCTCTGAGAGAACCAAAATCACGACCTGACCAAAAAAAGACCAGTGCTGCGCGGTATTGACCACCGTGAGGCCGGTAATACAGGTCGCGGACGCCGCGGTAAACACGGTGTCGATAAACGATGTCCCCTGCGCCCCCCGCGTAGCCGCGGGTAAGCTCAAGAAGATCGTTCCTAACGTAATCAGGAAGATAAACCCCCAGACCATTTTTTTAGATAACGTGTCAAATAACTTAGATTGCTTAATTTTCTCCATGATTTTCCTATCCTGTCAAAGACTTCCCATTCAGCTTAAGACAAAGCGCGGGGGAAAACAATACCCACTTTGCACAAAGGACAGAGCGGTGAGAAGGAAATGAGAAAACGCTCCATAAAGATGCCCATTGCTATCCCCAACAGCTAACAGAGCGTTGCCGACCTGTTCTTCGCTTCTGACCAACATGCTGTCGTCAGTATTTTAAACCCAAACAAAAAATCCCCACCAAAATTGGTGAGGATTTCCAAATCGAAAATATCGAAATATTAACGCTTTGAGAATTGTGAAGCTTTACGGGCCTTCTTGAGACCTGGCTTCTTACGTTCCTTCATCCGGGCGTCACGGGTCAAAAGACCTGCACGCTTCAGCGGACCACGGAAGTCTGGGTCTACTTCGAGCAATGCCCGAGCGATCCCATGACGAGTTGCGCCGGCTTGGCCGGAGAAACCGCCACCATGGACAGTAACTAATGCATCGTAGTTACCGAGAGTTTCCGTAACGTTGAATGGTTGTAAGACGACTTCACGAATACTTGCAAATGGAATGTAGTCTTCGATTGCCTTCTTGTTCATAACAATTTTACCTGAGCCGGGTACTAAACGTACACGAGCAGAGGAGTTTTTACGACGGCCAGTGCCGCGATATTGAACTTGTGCCAATTTGGTTTCCTCCTTAGATTAGGTTAGTAATGTCTAATACTTCTGGCTTTTGTGCTTCGTGCTTGTGGTCTGCACCAGCGTACACGTGAAGCTTCAATGCCATTTGGTGACCTAAGGAGTTCTTAGGGAGCATACCTTGTACAGAAGTTTCGATCAACTTTTCTGGGTTTTGATCCCGGAAGTTACCAGCAGTCCGTGACTTCAAGCCACCGGCGAAACCGGTATGGTGGTAATAAATCTTGTCGGTTGCCTTACGGCCGGTTAAACCAACCTTAGCAGCGTTGATGACGATTACGTTGTCACCAGTGTCCACGTTAGGCGTGAACGTTGGCTTGTTCTTACCGCGTAATACGGAAGCAACGACTGAAGCAAGACGACCTAAGCTAACATCAGTTGCGTCCACGATGTACCATTTGCGGTCAACATCGTTTGGTTTTGCAATATAAGTTGTACGCACGTTAAATTCCTCCATAAATCTGTGTTTGTCTGACACCAAGTAAACTTTCCGGGGCTTATCGTGGGGCAAACAATACCAACAACCATAATACAAAGTTTTCTCCATAAAGTCAATGATTGTTTGTCCCCCTAACGAAATTTACCGCTGATGTTGGGGCAATTTCGTCGGGTGTTCCGGGTCTTCTCCCTGATAATAGACGTGCTTGAGATATAAGCCCGCCGCCGGAACCGTTCTTCTGGCCTGCCGTCGATCCTTGACCTGATACAATCGTAAAATATCGTGCACCGGTCGGGTCCCAGCGCCAATTTCGACCAGCACGCCGACCATGATTCGCACCTGATTGTACATAAAGCCATTCCCGTAAAATTCAAAGACCAACTCGTGGTTCGCCTCGTCAATGTGGCACGTGGCTTCATAGATGGTCCGCACGAACGTCCGCGTTTGCGCGCCGGATGCCACAAAACTGGTAAAGTCGTGTTCCCCCACTAAATCCTGCAGGGCCGCGTTGATCTTTGTCAAATCAACGGGAAACTTCCAGTGACCGGTATAGTTACGTTTGAACGGATTGCGGAACTCGCCCATATCCATCCGGTAGAGGTAGCGTTTCCCAGACACGTCATACCGCGCGTGAAAGTCAGCCGCAACCTCCTCGACCTTCAAGACCTCCATATCCATCGGTAACATGCTGTTTAAGCCCTTACGCATGTTCTCCGCGGGAATCAGGAAGGGAAAGTCGAAGTGGGCCACCTGCGCTAACGCGTGGACCCCTGCGTCGGTCCGTCCCGAACCGTAGATGACGATGGCCGGTGTTGGGTTCTTCGCCATTTTATTGACGATTTTTGTGAGAACACTCTCCACTGTCCGTTTATTGGGTTGGCGCTGGAAGCCGGCAAAGTCGGTTCCGTCGTACATAAAAGTTACCTTGTAACGTTGCATCTGCATCTCTCTCCTACCAGTGGCGACAAGCAAGTATCGCCGCAAATCCAATTAAAAATATTATCCAAGTGATCGTATCCCGTTTTTGCCAAGTTAAAATGCGGTACTGGCTCCGGTGTTCACTGTCCTGATAACCTCGCGCTTCCATGGCCGTTGAGAGGTCTTCCGCCCGGTTAAAAGCACTCATAAATAACGGTACCATCAGCGGAATCAGGGCTTTGGCTTGTTTCAATAAGCCCCCCTCACCGAAATCCACGCCCCGTGCACGCTGGGCGTTCATGATCTTCGTGGCCTCATCCATCAGCGTGGGCACGAATCGTAACGCAATCGACAGCATCATCGCTAACGTATCTACTGGCACGTGTACCCACCGCAGCGGCTTCATCAATGAAGCCAATCCGGTCGCAATATCCAGGGGCTGCGTCGATAGCGTCAACAGCGTTGAAAACATAATGATCAGCAGGAACCGAATGAAAATGAACCCCGCATTGACCAGTCCGAACTGCGTAATGTTGATAAATGCCCAGTGAAAGTACGTGTGCCCGCCGGCCGGACTAAACAGCAGCTGTAAGACTACCGTAAAGACGATCAGCCACAGCAACGGACGAATCCCTTTGAGAAAGAAACCCAGACTGATTTTCGACGCCAGAATGGCACCAATCGTAAAGGCAATCAAGATTGCATAACTCACTAAGTTATTCGCCAAAAAGACTAGAACGATGTAACAGAAGCTCAGCATGAGTTTGGCCCGTGGGTCTAACCGGTGGACCACCGAATTCAGTGGGAGGTACCGACCAAAAATAAAACTAGACATCAGCGGACCCCCTCTGTGGCCAGCGCGCTACCAATTGGTCGGCCAACTGATCGGCGGTCAACGGTAACTGCCCCCATTGCATGCCCTTGGCCGCAAGTGCTTGCGCAAATCGTGCGGCACGGGGCACATCTAGTTGATTAGCCTGCAACCAGTCGGGGTCTTGAAAGACCTCCTGGGGCGTGCCAAATTTAACCAGCTGACCTTGGCGCATGACGGCAACCTGCTCAGCATACTGGGCCACGTCCTCCATTTGGTGGGTGACCAACACGATGGTCAGCCCCTGCTCACGATGCAGGCGTTCAAAGAGTGTCATCATTTCTTCGCGGCCGCGCGGATCCAGCCCGGCGGTCGGTTCATCGAGGACTAAAACTTGAGGACGCATCGCCAATACCCCAGCAATGGCGACCCGGCGCATTTGGCCCCCGGACAGCTCGAATGGTGACCGGTCGGCATAACTGCTGTCGAGGCCCACGGTTGCCAACATGTCATCGGCCAATTGGGTAGCCTCGGCTTCACTCATGCCAAAGTTCTGCGGCCCAAACGCAATGTCCTTACGGATGGTCTCCTCAAACAATTGACTCTCTGGGAACTGGAAGACCATGCCAACGTGTTGCCGCAATGGTTTGAGATCGGCATTAGTGGTCTTGGGCGTGATGGTGAAGTCATCGACGTGAACGTTGCCGGTGGTTGGCTTCAGTAGCGCGTTTAGTTCCTGAATCAGCGTTGATTTACCACTTCCCGTATGGCCGATGATGGCCAGGTAGCCATGGTCGGGGACGGTAAAGGAAACATCGGTCAAGGCCGTGTTCGCCATGGGCGTTCCCGCTTGATACGTATAACTTACGTGTTCGAAAGAGATTGCCACAACCATGCCTCCATTTCCGCAGTTGTCAGATAGCCGTCCGGTGGTGTGATCCCCCGTTGCCGTAAAGCAGCCTGTAATTTTGAAGTAAAGGGTAAATCCAAGCCAAGTTGCGTGAGGCGCTCACCTTGCGCAAAAATAGTGGCGGGGTCCGCTTCCTCAACCAGACGACCATCATCGATCACCAACACCCGGTCGGCATTGGCTGCCTCATCGATGTCATGGGTAATGGAGATGACGGTCAGGTGCTGGTCAGTGCGCAATTGCCGCACCAGAGCGAGCATCTCCCGCCGTCCTTGGGGATCCAGCATACTAGTGGCTTCATCCAGAATCAGAATATCTGGTGCAATCGCCACGATACCGGCGAGCGCCACCCGTTGTTTCTGGCCACCAGAAAGGGAGCTGGGTTCGCGGTGCGCAAACTCAGTCATGCCGACCTCTTCAATGGCCGCTTGAACGCGTGGCAACATGTCGGCACGCGCAATCTGGCGGTTCTCCAGACCAAAGGCGACGTCATCTTCAACGGTGGCGCCCACGAATTGATTATCGGGGTTCTGGAAGATCATCCCGATTTTCTCCCGAACCTGCCAGACGGTCGCAGGGGTCAATGTAATCCCCCCCACCGTGATGGTTCCTTCGGTGAACGGCAAGAGACCGTCTAACGACTTCGCTAACGTCGACTTACCACTCCCGTTATGACCGACGATGGCCAACCACTCACCGGCCTGAACGGTGAAACTAACGTCATTTAACGCCGGGCGCTGATCGGCGTCCTGTTCACCGTTACGATAACGATACGATAGATGTGCAACTTCAATGATGTTTGCCATCAGCCGTCATCTCCTTACGCAAAATGTCACCGGTAATTATACCAAATATTCAAGCAAACCCGAAGTGTTCGGGAACAAATATATTCAGTTACCGCCCTCTGTGACTGCCAACGGTCACTCTGTGGTAGTCATCGTGTGCGCTAACGCCCCAGTGTGAAGGGGGTTAAGGCCGCGTTCCAGTAGGCTTAGTGATTCCCCGATCACATTTGAGTCTGATCGCCCATTACATCATAGTCTGAACCAAAAAATGGGTACAAAAAAATCACTAACAAACCAGCGGCGCTGAGGCGTTAGCCCCCATTCAAGCTAGACTCGGAAATTCCCCATCATCATAGCGCTCTATACCACATGGTTCTAGTGATTAATTTAATGCATATTTGTACCACGTTTAGGGACGTGATTACTCCCGAAAACTGTTAACCAAAGATTAGTCAACGAATTCCAAGATAGCCATAGCGGCACCATCACCGCGACGAGGCATCGTCTTTAAGATACGCGTGTAACCACCTTTACGGTCTGCGTACTTAGGTGCTAATTCGCTGAATACCTTTTGCAATGCGCTGGTAACAACGACATCGTCGCCGTCTTCCTTAACATCTGCAACTACGTTACGGATGAAAGCAGCAGCTTGCCGACGAGCATGTAAGTCGCCTTGCTTGCCCAAGGTAATCATTTGGTCAGCCGTCTTACGAACTTCCTTAGCGCGTGCTTCAGTCGTTTCGATGCGGCCGTTCAAAATTAAACTGGTAGTCAAATCGCGTAATAATGCACGACGTTGAGAACTAGTCCGTTGTAATTTACGGTAACTCATAACCAGAAACCCTCCTTTGAGTGTCTAAAATTAGTCTTCCTTCCGAAGTGATAACCCTAAGTCGCTTAACTTAGCCTTAACTTCTTCAAGGGACTTGCGACCCAAGTTACGAACCTTCATCATGTCTGCTTCGGTCTTATTAGTCAATTCTTGAACCGTGTTGATACCAGCACGCTTCAAACAGTTGTACGAACGGACGGACAAGTCGAGCTCTTCGATAGTCATCTCAAGCATCTTTTCCTTGTGAGTCTCTTCCTTTTCAACCATGATTTCCGCATTCTTAGCTTCGTCGGTCAAGTCGACAAACATAGCCAGATGTTCGGTCAAGATCTTAGCAGCCAGAGCAATGGCTTCGCTTGGATTAATTGAACCGTTTGTCCAAACATCCAGGGTCAATTTATCGTAGTCAGCCCGTTGGCCAACCCGTGCATTCTCTACTTGGTAGTTAACCCGTTCGATTGGGGTGTAAATGGAATCTACGGCTAAGACACCAATTGGCATATCCGTGTTGCGAGTCTTATTCTCGTCAGCAGAAACATAACCACGGCCCTTATCCGCTGTCATCCGCATGTGGAACGTTGCCCCATCCGCAACTGTAGCAATGTACAGATCTGGGTTCAACACATCGACGTCAGCGCCTGCGACAATGTCACCAGCGGTAACTTGAGCAGGACCCTTAACGTTGATCTCCATGGTTTCCTCTTGGTCGTCAGAACCGTTGAGCTTCAACGCAATCTTCTTAACATTTAAGATGATTTGCGTGACGTCTTCAACGACACCTTCGATAGTAGAGAATTCATGCAGAACCCCGTCGATTTGAATGCTGGTAACAGCTGCACCAGGTAATGAAGAAAGCAAGATCCGCCGTAAGGAATTCCCTAGCGTTGTCCCGTAACCACGTTCCAACGGTTCGACAATAAACTTACCGTAGTTGCTACTTTCATCAATTTTATGAATGTTAGGCTTTTCAAATTCAATCATTCTTATCGTTTACCCCTTTCAAACCGCGTTGAGCTCCTATAAGTCAATCCCATCATGAAGGTTGCCCTCATTAATGAAACGCTCACGTTAAACCCGACGGCGCTTTGGAGGACGAGTCCCATTATGAGGAACTGGGGTGACATCGCGAATAGCAGTAACTTCTACCCCAGTAGCTTGGATAGCACGGATAGCAGCTTCACGTCCTGAACCAGGACCCTTAACAGCAACTTCAACGGCTTTGATACCATGTTCCATTGAGGCTTTAGCAGCGGCTTCAGCGGCCATTTGAGCAGCAAATGGCGTTGACTTCCGACTACCCTTGAATCCTAAGGCACCAGCTGATGACCAAGCAATGGCGTTCCCTTGAACGTCAGTGATCATAACTAATGTGTTGTTAAACGTAGCATGAATGTGTGCAACACCGGCTTCAATATTCTTCTTGACCCGACGCTTGCGACTAGTTTTTCTAGTAGCCATAAAGTGTTAACCCTCCTTTACTTCTTCTTACCGGCAACGGAAACGGCTTTACCCTTCCGAGTGCGGGCATTGTTTTTGGTATGTTGACCGCGAACAGGCAAACCCCGACGGTGACGCATACCACGGTATGAACCGATTTCTTGCAAGTTCTTGATGTTCAGGCTAACTTCACGACGTAAGTCACCTTCAACCTTGTACTTGTCAACTTCGGCACGAATCTTGTCTTCTTGATCAGGTGTCATATCGCGAACCCGAACATCTTCTGAGACTCCAGCATCCGCAACAATCTTATGTGCGGTGTTGATACCAATACCAAAAATGTAAGTCAAACCGTAAGCGATTTTCTTATCACGTGGTAAATCCACTCCAGCAATACGTGGCATTTAATTGCACCTCCTATAAATTGAATTACTTACCCTGGCGTTGTTTATGCTTAGGGTTAGCTGAGCAAATAACCATTACTCGGCCCTTACGCTTGATAACCTTGCAGTGTTCGCACATTGGCTTAACTGATGGTCTTACTTTCATGAATATCCCTCCTACATCTGTCTAACCGTTACTTAAAGCGATAAGTAATCCGGCCTTTAGACAAGTCATACGGTGACATTTCAACAGTTACTCGATCACCAGGCAGAATCCGAATGTAATGCATCCGAATCTTACCGGAGACGTGAGCGAGAATCTCATGACCGTTTTCTAATTCGACCCGAAACATCGCGTTGGGTAATGTTTCGGTAACTTTACCTTCGACTTCGATGACATCGCTTTTCGCCACGAAAGTACCTCCCTTTTTCTTGCGTGTAAACTACACGTAAAAGCAGTAGGAACAAAGACTTTGCTCCCACCTAGCACCTGTGAATCGCGACAGCGCGCCATTTACAGGCTAAACCTGAATAAGTCTACCATATTTCTCGATAGTAAGCAAGAACTTAGTGCAGACTACAAGCTCTTAAGGATCTTTTCGATGTCGACGTACACGTCATCGATGTCACGGTCACCATCAACGGTGAACAATAACCCCTTCTTGGTGTAGTAATCAACCAGCGGTGTATTCATTTTCAGATTAACCGCCAAACGATTCTTCACCGTTTCAGGCTTGTCGTCCTCACGTTGATAGAAGTCATGACTACCACAGACATCACACGTACCTTCAACTTTAGGCTGCTTGTACAGCTTGTGGTAAGTTGCCCCACAGTTGCGGCAAATGTAACGACCAGAAAGGCGCTCGACCAAGACATCTGGTTCAACGTGAATGTTGATCACGGCGTTGATGGTCCGATCCAGTTCTGGGCCAAAGGTATCTAACGCTTCGGCTTGAACAATGGAACGGGGGAATCCATCCAACATGAACCCGTCTTTGGTGTCAGCTTGGGCTAACCGGTCGCGAACAATTCCGTTCGTAACTTCGTCCGGTACCAATTCACCTTTGTCGATAAACTTCTTCGCTGCCAATCCCATTTCAGTTTCGTTCTTCATCGCTTCACGGAAGATATCTCCCGTAGAAATATGCGGTAAGTGGAACTCCTTGATAATCTTTTCGGCTTGAGTCCCTTTACCGGCACCCGGTAGACCCATGAGAATTAAATTCATAGCTGTCATGTTCGTTCTCCTTATTCGAAAATTTACCCGAAAAACACAAGCAGGTGTGCTAAAAGATCAACACACCCGCTGGAAACTCATTAAGCTGGTTCTGGATCTTGGATAAAGCCAACGTATTCGCGCTTCATCATCAATCCGTCAACTTGCCGCATGGTTTCGATAGCCACACCAACGACGATTAAGAGGCTGGTACCACCTAAACCAATTGACTCATCTAAGTCCCAAAGGTTTTGGGCTAATAACGGAATCAAGGAAATGAATCCAAGGAAGAGCGCACCCACAGTGCTGAGGCGCATCAACAAGCTGGAAACATATGATTGTGTTTCGTGACCAGGCCAAACACCAGGAATGTAGCTCCCCTGCTTTTGCAGGTTCTCAGCTAACTTTTCTGGGTTAACTTGCACGAACGCATAGAAGAACGTGAACACAACGATCAGAACGGTGTACAAAATGGCGCCATCGACCGTTTGCATGTTAAAGACGTCCGTCAGTGTTTGATACCAAGCATCTTGAGAGTGGGTGTTTTGGAATGCCATCAGAATAGTCTGTGGCGTCGCAATAAACGAACTCGCAAAGATAACTGGAATAACACCGGCAACGTTGACCTTTAATGGAAGGTAGCTACTATCTGGTGAACCAGATACTCGCCGAGTGTATTGAATTGGGACCCGCCGTTCCGCTTGTTGAACCCACGTAGTGAAGGTCACAATAATCAGAACTAACACGATCAACCCAAGAATGAACAAGACACTCTTCCACAAAGTCCCTTTATCAGCATCGACAAAGTAAGTTTGGTAAAGTTGGTAAACAGATTTTGGTGTCCGAGCAATGATACCCGCAAAGATAATCATTGAAATCCCGTTACCAAGACCACGATCGGTAATCATATCACCCATCCAAGTGGTCAACATGGTCCCACCAGTCAGGATTAACCCGATTGACAAGTACGTTGCAACACTTGGGTTTTGGACTAATTTCAGTGAGCTTAAAGCACTAAAACCAGCCGTGATCCCGATGGATTGAACGAAGGCTAACGCAATCGCTAAGTACCGCGTTGCCTGGTTCAATTTACGCCGACCAACGTCCCCTTGCTTACTCCATTCAACGAAGCGCGGAACGATGTCCATTTGTAGCAATTGAATAACGATTTGTGCAGTGATGTAAGGTGAAACCCCCATCGCGAAGATGGAATAATTGGTTAACCCACCACCACTGAAGGTATCTAAAATACTAACCAATCCAGAAGACGCAACGCTTTGAAGTGCCTTTGCGTTAATGCCGGGGACGGTAATATAAGTACCCAACCGAAAGACAATCAAAACCAATAGAGTAAAGAGAATCTTTTTACGAATGTCTTTAATCTTAAAGGCGTTTTTCAAGCTTGATAGCATTAAATCACCTCAGTCTTACCACCAGCAGCTACGATGGCTTCGGCAGCTGACTTGGAGAATTTAGCGGCCTTAACCGTCAACTTCTTCGTTAACTCACCGTTACCTAAGATCTTAATACCGGCCTTTTCGTTCTTGACGATTCCAGCTTCAATCAAGGCAGCTGGTGTAACTTCAGCACCATCATCAAAGACGTTCAAAGCAGCCAAGTTTACGACAGCAAATTCCTTACGGTTAATGTTGGTAAACCCACGCTTTGGAATACGACGGTACAGTGGCATTTGGCCACCTTCAAAACCCAAACGAGTCTTACTACGAGCCTTTTGACCCTTTTGGCCACGACCAGCAGTCTTACCGTTACCAGATGAATCACCACGGCCAACTCGATTACGAACCTTCCGTGAGCCTTCAGCAGGTTTTAGTTCATTCAACTTCATGCTATTGCGCACCTCCTTATTTAATGATCTGTGTATTACTTAACTTCTTCAACCTTAATCAAGTGTGCGATTTGGAAAAGCGCACCGCGGGTAGCTTCGTTATCTGGTTGGACAACCGTGCTGTTAACACGATGTAAACCTAAAGCTTCCACAATCTTCCGCTGTTTAGGGAGGCGGTGAGCAGCACTATGGATTAAAGTAACTTTTAATTGAGCCATTTTAAAACCCCTCCTTATTCAGCTAAGTGTTGAAGAGAGACACCACGGAGAGCGGCAACTTCTTCAGCACGCTTCAACTGAGCCAAGCCAGCAAAAGTGGCCCGAACAGCGTTGACCGGCGTGTTAGAACCTAAACGCTTGGAAGTAACGTCAGCAACTCCAGCTAATTCCATGACGGAACGAACGGAACCACCAGCGGTAACCCCAGAACCTTCAGCAGCGGGCTTGAGTAAGATCTTACCCCCACCGTATGAACCGAGGACTTCGTGAGGAATAGTCGTTCCCACGATAGGAACTTCGATCAGGTTCTTACGAGCAGCTTCAACGGCCTTACGAATAGCTTCTGGGACTTCTTGTGCTTTACCAGTACCAAAGCCAACGTGACCGTTCTTGTCGCCGACAATTACAAGCGCAGCGAACCGCAGACGACGGCCACCTTTTACAACCTTGGTAATCCGGTTGATAGCAACAACGTTGTCTTCAAGTTCTAACTTGTCGGGATCAATAAATTTTGCCATGTGTGGTTATTCCTCCTTACTCTTAAAATTTAAGCCCGTTTTCGCGAGCAGCTTCTGCCAATGCTTGAACACGGCCATGATATAAATACCCACCACGATCGAACACAACATCGCTAACATTTTTTTCGACAGCACGCTTTGCAACTAACTCACCAACGCCTTTAGCTTGGTCAGTCTTGTTGTCGCCACTTACTTCGCTATCTAACGTCGAGGCACTAACAAGTGTAACACCCGCTACGTCATCAATAATTTGAGCGTAGATGTTTTTGTTAGAGCGGAATACGTTTAAGCGTGGGCGTTCAGCAGTTCCAGAAATTTTGTTCCGGACACGCATATGACGCTTTTGACGTGTCTTGTTCTTATCTGGTTTTGTAATCAAAATAGTCACCTCTTTGTAAAATTATCAGCACTAAGCTGCGATACTACTTACCGGTCTTACCTTCACGAATACGAACAAATTCGTTTTCGTAACGGATACCCTTACCTTTGTAAGGTTCTGGTGAACGAACGGCACGAACTTCAGCAGCGAAGTCACCGACTTCTTGCTTGCTGATACCGGAAATGTTGATAGTGGTGTTATCTGGAACCTTAACTTCCAAGGTTTCAGGAACAGCCATTTCAACAGGGTTGGAGTAACCAACGCTCAATACCAGGGTCTTACCCTTAGCTTGAACACGGTAACCAACACCGACCAGCTTCAAGGTCTTAGCAAAGCCATTGACAACACCTTCAACCATGTTGTTCAAGTTAGCCCGTTGCGTACCATGCATGGCACGTGTCTTGTTGTTGTTATCTGGACGATCGAAGTCAACAGCACCATCACTAATTTTCATAGAAATGATATCGGAGAACGTCCGGGTTAAAGAACCCTTAGGACCCTTGACCGTTACTTGATTGCCATCGCGTTTAACTTCAACGCCGGCTGGGACGTTGACAGTTTTATAACCAATACGACTCACTGAAAGGCACCTCCTATCTTCTTAAAAGTTTTACCAAACGTAGGCGAGAACTTCGCCACCGATTTTCTTGGCCCGCGCTTCTTTATCAGTAATTACACCTTCAGAGGTGGAGATAATGGCGATACCTAAACCGTTCAATACCTTTGGTACAGCGTCGGCCTTAACGTATGAACGTAAGCCGGGCTTAGAAATACGCTTCAAACCACTGATAACACGTTGGTTGTCTTTGCCGTACTTGAGGAATACGCGGATGATACCTTGCTTGTCATCATCGATGTATTCAACGTTACGGATGAAACCTTCGCGCTTCAGGATTTCAGCGATGTCACGTTTAATTGTTGATGCAGGAACTTCGAGTGATTCGTGACGAACCATGTTGGCGTTACGAATCCGCGTCAAGAAGTCTGCAATAGGATCAGTCATGGACATTAACGATTTCCCTCCCTTTGTTTAAAATTCAGTCTACCAACTTGCCTTCTTCATGCCAGGAATTTGACCCTTGTGGGCTAATTCGCGCATGCAGATACGGCAAAGATGGAACTTTTGATAAACAGAGTGTGGACGTCCACAACGTTCGCAACGAGTATAATTCTGAGTAGAGAACTTCGCAGGACGCTTGTTCTTAGCAATTTGAGATTTCTTAGCCAATTTGTGTGAACCTCCTTAAATTAGTGTGCAAACGGCATACCGAATTGAGTCAGCAATTCGCGTGACTCTTCATCAGTATTAGCCGTGGTAACGATAACGATGTCCAAACCACGAACACGGTTAACATTGTCAAAGTTGATTTCTGGGAAGATTAATTGTTCCTTAACACCCAAAGTGTAGTTTCCACGGCCATCGAAGGCACGGGAGCTAACACCACGGAAGTCACGAACACGTGGCAATGACACGTTGATTAACTTGTCCAGGAATTCGTACATGCGGTCACCGCGGAGGGTAACCTTAGCACCGATTGACATACCTTCACGAAGACGGAAGGTTGCGATTGATTTCTTGGCCTTAGTAACCAATGGCTTTTGACCAGAAATCAAACCAAGTTCTTCAACGGCTTCGTCGAGGTTCTTAGCGTTGGAGACAGCGTCACCAACACCCATGTTCAATACGATCTTTTCGATCTTCGGTGTTTGCATAATAGAACTGTAGCTAAATTTTTCCACCAATGATGGGGTAATTTCATTAACGTACTTTTCTTTTAAACGAGTTGACATGAAATTATGTTCCTCCTTTCAGTGATTATTTGTCGATGGTTTCGCCGGACTTTTTAGCGAACCGGACTTTGTGACCATCTTCAATTCGAACGCCAAGCCGGGTGGGTTCGTTGTTCGAAGGATCGATGAGCATTACGTTGGATGCGTGAATTGGTGCTTCAATATCAATAATTCCGCCTTGGGGATTAGATTGAGAAGCTTTTTGGTGCTTCTTAATCATATTGACGCCTTTAACGATCACGCGGTTCTTGGCATTCAGGACTTTGGAAACAGTTCCTTCTTTACCTTTATCCTTGCCAGCGATCACGCGGACCTTGTCACCAGTTTTAATAAGCATTCCTGTGGGCACCTCCTTGTTTAACACGTTTCTTAATTACAGTACTTCGGGTGCTAATGAGATAATCTTCATGAAGTCGTTGTCACGTAATTCACGTGCAACTGGTCCGAAGATACGAGTCCCTTGTGGGCTCTTGTCGTCTTTAATCAGCACTGCGGCATTTTCATCAAAGCTGATGTATGAACCATCGTTACGACGTACACGAGACTTCGTACGAACAACAACGGCCTTAACAACATCACCCTTTTTGACAACGCCACCTGGTGTTGCTTGTTTGATAGTAGCGACAATGACATCACCAATTCCGGCGTAGCGACGCTTGGAGCCACCCAGAACCTTAATGGTCAGAATTTCCCGGGCGCCGGAGTTATCGGCAACCTTTAAACGGCTTTCTTGTTGGATCACAGCTAGTGTCCTCCCTTCAGTTCTAGTTCAGAATACGATAAAAACGACACCTAAATGATTACTGCTTTTTCAACAATGTCGACTAAGCGGAACCGCTTGGTAGCAGACAGAGGACGAGTTTCCATGATTTCAACAATGTCGCCAGTGTGGGCTTCGTTGTTTTCGTCATGTGCCTTGTACTTCTTGGAGTACTTGACACGCTTGCCATATCGTGCATCAGTCTTCGTCGTTTCTACAACGACAGTGATCGTCTTTTCCATCTTGTCGGAAACGACACGACCACGGTAAACCTTGCGGTTATTACGTGCATCACTCATGTATTAGTGACCTCCTTCTTATCGTATTCTACTTGTTCAGTTCTTGTTGGCGAAGAGCGGTTTTAATCCGCGCAATGTTCTTACGAACCTGCTTCAACCGTGCGGTGTTTTCCAATTGACCAGTAGCTAATTGGAAACGCAAGTTGAATAACTCGTCCTTGTAGCTCTTTTCTTTATCGAGCATTTCAGCAGTGGTTAATTCGTTGATTTCTTTAGTCTTCATTAGATTCGCCACCTACTTCCTCTCGGGTTAAAACCTTAGTGCGAACGGGAAGCTTCATGGCAGCTAGGCGTAATGCTTCGCGGGCTGTTTCTTCAGAAACGCCACCCACTTCAAACATCACTTTACCGCGCTTAACTGGGGCTACCCAGCCATCAGGCGTACCTTTACCATTACCCATCCGGACCCCAACACCTTTACTGGTGTAGGATTTGTGAGGGAAAATCTTGATCCAAACTTTCCCACCACGCTTCATGTAACGTGTAATTGCCACACGGGCAGCTTCGATTTGACGGTTGGTGATCCACTTGGAATCCAACGCCTGCAAACCGTAGTCACCGAAAGCGACGCTCTTGCCACCCTTGGATTCGCCACGAAGCTTACCACGGTGGACACGACGGAACTTTACTCGCTTAGGTACCAGCATGCTTATTTCCCTCCTTGTCCGTTAGTTTGTTTCTTTTCGGGAAGAACTTCACCACGGTAGATCCAGGTCTTAACACCTAAAGAACCGTAAGTTGTGTGAGCTTCAACCCATGCATAGTCGATGTCAGCACGTAACGTGTGCAGAGGAACCGTACCTTCAGCATAGCTTTCGACACGGGACATATCAGCACCGTTTAAACGACCAGCAACTTGCGTCTTAACACCCTTGGCGCCAGAACGCATAGTCCGTTGCATCGTTCCACGCATTGCACGACGGAAAGCAACACGGCCTTCCAATTGACGAGCAATGTTTTCGCCGACCAACTTAGCATCCAAATCTGGCTTCTTGATTTCCACGATGTTGATGTGGACACGTTTGCCAGTTAAGTCGTTTAATTCCTTACGGAGATTTTCGACTTCGGAACCACCCTTACCAATTACCATCCCTGGCTTGGCAGTGTGAATTGAGATGTTGACGCGGTTTGCAGCCCGTTCAATCTCAACAGTTGATACAGATGCGTCAACAAGACGCTTTTCGATAAATTTACGGATTTGAAGGTCTTCCTTCAGGTAAGCAGCGAAATCCTTTTCAGCATACCACTTTGCTTCCCAGTCGCGAATGATACCGACCCGTAATCCAGTTGGATTTACTTTTTGACCCACGCGTTATCCCTCCTCTTTTTCAGATACAACAACCGTAATGTGACTCGTACGTTTGTTGATTGGTGAAGCAGAACCTTTGGCACGAGGACGGAACCGCTTAAGGGTTGGTCCTTCGTTCACATAGGCTTCGCTAACAACTAGATCTTGACGATCTAAGTCAAAATTATTTTCTGCATTAGCAATTGCAGAGTTCAATACCTTTGCCACAACCGGTGATGCTCCACGTGGTGTGAACTTTAAGATAGCGATTGCTTCAGCAACGCTCTTGCCGCGGATAAGATCGATGACAAGGCGGACTTTGCGAGCAGCAATCCGAACCGTCTTAGCAGTCGCTTGCGCTGATGTAACTTGTTCAGCCATTAGTTAATCCTCCTTATCAACGAGTTTTCTTGTCGTCGCCACCATGACCACGGAATGTCCGGGTTGGTACGAATTCGCCAAGCTTGTGGCCTACCATGTCTTCTTGAACGTAAACTGGTACGTGCTTCCGTCCATCATAAACAGCGATAGTTAAACCAACAAAGCTAGGGAAAATAGTAGACCGACGGGACCAGGTCTTGATGACAGCCTTCTTGTCTTGATCCTTTTGCGCGTTAACCTTTTTCAGTAAGTGCGCATCGGCGAAAGGTCCTTTTTTCAAACTACGACCCATTATGAAACCTCCTCTACTTGTGGCGCATCGTCTAAAACGATGATCACCAGGTCTCTTGACATCCGGTAAACCGGATTATTACATCTTGGAACCTTTACGACGACGTACGATGAACTTGTTGCTCTTGTTCTTCTTCGAACGCGTCTTCTTACCAACGGTCTTCTTACCCCATGGAGAAAGAGGAGATGGTAAACCAACAGGTGCTTTACCTTCACCACCACCATGTGGGTGATCGTTAGGGTTCATTACAGAACCACGAACGTGTGGACGTTGACCGCCCCAACGGGTACGACCGGCTTTACCGACGTTAACCAATTCGTGTTCTTCATTACCAACGGCACCGATAGTCGCACGGTTAACGTTCAAGATCATCCGAACTTCACCGGAAGATAAACGAACTAACACGTACTTTTCATCGTTAGCCTTACCTAACAATTGAGCTGAAGTCCCAGCAGAACGGACCAATTGGCCACCCTTACCTGGCTTCAATTCGATGTTGTGAATAACAGTCCCGAAAGGAATGTTCTTCAATGGTAACGCGTTACCAACCTTGATATCAGCTTCTGGACCAGATTGAACTTGTGCGCCAACCTTTAAGCCCTTAGGTGCGATGATGTATGACTTAACACCATCAGCGTAAACGAGCAAGGCAATGTTAGCAGTACGGTTAGGATCGTATTCGATAGCCTTAACAGTAGCTGGAACTTCGTCCTTGATTCGCTTGAAGTCGATGATCCGGTATTGACGCTTGTTACCACCGCCACGATGACGGACAGTCATCTTACCAGCGTTGTTACGGCCGGCGGTATGGCTTTGTGAATCAAGCAATGACTTTTCAGGAGTCGTCTTAGTGATGACGTCTTTGTAAACCAAGCTCGTCATATTACGACGACCATTGCTTGTTGGTTTGTATTTCTTAATCGCCACGTTATTTCCCTCCTATATCTGAAATTTTATTCTTCGTTGAATAACTTGATTTCTTTTGAGTCGGCAGATAAGCTAACAATGGCCTTACGACGCTTCTTAGTGTAGCCTTCGTAACGTCCTTGACGCTTCTTCTTACCCTTTAAGTTCATGATGTTGACCTTAACAACCTTAACGTCAAAGATGTCTTCAATGGCATGCTTGACTTGTGTCTTGGTTGCTCGTACGTCAACGTCAAAGGTGTAACGCTTGTCGTCCATAGTTGCCATCGTAGCTTCGGTAACAACTGGGCGTAAAATAATGTCACGTGATTCCATTATGCGAGCACCTCCTCTACTTGAGAAAGAGCTGGTTGGGTAATCACTAACTTGTCCGCAGCGGCGATATCAAGGACATTCAAGCTCTTGGCTGGAATAACCTTAACATTAGCTAAGTTACGGGCTGCTAAGGCAGCAGTTACGTTGTCGTCTTCAAGGACAACCAACGTCTTAGTTGTGACATTCAAACCAGCCAGCACTGCAGCAAATTCTTTTGTCTTAGGTGCGTCGAATGCTAAACCGTCAAGAACGACTAAGCTTTCGTCAAGAACCTTTTGAGAAAGAACTGACTTCAATGCTAAACGGCCAACCTTCTTAGGAAGGTGGTAACTGTAAGAACGAGGGGTAGGTCCAAAGACCACACCACCACCGACCCATTGTGGGGAACGGATGGAACCTTGACGGGCCCGACCAGTACCCTTTTGACGCCATGGCTTCTTACCACCACCACGGACAGCACTCCGGTTCTTAACGGCGTGTGTACCTTGGCGAAGTGAAGCTCGTTGCATCAGGATCGTGTCGTAAATAACGTTTTCGTTAGGTTCGATGCCGAAGATATCAGCGTTCAAATCAACGTTGCCGTTTTGACTACCATCTTGTTTGTATAATGCTACGCTTGTCATTTAATTATCCTCCCTTCCTATTTATTTGTCTGATTGCTTGGGACGTGGTGGACGAACAGCACTCTTAACAGTAACGAGTGACTTGTTAGCACCAGGGACGTTACCCTTAATCAACAGAACGTTGTTGTCAACGTCAGCTTTAACGATCACGAGGTTTTGGATAGTAACTTGCTTGTTACCCATCCGACCTGGGAGCTTCATGCCAGGGAATACCCGGTTAATGATGGCACCCAGAGAACCTGGACGACGGTGGTAACGAGAACCATGGGCCATAGGGCCACGGCTTTGACCATCTTTATGAATGTTACCTTGGTATCCATGACCTTTAGTGATACCTGTGACATCAACGATGTCTCCTGCTTGGAAGGTATCAACTTTAACTTCGTCTGCTACCTTGTAATCTCCCAGCTCAACATCTCTGAATTCACGAATGAAGCGCTTAGGAGTCGTGTTTGCTTTTGCTACATGACCTTGTTCGGGCTTGTTGCTGAGTACTTCACGCTTGTCTTGGTAACCAAGTTGAATGGCATCGTAACCGTCGTTTTCCATCGTCTTAACTTGTAACACAACGTTTGGCGTTGCTTCGACAACAGTAACGGGGATTAATTCGCCAGCATCAGTGAAGACTTGCGTCATCCCGACCTTTTTCCCTAAGATTCCTTTAGTGGTCATGAGTACACCTCCGATTATATTGTATTTAGTATTCTTGGAAATTATAACTTGATTTCGATATCAACACCGCTAGGCAGGTCAAGCTTCATTAATGAGTCGACCGTCTTTGGCGTTGGGTTAACGATATCAATCAAACGCTTGTGCGTCCGCATTTCGAATTGTTCACGTGAGTCCTTAAACTTATGTGGTGAACGTAAAACGGTGTAGATCGTCCGTTCAGTTGGTAATGGAATAGGACCTGAGATGCCGGCACCTGTTCTCTTCGCTGTTTCAACGATCTTGTCCGCTGATTGGTCGAGGATACGATGTTCGTAAGCCTTCAACCGAATCCGAATTTTTTGTTTTGCCATTGTGTTCCCTCCTTCGTCTATTTTAAAAATAAGACTAACTCCGTGGAAATTCCCGCCACACCCTCATGGCAAAGCGGCCGGGTGTGTCGCAATCTCCCACATCATCGCTTAAACTTTTGAGCCTTACCCGGGGGGCACAAATTACCCCCTGAAATTCAGCACTTGACTATCATACTAAATAAAACGGCGACTGACAAGGGTTTTAACAGAATTCCTTGAATTTTTTTGTTAAGTCACCATCCAAATTGACCGAAATCAACTTGAAAAGTTGACGTCACATTTCAAAATCTGGTGTCAAACGCGTCTTTTCCTATTAAATAGCACTTTCGATAGTAACCAACCAATCAAGCAGGTGACCACGTCAGCAGCCGGCTGTGCCCAGATAACCCCATGGTAACCAAACAGGGCTGCCCCTGTCACAATCATCACGTAGAAGACAATACCCTGGCGTGAGAGCGACATAATCAGTGCACCACTGGCTTTACCCGTACTCTGAAAGACGGTCGTGTAGACCAGCACAGCCCCGACAAACGGCGTTGTCAGTAAAAAGACGCGCAACATATACGTCCCAGCCGTAATCACCGCCGCATTGTGTAGGAACAGCGCAATGATCTGCGGTGCCAGAATCATCAAGATTACGGCAAATACCAGTGCATAGACTACCTCGACCAACAGATCGAAGTGCAAGATCTTCTTAAAGCGTGTCATATTCTTCGCACCAAAGGTATAACCAATCAACGGTTGCGCCCCAAATGCAAAACCGACCATGACTAACATGATGATCATGTAGACCTTCAAGACGATTCCCATCGCCGCCACCCGAGTTGGGCCATAGTCCACCAAGTAACGATTCAAGATAGTCGTCCCAAATGCCTGCATCAAGTTGGTAATCGAGCCTGGTATCCCAATGAATAGAACTGATCCGACTAATGACCAACTGATTCGACTGATCTTAGGATCAACGGAGATGACCTGACAGTAACGTTTGGTCAGATAAACCAAGGCCCCTGCCGAAATCGTGTAACCAATAACGGTTGCCAATGCGGCCCCCGCTGCACCTAAACCCAGTGGAAAGATCAGAATCGGGTCCAAGATAATCGTGATGACCGTCCCGACCATGGTCCCAATCATCGACTGCGTAGCAAATCCCTCAGTTCGAATCAAGTTTCCGGGCACAATCGACACAATAATCGGCATCGCCCCTGCTGCCATAATACGGTAAAACTGTGAGGCATACGGATAAGTCGCTGGTGTTGCCCCTAGCATATGTAAAATCGGCCGATCAAAAACCAGCAAGAGGGCTGTCGTTAGCAATCCAAAAACAACCGACCCGTACAGGCAAAAACTACTGACCCGACTCCCGGTGTGGTAGGCCTTCTCCCCTAGTAACCGAGAAATCAGGGAACTACCACCCAGACCAAAGATGTCACCAATCGCAATCAGCAACGAGAATAACGGGGTACATAACGCTACCCCCGCCACCAAGTTCGTATTCTGCGTTTGAGAAACGAAAAAGGTATCGGCTAAATTGTAAATCATGCTGGCCACCATGCTCAGAACAACCGGTAAAGCCAGCTTAAAATAGGCCCGTGGAATCGAGGACCGTTCAAACAGTTCTTCCATAACTCACTCTCCAATTCCAATACGAACGCACAGCATTTATTATAACGCAAAGCACCACGCTCTGTTAACTTCAAAAATAGTCGATCAGCAGTCACCTGCACTTATCCGTAACCGCGACTGCTAAAACTAAGAGGTTCAGGCTTCCCGCTGGTTACGACAGGCGTTAGCCGAAATTGGTCTGCCATCTGCACGCTTCTGAACGCCATCACAGAATTGTCGCTAGACATAATGTAGTCAATCGCAACAGCCGCAAGGGGTTTCTCCATTCTAAACCACTACCTTGAGCTTCGCTTTCTTCTATATATAAGGGATAGTGACATCCGCATCATTTCCCACTAACTCTGCAAACTCATACTCAAACTGATTTTAGTCCAAAAAAAACGCCCTACCTCTACTGGCAGGACGTTTCATTTTAAACAGTAAGCAGACTAGTCTTCGACTGGAGTGCCGCCGTTCTTCTTGATAATATCAGCTTGAACACTCTTTGGCGTTGGTTCGTAGTGATCAAACGTCATGGTAAAGGTACCACGACCTTGAGATGCAGAACGTAACGTCGTTGCGTAACCGAACATTTCGGATAACGGAACGAAGGAGTGAATCATTTGTGCGTTACCACGTGCTTCCATACCATCAACCTTACCACGACGTGCGGTAACTTGGCCCATGATATCACCCATGTATTCTTCAGGAACCAAGATATCAACCTTCATGATTGGTTCAAGAATTACAGGGCCAGCAGTCTTAACGGCGTTCCGTAAAGCCAAGGAAGCGGCAACCTTGAAGGCTGCTTCACTAGAATCGACTTCATGGTAACTACCATCGTATAACTTGGCCTTAACATCAACCAATGGGTAACCGGCTAAGACACCGTTTGCCATTGCTTCTTGCAGACCTTGGTCAACTGAAGGGATAAATTCACGAGGAACAACCCCACCAACGATGGCGTCTTCGAATTCGTAACCCTTACCACGTTCGTTAGGGGTGAATTCAATCCAAACATCACCATATTGACCTTTACCACCAGATTGACGAACGAACTTACCTTGGACCTTAGTTGACTTCGTGAATGCTTCACGGTAGGCAACTTGAGGGGCACCAATGTTAGCTTCAACCTTGAATTCACGCTTCATCCGGTCGATGATGATATCCAAGTGAAGTTCACCCATCCCAGCAATCAGAGTTTCACCAGTTTCAGGGTTAGTTTCAGCCTTGAAAGTAGGGTCTTCTTCAGAAAGTTTTTGAAGGGCCGTGTTCATCTTATCTTGGTCAGCCTTCGTCTTTGGTTCTACGGCAACCTGGATAACTGGATCTGGGAAGTTCATAGATTCCAAATGTAATGGGTGATCTGGGTCAGTCAAAGAGTCACCAGTAGTGGTGTTCTTCAAACCAATGGCCCCAGCGATATCACCGGAGAAGACTTCTGGAATTTCTTGACGGTGATTTGAATGCATTTGCAGCAAACGACCAACACGTTCACGCTTGCCCTTCGTGGAGTTAAGCACGTAAGAACCAGCTTCCAGAGTACCGGAGTAAACCCGGATGTAAGTCAAACGACCAACGAATGGGTCAGTAGCAACCTTAAATGCTAAGGCAGCAAATGGCGCATCGTCATCGGCACGTAATTCAACGGCTTCGTCAGTGTCAGGAACAGTGGCGTTGTAAGGCTTAACATCCAATGGGGATGGTAAGTAGTCCACAACGGCGTCCATCAACATTTGAACACCCTTATCCTTGAAAGCAGAACCGGCGAAGACTGGGAACATTTCCAGCTTCAACGTAGCACGCCGAATAGCGGCCTTAAGTTCTGCCTTGGTGATTTCTTCACCTTCAAGGTACTTTTCCATGATTTCATCATCAACGTCAGCGACGCTTTCGATGATGCCTTCATGACGCTTCTTAGCTTCTTCAGCCATGTCGGCAGGAATTTCAACAGTGTCCCATGAGGAACCCAATTCATCCTTGTCGTAAACGTAGGCTTTCATTTCGATCAAGTCAACAACACCGGTGAAATCATCTTCGGCACCGATTGCCATTTGTAAAGCAACCGCGTTGGCTTGTAAACGTTCGTGAATGGAGTTAACTGAGAAGTCGAAATCGGCACCCAGCTTATCCATCTTGTTCACGAACACGATACGGGGAACATCGAAATCTGAGGCTTGACGCCAAACAGTTTCGGTTTGAGGTTCAACACCGGCTTGACCGTCTAAGACGGCAACGGCACCATCAAGAACCCGCAAAGAACGTTCAACTTCAACAGTGAAGTCCACGTGTCCTGGAGTATCGATGATGTTGATCCGGTGCTTCTTCCATTCGGCCGTCGTAGCGGCAGAAGTGATCGTAATACCCCGTTCTTGTTCTTGTTCCATCCAGTCCATTTGTGAAGCCCCATCATGGGTTTCACCAATCTTATGGATTTTACCAGTATAATACAGGATACGCTCAGTAGTCGTCGTCTTCCCGGCATCAATATGGGCCATGATACCGATGTTACGAGTTTTATCAAGCGGAAATTCACGAGTATTAGCCATGATTAATGTGTAACTCCTCTCAAAATTGATCGTAGATTGTGCCAAAAAGTGACTACTAACATCGCAATTGATTTTAGTAGCCACCTCTGGATTAAAGGATTGCTCCCTTAAGTTAGAGGCGAGCGGTCACGAGGACACGCTGCTCTAACATTTTATCACACTACTAGCAAAGCAGTGCGATAGCTGCTCTTACCAGCGGTAGTGAGCGAAGGCACGGTTGGCATCTGCCATCCGGTGCGTATCTTCACGCTTCTTAACTGCAGCACCGGTGTTGTTAGCGGCGTCCATGATTTCACGAGCAAGTCGTTCAACCATCGTGTGTTCACCACGTAAACGAGAGTACTGTACCATCCAACGAAGACCTAAAGTGGTCCGACGGTCTGGCCGAACTTCGATAGGAACTTGGTAGTTTGACCCACCAACACGCCGAGCCTTAACTTCCAAGACTGGCATAACATTCTTCATTGCTTCTTCGAAGACTTCCACTGGATCGTTACCAGTTTCGTTCTTAATGATGTCGAAGGCACCATAAATGATCTTAGTTGAAGTTCCACGTTTCCCATCCATCATCGTGTGGTTGATCAGACGAGTGACCAACTTTGAATTGTAAATTGGATCAGGAAGGACTTCACGCTTTTGTACGTTTCCTTTTCTAGGCATTGTTAATATCCTCCTTGAAATGCTGTTACAGGTCGGTTGACGGCAACCGTGCACCCGACCCTATTATTGAGTCTCGGTCTAGCCCTTAGGCTTCTTAGTCCCATACTTGGAACGACCTTGACGACGGTCAGTAACACCGGCAGTATCGAGGGCACCACGGATAATGTGGTAACGAACCCCAGGTAAATCCTTAACCCGGCCGCCCCGGATAAGCACAACACTATGTTCTTGAAGGTTGTGGCCAATACCAGGAATGTAAGCAGTCACTTCAATTAAGTTTGACAACCGCACACGTGCATATTTACGTAAAGCAGAGTTAGGCTTCTTTGGTGTCATGGTACCGACACGAGTAGCAACCCCACGCTTTTGTGGAGCTGGATTCTTAACTTGAGCTTTTTTGAAACTGTTATACCCGTAGTTTAAAGCTGGGGCATCTGATTTAGAACTTTTAGATTTACGACCTTTACGCACCAATTGGTTGATAGTAGGCATCTAAATAGTCCTCCTTTCCGTAATCTTTCTAGAGTTTTAAGTCCACACATCCAGGTGGTTCATTTTCCTGTAAAGAAAAAAGACGACCCAAGTGGAGATTTAATTGAAGTGTCCTCCCCGCCGTCAGTCAGCATGTCTGGTAGTGAATACCCGAGACCTGTCTGCGAAAAGCACCTTGAATAGAATACCATGCCATCATTTGCATGTCAACCGGCCTAACTGGAATTTTCCACAAACATTTCAGCATTTTTTACGGAGTTAAGCAATAGAGGTGAAACTTTCATGCTGATTATCCTGTTTATTTATGGTGCCTGTCTCGGTTCTGGACTAGTTGCGTTGGCAGACCGATACGCCACCCACACATCGTTTTTCTATCCAGCTTCCCACTGTGACACCTGCCAGACTCCCCTAACGTACTGGCAACTGGTTCCCATCTTAAGCTATCTCTTATTGCGCGGTCGGTGTCATTACTGTCAAACAGCGATACCGGCAACCGGTCTGCTGGTCGAGTTCACGGCGGGGATGGTTTTGACAACCCTCACGCCAGCAACGGTGATTCCCGTTATTTGGTTGGGGTTGTGGAGCTACGCAGCGCTATGTGATGCGCAAACCAAATCATTTCCGGGGTGGGTAAGCTACTTTTCACTGCTCCTCACCCTCTATGGGCACTCCTTCTCAAGTTGGCTAGTTGCTGCTTTGCTCGTTGTTCTAATCAATTGGCTATGTGCCCACTGGGTTGGCACGCTGATTGGTAATGGTGATCTCGATATGCTGCTGACCAGCGTTCTACTTTGGCACGTCACCGATACGGCAAAACTTCTCTTGCTGGCTTGCGTCATCGCGTTATTGCGGCATTCTAAGGAGACCCGCTTAGCGTTTATCCCCTATCTAATAGCTAGCAGCCTGTTTTGGTGGTTTTGGTCCTGGTAAACAGGTAAGGGCGATCACTTTCATTCTACATTCATATCTTCAGAAAACCACGAAGTCTCTGTTTTCTCCTCAGTATACAAAAAGGGACCCATCATTTCTGATGAGTCCCCCGACCATCCTACTTAGCTGTCACTAAGCTTGAGAGTCTTCTTGCATTTGCTTTTCCAAATCGCTGATGGAGTAGACGCCTTCGGTCGATGAGCCACCGACTTCTTTGGGCTTGATCTGACGGTAATCTGGCATCCCAGTCCCGGCAGGAATAATCTTCCCAATAATAACGTTTTCCTTCAAACCAACCAGTGGATCGTTCTTGCCCCGAATAGCAGCATCGGTCAAGACACGTGTCGTTTCCTGGAAGGATGCGGCTGATAAGAAACTGTTGGTTTCCAAAGCAGCCTTGGTGATCCCCAAGATAACTGGACGTGCGGTAGCAGCAATGCCACCATCGATCAACGTCTGGTAGTTGGCACGACGGAAGTCTTGAATATCCATCAAGGTACCAGGTAAGACATCGGTGTCACCTGGGTCCATGATGCGGACCTTCCGTAACATCTGTCGAACCATGATTTCCACGTGCTTATCACTGATAGCAACACCTTGCATCCGGTAAACCCGTTGCACTTCACCTAAGATGTAAGTTTCAGTTGATAAGACGTCGCGAACCCGCAGCATTTCCTTAGGATCAACAGACCCATAATTCAATGCAGACCCACGGTGGATAAAGTCGCCTTCAGTGACCCGCATCCGGGCAGTGATTGGTAACGTGTAACTCCGCGTATCGGCTTCACCCTTAATGGTGATTTCCTTCGTCCGTTCAGCTGGGTTTTCTTCGATTGATTCAACCGTCCCAGTAACTTCAGTGATCTCAGCTTTACCTTTAGGGTTCCGAGATTCAAATAATTCTTGAACACGAGGAAGCCCTTGGGTAATATCTTCGTTCCCGGCAACACCACCGGTATGGAAGTTCCGCATGGTCAGCTGGGTCCCTGGTTCACCGATAGATTGTGCGGCAACAGTTCCGACAGCTTCACCAACTTCAACTTCGTCACCAGTAGCCATGTTCCGGCCATAACAATGTTCACAAACACCATGTTCAGTGTTGCAAGTAAAGGCGGAACGAATGGTAACTTCTTCAACACCAGCATCAACGATCTTTTGTGCCGTGTCTTCAACGATCATTTGGTTCTTAGGAACAATAACGTCCCCAGTCTTTGGATCGTAGACGGTCTTTTGGGTGTAACGCCCTAAGATCCGGTCGTACAATGGTTCGATCATTTCGTTACCATCAGTGATGGCCCGAATCTTCAAACCACGGTCAGTCCCACAGTCCTTTTCCCGAATGATAACATCTTGCGCAACATCGACCAACCGCCGAGTCAGGTAACCTGAGTTGGCAGTCTTGAGGGCCGTATCGGTCATCCCTTTACGAGCACCATGGGTCGAAATAAACATTTCCATAACCGTCAGGCCTTCACGGAAGTTAGACGTGATCGGCAACTCCATGATTTCACCGTTAGGAGCGGCCATCAGACCACGCATCCCGGCAAGTTGCGTAAAGTTAGAAATGTTCCCACGAGCACCAGAATCACTCATCATAAAGATAGGGTTCTGTTGATCGAAACTGTGAATCAAGGCGTTTTGAATGTCGTCTTTGGCATCGTTCCAGATTCCAATGACCCGTTCGTAACGTTCATGATCGGTAATCAGACCACGACGGAACTGCTTGGTAACCGTAGCAACCTGCTTGTGGGCTTCGTCAATGATCTCTGGCTTTTCTTTCAAGTCAGTGACATCGACCATCCCAACAGTCAGGCCAGACTTAGTTGATTCGTCGTAACCTAAGTCCTTGATCCGGTCAAGCAACTTCGACGTTGCCGTTACCTTGTATTGTTGATAGACGGCCGCAATAATATCGGACAAGAAGCCCTTCTTAAATGGACCGATCAATTCAGCATTTTGCAGGTAATCGTGAATGTCTTCGCCCGGTGCCAAGAAGTACTTGTCAGGGACGTAGCCGTTCAGGTTCGTGCTGGTTGGTTCGTTCAAGTATGGGAACGACTTTGGCAGGATGTTGTTGAAAATCAACTTCCCAACGGTCGTGACCATAATCTTCGTGCGTTGATCATCCGTAAACGGCTTATCAGGCATCGAAGAAACTTGAACACCGACCCGACTGTGCCAGTGAACTAAACCATTCCGGTAAGCCAGAACAGCTTCGTTGAGGTCGGTAAAGATCATACCTTCCCCTTCACGATTGTCTTCTTCCATCGTCAGGTAGTAGTTCCCGATAACCATATCTTGTGAAGGCGCAACAACTGGTTTACCACTGGCAGGTGCCAAAATGTGGTGAGCAGCCAACATCAGCAGACGTGCTTCAGCTTGTGCTTCGTCAGATAAAGGAACGTGGATGGCCATTTGGTCCCCATCGAAATCGGCATTGTAAGCTTCACAAGCCAACGGGTGAAGCCGCATTGCCTTACCACTAACTAAGACAGGTTCGAACGCTTGAATCCCCAAACGGTGAAGCGTAGGTGCCCGGTTCAACAGAACAGGGTGTTCCTTGATGACATCTTCCAAAACGTTAAAGACATCGTCATCTTCACGGTCAATTTGGCGCTTGGCGTTCTTAATGTTAGAAGCTAACCCACGAGCAACCAGTTCCTTCATGATAAATGGCCGGAATAATTCCAAAGCCATTGGCACTGGCAGACCCATTTGGTTGAACTTGAGGGAAGGACCAACGTCAATAACGGAACGACCAGAGTAGTCAACCCGCTTCCCTAACAAGTTTTGACGGAACCGACCTTGCTTCCCTTTCAACATGTGTGAAAGAGACTTCAATGGACGGTTACCAGGACCAGCCACTGGACGACCACGACGACCGTTATCGATCAAGGCGTCAACGGCTTCTTGTAACATCCGCTTTTCGTTTTGAACGATAATGCCAGGCGCGTTTAAGTCCAGCAACCGCTTCAACCGGCTGTTCCGGTTGATAACCCGCCGGTACAAGTCGTTCAGGTCGGACGTTGCGAAACGACCACCTTCGAGTTGTACCATTGGACGAAGATCAGGTGGGATTACCGGAATCGCATCCATGACCATCCACTCCGGACGGTTACCAGATGTGACGAAGGCTTCCAAAATGTCCAAACGACGAACGGCACGCGTCCGCTTTTGGCCAGTAGCTTCCTTCAATTCTTCCTTTAATTCCTTAACTTCTTTATCTAGGTCCACGGCCATCAATAACTTCTTGATGGCTTCGGCACCCATTTCAGCCTTAAAGGCACTGCTGCCGTATTCGATCAGCTTGTCACGGTAATCACGTTCGGAAAGCAATTGCTTCTTTTCGAGTGGCGTGTTACCTGGATCTAAGACCACGTAGGAAGCAAAGTAAATGATTTCTTCCAACGCACGGGGACTCATGTCGAGGACTAAGCCCATCCGACTTGGGATACCCTTGAAGTACCAGATGTGAGTGACAGGAGCAGCCAATTCGATATGGCCCATCCGTTCACGACGAACCTTAGAACGGGTAACTTCAACCCCACAACGGTCACAAACGACACCCTTGTAACGGATTCGCTTGTATTTCCCACAGGCACATTCCCAGTCCTTAGTAGGGCCAAAAATCCGCTCGTCGAATAGCCCGTCTTTTTCAGGCTTTAATGTCCGGTAGTTGATGGTTTCAGGCTTTTTAACTTCCCCGTAAGACCAGCTACGGATCTTATCAGGTGAAGCCAGCCCGATCTGCATGCTTTCGAACTTATTGACATCGACCAAAGAAGCGACCTCCCTTATTAATTAGTCTTGTGTGTTCGGTTGACTTTCGTTTTTCGTAGGTGCAGGCGTTGCCTTAGCATCATCGGTCTGAGCAGCGGCTTTCCGTTGTTCTTCCTGCTGTTGCGCATACTTGCTCAACGCATCCACGTTCACAACATCATCGTCATCATCGTCCATATCGCGGAGTTCGATTTCTTCGTTGTTCCCGTTTAAGACCTTCATGTCCAGCCCTAAGGATTGTAATTCCTTGACCAGAACACGGAATGATTCAGGCACACCAGGCTTAGGAATTGGATCGCCCTTAACGATGGCTTCGTAGGTCTTTACCCGACCAACCACGTCATCAGACTTGTACGTCAAGATTTCTTGTAACGTATAAGCGGCACCGTAAGCTTCCAAAGCCCAAACTTCCATTTCACCAAACCGTTGGCCACCAAATTGCGCTTTACCACCAAGTGGTTGTTGCGTAACCAGTGAGTAAGGTCCGATGGAACGGGCGTGCATCTTGTCGTCGACCATGTGGGCCAACTTCAGGTAGTTCATGACACCAACGGCAACCCGCTTGTCGAATGGTTCACCGGTCCGGCCATCGTATAAGACGGTCTTCGCATCGGCAGCCATCCCAGCTTCCTTAACAGCGTCCGCGATATCAGTATCTTGGGCACCATCGAAGACAGGCGTCGCAATGTGAATACCCAACTTACGAGCAGCCATCCCCAAATGCAATTCGAGCACTTGCCCGATGTTCATCCGAGAAGGCACACCCATTGGGCTCAACATGATGTCGATTGGGGTACCATCTGGCATGTACGGCATATCTTCTTCAGGGATAACCACTGAAACAGTTCCCTTGTTACCGTGACGACCAGACATCTTGTCTCCAACTTGGATCTTCCGCTTTTGCGCAATGTAGACCCGAACCATCATGTTAACACCAGGAGAAAGTTCATCACCGTTTTCACGCGTGAAGATCTTAACATCCTGGATGATCCCGCCACCACCATGTGGCACCTTGAGGGAAGTATCCCGAACTTCACGGGCCTTTTCACCAAAGATGGCATGGAGTAACCGTTCCTCAGCAGATAATTCAGTCACACCCTTAGGCGTCACCTTACCAACTAAGATGTCGCCGTCTTGAACTTCAGCACCAACACGGATAATCCCGTCTTCGTCCAAGTTCTTCAAGGCGTCTTCACCCACGTTAGGAATTTCGCGAGTCATTTCTTCAGGTCCAAGCTTCGTGTCACGTGCTTCTGATTCATATTCTTCAATATGAATGGACGTGTAAACGTCATCGCGAACCAAACGTTCGTTGATCCCGATGGCATCTTCGAAGTTGTACCCTTGCCAAGTCATGAAGGCAACTAATGGGTTTTGACCTAAAGCCAATTCCCCATTTTCCATTGAAGGACCATCAGCCAAGATTTCGTCGTTGTCGACGTGATCGCCAACCTTAACGATTGGCCGTTGGTTGTAGTTCTTCCCACCGTTTGACCGGCGGAACTTCATGAGCTTGTAAGTGTCGAGCGCACCGTCTTCGCGTCGTACGCGGATTTCCCGTGCATCAACGTATTCAACAGTTCCGTCGTGTTGGCTGATTAAGGCAACCCCGGAATCGTGCGCTGCTTTGTATTCAATACCAGTCCCAACTAATGGCGCATGAGGGTCCAGCAATGGCACAGCTTGCCGTTGCATGTTGGCACCCATCAAGGCCCGGTTGGAGTCATCGTTTTCCAAGAAAGGAATACATGCCGTGGCCACAGCAACTACTTGCTTAGGCGAAACGTCCATGTAGTCAATCCGGTCTGCGCTGGTTTCAATGTTTTCGGATTTTGCACGTGCCATGATGGTGTCGGTATCAAATGAACCGTCATCCTTCAATGGCGTGTTAGCTTGAGCCACAACGTAGTTATCTTCTTCGTCGGCCGTCAGGTAATCGATCTTGTCGGTAACCTTGTGTGTGTCCCATGAGACACGACGATATGGCGTTTCGATGAAGCCGTACTTGTTAACTCGCGCATAACTAGACAAACTGTTGATCAACCCAATGTTAGGGCCTTCAGGCGTTTCAATTGGGCACATCCGACCATAGTGGGTGTAGTGAACATCCCGGACTTCATATCCGGCACGGTCACGCGTCAAACCACCAGGTCCAAGGGCAGACAAACGCCGCTTATGGGTTAATTCACCCAGTGGGTTGGTCTGATCCATGAATTGTGACAATTGAGATGAACCGAAGAATTCCTTAATGGAAGCAACCACTGGGCGAATGTTGATCAATTGTTGTGGCGTTACCGTCGCAGCGTCTTGAATGGACATCCGTTCACGAACAACCCGTTCCATCCGGGATAACCCAATCCGGAATTGGTTTTGAAGGAGTTCACCCACGGAACGAATCCGCCGGTTACCCAAGTGGTCAATATCATCGGTGTTCCCGATGCCTAATTGCAAGTTGAAGAAGTAGTTCATGGAAGCAATGATATCGGCTGGACGAATGTGCTTCAGCTTAATATCAATGTTGCCATTCCCAATAACGGGAACTTCTTGTTCTGGATCATCTGGTGATTGCACCTTGATGATCTGTAACTTCAGTGGTTCCGTGACAACGGCTTCGTCTGAAGGTTGGAAAGTGACCATCTTGAAGTCTTCTTGGTCCAAGAATGGTGCCAAGGTCTTCATGACGTCCTTATCAACGACCGTGCCCTTTTGCGCGATAACTTCACCAGTATCTGGATCTGCTAACGTTTCAGCTAAGGTCAGACCCAATAACCGGGTCTTTAAGCTTAACTTCTTGTTGGTCTTGTAACGACCAACAGGCGCCATGTCGTAACGCTTCGGGTCAAAGAACCGTGCAGTCAGTAAACTCCGTGAAGAGTCGGCCGTCTTTGGTTCACCTGGACGTAGGCGTTCGTAGATATCCTTTAAGGACTCTTCAACACGTGAATCGTCGGTGTTCTTGTGAATATCCTTTTCCAACGTTGCCATTAAGCTTTCGTTGTCACCCAAGATATCCAAGATTTCGTCATCGGAACCGAAACCTAATGCCCGAACTAATTCGGTCATTGGAATCTTCCGTGTCCGGTCGATTCGAACGTAAGAAATGTTCTTAGCGTCCGTTTCAAATTCTAGCCAAGCCCCCCGGTTAGGAATAACCGTGGCACCGTAAACGGTCCGGCCATTCTTATCGGTATCTTCATTGAAGTAAACTCCTGGTGACCGGACTAATTGAGAAACAATAACCCGTTCTGCCCCGTTGATAATGAAGGTCCCTTGGGCCGTCATTAATGGGAAGTCACCGAAGAAGACATCTTGCGACTTAATTTCACCCGTTTCGTGGTTGGTCAAACGTAAGGTGACGTGAAGTGGTGCTGAATAGTTCGCGTCGTGCTCCCGTGCCTCATCCACGCTATATTTGGGTTCCAGTAATTGATAATCAACAAACTCTAACGAAAGGTTTCCTTGAAAATCTTCGATTGGCATGATGTCGTCGAACATATCACGCAAACCTTCGTCGAGGAACCAGTTGTAAGAATTGGTTTGAATCTCGATTAAGTTAGGTAAATCAAGAACTTCCTTGATCCGCGAATAGCTACGGCGAGTACGGTGTTTCCCGTATTTCACTAAGTGTCCTGCCAAGTTGTTCACCTCTCCTATTTATTCTGTGGACTGGCCAAACCGTTATGTTACATTTTTGTTACAATTTGCTTTTCACCCGGTTTTTTGGCAAAAAAAATCCAAAAACAAACCCAATTTGATTTGCTTTTGGCTTCTTATAACGGCAACGCCGGACAATAGATCGTCGCTGCCAATTTCAGTTCACAGTTGCATACAAATGATATGATACTAAATTAATTTTGAATTGTCAATGGCGAACCCTCACGATTTCTATCTGAAACCCGATTATCGCCCAAAAATTAGTCTTGTGACTTAACGGCCACCCCAAACAGGATCAGCCGAATCAAATTCACCGTTTGGTCATGCTGTGAGGCATCTGCGGCACCAACGTGGTGGAATGTATTAAAAAGTGGACTAAGACTTGTGAGATAGAAGGAAGCCGCATCCTGTGGCGCAACATCCGATTGCAGTGTCACGATTCCTAACTCGAAAAAGTGCTGCAAGGGCGCTACGTAGTCCTGACCAAATACCATGCCGAGTTGTCGCTTGTTTTCCGGCTTGAGGTATTTAAAACTACTGTGAATCACCGTAAAGACATCCCGGGGATGAATCGCAGTCAATACTTCTGTAATCTGAACCAAGGCATCAACTGGGTCGGGATTCTCCATAGCAGCTAATTGGGCGTTGACCCGAGTTAACCCTGTTCGAATTTCAGCGCCGACCGTTTTAATGACCTCCAGAAAAATGACCTCTTTGTCACTAAAATGATGATACAGTGCTGGTTGCGTAATCCCCACTTCTCTTGCAATGTCTCTGGTAGAGGTGGCTTGATACCCCTGCGACAAGAACTGCTCCCGTGCGGCCTGCAAAATAGCCGTGTGTGTGTGGGTCAACTGCTCTTCTCTTTTCATTGGTGGCTCCCGTCCTTTCGTCTCTCGTAGTGTAAGTGTACCACAGCCACTTATCACCAGCTAGACCAAGTAACAGTTAATCTCTAAAAGGTTGGCCCCACGGAAACAGGCACTAGGTCCTGACAATAGTCATTTCTGTAGACCACTGCGTCACGCACATCCCCCGCACCAAAAAAGTAGCGTACCTGGGGTACTCCCAGCATACGCTACCTACATACAGTTACTTCTAGTTCGTCGTAACCGCCGTTTTCTTAGCGGCTGTTTTTACGTTGATCGTGATTTTGCCTTGGGTTGCCCCAATCGTCACTTGATCGTTGGTCTTGACCTCACCATTTAAGAGTTCTTCACTCAGCTTATCTTCGACCTGTGTCTGCAGTGCCCGCCGAATTGGCCGTGCCCCATATTCTGGGTCGAAGCCCGCTTTGGCAACAACATCGATGGCTGCAGGGGTAATCTTCAGCTTAATGTCTTGTTCTGCCACACGGTCGACAATCTGTTTGGCCATTAACTTCACAATTTCGTGAAGTTCAGGCTTCTTTAGGGAGTGGAAGATGACCGTTTCATCAATCCGGTTTAAGAACTCTGGCCGGAATGACTGCTTCAACGTTTCCCGGATGGTCTGAGCCATTGCCCGGTAGTTATCAGCCAGATCTTCGGCACCGAAACCAACCGTCTTTTCATCCCGTAACTTCGTGGCCCCCAGGTTAGACGTCATGATCAAAATCGTATTTCTAAAATCGACCTTCCGTCCCTTGGAGTCAGTCAAGTAACCATCATCTAAGACTTGCAGTAAGATGTTGAAGACGTCTGGATGGGCTTTTTCTACTTCATCAAAGAGAACCACAGAGTATGGCTTTTGACGAACCTTTTCCGTCAACTGACCACCCTCGTCGTAGCCCACGTAGCCTGGTGCTGAGCCAATCAAACGGCTAGTCGAGTATTTCTCCATGTATTCGCTCATGTCGACACGAATCATGTTGTCTTCGGACCCAAACATGGCTTCGGCCAACGCCTTAGCTAATTCAGTCTTCCCGACACCGGTTGGTCCCAGGAACATAAAGGAGCCAATAGGCCGGTTAGGATCTTTCAACCCAGAACGGGCCCGTCGAATAGCTCGAGAAACCGCCGAAACGGCCTCTTCCTGACCAACTACCCGTTGATGCAGAATCTTTTCCAAGTTAACCAGCCGGTCAGCATCCGTTTGCTTCAGTTGCGTAACGGGAACACCCGTCCACTCAGCAACCACGTCGGCAACATCCTCACCAGTCACGTTTAGGCTGTAGTGCCGTTCTGGCGTTTCAGCAGCCGCGGCAGCAGCTTTCGCCTTTCTGGCCTCAATCTTCTCACGCAATTGCATTTCTTTCGTCCGCAATTCCGCAGCTTTTTCGAAGTCTTGGTCTTCAATCGCCGCTTCCTTGTCAGCGGACAACTGATTCAATTCTTGTACCTGCTTGCTAGCTGGCGTTGGCTTGTCCATTTGGTCGATACGAACCTTGGCAGAGGCCTCATCCATCAAATCAATCGCCTTATCTGGCAAGAAGCGATCACTGATGTAACGCGTGGACAGCTTCACAGCTTGGTCCAATGCCTCATCGGTGATGTTGACGTGATGGTGATCCTCATAACGTGGCCGTAAGCCTTTCAAAATCTCCAAAGCTTCGTCCGGTGTTGGTTCGTCGACCTGAACGGTAGCAAACCGCCGTTCCAATGCCGCATCAGATTCAATGTACTTTTGGTATTCATCTAACGTCGTTGCACCAATGGTTTGAAGTTCGCCCCGCGCTAAGGCTGGCTTTAGGATATTTGAGGCGTCGATGGCCCCTTCAGCACCCCCAGCACCGATCAGTGTGTGTAATTCATCAATGAAGAGAATGACCTGGCCATCGTTGTAAATTTCTTCGATAACCTTCTTCAACCGGTCCTCAAATTCACCACGGTACTTAGTTCCAGCCACTAATGAGCCCATGTCCAGCATCATTAACCGTTTCTGTTGCATATCTTCCGGAACATCGCCGGCAACGATCCGTTGGGCTAAGCCCTCAGCAATCGCGGTCTTCCCAACACCGGGTTCCCCGATTAAAACGGGGTTGTTCTTGGTCCGACGACTCAGAATCTGAATGACCCGTTTGACTTCCTTGTTCCGGCCAACCGTTGGGTCCATGCGACCTTCTTTGGCGGATTCAGTTAAATCACGTGCCAAAGAATCCAGCGTTGGTGTTCCGCCTTGCGCTGCCCCCCGCCGAGAACGGGAATCGTTCCGCCGCTTAGGCGTGTCAGAAATCCCTAGCTTACGAAGCACGACTTTGCGGGCATCAACGAGTTCAACATTTAAGTTCTTCAGAATCCGCGAAGATAAAATCGTTTCATCGCTCAACAGTGCCAATAACAAGTGTTCCGTGCCAATCTTGGTAGCACCCAACCGCTTAGCCTCGTCACCAGCTAAGGCTAACATTGCCTTGGCCTTAGGCGAATATGGCAGGTAACTATCCTTATCGACATTTGCTAAGGTGCCGTACCCCGTAAAACGTTCAATTTCTTCGCGAACATCATCGTCGGTCACGGAAAACTGCTGTAAAACCTTGTTGGCAATCCCATTTTTTTCAATGGTGAGGGCCAGCAACAAGTGTTCCGTACCCACCGCTTGGTGCTTAAAATATTTTGCTTGTTCCTGTGCCAAAACTAGGACACTCTTAGCACTCGGTGTAAATAGGTTATCCATTGCAACTCCTCACTTTCTCAACTTTCGTAACGCAGATGGTTCAAAATAGAAATCAAGACGCGTGCCCGAATCTGCTGGTCCAGGTCACGGTCGCCAGTATTGATGGCATCTTTATCGATTGCGGCCAAAATAATGTTCACCTCTCGCCGGTTCACAGCTCCTGCCTCAAACAGGCTACGCACGACCGCTAAACCGTCGTGGCGGGTGATGTGATCACCCACAGCCGTCACGAGAGAGTCAATAAAGTCTAAGTTGTCGAGGAGCTTCACCTTTTCAATCCGAATATAACCGCCGCCACCCCGTTTGCTCTGAACGACATAACCGTCCTGGATGGTAAATCGCGTCTTAATTACGTAATTGATCTGTGAAGGCACCACATTAAACTGGTCGGCAATTTCCGCTCTGCGGATTTCCACTTGCTGGGACTCAGCCAAAATCTGCTTAAGGTAAGACTCAATAATATCCGAAATATTTTGATTCTCCATTATCGTCCCCCCTTCAGTGCGGTTTTCTTGACTAATGTTGACTAATATTATACGAACTTCCAGTAAAAATGCAACGGATTAGACCGTGTTTCCCTAAGAAGTTCTGGTAATCCATCATACCAAAAAAACTTTGACCTTCCAAACAATTAGCGTGGCCGTTATCTCAGTGGCTATGAATAAGCATTCGCCGTTCATTGAGTCTCTGCCGTATTGTGACTTCTCTCGTAGTTGTAACATCTCTGACCATCTTTAGTTCCAGCAAGCTGCTTACGCAACAAATGATTCTAGGCAAACTAACCGAGCACCCAAGTTAGAGACATCGTCGCCGCCTATTTCAGCTACTCTAAATCTACTATAGAAAGGTTTGAGCCATTTCCAGCTGTTATCCTGCTTGCCTGAGGTTTCCTATTCCCAGGTTGCCGACTTCTCAGCCACAATTCTATTTTAACCCAATACAATGACTGGCTTCCATTATATTGACTTGCTTTGGCCTCCTGTTGATCTGTCTGCTGATGTGTAACTGATTATCCCCATTTCATTTCTCGCAAACGCCACCCCCTGTTGGTGGAGACAGAAAAAAAGAGAATCAATTCGCAATGAACTGATTCTCTAACTTTATTATATGTAGTCTCGGGATAAAAAAATCGGGAAGACAAGATTTGAACTTGCGACCCCCACGTCCCGAACGTGGTGCTCTACCAAGCTGAGCTACTTCCCGAGATAGCCCGCTGGCGAACTGGTTACGCCAGTTAATCGGGAAGACAGGATTCGAACCTGCGACCCCCTGGTCCCAAACCAGGTGCTCTACCAAGCTGAGCTACTTCCCGAAAAATTGCCCATAATTACTTATAAGCAACAAAAATGCACCCAGTAGGAGTCGAACCTACAACCTTCTGATTCGTAGTCAGACACTCTATCCAGTTGCGCTATGGGTGCATAATTATTAAGTTAAATGCCGAGGACCGGGATCGAACCGGTACGGTCATCACTGACCGCAGGATTTTAAGTCCTGTGCGTCTGCCAATTCCGCCACCCCGGCAAAAGGGCAAAAGCGGAAGACGGGATTCGAACCCGCGACCCCCACCATGGCAAGGTGATGTTCTACCACTGAACTACTTCCGCAAATTGGCTATTTGGTTTTTTGGAACCATGCCGACTAGAGGATTCGAACCTCCGACCTCCTCATTACTAGTGAGATGCTCTGCCAACTGAGCTAAGTCGGCAAAATATTTTAACAATATTTTGCAATATTTGGTTAATGCAGGTGAAGGGACTCGAACCCCCACGTCATAAGACACTAGAACCTAAATCTAGCGCGTCTGCCAGTTCCGCCACACCTGCAACGTTGGCGAACTAACGCCAGGGACCTAGGTCCCAATGGAGGATACAGGGCTCGAACCTGTGACCCTCTGCTTGTAAGGCAGACGCTCTCCCAACTGAGCTAATCCTCCATATCATCCGAACTGAGAAACAACTCTCTCAATCGAAACAACTATTATAATTTACCATGCCGACGAAAACTTGTCAACCACTTTTTTAAATTGTTTTGAATAAATATTCGTGAACTGAATAACTACTCTCGTAACAACAAATAATATTGTATCGTATCCCCAGAAAAAAAGCTAGACCTTTTTTGAATTTTTTTGCAAAAAGTTTTAAAAACTGGCTTTCCCGGCTTGAACCCCGCTTCATGACTGGCTTTATTGCTGGAAAAGAGCATCGTTTAATCGCCTGTATCCCGTGCTCCCCTAGCTATCCTTCTCGAGATACCAATGTATTTGGTTTGGATAAGCAGCGTGATCCCGCTCACCCTTAAGGTGGGGACTGGAGTGGCTGTTTATCCATTCTCTCCCTGCTCACGCCAGCTAATCCCATTTTCCACCAACATCCACTTCCATTTCAAATAACCCCCACAGCCCCTAAAAACGCGTAATCAGGTCAAGTAGCTACCGTCTATAACTAAAAAAGTTCCCACCAACGACTCTCGTCATCAGCAGGAACTTCATCATTTTAACTTGGATTACTTGGTGATTTTGGTGACGCCACCCATGTATGGTACTAAAACTTCTGGGATAGTTACCGTGCCATCTGCATTTTGGTAGTTTTCCAAAATAGCAGCAACGGTCCGACCAACGGCCAAACCAGATCCATTCAGTGCATGCACGTATTGCAACTTACCGTTGTCGTCACGGTACTGGATGTGTGCCCGCCGCGCCTGGAAGTCCGTGGTGTTGGAACAACTAGAAATTTCACGGTACGTGTTTTGCTCTGGGAACCAGACTTCCAAATCGTGCGTCATGGCAGCCGTAAAGCTCATGTCACTCGTCGTAAGCGTAATAACATGGTAAGCCAGGCCTAACTTCTGTAAGAGGTCCTCAGCGTGCTTCGTCAACGCCTCAAGTTCGTCCCATGAGTTTTCTGGCTTACAGAACTTAACCATTTCGACCTTGTTAAATTGGTGTAAGCGAATCAAGCCACGGGTATCCCGACCGGCACTACCGGCTTCTGACCGGAATGCTGGTGTTAAGGCCGTGAACCAGACTGGCAGGTCCGCTTCTGGGATCACTTCATCACGGTAGTAGTTGACCAATGGCACTTCGGCCGTTGGAATCAGCGTCATGTCTTCGTCACGTAATTGGTAAACATCTTGCTTGAACTTAGGGAATTGACCCGTCCCGTACATGGAGTCATCATTGACGATGTAAGGTGGCAGAACTTCCTTGAAGCCCGCCTTGGTGTTTTCGTCCAAGAAGAAGTTATAGACGGCCCGTTCCAAACGTGCACCCAAGCCTAAGTAATAGAGGTAACGACTTCCGGAGACCTTGGCACCAGCCTCAAAGTCCAAGATGCCTAAATCTTCACCTAAGTCATAGTGTGCCTTAGGGGTAAAGTCCATGTTAGGCTTTTCGCCCCACTTACGGATTTCAACACTGCCATCTTCGGTCAGGCCAACGGGAACGTTGTCGTTAGGAATATTTGGCAAGTGTGCCGCTGCATCGTGGACTTGAGCTTTTAACGTGTCGAGTTCCGTATCAATTTCCTTGATATCGGCGCTCACTTGACGCATTTCAGTAATCTTGTCATCTGCGTCTTGCTTGTTACGCTTCAATTGTGAGATCTCATCGGACACCGTGTTGCGTTGGGCCTTCATGTTTTCACTCTTCACGATCAAGTCTCGACGTTGCTTGTCTAAGGCTAATAAGTTGTCAATGTCAGCTGGGTCGACGCCCCGGGTTGCCAATTTTTCTTTAACAAAATCTGTTTCATTCCGAATCAACTTTAAATCTAACATCTCTCTATTTCTCCCTTCAATTTCACGGATGATACAAAAAAAGCCTCCGTCACATGGGACGAAGACCTTCGCGGTACCACCCAAGTTCGCAACTGGTCGCCCAGTTACACCCTTGAACATGATAACGGTCTGCACCGTGCGGCATTACCCGCCCACTTTTTTTAGTGCTGGAATGTTCGACGTCGCGGTTTGCAGCTTCCCCCGCTTCTCTGGCCGTCTACTGAAATAGGCACCTAACGTGTTTGTTGATAGGTCATATCATACCGCATTTCCACGGCGATGACAACGACTAAAGTGACGCAATCTTTTCATCGATCAAATGTAAAACTTCTGCACGCGCAGCTGGGTTTTCAACAAAGTCCAACTTGTCACCATCAATTTGCATCTTAGGTGACTTGTCGTAGTTATTGTACCAGTTCACGTAACGTTGATCGAGTTGTTGATAGTATTCATACAGGCTTGGATCATGATCGATCTGTTCGTAAGAACGGCCACGTTTCTTGATCCGTTCCAACATCGTTTCAAAGGAGATGTTGATGTGAATCAATAAGTCTGGGTTCTTCTTGTGCATCGCGTCGGGCAATTCTTGCATCATGTTCGCCAACAGGGAGTCATAGATGTCAACTTCCGTGCTCGTTGCCCGTCCCAGGTCAGCATTCAAGTGAAAGAGCAGGGAGTCTTCAAAGATCGAACGATCCAAGACACTTTCATCATCGGCATTAGCGGCCTTGATGCTGTCCAAACGCTTGTTTAAAAAGTAGATTTGTAATAAGAAAGCATACTTTTGAGGATTTTGGTAGAACAACGGCAAAATTTTATTGTCATCGACTGATTCGTAAAAAGCTGGTTTGTGTAAATGTTCGGCTAACAAAGTGGTCAGACTCGTTTTGCCGGCGCCAATGGTTCCGGATAATACAAGCATGCAATCTCTCCTTTAAATAACGACGTGCCGGACACCCCGGCACTACAACTGTTTACTGGTTCCTACTGTCCATTCAGCTTGCAAATAGACTCAAAAAAATTCAACACCACATATTGTACCAACCTCATTCCTAAAAGACAATATGTTGTCCCAAATTCGGCATGGCCGGTTTGCGTGTTTTGGGTTATCGACGGACAAGAAGCGGCGCCCAGTGGGGATTTCCCCGACCAGTCGCCGCTCCAATTTATTTAAATTTTTCGTGTGCCCACACGTTTTTTGATGTTTTAATCGTTTGACGTAACCTTAGCTTCCTTTAACGTGCCGTCCTTGTGGACCGGTGCCACGTCAACTTCACTGAGTGGAATTAGCTTGGTGTGCTTCTTGATCTTGTAGCCAATGTACAGGATCAAGACTAATGGCACACTGATGTAGGTGATCAGAACTTGTTCCCAGTTACCTGAGAAGAAGGATTGTGGATCTTGACCCACGATCACTGCCACACACAAGACCAAGGCTAAGATCGGCCCAATTGGGAACCACTTGGCATGGTAACTCAATTCAGACAACTTGTGTCCTTGCTTGATGAATGCGCGACGGAACCGGTAGTGAGACAGTGCAATCCCAAACCAAGCGATGAAGCCAGTCAACCCACTAGCGGCCACTAACCACATGTAGATCTTTGGACCAGCAATGCTGCTGACGAAGGTCAAGGCTGCAACGATTGTGGTGGCAAACAAGGCTGGGTAAGGAATCCCATTCTTCCCCGTTCGTTCAAACAATTGTGGTGCGTAGCCTTCCTTAGACAGAGAGTACAACATCCGCGTGGATGCATACATTCCAGAGTTCGCAGCGGAAATCACTGACGTCAAGATAACGGCATTCATCACACTAGCGGCAGCAGCCAAGCCGGCACGTTGGAAGACCAACGTGAAGGGACTGATCGCAATGTCACTTGCAGAAGACCCCAACAGGTCCTTGCTGGTGTAAGGCAATACGGCGGCAATCACAAAGATAGCTAAAATGTAGAATAAGATAATCCGCCAGAATACGGAATTGATGGCCTTGGGAACACTGTGTGCTGGATCTTCAGATTCACCAGCAGTAATCCCAACCAATTCAGTTCCTTGGAACGAGAACCCAGCAACCACGAAGACACTCAGAATTGCGGGGAAGCCACCAACAAATGGGGCTTGCTTGTAAGTGAAGTTTTCTAAGCCAGTAGCGTGTCCCCCCATAATGCCGACGATGGTCATTAACCCAACGGCTAAGAAGACGAAGATCGTGACGACCTTGATCAAAGACATCCAAAACTCGGTTTCCCCGAAAGCTTGAACGGCTAAAGCATTGATCAAGAAGACGATTCCTAAGGCCACGGCACTCCAGATCCAACCGGGAACGCCGGGTAACCAGAACTTCATGACCAAGGCTGCGGTTGAAATATCAACCGCCACAGTGATTGCCCAGTTAAACCAGTAGTTCCAGCCCATGGCAAACCCTAAAGCTGGATCAACATACTTCGCGGAATAAGCCGCAAATGAACCTGAAATTGGCATGTTCGTTGCCATTTCACCTAGACTAGTCATCAGGAAATAGACCATTAACCCCATGGCCACATAGGCAGCCAGTGCACCACCAGGACCGGCAGTTGAAATTGCCGACCCACTAGCGACGAATAACCCCGTCCCGATACAGCCACCTAACGCGATCATCGAAACATGGCGCGTCTTGAGTCCCCGCTTAACCTGATCAGAGGCCTCGCTGGTTGTTGCATTTGTCATACTCTGTTCCATAACTATTTCCTCCTTCTTATTTTAGAAGGACTTCCTCGAAACGACCCAGTGAAACTAAAAAATCTCCTTCGCAATAAAAGCCCGCGAAAGAGATTGGAAAGTTCATTATTCCAAGTCAATATCGTTGAAAGCGCCCCGCAACCCATATTTGGCTGCGACAGTCCCTGATCTGTTAAACCAGGACCCAACCTGTCCGCTATGTCCTCACGTCCAAGTTTCGGCGACCGCCCCTTTAACTCTCCCGCTCTGATGTGACCCATCTTGGGAAAGCGACTCTTGTTGGTCGCGCCTCTTCTATTCGATATAACGTAGTATACGCATGTCTTTTTCAAATTGCAATATTAAATTGCAATTAAAATCAATTATTTTTACTCATGTTTGGTTAATCTTACAAATTGATAAGCCAATATTGTGCGCTAACCCTCTACCCTGGGGTGACCACTAACCGGAATAGATACTGTGGTACCGGCGTCAAGCCAGCACCCCCGGGCGCCATAAAGTGGTCATCAACCATTGCGAACCCCAGTTTTTCTAAAACGCGACGTGACCGTTTATTCGCTAACAAACACGTTGCCCAAACAATCTGGTCGGCGGAACCGGCCTGACCGACCAATTTTAGACTCGCCTGAAGCGCCTCTGGCATAATTCCCTGACCCCAATCTGCTGGATCCAGGAAGTAGCCGACATCATACTCTAGCTTGCTCGTCGCCAAATCGTGGGCGTAATACAAGACTGTTCCCATAAAGCGTGACGTGGCCCGCTCCTCAATGGCAAAGGCATACGGACTTTGCCGGTCCGCCGTTAACCACTGGGCAACATCGGCTGGCGTGGGGGTCACGTTGCCGCCGTTAGCTTCGTTTAAGACCGGCATCATCATTAACCGCTGATAATCTGGGAGATCACTTTCCGTTAACGGTCGTAGCCGCAGTCGCGCCGTTTCAATCACATTTTGCATTCTTATTCCTCTTTTCAAACGGTTCTAAATTGCTGACTCATTCAAAAGCATTTGTCCGAACGCGTGGTACAATAAGTTTATTATAGCTTATTTGGGAGGTTTCACATTTGAAAATTATCACCCAAGCACTCGCTAACGATTCTGCTGCTTACTTACAAGGCTACCTACGTCACCCACATGACGACACGGCCACTTATCCGGCCATCATCATCGTTCCCGGTGGGTCGTATACGCACATTCCTGAGCAACAGGCTGAAGATCTGGCTATGGCATGGTTTGCCAAGGGCTATCAAGCATTCTTCCTGCGCTACTCATTCACAGAAGAATGTCATCCCCTCCTGCCAACCCCAGTCGTTGAACTCGCCAAAAGTCTCGCCTTGATTCGAGCTAACGCGACAGACTGGCAAATTGACGCAGCCCACATCAACGTTGCCGGATTCTCCGTTGGCGGTCACATTGTCGCTCTTTTCAATGATTCCTGGAATGATTCGGCCTTCAATCAACTGGCTGATACGACGCCCGCCCAAATCAAACCGCACGCCGTGATTCTCGGCTACCCTGTCATTACACCGGCCGCTGGCTTTCCAAACGATGAGGCAACGCTTGCCGCATGGACCGATGACCCTGCCAAAATTGCAGCCGACAAACTGGTCACTGACGACAACGTGCCAACTTTCGTCTGGGTCACGGCCGCCGATCCTTTGGTTCCCGTACAAAATGCGCTCGCTTACGTGCAGGCTTCTCTGGCGCACAACGTCGATACCGAACTTCACATGTTCCATGCAGGACCCCACGGATTAGCCTTGGCAAACGACGTCACTGCTTGGCGTGACGGAACCGATCTTCCTCACGTTGCCCACTGGCTCGACCTTGCCACTGAATGGCTCGGTGAACTCGACTAGCACCCATTTGACAGGTTCACCTTTTAACTTCAACCCAGTATTGGTAAGCATTTACACCATTAAATTAGGCTAAATTGGGCGCACTACGGCTGCCAGGGATTCCGCCTGCTGTGGGGACGCTTCAGACTGGAAGAACACCAGTCTTCTCGCTCGCTTTGAAGCCACGAAGACCGCGTGTCTCCAAAGTCGCCCGGGTTGTAAGCTGGCTAGAAACACCAGCTAACAACCCCTTCACGGCCGGCTCCATCCCTGGCCTCCTCCGGCGCTGACTGTGTGTTATCACGCAACTAGCTGTAGACCACAGTTACCTGCCATTTTTGGATTCAATTGATAACGACCGTTACAGTTCTCAAAGTCGTCTAAGCACACCACGTAAGCCGAGAGGTCGGTAGATATGAGCTCAGACGCATCGTTCTACTTAGTCAGTAAATGGTCTTCTTACTGGCTTAATGGAAATCCAAGCTTGTAGATTCATGGGTTATGAGGCTTCGAGCTGTGTTCGTACCGTTCCAGCTCATATCTGCCGGCCAGTAAGGCGACTTAACCACTATGTTGCCTAGTTTTAGTACCATTGCTGTGACTAGGTACTCTGGAACTTTCAACCCTTGGTTCAACATCAAAAAAAGACACGCACATTTCCCACTGGAAGTGCACGTGTCTTTTTCTTTTATCTAAATCTCTGACTTCTTCAGGAATGGCCACCCTTGCATCGCCGGCGCCAAACGAATGTAAAGTCCTTCTGCAAGCTGGAGCCACAGGTAAGCTAACAGGATTGCCCCAATCGTATCGGTTGGGAAATGAGCATTGAGATAGACCCGTGAGATCATGACTAAGCCCATCCAAATAATTAAGATGACGCGGACCGTCCAGGCCTTCCAACTCGCGCTGATCATTGGAATTAGAATCAACCAGATCATGGCAATCAGGAGGAACGTCCCAAAAACATGTCCACTTGGGAAACTATAACCATCATCAATAGCTAAGTGGGCCGCGGGTCGGGCACGCTTAATCACATGCTTGACCAGCGTGGCCACGACGTCCCCACCGGCAAGTGTTGCCAGGCTCCACAACGCGGGAATCTTGAACTTAAAGCCCCACAAGAGAAACGCCAGAATCAAGACCCACACAATGGTCAGCTTCGGTTCCGCTAGGCTCGTCACCCCCCGATAGAGTAACGTCTTCCACCCTGGTTGGCTCTTTTGAATCACGTCAACGATCGACGAATCCAAGAACTCCACGTAGGCATTCTGTGCTTGTATGTAAAATGCAACAATTAAAAACAGTACCGTTGTTAGGCCAAACTTCCACGGCCGATCACGGTCCCGATTGAATAACATCATGATTTTAATTCCTTTCATCAAATCTGATTCTGAGAAAACCCCTAGCAATGAGTATACCACCCCACTACCAGATTGCTAGGTTCCCCCGCCTTAAGAATTTCGTAAAGACTACCGGTGACGCCGCCAAACCCGCTGTTGCACTCGATTGACCAGTTCCGATAGTAGAAACCCAAACGCAATGGCGCCCGAGATCATCACCACTTGTAGTAAGTAGCTAAACGCCGTACTATTCTGTCCTAAGGCAAAATTCTTAACCATTTGATAGGCTTGACCACCGGGGACCAGTGGGACAATAGCTGGGATGTTAAAGAGAATCATGGGCATTTTTTTAAATTTAGCCGCCTGCAGCGATGCAACCCCAATGGCAACCGCACCGAGCAAATTACCAACGACATAGCCCCCGCCACCGAGTACCGTAAAGCGATACAGGAGGTAGCCCAATACACCGATCCAGCCCCCAACATTTAATGCGCGCCGGGGAATGTTGATCAGAATCCCAAAGGCTAGCGTGGCGACATAGGTGCCCGTAACCTCAACTAAAAATTGCACGACCGTCATCTGCGTCGCCTCCTTACATGAATTGTAAAACCATGGCGATGCCAAAGCCGATTGCCGCCGCACTGACCAGGGCCTCCACCCCTCGAGCCGGGCCACTGACTAGATTTCCCGCTAAAATATCTCTGACCGAATTTGTGATTGGCACCCCCGGTACCAGCGGCATGACGCTCCCAATGATAATATCATCAACACTGTTACCGAGGCCCAAGTGGACCCCTAAGACCGCCAGCACACCAATTGCCGCGGCCGCAGCGAATTCTGACAGGAAACGAATCTGGATAAACTTGCTCAGCAGATAGTACACTAACCAGCCCAGCATCCCCACCACACAGGTGATCCAGAAATCTGGTAAATTATGACGGAAAACGACTTCCAGTGGCCCACTAACCAAGGCAGCAGCCAACAGCTGGAGCCAAAACGGAAAGTAACGACTGACACTATCCAAATGGTCCAGGCGGTTCGAAAATTGTTGCAAGTCGATCTTATGGTCCGCATACTGCCGCGATAAGTCATTGACCACGGCAATTTTTTCCAAATCAAACGTTCGCCGCTTCACCGGTTCAATCTGCGCACCGACCTCACCGTTGATTGCCATCAGGATTCCCGTAATCATCACGAACAGTTGGCTGGTCTGGGCACCCGCGTTGTGGGCAATTCGCGTCATGGTATCCTCGACACGCTCAATTTCTGAACCATTCTCAATCATGATTCGACCGGCAGTGAGTGCCGTATGGAGAATCAACTGGTCCCGTTTCTTTTGACTACTCATCCCGTCTTCCCCTTCTCTCAGCAAGCTGGTGGCCCACCTGATAGACCACACTTTTTTATCATTATACGGCACTTCACCCACTGGGAAAATATAAAATCGGCGTTCCTACCAAAATTAAAGGGGGACCACCGCAATTTAATGGACTAATAAAGGCACGCAACCATCCGCTGATTACGTGCCTGAGCTTCGTTTATTTTACAAAAATGTAATGGGCCGCCTTATAGCTCACGATGAGCTTGGCATCGTCCGTCAGGTTCTGCACCGTGACGGGGCCTTCGAATGGATCATGCTTCAATACCTTCAGTTGGTCACCAATGTCTAATTTGAGGTCACCTAAGTAAGTCAACAAGTCGTGGTTATCAATAAACCGATCGACCGTTACCACCGATCCATCCTCGGCTTCATTCAGGACCGTATGGCTATCTTCGTGATAGTGCCCATAACGATCGGGAATCACGCCACCGTGGGGGCAGTGCGTGGGGTGACCTAACATATCATCCAGTGAATTCACCAATTTGGCACTCGTCACGTGCTCCAAGACCTCAGCCTCGTCGTGGACGTCGGGTAAATCATAGTTGAGCTTTTCCACCAGGAAGTCTTCCCAGATCCGGTGTTTACGCACTAAATCTTCTGCCAACCGAATTCCCTTATTGGTGAGCGAAATTCCAGCGTATGGCGTGTGTTCAGCCAGGCCTTCCGCCGACATCTTGTTGACCATTTCGGTCACGGACCCGGCAGCAATATTTAAGCTGATAGCAATTTGCTTGTTAGAAACCTTCTTCTGCTTACCACCCAGCTCAAAAATAATTTTTAAATAATCCTCCTTCATCGGAGTCATCACTGTTCACCTCATCTAGAATGTGCGTTACCACTTCACCACTACCGAACCTGCGATAGCGTCTCAAACCTTCATTAACTTTTTTTATGGCTTAATACTCTAATTTTACCACAGACCGGCGCAAAAATATTCTGAAAAGAGGTCGACTAGTCCACCAGCTCACCCCAGCCATTTAGTTATGTCGCCAATCATTTTGCTGATAGAAGAGTGACTCATCTTCTCCACGATGACACTCGGCCTGAATCGTCACATGATTGACGTTATATTTCTGGCAGAGCAAGGCCTCAATCTGGCGATAGATCGGCTCAATCTCACTGATGGGCACGTTATCCATATTAACGTGCATGGACACCACGATATTATTCTCGTCAATCTGCCAAGCGTGCAAGTGATGGACACCCTCGACCTCGGGCAAGGCACAGATATCTCTAGCGATACCCTCGTAGTCCAAGTCGGGGGATGCTTCCATTAAGATGCCAAACGTCTGCTTGACGATGGGAAACGACTCATAGCAGATGTACAAGGCGACTAGAATCGTAATTGTCGGGTCGACCCAACTGATTCGCCAAATGGTAATCAGTAAGGCCCCCACAATGACCCCAACGGAAGCCAAGGCGTCACTTAGCAAGTGCAAATAGGTCGCCCGAATGTTCAGATTATGCTTCGATCCGCGGTTCAAAAGCACCGTGGACAGTAAGTTAGCCAGGAAGCTCACCACGGCAACCAGTAGCATGATGTCACCCTTGACCGGTTCCGGATGCAACAAGCGCCGCACGGCCTCCCCCGCCAGGATCAGCGAAATCACGATCAACACGCCAGAGTTTAACAGCGCCGCTAAAATTTCTGCACGGCGATAACCAAACGTATTGGTCCGTGTCTGTTGCCGCCCACCGATTCGGTGAGCCGCATAGCTCAACACAATCGAAAGCGCATCGCCCAGGTTATGAAAGGCGTCCGACAACAGCGACAGACTCCCGGAAAGTAAGCCACCCAATAATTCAAATACCGTAATAATGACATTCAACACTGTGACCAGTAAGAACCGACCACCAGATAAACTTTTCTCCAATCACACCGCCTCCGCATCTAACTGCTACCCTCCATTATCGCAGAGTTTAGGGGGAATGAAAAGTCAGGTTCTGGCTAACCTGACATTTTTCTGGTGTAGCGGGCATTTAGGCCACTAAAAAAGGATTGCCTCCGAGTGAAAACGGAACCAATCCTACTATAATTAATACGTCTTTTTAAGCTGATCGGTCAGAGGAATCTCGATCACCCACTTACTTGGCGATTTCTGCATGCACCACGTGCGCCGGCTTAACGTTGGCCGTTAATCGTTCGTAAGCGTAATCTTTGGTTCCCTTAAGTCCAGCGGCTTCTAAATCGATCATCCCAGTTTCGGTGAAGCCGTTTTTCTTAATGACGTGTTGCATCGCCATGTTTTGCGGATGCGTGTCGATCCGAATGCTCTCGATATTTTGAGCGTGGTCAATTTGGTCAAATAACCGTTGGAACAGTTCGCCGGCCAAACCACGACCCCGATGGTGACTTGATACTGCCACACGGTGAATTGCCAGGTATGGTGCCTGCACGGTCAGCCACTGGCCATCGATCTGTTTATACGTTGGGTCCTCCCCCGGAATAATAGCGGCAGTCCCTAAAATTTCGTTGTTCTCTTCCAAAACGACCGTCCACCCTTGGTGAATGTCGTCGACGAGAATCGCCGTATTCGGGTACGCGCCCTGCCATTGATCAATTGCTTGGGCCGCCAATAACTCACGGCCATCGCGAATAATTGATTCAATTTGTGGTAAATCAGCCATAGTAGCTTGTCGTAACAGCATGTGTAACACCATCCTTCTTATTTTTGGTTTAAAGCGATTTTGTAATCTTAACACGTTCGCGTCAGATTTCAACGAAATAGATTACTTTTTTGCATTGTTTTTTTGAAAAGGTTATGAAAGCTTATGACCACTGCAATGGTGCGGCATCGATTGCTCTAATTTTTCATTCATTTTCTTAAATACTTTTCATAAAACACGTGATTTTGTGAACAATTCAGGCGATATCGCTCTAGCCCGACTAAAATCTTTTCACAATAAAAGAGAGTGGGCCCTCAGGCGGTTAGTTTGTTGCGCACGTTTCGCCACGATAATGGCAAAATAAAATCAGTTTTTCCAGAGGGCTCCTGAAAAAACTGATTTTTGAGTTATGTCGCAGACACTTACTTATCTCTATATCGTCCTGATTCTGGTAACCGCTAAAAGGTGCGCCACGTTCGCCACACAAAAACCCACCCCAGAACTTTCTAAACTGGAATGGGTCATACGGGGGCGGTGATGGGCGAGCGAAAAATCAAAACACTTTAATTTTCCAAAAACACGTCGTTTTAGTTTCACGATTGCTTACGCTGACATCCGCCAGCGTAGTCCATGCGCAAGATAAACGCGCTATTACTCTTGGTTATTCGCCTGGTTTCACAACACGTCAACAACATGATTGACCACCAATCCAGCCAGAAGATCGATTGGTATCGAAAGTTTTTTCTGCCCATCACGAAAAGTTCTCCCGTGACTTCAGGTTACCATTGTTACCGCCGATACACAACGAAATCGCCCTAATTCATGGGGTCAATCAGCTTAAACTGCCACTTGTTATCCGTTCGCTGAGCAATTAAATGTTTCCCTGGCTCTGGGTCAAACCGTCCCATATCAATTTCAGCTTGACCATCATTGATTTCCAGCCCCGCAAACCGAGATTCAAAGAAGGACCGTAACGTGTCGAAATACTCGTCGCGTTTCTGAGCTTGCTTAGCTGCCCCAACTAACGTGAAGCCATCATCCAAAAAATTCTTGATGTGTTGCACCTTAAAGAGCGTCTTATAGGAAAACTTTCGATTCTTGCTCCCCTTGACGACCTCGCTTCTGATGTACCCCTTACTCTCCCAATAACGAATCTGGCTTTGGGAAACACCCGTTGCGGCCGCCACATCCCCGATGCCAAAGATTAAATTTTCAATCGGAATCTTTTTTAAAAGCGCCTTTTGTTCCTCATTCATAACGCTGTACGCCACCTCTCCTGTCTGTCTAAAATGTCCAAATGCTCGTTTAAACGCAATGTAAGCGCTTGTGAATTTTGTTAGTTCTTCTTATCTTAGTGTTCGCTTTTCTCTAACTAGTATAGATAAAATGAAAAGCATGTCAAGCTAGTTGACAAATTCATTCAATCTGCGTATAGTTGTTTCAGAATTGATTTTATGGATAAAGAGGGAATATATATTGGGAAATGCAATTGATACCAACGGAAAGTCCTACAGCCGGACCTTGCTTGTCGTCCTCCTGTTAGTGGGAACTTTCTGTACGGTTTTAAACCAAACTATTTTAAGTACCGCCTACCCAACCTTAATGAAAGCCTTTGACGTGTCGACCTCGACCGTTCAATGGTTAACGACTGGGTTCTTACTGGTCAATGGGATCATGATTCCCATTAGTGCCTGGTTACTGAGTACGATCAGCTCAAAGTGGCTGTACATCGGTGCCATGTCAACCTTCTTACTCGGGACCGTCCTTTGCTGGTCGGCCGTTAGCTTCCCCATGTTACTCATTGGCCGGTTAATTCAAGCCGTTGGGGTTGGGGTTTCCATGCCTTTACTCCAAACGTTGATGCTGACCATCTTCCCCGCTAACAAGCGTGGGACTGCCATGGGTCTTGCTGGAATCGTCATTGGACTGGCTCCTGCCATTGGCCCAACCTTATCCGGGTGGGTCATCGACAACTGGACTTGGCGTGATCTCTTTGGGATGATTATTCCCATCGTTGCTGTGGTCGTGATTGCCAGCTTTTGGATCATGCATAGTGTTCTTGAAACCCGCAAGGAACCTTTAGATTTACTCTCCGTGATCTTATCCACGATCGGTTTTGGGAGCATGCTCTATGGATTCTCCTCCGTTGGTGACGATGGTTGGGGCAGTACACTGGTGCTGTCCACGTTAGCCATTGGTTTTGTCTTCGTTGGCCTCTTCGTTTGGCGTCAACTGACGATGGACAATCCATTCTTGAACTTCCGAGTTTACAAGTCTAAAGAATTTACAGTTTCTGCTATCCTAAGCTCCGTGGTCAACATGGCCATGGTCGGGGTCGAAATGGTCATTCCCCTTTACCTCCAAATGGTTAAAGGAATGTCCGCTTTCCATTCTGGTCTGACGCTGTTAGCCGGTGCCTTGATGATGGGGATCATGAGTCCGATCACTGGTCGCGCCTTTGACCGTTTCGGTGCCAAGCGCTTGGCCATCATGGGGATGTTCCTTCTAACCGTCGGGACCTTGCCATTCGTCTGGATCACCAAGGACACGTCGACCCTCTACATCGTTTTGCTTTACGCTTTACGGATGTTCGGGATTGCGATGGTGATGATGCCCGCAACGACTGCCGGGATGAACGCCTTACCATTGAACATGATTTCTCATGGGACTGCCGTTAACAACACGCAGCGACAAGTCGCCAGTTCTGTTGGGACTGCCATTTTAATCAGTGTCCTGACAAACGTAACGAAGGGCCAGATGCCTGCTAAGCACGTCTTGACCACGAATCCCTTGAGTTATGCAAATGGGGCCATTAATGCCACCCTGTCTGGTTATCACGCTGCCTTTTGGATTGCCGTTGGCTTCTGTGTGATCGCCCTGGTCGTCGCCTTCTTCATGAAGGGCAGTCGCCACTCCGTTCATTTAGCCGATGAAGACTCTGAAGCCGCAAAGACGACCCAAGGAGGTGCCGCATAATGATTATCTTTTCACTGATTATCTGTGCCGTTCTGTCCTTCATCTTCTTCGTTTACATTGAAAATAAGCCACTGAGCAATACGTTGACCGCGGTCGCTGTGATTGGTCTGCTGACAAGCATCTTCTTCATGGTTAAAAACGACCATGATCACTTAGGGATGCACAATGTCACCACCACGTCATCGCGGACCATCTACTCTGCCTCACCTTCTAAACAATTACCGATGATGGTCTACCAACCAATTGGGACGGCCAACAAGCACCAGGTCTACGTTTATAAGACGAGTGCAACTGCTAAGAAGACCACGCACACGTCAGCTAAGGTCACCACGAAAAACGTGATCAAGCGGACGACGGGTGAAAATCGCATTGTGACCAAGAAGGTTTACCGAGAATACAAGAACGGCATGAGTAGTTTCTGGTTTGGCCTTTCCGGTAACGGTCACCAATACGTGAAGGAAACCAACACCATCTACATCAACCAAAATTGGACGGTCCTCAGTGCTGCCCAAGCCAAGAAGCTCCAAAAGCTAACGAGTTCTAAGAGCTATCAAGCAAAACAAAAGGCCGCTGCAATGACCTACGTTAAACAACAAGTGATGGCCGCAATGACCAAGAACCCAACCATGTCTGCCGCTGAACAGAAAAAAGTGACGCAACAGGCAACCGCTGCTTACCAAGCCCAAGCAATGAAACAACTGATTGCCCAGGTCAAGAAGTAGTCTGATTTGAAGATGAGCAGATAATGTCGCCCGGTGAGGTGCATCTGTGACCTAAAAAAGGGGGAACCCACAACGACTCGTTGTGTGGTTCCCCCTTTTTGGGGTTGAACAAAAACTGGGTAGCCGGTTGGAGCACCTTGCCGGCCAACAGCTATGGACTAATCAATACGACTGCTTCTTCCCCCTACTAGAATAAGGTCTAAAATTCAGCTTTCACCCTCTTTTCTGTATTAAAAAAGCAGCTCACGGCCTAATTTCCGTCGAGCTGCTTAGTGGTACATTTTACCGATTCATTACCTTAACTAGTTCACCTGAGTTAATTGGGTTTGTCCCTTACGACAACGTGGCATTAACCCGGATAAGTCGTCTAAAGACGTTCCGTTTTCCTGAAAACATTGAATCATGTCGATCCAGTAGAGATCCGACTCGTCAAATTCTGTAGCGGAGTGCGCCTCCCCTAACAAGCCATTCTTTACGTAAGCTTCAATGTCACTGGCGTCAGCGTGTGCGGCCGCAGCCAGCTCAGTCAAGTTCATCTTCATCGCCCATACCCTCACTTTCATCTTTTATCAATGAGAGTATCATACAACCCTCTTTACCGAAATGCAACCTTTTCTCTTACCTTTTTTTGATGGTAAATTTTACAAATAAATTACACGTTTACGCGGTCCCCCGACAGGGCTAAAATGGAAGTTAAAACTAAATTAGAATTCAGAAAGGAAGTTAGTCATGGGTCCTTCACTCACCTTCAGGGCCGGCGTCCACGACGTCCTCCCCACGGTCTTTGGTTACATCGGAGTGGGCCTGGCTTTCGGCATTGTTGCCCACACCAGCCACCTCAGTTTATTAGTCGTTGCCGGCCTCTCATTTATCGTCTATGCCGGGTCTGCGCAATTCATTATTACCAGCATGCTTTTATTACATGACCCGCTTTCTGCCATTTTTATTTCGACTTTCTTGGTCAATTCTCGAATGATCTTAATGAGCACTAGTCTGGCCCAATATTTCCGACATGAATCATTGACCCGCAACCTCTTAATTGGGTCGTTGGTCACAGACGAAACTTTTGCGTTGGCAATGAATAAGCAGAACAAAACGAACGGCAAATTGAGTTTTGCGTGGCAATCCGCTGCAAACATCGTCGCCTACCTCGTTTGGGGCATTGCCACGCTCGTGGGGGCTGTCTTAGGGGGCTTAATCTCCAATCCCGAACGCTTCGGTTTTGACTTCGCCCTGACCGCCATGTTCATCGGGCTCGTCTACCTGCAGTTGATCAGCGACCGCCATTTAGGTCTGTCCCTGCAGCTGATGGTCATGCTCTTCGTGGCTCTGGTTTACTACTTTATGATTGGTATCATGAGTCAAAACTTCGCCCTGCTGGTTGCCACGGTGGCAGGTTGCCTCTTTGGAATGGAGATGAAAAAATGTCGATGAGTCTAACCGAACTGTGGACCATCTTAGGCTGTGGTCTAGTGACCATCCTATCACGGGCCCTGCCCTTTGTCTTCGTTAAATCACTGACCATGCCGGCATGGCTGATCAACTTTCTATCCTTCGTTCCCATCACAATTATGACCGCTCTGTGTTGCCAGAGTCTGTTCATCGCCAATCCCGGGCACCTGGCCACCCTCAACCTTGCAAACTGTCTAGCGGCAATTCCAGCAACCTTGGCGGGGGTACTAACCAAGAGTCTCCTAATGGTCGTGGTGGTCGGCATCATGGCAATGGCCGTGCTCCGCTATTTCTCGATTGGCTAACTCACTGCTATACCAGGCAGTCGTAGTAGCCTTTGCTGCCAGCTATAGCTGTTCTGGCACAACACTAGAATTAAGACTGGGCAACATGGTGGTCTCTTCGCCTTACCGGCCGGCAGATATGAGCTGGAACGGTGCGAACGCAACTTGAAGCCTCGCAAACCACGAGTCTACAAGCTTGGTTTTCTACTAAGCCAGTAAGCAGATCACTTACTGACTAAGTAGAACGACGCGCCTGAGCTCATATCTGCCGACCTCTCGGCTTACATTGTGCTTTCAGACAACACTGAGATTAACCATAATCATCGTGGTTGACTGAACAAAAAACTCTCTGAGGGTGTCGCTTCGCTCTGCCCTCTGGTGAAATGAACCGCCTTTCCCGGTATACTTACGGGGAAGGCGGTTCATTGTTCGTCGTGCGTTTATTGGTGCTGCCTCTCAGACTGTACAAAAAATGTTAAGTAACTGCGGTCTACAGCTGTTTGCGTGCTAAAACACAGTCAGCGCCGGAGGAGGCCAGGGATGGAGCCAGCCGTGAAAGTGGTGTTAGCTGGCGACGAATTTTTCAGTCAGCTTACAGCACGGGCGCCTTTGCAGACACGTGTTCTTCGTGGCTTCAAAGCGAGCGAGAAGACTGGTGGTCTTCCAGGCTGAAGCGTCCCCACAGTAGGCGGAATCCCTGGCAGCCGTAGTGCGCGATTTAACGCTAGTTCAACATCAAATAGCCCACCTTCTACGTACCTGCTAAAGAAGATGGGCTATTAGTTTACAATTTTTTATTAGTCATCCTGTGGTAATACCAAGTTCAACACGATTCCCAGCACAGCGGCAACCGCTAATCCGGAGAATTCGTATTGGCCGACCTTAAGATAGGCATTTCCAATGCCGATGACTAAGATAGCCGAGGCAATCATCAGATTACGCTTCTTGTTAAAGTCTACGTGTTTTTCAATCAGAATCCGCATGCCGCTTGAGGCAATCACCCCAAACAGGAGAAAACTGATACCACCGATGACTGGATTGGGAATACTTTCAATCAGGGCGCTCAGTTTGCCCACGAAGCTAAAGATAATCGCGAAGACCGCAGCCCCAATCAAGACGTATACACTGTGGACCCGCGTAATCGCCAGTACACCGACATTTTCACCATAAGACGTCACTGGCGGTCCCCCAACGAAACTCGCGATAATTGACGCCAATCCATCCCCTGCAAGTGTGTGATGCAGACCAGGATCCTCAAAGAAGTTGCGGTGCGTCAATTCATTAAGGACCGTGATGTGCCCGATATGTTCGGTCATCGTAACAAACGCAATCGGGGCCAAGCTCACAATGGCGCCCCAATAAAAATGCAACGGATAACTGAGAATCGGCACCTCAAAGCTGGGGAGGGAGAACCACGCCGCCGTCATGACCGGCTTGAAGTCGACTAGTCCCGCTAGTGCCGCAATCAGGTAACCCGCAACAATGCCCAGCAAGATTGGCACCAGTGACAAGAACCCTCGTAAGTACAGGTTAAACCCAACCGTCAGTAACAAAGTTGCCATGGCGACCGCAAAGAATTGCCAGTGATAGGTTCCCTGACTATCCACCGTGGCTTTCTGCGCCGCGCTACCAGCCAGTGAAAGGCCAATTACCATGACCATTGGTCCCACGACGATGGGGGGTAAGGCTTTATTGATCCAGTCTGACCCGACTAACGCCACCACTAAAGCGACAATCAGGTACACCGCCCCAACGGCCAACGTTCCTTGCGCGATGCCCGGATAACCGGTCGTCTTCATCAGGGCGACCATCGGTACAATAAAAGAAAAGCTAGATCCCATGTACGCCGGAATCTTACCGTGCGTAATCAGTATGTACATCAACGTCCCCACACCAGAACTAAACAGCGCGATTCCAGGATTCAAACCCACCAAGATGGGGACTAACACCGTTGACCCAAACATCGAAAACAAATGTTGGAGCGATAACCCGAACCATTTTCCCCAGCTTGGCCGTTCCCAGATGTCAATCAGGGCATCTGGATTGCGGTAGCGTGATGGTGCTTCTTTCATAAACAAAGACCTCCAGTCATGAGATAGAAAAAGCGCGCCCGTCTCCCGTAAGGAAACGTGCGCGCCCACTTTAAGCCTAGACTTAGCCCAGCATCTGCCGGAGGGTGCACCCTTAGTTGCCTCACGGGACAACGTTAAAGGAACATATTTTCACTCATTATACGGACCCCCCATGCTCCTGTCAACGCTTATTTCACTAATCATTTCTAGCGGCTTAGTCGTTGATACCAATGATTAATTAAAGCTAATCCCAACACCAAGAGGCTTCCTATAATGACCAGTGTCCAATTAGCGACCCAGTCCGTCACAAAGCCAAAGACAAAGCTTCCCAGTGGCTGAAACGCATCAATGGCTAAAAAGAGGATGCCAAACATCCGCCCCAGATAGTCCGGCGCCGTTAAGTTTTGGGTGATGGTAATCGCGCGAATTTCAAAACACGAGTAGCAGAACCCAAAGAGCCCACTAGCGACTACTAGGACCCAATAGTTAGCCCACAAGCCAGCGACCAGCAGTGCGCCCGCCGCTAAAGCGAGATCAATGTAATTTTGCTGACGGTGGGGGTCCCGCCGTGCTAGCGTTAAACGGGCGCCACCGAGGATGCCACCCAGTGCCAACATGACCAGTAAATAACTATAGCGAGCCGAATCGCCGCCATACAAGTGGTTAACGTCATAGGGCAGCACCAGCCGGACCGCCGCGTACAACACGTTGAGTAGCCCACCGAGCGCAATGACTTCAACCAACATCGGCCGTTGCCACACGTAGCGCCAACCCGTCAGCAGACTTTCCTTAACGCCCAGTTGTGTGGACGCTACCGTTGGCTTTTGGTAGCGAATACTGAGGTACAGCAGAAATGATAGCAAGAACGACGTGCCATTTAGCAGTAAAAATCCCCGCAGATCTAACCAGTGTAAGGCCAATAAGCCCCCACCAATTAATGGTGCGCAAATATCTGCCAAATCAATCAGCGTGTTGCTGACCGCATTAAACCGTTGACGTCCCGCCAATGTGATCAATTCTGGAATCATGGCCTTCGCTGCGGGTAAACTGAACGCCAACCCGACATCCAAGATGACCGTCAACGTGATCAACGGTGCTGCTGTAATGTGTTGTGGATCCAGCCACCACGCGCAGAACAAGCATCCCAGAACACTCAGGAGTTCCGCACTGACCACAATTCGTTTCCGATTGTAATTATCAACGACTACCCCGCAGAGCAGATCGCCAAAGAACAAAACGACCCCGCCGATGGCCTGAATCACCCCCAGCAACGCCGCATTCCCCGTGGCTTGGACCACGAACCAATTTAAACCAAACAGGTAAAGGGTGCTCCCGAGTCGCGAGATGAAGGGGGCCAGTAAAAGTGGCAGGTTAAACGCCTTGGTCGACTGTTGCATGCGACCACCTCCATTTCGCCATCAATCGCGGTTAATCGACCATTCGCCAGCTGCCTTCATCTGCTTTGGAAATATCATTCAAAAATTTCAAGACCCGTTTGGCCCGGTTCGGTTGCTGCTCATTCAGCAGGTTCAGCCCCGCCCCTGTCACCAATGGTTGGCTTAGCCGGAAGTTACCCTCGTCGGTTTCGCCAGTTGCAAACGCCATCACCGTCTCACCCGATTCAATCTGGGTGGTTAAGAAGAACATCGTGAAGTCATCGTCTGCCTGCATGTAGGCGGGCATTGCCCAGATATCCGGCGCAATCTCTTGCATCTCACCGGTCTCAGTCCCATCAAGAAACTTAAATTCCTTGTGGTTGGCTTGGGTCACTGGTGACTTGAGTACCAGCATCATTTTGGCAAATTCGTTGTCACCTAATTGTATGTCGTCCTTCATCGGTTAATCCTCCTAAAATAGTTCCATCGTTAAAATTGCCATCACGCGGCTACCCCATCATTGACGGCCGTCACGCAACGCAAACGTTAGCAACTATTATACCAGCGTCTTCTCCAAAATTAAATCACGTTGTGCGTCCTCCCCCAGTTGGAAGACATGATCACCGACCGGGTGGAATCCCAACCGGTGATAAAACTTCTGGGCAGGTTGATTATGTTCCCAAACGCCTAACCAAATCGTCCGACAATTAAGCTGTTTGGCAGTAGCGACCGCGTAGTCATAGAATTGTCGGCCAAGTCCCTGCCGTTTGAATTCAGGTAAAATGTAAATTCGCTCGATCTCTAGCGTTGCTTCCCCGCGATGCTCTGATTGACTGGCCCCCCAGTTCAGCTTCAAATACCCCGCGACCTGACCAGCCACCAAGATGAACGCAAACTGGGCGGTCGGCTGCTGCATCTCTTGGGTTAACTGGGCGTCGCTGTATGCCGTGTCTAAGTATTCCGCCAAGTCTGCCGGCGTATTAGCCGCGCCAAAAGTATCGGTAAAGGTGGTCCGACTAACCTGTTGTAGTGTCTTCAAGTCTTGCAAGGTGCACGTTTTAATTTTTCCTGTCATCTGTGATTACTCCTTTTAGTAATGTCGTTGCTCACCATGTTTCACGGCGTCCCAATTTGCCGCAACGTTTTGATCGACGCGCTGCAGATATTGCGCTAATTGTGCTGCTTCTGCCGCCGAGAATCCTTGTAAGGCCATGCGATTTGAATAGTCATTCTCCCGCTTGACCAGCGGATAGATCTGACTACCCTGAGTCGTCACGAATAACCGCTTGATCTTCTTATTTTCGTCATCGGCCCGCTTTTCCAACAGCCCCGCCTGGGTTAATTTTTGCACCGCCCGTGCCGCTGTGGTCCGGTCGACCCGCAAGAGTTCCGCGAGACGTTCCAAAATGATGCCGGGATGTTCAGCAACCCGTGCCAAGTATAAATATTGCCCTTTAGTCAGGGCCACCCGCTGAAATTCCCGATTGGCAATGGCATCCAGTGCCCGGGAAATTCCACCGATGGGCCGCAATATTTCTGCCATCTGCTAATTCCTTCTTTCAAGATAAGTCATAGTTTAAGACAATCATGCTGTATTTGCAACAAAAAGTAGCGATACGACTAAAATTCAGAGTTCATCCCAAGCAGCCGGGCCATTAAATTAGGCGAAATTGGGCGCACTCCGGCTACCAGGGATTCCGCCTGCTGTGGGGACGCTTCAGCCTGGAAGACCACCAGTCTGCTCGCTCGCTTTGAAGCCACGAAGAACACGTGTCTCATAAATTTCCAGGACAATCAAAAAGTGTGCCCAGAACGATCATCCGTTCACAGGCACACCATTTCAGTTCAGTTTAATTTGCGATGCGGACTGGTTGCCCAATCTTAAGTTGCATGTGGTAGTAATTATGGTCACCAATCATTTGGGTACCCGTCACCTCGTAGCCCATGCGCTCGTAAAGCTTCATGGCGCCGGGATTCTCGAAGTCGACGTTCAACCCAATGACCGATTGTCGGTCACGCTGGGCGTAAACGGGTAAGGCCCGCAATAGCTGACGACCAATTCCCTTGCCCTGATGATCTGGTGAGACGGCTAACGAATCTAAATACCACTCGCCCGGTGCGGTTTCCGAATCGGCCTCTAATGGCTCATCGAACGCAGCACTCTTGGCGGTTAGCCGGGTAATTACATCTTCCACGATGTCTTCTTTTTCGCCGGGGTAGCCGAACGCAACCCCAACAACTTGGCCATTGGCCTCGGCCACCACCGTGGTTGCCGCACCAGACAGGTAAGTCCGGGTACGGTATGCCGCCGTGATGACCTGCAATAAGTCGGGGCCAGGTACGTCCTCGAGGTCGGTCAATTCCATCTCGTCGTAAATCAAGTTCATCAACGGTGCTATCTGAGGGGCATCCGTTGGTCGAGCTTCACGAATTATCACAAAAAATCCTCCATTTCTAGTACTTTCACTAGAGTAACGGAGGATTGAAAATTTGTCAAAGGATTTGCAGGTTCCCCCGTACAACTTTAGTGGGTGACCCGTCCCGCGGCGCGTTGGCCAAAGACTAGACCAACAGCAAATAAGACGCCGGCAGTTATCCAAGTTCTCATTGATGAGGCTCCCTTCGTGGCGTCGACTCCGGAGATTTTGCTTCCCGTAGTTCGGCGAGTTCTTGACGAATTTCACCTAAAATTTCTAACTGAAACCGCTCGATCTCCATGGTGTGTGGCACTTGATTCTGCGCCAAGTGATCGACCTTAGCATGTAGTAACCGCAGTTCGTGCTCGGACTTCAAGTTCACGTGATAGTCGTTTTCAGCCATCATCCGGTCACGGTCTGCGGAACGGTTCTGGCTCATCATGATGATGGGTGCCTGAATCGCTGCCACACAGCTCAATACTAAATTTAACAGAATGAAGGGATAGTTGTCAAAGTTGACCCCAAATAAATGGAGTCCATTGACAATCATCCACCCAATCAAAACGAACATAAAAACGAAAATAAAACCCCAAGACCCACCGAAGCGGGCCACGTCATCCGAGACTTTTTGCCCAAAGGTTAGGCTTTCTTTCAGGCTGTCGTTGACGTCAATGATGTCATAATCGTCGCTCTGTAGGGCCTTCGTTAGTTTATGGTTGATTTTCTTGGTCTGCTTAAGGTCAGCATTGATCATCGCATCAACGTGATCTAGCCGGTATTTTAACAGGTGATGGCCGCAAATGTAATCGCTGGGCTTGCTCTGTGGATAGTCTCGTTTAATCCGGTTGCGTAGCCCGACATCCAGCTCAGCCAATTGAAGACTGGTCTCAAGCGAGATCGGTTCACCATCCACTAAACAGCCTAGATGCTCCTCGTCTGCCACTGTGCTCACTCCTCGTTCAGGTTTTGAATCATAGCCTGCCAATCAGCAGGTAGGTCACTGGTAAAGCTGCGTTGTTCGTGTGTAAAGGGATCTGTAAATGCCAACGTGTGGGCGTGCAAAGCCTGCCGCGTCATTCCGCCGAGTTGCGGACCGCCGTACAGCTCATCCCCTAACAACGGATGGCCTAAATACGTAAAGTGGGCACGAATCTGATGCGTTCGGCCCGTATGTAGCTGGACCTCAACCAACGTGGCATTGGACCACCGGTGTTGCACCCAGTACTCCGTCTTAGCCGGCTTCCCTTCTGGCGAGACCATCTGATTAAAGCCAGCCGGATCACTCGCTAAAGGTTGGTCGATCAGTCCATGGTCGGCCTCAAGTTGACCGCTCACAACCGCTAGATATCGCTTCTGAACCTGATGGGCGGCCTGGAGTTGGCTGGCTAAACTATTAGCTAGTCGGTGCCGGGCGAGCCACACCACACCACTGGTAAACCGGTCGAGGCGCGTGACAATGTGTGGGACCAAGTTCTCGGCACCTTCATCCAGCCAGTAGCCCTTGACCCGATTCACCAACGTATCCGTTCGATTGGCGGGACCGGGAACCACATTGAGCCCCGCTGGCTTATCTACAAGCAACCAGTCTCGATTTTCAAACAAGACCGCCAGTGGCCCGTGACTGACCGCAACCGCATCGTCCGCGGCCTCTGCCGGTAACGTCACGGCCACTTGATCATTGACCTGCAAGGTGATTGCCGGCGTGACCACCGTGCCGTTGACGCGAATCGTCCCGTCTCGCTTTAAATCGCTAAAGACCCGGTGACTGACCCCCTGTGCATTGAGAAATTTCTTAAGACTTGTTACTGGCTCCGTTACCTGCCAGGTCAATTCCATACCGTCTTGCTCCTTTTCAACCAAATTAGTCATCGACCAGATCAACCATCCAATCGAGATCATCATTTCGATTATTCAGACGCTCCGGATGGGCAACGAGGTCCGTGTTCACGGCAGCAATCCGACCAGCAAATGGCGAACGCAACGTGATCTCCTCTTTTTCGCCATGCACGATCACTAACGGTGTTCCCAGTCTGACTTGACCACTGGTCTTCTGCCACGTAATCTTTGTCACTGGTCCCACCAGCTCACGACCATCATCCGCAAACCCAATCCGGACGACCCCTTCTGCGTTGGGCGTTAACCATAAGGCATCCGCACTTGCTTCAATTCGATCAATCATGCTCGTCACCCCTATCGTCTATTTTGTTGACTGCACCTTCTCGGCAGCCCGCTGTCCCGTATGTGATAACACTCGCACCTAGGACTGTGCGCTCGCCGAAAATGTTTTGGCACCTTACAAACTACTAGGACCTGTCTCTAACCATCATTTTAACATAGGCCCTAAATTCGCGGGAGTCATTTCACCCTTTCCCCTAGCAAATCAGTATAATTAGTTGAATAAAGGGGGAGATTCGGATGATGACACAAAACTTATTAACTGGGACATTTATTCTAGTATCGGGGATTGCACTACTCATTTTTCTGTTCGTTAAGTTAATTCCAAAAACCAAGCGTGACACGGACACGACGGCGCTCTTAACCGTTTACGTCGCTGTTGCCGTATTCTTAGTCGGCATGGGTGGTTGGGTCAGTTTGATGGGGCTGGGCCATTTCGGCAGTGCCATGGGCTGTTGGCTATAAACCAGGTCTCGACAACTGCCATCTGTAAAAGCTTCACGGTCTAAATTGACTGTGGAGCTTTTAGTTTCTACCGCCAAGTTCTAACTTGACAGGCAGCCGGCGCACTTGATTCCTTAGCATTAGTGACATCGGCTAATCTGCTATCCGTTCAATTGGCTAGGAGTATTTCAACTTTTTTCTTAATAAATCGTAATCGGTAAGTAAGTTTAAATAATTATCGGTATAATCAAGGCGTAAGGGGAGATTATGATGACACAAAATTTAACGACCGGGGTATTCATTCTATTATCTGGCTTAGCGCTACTCATTCTACTGTTTGCCAAACTGATTCCCAAGACGAAGCACGACACGGACACCAAAGCACTTTTGACAGTCTTCGTGCTCGTTGGCGTGTTCTTAGTTGCCATGGGTGGCTGGATCAGCTTGAAAGGTTAACACCACCTGAATTGTCACGAAAAAGCTTCACGGCCTAAATTGACCGTGAAGCTTTTCTATTAACTATCTAAAAGTTGAGAGTTCCAAAGTACGGCCCTATCTGTTCCAGCAACAATGGCTCTAAAACTAGGCATCATGGCGGTCCCTTCGCCTTACCGGCCGACAGATATGGGCTGGATCGGTGCGAACACAACTTGAAGCCTCGCAGAGCACGAGTCTACAAGCTTGGTTTTCTACTAAGCCAGTAAGAAAGACACTTACTGACTAAGTAGAACGACGCGCCTGAGCCCATATCTGCCGACCTCTCGGCTTACATTTCGTTCTCAGATGACGATGAGAGTAACTGTCACGGTCGTTATCAATTGAATCAAAAGAGTTGCCAGGTAACCAGGTTCTACAACTGTTACCGTGATAAAACACAGTCAGCACCGGAGCAGGCCAGGGATGAAACCGGCCGTGAAAGTAGTGTTAGTTGATGTTTCTTGGGGACACATGATGTAAGCTGGCTTCCCCACAGCAGTTGGAATCTCTGGCAGCCTAAGTACACTCAATTTAGACAAATTTAATGACAAAAACGTTTACCAATACTGTGATGAAGCTTAAATTTCATCTTTCAATCTCGTCTTTAGTTAACTATCTTTTACTTCAACGTTACCTTGAAAATTCTAGCCATCTTAGCCTGTGGGAATGTAAATAATCCAATATTATTGGCAACCGAAGTCCGAATGGCCGCTGATTGTCCTGGATAAATCTGTTTCAGGTCCGTCACCTCACCGTAAGCCGACAAGTCGACCTGAATCTGATGATTAGCTTTGAGATTATTCCAAACTCCCAGATACAGCGTCTGCTCATCGCGAATCCCATAAACGATTTCGTCATCGTAAACGTGAGGGAACCCTTTGGGCCAAACCGGAACGGCGTGAGGGATATGTTGCCGAATCTCATTTTTATAAATGGCAATTCCCTCAGCCACATCGGCTAACCGCTCTTTTGAAATCTTATTCAGGTAGCCACTTTGGTGAATTCGACATAGCAACGCATTACACATGTTATAAATGGTCTCTTCCCGGTCACCCTTCGGCAGCGGATAGGACCAAATTGCTGATTGTTCTGGGGCAATTGCCGTCGCCGCGACACCAGAAATTGCAGCGTTCAACGTATAGTCCGTTTGATCACTAACCGACTGGATACTGTCTTTGCTTAACATTGCATAGTCGTGACGCATACCACCACTACTACAGTTTTCAATCACTAAGTCTGGATATTTTTGATAAAGACTATCTCGCCAAGCAAGAACCGCTCTGTTATGATCCAGCAACGCCTTGCCCCGATTTTCGGCATGGTAATCCGTTCCCACACCGGTCGTGACATTGTAGTCCATCTTGATGTAGCCGACGTGGTAGTCATTGACTAACCGATCGACCACTTTGGTGACATAGTCCACAACCGCTGGATTTCTAAAGTCCAACAGGTAGCGGTCAATGTCGATGATTCGTTTACCATTGCGAAGGAAAAACCAATCGTCGGGTAACGTATTAGCAAAGTCACTGCGAATCCCCATAACTTCCGGTTCCAACCATAGCCCTGGAACCATCCCTTTTGAGGCAATGTAGTCCGTCACTTCTTCAATACCATTCGGGAAACGTTTCTTCGATGGTTGCCATTCACCAACTGTATCCCACCAGTAACCGTCATCATACCAACCACAGTCGACTACGAAGTACTCACAACCAGCCTTAGCTGCAGCATCGATTAACGGAAATTCCTTGGCAGACGTCGGGTCACCCATCAAGCAATTCATGTAATCATTGAAGATAACTGGCAGCTTTTGATTGTCCACATTGTTCCGGCGAATATTGCGGCGGTAAACCGTCATCTCATCAATCGCCGTTTCCAATGGACCATTTACCTGAACAAAGGCTGCAGTAACGGTTGTAAACTCATCATCTGGCTTAAGCGTTGTCCAGAATTGATTGTCATACTCCTCAGGTCCCGAGAGTTCCAAATTTAAAATGGAGCCGTCATAATGGTTCTCAACTTCATAGTGCCAAGCCCCATTATTTTCAATCTGCCAAAACGCAGACTGGTTGGTCGCCCGGTTGTGGAGGCCACCATTGGGCGAATATTCTGAACAGGACCAAGACGAATTGTTGGTGATACCAATTCGCTTCGAACTTGAACCAGACAAGTACACACCCATATGAGGTTCGCCACTATCCTGTGTATCACTGTCGCTGACATCCACTTCATAATCTTGTCCAAAGTAAGGCATCCCCAAATGCTGAATCGAGTCCTTTTGCCACTGCAACTCGGTCGTCCATGAATTATGGGCAATGTACATGTCATCATGAGTGGCATAGTTGCCCGGATAATCGTCTTGCTGTAATAGACCCGAGTAGTTAAATGACGACAAGTATTCAACCGTAACGGGTGTTGTCCCGTGATTTTTCACCTTTTTCCAAGAACGCACGGTTGCTGTATTGTTATACAACCGAAAATAACTGTAGACATCCAAGTTACATTGTTCATCAAATTCATGGATGGTCACTAGCTTCCCGTTCTCCAGATCTTGTACGGTATGATCCGCATACACCAATTCATAGGACTCGGAGGTTGATGCATGCTTCGCTCCCTTGTGTTTAAAATCGCCACCAGCGACTTGAAGCTCAGTGAGGCTAAACGCATCTTCAACTGGCTTAACCTGCCGTACCCAATCGGCCACATCTCGTAAGCATCCCACATAGAGCAGTTTGGCTTGTCCGCCAGAGTCCACGACAAAGTTTAACTGCGCCCGTTGCGTTTGAATCGAAACTAAATCGGTAGAAGCAATTGTTCCTGCCATCATTCCTCACTTATCCTTTCTTATCGCATCTAACGTCAAGCCCAACCTACAAAAACGGACGCCTCGATTCTGCTCGATGGCGTCCGTTTTAATTGCCACAAGCGAGCTTGATGGTCAGACAAAGTTATTCTGTTAATTAGTGACCCACCACCTGCTCACCGCGTTTTGGCTTAAATTCGGTGAACGGTAAAGCGGTAGTTTAGCTAATTTGATTCTCTATTTTTAATCTAATCACGTGTCTTAGCTAATTCTGACGTAATTTGATCTTCCATGTTTTCGTACTTTTGGTACATCAACGCTGGAATAATTGCGGCACCGTACAAGAGCATCGTCATCCAGTTGAAGTCAATACTAATCCCAGTTAAGGCATGCGCCGTTTGCACTTGATTAGCAACATAACCGAAGGAAGATAAGAACGTCCCGTTTAACCAGCCGGCCAGTCCTTGGCCCATTGACATACAGAACGCGGCCCCAATCGTTGTCAGCAGACCAGCCGCATTAATGCCATTCTTCCACTCACCGAAGTCAACCGCAGACCCCAGCATTGCAAATGGCATGGAAACGGCAATCCCGGAACCAACCAACGCAATCAACCAACCCACGATGGCCCCAGCAATGTTGAGACCAGACAGGGTAATAATCAATTGGCCTAGAACCGCGATGACGAAGCCCAACGCCCAGATATGACTCTTCGACATGTACTTGTTCATCAGCGGAATGGCAATAACCCCGATGACTTGAATCAGTCCAATGGAGTTAAAGAGAGTCACTAAATCTTTGTTCTTGAAGTAATACGTAAAGTAATAAACCATTCCTTGTTGCCGGTTCTGTTGGGCAACCCAGAATAAGAAGTTTCCGGCAACCAAGATGATCCATGGCCAGTTTTTGTTCATGGCGTGGACCCCTTGTTTCAAGGTTACCCGTTCACTATTCTTAGAAGAAACCCGTTCCTTAGTATGTGTGAATGAGAATAATGTCAATGTCACGTTAAGAATCGCAAAAATCACAATGAAGATCCGGAACCCTTTGACGTCGTTACCACGGCCGAAGAAGGCAACTAATGGTAAGGTCAGTGAGTTGACCACGAACACCCCTAGATTAGAGCCGACCATCCGCCACGAGTTGAGGACCACCCGTTCTTTAGGATCGGAGGTGATCAACGGCAACATGGTCGTAATTGGGGCGTTGATACCTAAATATAGAATCCCATAAATAATGTAGACAATCCCGCAGTACCAAATTTTACCAGTGACGCTTAACTGTGGTGCCCAGAACAAGAGAACGCCCATGGCAGCGTATGGAAATGCTAGCCATAAGAAGTACGGCCGGGCTTTCCCATATTTCGTATGGGTCATATCAATTAAGGTTCCCCAGACTGGGGCCCCAACGGCATCAACTACCCGCGCAATCAGTAAAATCAATCCGGCAGCGGCGGCTGGTAAGAGCACAACGTCGGTAAAGAAATACATCAGATAACTACCGACAACGGTGGCCACCAATTGACCAGCAAAGTCTAATTGCGCATAACTCAGTTTTTCCAACCCAGGAACGATTTGACGTTTGGGCTTGGCTGTCGCTTTTTCTTCCATAATTTTCAGCTCCTTTAGCTGTTAAACTCTAAACTTTTAATAGGTAAACGTCATGGGCAGCGATTTCAATGGACTGCTCATCCGTTAAAGCCAGATCCTTATTCTGCCAAATATCGTGACCAGCCAGTGGAATTTCCAATGCGTCCAGCTCCTTACCGGTTAGAGTTAGCGGCTGGTCGGAAATATTAAAGACTGCATGGTAGGTGTGGTCAGAACTGGCTGCGTACCACGTAATCTTCCGTTCATCACGTGACGTCTGATACTTTTCGGTCAAATGGTCATCCATTTCTAGTAAGTCTTGATTGGTCAACAAGCTGGTCGTCCACGCATCAAGGTCAGGGAGTTCACCACCCATAATCAGTGGCGACTGCATCAGGCTCCACAGGCTCATCATGGTCTTTTGTTCAGATCGCGTGAACCGTGTTTGCCGGTCGCCACCAGGCCCATCAACTGAACGAATGCCAATGTGGCCCAGCGGTAGCATGTCACAATCTGGCCAGTTACCTGGTCGTGAAATTGGTGACCATTTCTCAGCACGGTCAAACATGTTCAGTAACAACGACCACTCGTCCCAGAAGTCATCCGTGATTCGCCACATATTCGCATTCCGTTGGAGAAACGCCCCATTTTCAATTGGCGCTGGCCCTGGTGACAAGGACAGGACCATCGCCCGGCCGGTCTGATCGATGGCCTTTCTCAGCGCAACGACCTCTTTTTTGAGCGTGCCATTGTAGATGACGGAGTTCGCGATGTCGTCGCATTTGATGAAGTCGACTCCCCAAGAGGCATAGAGATCCATCAACGAATTGTAGTAGCCTTGGCCTTCTGGCATATCGACGTTGACACCATACATATCTGCATTCCAGGGACAAATATTATTTTCAGCAATATCTCTGGCTGTCTTGGTTGTTCCCTTGATTGGCGTTGCGTTGTGAACCGCTTGGCGCGGAATCCCTCGCATGATATGAATCCCGAACTTCAAGCCTAAGTTATGGATATAATCCCCTAACGGCTTGAAACCTTGACCATTCGCTGCGGATGGAAACCGCTTGGGGTCCGGAATCAATCGGGAGTAGGCATCCATTAGTAATGGCGTAAAATTATGGTACTGAGAAGAATCGGCGGTCGGCTCGTACCATTGAATATCAACGGTCACGTATTCCCAGCCGAATTGTTTTAAATGTTGGCTTAAATAGTCGGCATTACGTTTGACTTCGTTCTCCCGAACCGAAGCACCGTAACTGTCCCAACTATTCCACCCCTTAGGCGGGACCTGAGCAAATGTTCTAAATTTCTTAGTCATAATTGCTGTCCTTTCTGAGTTCACCGTTTTTGACCACCGGTAGGCCAAAAACCATTTCGTTTGGATATCCTTATGTACAAAACTAATCATAGCATCTGAGAAAACGCTTTCAACGAGCTAAATTGTAGATTTAGTGGCATAAAGTAACTGGACAAATGCGATTTGGTGTTTAAAACTCACATTGACCGATTTTTGATTGCTTACCCCTTATCTTTTTGCCGATTGGCGCTAATTATCAGCGACTAGAATTGCTTAAAAAAGTATCTGCCAAAAAGAAACTGACCTGCCTATTTCCGGCAAATCAGTTTCCTAGCTAACTTTTCTACTTCAATTGAATATGGTACAGCCGCGCCATCTTTTCCTTCGTAAAGTTCAGCTGCAGGTTCTGTTGGTCATGCGTCACCGTGGTCCCACCAATCTTGTTAGGGTACAGTTGCGTCACATCAGCAATTTCACCATACTTAGCCAGTGATAGGGTATGGTCAGCTACTTCACCAACGCCCCGCCATACGGCCAAGTAGATCTCTTTTCCTTGCTTAAAGCCATAGCTAAACCAGGCATCATCCAATTGACTAAGTCCCTCTGGCCAAATGGGCAAGCCCGTCGCAATCTTGTGGCGGTAAGTCTTGTACGTCGCAATCCCTTCAGCAACCAAGTCTAACCGGTGCCCCTTAACCTTGTTGAGATAGCCACTCTGATGAATTCGCAACAACATAGCGTTGACCATGTTAAAGATGACTTCCTCATCATCCCCAGCTTGTAAAGGGTATGACCAGATAGCACACTGTTCCGGTGCCACTACCGACGCCCCCACGGCCGCAATATTTCCATTGCGGACATAGTTGGTCTGGTCGGTCATCGACTGAATACTGTGTCGTTGAAGCATGGCATAATCGTGCCGCATCCCACCAGAGCCACAGTTTTCAATCACCAGATCTGGGTAACGGGCAAAGACCGCGTCCAGCCAGGTCAGATAAGCGCGATTGTGCTTCAAGAGGCCGTCACCAAAGCTGTCTGCGTTCTGCTCGGTCCCCACGCCAGTCGTGATGTTGTAATCCATTTTGATGTACCCAACGCCATACTGTTCGACTAACCGCTGCACGACACCGTCCGCAAAGTCGCGGACTTCGGGGTTCGTGAAATCTAAATGATACCGATCCGCATCGATGACCCGCTTTCCATGGCGCATAAAGAACCAGCTGTCGGGAAGCTTATCGGCCAGTGGGCTCTTGATACCCACGACCTCAAGTTCTAACCAGAGGCCCGGCGTCATGCCCTGATCCCGGATATACTGAATCAGCTTTTCAATGCCTTCGGGGAACCGTTCTTGAGAAGGCTGCCACTCACCAACACTATCCCACCAATACCCAGGCGCATACCAACCACAGTCAATGACAAAGTATTCACAACCGACCTGCTTGGCCGCATCGATCAAGGGAAGTTCCTTTTCGGTCGTGGGATCACCCGACAACCCATTCATATAGTCGTTGAAAATGACGGCCAATCGTTGATTATCATCATTTTCACGACGAATCAATCGCCGATACTTGGTCATTTCACCAATGCCGTCTTCAAAATCACCCATCAACTGGCCAAATGCCACGGGGACCGTAGTAAAGGAAGCGCCCGGCGTCAGATTTTTCCACCACTGATTGTCAAATTCCTCTGGTCCGGATAATCTAATAGCCAAGAGGTTTCCGCGACCAATATCCTTTAACTCATAGTGCCAAGCTCCGTTATTTTCAATTTGCCAAATTGCTGTCTGGCCCGTCGTTGTATTCGTCAAGATGCCGTTCGGTGAGTACTCGGAGCAGGACCATGACGAGTTGTTGGTCACACTGATTCGTTTCGTAGACGCCTGCGCCAAATCACCGTCGACCCAGTAGTCCAGCCCAGCATCTTTGAGCGTGTTGGCTTTCCACTGCGCTTCAGCGGTCCAGTCATTATTGGGTACATAGATGACATTGTTTTCGGCATAGTTACCATTAAGGTCGTTCGCCTGGTTGATGCCACTCAGGGCAAACGAAGAAACGTATTCAATGCCCAGATCCGTCTGACCAATATTCTCAATGGTCGTCCAACTTCTAACGACTGCTGAACCATTATATAACCGATAAAAGCTGCTGACCTGGAGTGTCTCTTCAGCATCCACTTGCACGATTGTGAGTTGCTTGCCATCGGCTTCGTCACGGACCGCATGCCGAACGTAACGGAGGTCGCGTCCTGGATTCGTGTCGACAAAGCCCACGCCTTTGTGATGGAAATTGCGGCCAGTCACTTGGACTTCGGCAATCTGGAGATGGCGCTTCAGGTCGTCGTCAGCGTCACTGAGGTCATTTGAATTCATTACCGTGAGGGCAACCTTGCCCTGATTAACTTCAAAGCCGAGTCGTGCCTGATTGGTGCTAACATCAAAACTTTTCATGATCATCTTCCCTTCCTAGATACAGCGAAACTTGGGTTAGAATCGGAGAACGTCTCCACGATGGACGCTCCACCAGATTTATCTTCTACGCTCTTCATTGTAAACGGTTTCATTGTGATTAAAAATGGTGTATTTTGTAGGAAAGGTGTTTATTTATAACTATCACATTCATATTTAGTGTCTTTTTCTCACTTACGCCATTTTTCCGGTAGACGCCCCCTACCATTCAGGAGAAAATAGGGTTAACAGCCAACCAACTTGACCGCAATCGTTTCGGACACCGTTGCCGGTCACCCTTCAATGAAAGGAGTTTACGATTATGCGAACCGTCACCTGTATTGATATTAGTGAGCCCGTCTTACACTTCTCATCTGGAAAGTTCACGGCCGGTCCTCATTGGCAACACAAGTCCATGTATCATGATGGTAATTTTGAAATCATCATTGTCATTAAAGGGACCCTCTACTTGCAAGTAGATACTAATTATTACGTGATTAATGAAGGCGACATTTTCTCCTTACCACCGTTTCATCACCTTCATGGCTATAAGGACTCGCCGGAAGACACCCAATACTTTTGGTTTCACTTCTTCACGCAAAAAAATGCCATGCGTTCGCTTCACGTGGATAGCCACGATGGTCAATCCGTGGCCGCACTGTTCAAGAAGAATCAGGTCGTTCTCCCCCTGCAGTACCGAGCGCTCAGCCTAGAAAAAATCCTCATTATCATCTACCAGGTCCTGGACGTTGCCAAAAATCATTACTTCACGTCGATGTCCGTTGACTATCTCCTAACTGCACTATTGATTGAAATCGCTGAGGACTTCTACAATTCCCTCTCTGGTGAAAATTCTACCGGGGCCGAGGCCCGAATCGACGGCATCAAAGAGTGGATCCGGGCCAATCTCAGCGTTGACCTCAAGGCGAGCGCTGTCGCCGATCACTTTGATCTGAATCCGCATTATCTCGTCCGCATTTTCAAAGAGCAAACGGGGCAGACCGTCATTCAATACATTAATCAGCTCAAGCTACAGCAGGCTGCGGAACTGCTTCTGCAGACCAATTTTCCAATCAAGCGTATCGCCAGTACCGTCTTTTTCTCGGACGAAAAACGATTCATGAAGGCCTTTAAAGCGCGCTACTACCTGACACCAACAGAATTTCGACATACCTATACTAAAAAATTCCTCGACAGCAGTAATTTTGACCCCGAAGTGCCGCTGGTGCTTGATCCTAAGAATGAACAACGAGATGAGTAATAACGCGTTTTAGCAATTTTAAATGGTGCCATCTGCCCTGTCGCTGCCCATTATCAAGGTACAAAAAGGAGCTATGACAACCGTCATAGCTCCTTTTGTTGATACCTGACTAATGCTCATGTGATTCAGAAGTCTCGTAAACTTTTTTCGTTTGGGTCCCTTGTTGTTCGATTTCTTCCAAGGTCCGGCCCTTCGTTTCTGGAACGAACAAACGAATGAAGGCTACGCCCAGCAGGCAGATAATCCCGAAGATGGCAAATACGGCGTCTTGCGACATCGACTGCGTCATGATTGGGAATAATAAGCCCACGGCAAACGACCCGATCCAGTTAAAGGATGAGGCCAATCCGGAAGCCCGGCCCCGCACAGCTAATGGGAAGACTTCCCCAATTAACACCCACGTCAACGGTGCCCACGTGAAGGAATAGAAGGCCACGTAGATTGACAAGAACAAAACAATCAACATGGGGTTCTTGTTCAAATTGACAACGTTTAGAATGGCTGGCAGGATGAAAGACAATCCCATGACGACCCCACCTAACGTCAACAACGTTCGCCGGTTAAATTTATCGGCAATGACCAAGAAGACCAGTGACCCAATGACTAAAATAATCCCTTGAATAATTGGCCACATCAGCGCTGAACTAGCTGCACTCCCCGTAGCCTGTTGCACGATCAACGGAATGTAATAGAAGATGGCGTTGGCCCCTTGGAACTGTTGAAATGCTGCCACACCAACTCCGGCGATAACTAAGTAACGGTACTTGCTCGAGAATAAAGTTGACCACGATGTATTTTGTGCAACGGTTGCTTCATCCGCAGCGGCCGTTTGAATATCGGCTAATTCATCAGCGATTTCATCAGCTGGTCGGATAAAGCTCAATACCTGCTTAGCACCGGCCAAGTCTCCGTTTTTAACTAAGAAACGCGGCGATTCTGGCAACCGCAATACCCCGGCAAATAGGATGATTGCTGGCACCGCTGCGGACCCCAACATCAACCGCCAAGCAAAAAGTTCTGGCAGTCCCTTTAGCAGGTAGTCAACCACGTAAGAGATCAACATCCCGGATACGATCATGGTCTGATTAATCCCAGTTAACCGGCCCCGTAACCGGGCTGGTGACATCTCCGACATGTAGGCTGGCACGAGTGCCGATGAAGCCCCGACAGCCAACCCCAAGAAGATCCGAACGGCAATCAGATAAATCGATCCCTGGTTGGGCGCCAGACCGGATAGTAGGGATCCCAGTGCAAAGATCAATGCTGAAATCAAGATCATTTTACGACGACCCAGCTTATCAGATAGCTGACCGGAAATGGCGCCCCCAAAAATTGCCCCGAACATCACAGCCGAAGTAATCCAGCCGATGACGCCAGCATTTGTTAACGCCCAGTCGTGTTCTAGAAATGGCAATGCCCCAGTCATGACCCCAATGTCATACCCAAACAGAATGCCACCAAAGGATCCAAAAAAGTAAATGAAACCGCTTGAAATTTTCTTTGTGCTTGTCAAAATGTTCCCTCCCAATGTCTCTTGCTCTCTCTGTCGACACACATCCATTTCTGCCGAGTAAATAGATGTGATAACTAGTTTCTTACTTACCATGATTGTGATATCGGTAATTTTAGCTTTTAAGTAAACCGTTTTCACAAACGCAATAATGTTATTTTAGACTATTTATACGGATAAATCAACCATTTATTGTTTCATTCGTATTACTTTTCTAAACCGTTTTCTTTGTTTTGATATTTATATGTAAGCGTATTTATTTATAAATAGATGTCAAAAAACACAACCCCCGCATTCTCAACTGCGAAGATTGTGTTTTTTGACACAAAATTACTTTAAATTCTTAATCACCCGTGCGGGATTACCACCCAAAACGACGTTATCGCCAAACGACTTGGTCACCACGGCCCCGGCAGCCACGATAACGTTGTTCCCCAGCGTCACACCGGGACAGATAATCGCGCCACCACCGACCCAAACGTCATCACCCAAGGTCACTGGTTTGCCGATCCCCATGGCTCCATTACGCCGGAGCTTAGGATCAGCCGGATGATTGACCGAATAGATCTGCACTTTGGGGCCTAGCAGACAATGCTTGCCGATGCGAATGGGCGCCACATCCAGCATAGCACAGTCATAGTTGGCGAAAAAATCCTCACCAACGTAGATGTTATACCCATAGTCACAGCGAAAGGTCGCGTGAACCTCAACGTCCGCACCCGTCGCCCCAAACATCTCTTTAATCAACTGGCGACTCTGTTCAGGATGCTTCTCCCCGAGCGCGTTAAAGGCTTCGACCTGGTCACGAGCAATCCCCCGCTCGGCCACAAGTTCCTCATCATAGACGTTGAAAAGTTCGCCTGTAATCATCTTTTCTTTTTCACTCTTTACCATGCTAGTCACTCCATTTCGTGTATTTTATATTGGCTAAGCCGTCGCCTTACTGTTTGCTAGATTGGTCGCACTACGGCTGCCAGGGATTCCGCCTGCTGTGGGGACGCTTCAGACTGGAAGACCACCAGTCTTCTCGCTCGATTTGAAGCCACGAAGAACGCGTGTCTTCAAAGTCGCCCGTGGTGTAAGCTGGCTGAAAAAAACGCCAGCCAACACCACTTTCACGGCCGGCTCCATCCCTGGCCTCCTCCGGCTCTGATTGTGTTTCATTGCGACAATAGCTGAGAAATGGGGAATTTAACATTTTCGTCCAATTGATAACGCCTGTTACAGTCCCAATCTCAGTCGTCTAAGAACACAATGTAAGCCGAGAGGTCGGCAGATATGGGCTCAGGCGCGTCGTTCTACTTAGTCAGTAAGTGGTCTTCTTACTGGCTTAGTAGAAAACCAAGCTTGTAGACTCGCGTTCTTCGAGGCTTCAAGTTGTGTTCGCACCGATCCAGCCCATATCTGCCGGCCGGTAAGGCGAAGGGACCACCAGGTTGCCTAATTTTATTCCACTGTTGTTGCTAGAACGGGAATGTCCGGTGCTTTACCTTACTGGTTACTGAGAGTAATCCCAATTTTGTCGATTGTATTTTTAGCTAACCATCTAAAAAGTGGCCGCCCGCCAATTGGCGAACGGCCACTTCATTTAATTCAAGCTTACTTGATGAAAGCCTTTGTCATCCCAACCATGGTTGCGTAGTCTTCCATTTGTTCTTCAGTCAGGGAGAAGGAAAGCATGGTGTGGTGACCACCACCGGCCTTCATCCATTCCAAGGCACCGGTCTTCAAGCCAACCTTTGGCGTCCAGAGTTGCTTAGCAACTGGCAACTTAGGCGTTTCAGCTTCTGGCTTGTTAGCGTCTACGGCATAGCTGATCATCTTGAAGCCATCGCGGAAGTCCGCAACGGTAACGTCAATGGCGTCACCTTCGGAACCCGTGAAGACCAGACGTGCAGGGTCAGCCTTACCACCAATATCCAATGGGTGAACTTCAACCCGTGGCTTGTCGGAAGCGATTGAAGGGTCAACTTCCAGCATGTGAGAACCGAGGATGGCTTCGTGGCCCTTCCGCAGATCCAACGTGTAGTCTTCCATGAAGGCCGTCCGGTCATTATGAGACATGATCTTCATGACACGACCCAAGGCAGCGGTCTTCCAGTCACCTTCAGCACCGAAGCCATAACCGTCACGAATCAACAATTGTGCGGCTAAACCAGGAAGTTGTTCCATTCCCCAAAGGTCTTCGAAGTTGGTGGTAAAGGCCGTGTAGCCACCCTTTTCCAAGAAACTCTTGATTCCCAGGTATTGCTTCAATTGTACCCGAACAGAGTGCTTGTATTTGTCAGCATCGTTGTCGCCTTGAACCATTTCGTAGCGCGATTCGAGGTCGGCGTATTCCTTGTCGACATCAGCGTCAGCAACCTTGCTGATTTCTTCAACCAAGTCACCGATACCGTAGTAGTCAACGGTCCAGCCCATCTTGATCTGTGCTTCAACTTTGTCACCTTCAGTAACGGCAACGTTACGCATGGTATCGCCAAACCGAGCAACCTTAACCTTGAAGCTTTCGTTGTAAGCAACAGCAACGTCTTCCCAACGGGCAATTTGTTCTTGCACGTCTTCGTCGCCCCAGTAGCCATAAACGATCTTGTTGTTCTTGTGCAGACGCGCGTTGATGTAAGCATATTCGCGGTCACCATGCGCACTTTGGTTCAAGTTCATGTAGTCAAAGTCGATGTCAGCGTAAGGAATATTGTTTAAGTATTGGGTCGCCAAGTGCAGCAATGGCTTCTGTAACAATTCAGTTCCCCGGATCCAGTTCTTAGCTGGGGAGAAGGTGTGCATCCAAGTAATAACACCGGCAACCTTGTCGTTGTAGTTAACTTCCTTCATGAAGTTCGTGATACTTTCAGCGGTCGTCATAACATCCTTGAAGACCACCTTGTAAGGTAACTTGCCGCTAGCGTTCAACTTGTCAGCGATGTCTTGGGCATCCTTGGCAACGGACTTCAATTGTTCTTCACCATAAAGATGTTGAGAACCGGTAACAAACCAAAATTCGTAATCTGGTACTGATAACATAAAATGACACTCCTTTGAAATATTTTTTATTAGTTATTCGCAATAATTAAAATAGACAGCCTACTCGCGAGCAGCGTGTTCCTTGGACTTGGCGTTGTTTTGACCGTAGTAAGCATTGGCACCGTGCTTACGGAGGTAGTGCTTGTCCAGCAAGTATTGTGGCAACTCACGGTTAGCCCGCGTCAACTGTAAGGTGTGGTAGTCTTCTTCGGCAACCACTTCAAGGACCTTAGCGTTGTAAACGGCCTTGTCCGGCGTTGGTCCCCATGAGAATGGCCCATGTTGGCTAACCAAAGCGGCTGGAACGGCTTCGTAGTCAATCCCGCGTTCGTTAAAGGTCTTGACGATGGTCTTCCCCGTGTTGCCTTCGTAGTCTTCTTCGATTTCTTCCTTAGTTAAGGCATCGGCAGCAGGCACGTCACCATAGAAGGTGTCAGCATGCGTCGTGTTCATGGCTGGGATATCCATCTTAGCAGCAGCAAAGGAAACGGCCCAAGGTGAATGCGTGTGTACGATTCCCCCGATGTTCGGGAAGTGGTTGTACAGGTACGTATGAGTTGGCGTGTCACTTGATGGGTTTAATTTCCCTTCAACGACCTTGCCATCCTTCAGGTTCACAACGACCATGTCTTCTGGCTTTAATTCATCATAAGGAACGCCAGAAGGCTTGATAACGTACAGGCCCTTTTCACGGTCAACCCCGGAAACGTTTCCCCAGGTGAATGAGACCAAGCCAAGTTTTGGTAAACGCATGTTGGCTTCGTAAACTTCTTGCTTTAAATCTTCAAGCATGCTATTTCTCCTTTTAATTCTTAGTTAATCGTCCAGCAGGTCAATGGCTTTGCCTTCAACTGGTAAGGCCGCTTTGTACCCGGCGATGAATTCGTTAGAACCCTTAACGCCAGCTGGATCAGGGGCGACCGTCGTGCTATCTGGGTTGGCGAAGACTTTGTTGTCCAAGAAGTCTTCCAGCGTTTCATTGGCAGCCTTGTCAGTAACGTAGAAGCCCAGAACCGCCATCCCCCAAGGTCCACCTTCGCCAGCGTTGCTGGTAACGGTGATTGGGGTGTTCAACGAGTCCGCTAAGACTTGTTGCCCAACCTTTGGCGTCCGGAACAGGCCACCTTGGGCAATTAAGGAATCTAAGTGGATATGTTCCTCATTAGCCAAGATATCCATACCAATCTTCAATGGAGCAAAGGCTGCGTACAGCTGTGTCTTCACGAAGTTGGCCAAGGTAAAGTTGCTATTTGGCGTCCGAACGAATAGTGGCCGACCAGCCGTCATCTTGGTAATGTTTTCACCAGAAAGGTAGCTGTAGTTCAACAGTCCCCCGGCGTTGGCATCACCCTCGGTCGACTTGTTAAAGAGCGCCCCATAGAGTTCATCAGGCTTCAAATCAACGCCAATCGTTTGCGCGAATTCCTTAAATAGGTTGACCCACGCGTTGATGTCGGATGAACAGTTGTTGGTGTGGACCATCGCCACTGGTAATCCAGTGGGGGTCGTTACCAAGTCGATGTCGCGGTGAACGGCCTTCATGGGTTGGTCCAAGACCACCATCGAGAAGGCTGACGTCCCGGCTGAAATGTTCCCGGTCCGTTCGCGAACGGCATTAGTTCCAACCATCCCGGTACCAGCATCCCCTTCAGGTGGTGCCATGACACTGCCGGCTTCCAAGTTCCCCTTTGGATCAAGCAACTTTGCCCCGTCAGTAGTCAAGTTACCAGCTGGTTGACCAGCTAGCAGCACCTTGGGCAAAATGTCCTTGATATCCCAGTGGTATTGCCGAACAGACTTCACGTCTCTAAATTTCGCTAATAAATTTTCATCGTAATCTTTAGTGTTGCTGTCGATTGGGAACATACCAGAAGCATCCCCGATACCCAGAACCCGTTCACCAGACAACTTCCAGTGAACGTACCCAGCCAACGTCGTGAAGAACGTGACGTCCTTGACGTGGTCTTCCTGGTTCAAGATAGCTTGATAGAGATGCGCGATGCTCCACCGTTGTGGAATGTTGAAGTCAAATAAGGTCGTCAACTCATCAGCGGCTTGTTCCGTGATGTTATTGCGCCAGGTCCGGAAAGGTACCAGTAATTGGTCCTTAGCATCGAAGGCCATGTACCCATGCATCATGGCACTGACGCCGATTGACCCGACTTTGGTCAATGGCACGCCATATTTATCTTGAACTTCCGCAGCCATTGCTTGGTAACTGGCTTGAATCCCGGTCCAAACGTTCTCTAAGGAATACGTCCAAATACCGTTTTTCAATTCGTTTTCCCAAACATAACTGCCGGAAGCAATCGTTTTAAAGTCAGGAGTGACTAAAACAGCTTTGATCCGCGTTGATCCAAGTTCGATCCCCAGCGAGATGTTACCGCTTTCAACATCCTGAATAGTCTTATCCGCATTCATGCGATAAACCTCCATAGCTCTGTCGGCTAATAAATTCTACTACTCAACGTCTTAAGTGTATAATTTTTATTCGCATAAATCAACAGCAAATTATATTTATACGTATTATTTTTAGAAAATGCTTAGATTTTAAGCGGCAAAAAAGGCAATCGTTAAAATCACGGGTCTCTGGTCCCATTTTAACGGGCTTTAAGTAGAATATTCGGGAGATCCTAACGTTTACTCACCTGACCGTTTAATGACTATTCAGGCGAAATGACAGCGGTCTCATTAACTTGTACGGATAAATAAGAATGTATCCTTGATAACCCCCATAGCGTCGCTTACTTGTTGGCTAAAAGAGCAGCTCCGTCAAACCAAGACTGGCTTGACGGAGCTGCTTTTTTAGTTAGTTCATTTTGCCGGGTTGCACTGGGCGCTCACAATCACCTAACTTCATTCAGCGGTGATTGTGACCATCCCCGTTGCCCCACAACATCACGCTTTTTTCTATTCTGCTACTGTTGCGTCTAAAAATCCCTTTTCCATGTCATAAATCACCTGTGTTGCTGTCGTTGCTACCGCTTGCTGCCGGTGAATAAATTTCACCGCGTGCGGGTATGGCGCATCGTTTGTCACGCGGTACTGCGTTGCCGACAGCCGTTCGAGACTCCCATTGACCACTGCCAACTCGCCGTCATCCGTTTCGTACAAGTAGGCATTCTGACCAAAGCCCGTCAGGTAGGCCGCGAGCTCTTCACCCATATCCCAATCTGCCTGACCCGTATCACCATCTGGGAAGAGCCGGGTGTAGATACCACCGTCCTTGGCAAATGTAGATTGTCCGAAGCGGTTCCGGGACAAGTCTGGCCGGTTCAAGTTAGGCCCAGCAATGCTGTAGGTCGAGGCCGCTTCCCCTGGTTTCAACTGATTCGTTGGTGTCGTGGCATTGCTGTCATACATGTACAGCACACCGACAAATGCCCGGTAAGACGCGAGTAACAAGGCCGTGTCATCCAAGACCTCATAGGCATCCAAAGCTGACGCCGCCGTAATCCCGCCCCAAAGAGAATGAATCATGTAAGACTGGGCTTCCCACCAACGATCGGGTGCTTGACTCCGGAAGTCATTGCTGTACCCAATGTTAGCTTTTAACAGTTCCGCGTAACGCCGTGCTTCGTCGACGTAGCCGGCATTGGCTAAGGCCCCAGTTGCCGGACCAAATCCAGCGTTGTCGTAGAAGTGTTCCGTAATGGCCGCTTGATACTCGCTGCTATGAGCTGCCACCCGCTTGGTTGCTTCTTCCCAACAACCCTTGATTTGTGCATATTCTTCGGTCAGTCCATGTTGCTTTAGGGCTGCCAGCAAATCGTTGATGTACAGGAAGTAGACGCCTAGCGTATGGGCTTCTTCCTTTCCCCGCGCCGAGGTGTGGAGGTCGGCATTGACCCGCATATTGAAGACCTGCGCCGCCCATTTCAAATAAGTGGCCGGTGAATGCAACTGTAAGACATCTTCGTCGAACTGGGCCAGCAAGTAGTACACGTGGCCGATGTATTCAAAGTCCATGTCCCGGTAAAAGTCGCCATACAGGTTGACCGGCTTGAAGAAGTCGCCATCGGTAAACCACTTGGGCTTCACGTAGTTGACTGCACTGGCTTCAACCTCACGCACCTGATCCGGGGTCTTCGCCGTCTGATGTAATAAGTTCGTTTGCAAAATCAGACTGAGCTTCCCAAGTGATTCCCCCTGATTGGAGATGGGGGTAAAGGCATCGTACGGCTGCGTCGTCTTACCATTGTAAGCATTTTTGGTCAACCAATTGACCCGTGTTTCAATCAGGTCACGCACGGCAGCCATGACGTTGAAGACAATCAAGTCACTGCGACCATCCGCTAAGTAGATGCGTAAACAGTGTTCGCCGACACCCTTGACCGGTGTCTTCAAAAGATTGCCTTCATAGTCACCGATCACGTCTTCTTTGTGGAGCTTACCGTCCGTCTTGTAGGTCATCACCATCCGTTCTGGCTTAACCCCTGCAGGTAGCGAGATGTGAATGTTGGTGGTTTGACCGACTGTTAACAGTGGATCGTAGTTGATTTCGGGATGACCGTTAGTCGCCGCAACGGCCTTAAAGTCAGCCTGTGTTGTGAAGGGTTCGAGTACAAAGCTCCAGCACTGAGCGGCACCACCGGTGATGACGACTTCATTATGCGGATAGATCCAGTCATTGACGGGTTCTTCCCCCCGTTGATAGCCGCCAGCTAACTCAAGTTGGTGGAATAACAACCCATCTAACGACGGCGAAACATTTTCAAAGAACCGGTTCGTCCATTCATTGTAGGTCCCCACGGATTGGGTGACGCCGGCCGTTTGGAACAGGCCCAGATTAGGTCCTTGATTGTCCCGCCGAACGCCAGCCAGCTTCGTGAAATTAGCCGAGATGCTGGGGAAAACGGCAGCGGAGTCGGACATGTTGCGGTGAACATTCTTGTCGCGGAACATCACATAGGCCAACGATGCCCACACGCCAAAGTTTTCGAGCGTCACAAAATCATCGGTTGGATTTTGAACAACAATGTCCCACTGTACCTGCTTGCCCACCAAACGGTACGTTTCGACAATAACTAAACCGGCGATCATGTAAGACACCGTAATGTCGTTATCCGTAGTTAAAACGTTGGGTTCAAACTCAATGCTGCGGTAAGTCTTGTCACCCACGGTCAGGGTAAATTCACCAAATAATTTATCCGCGTCCTGGTAGCCGACTTGTTTGAGATAAGCGGGATCCACGACCCAGTTCATGTGGTGGTCATCCTGCTTATTTTGCAAATTGACAATAGCACCACGTTGATTCACGTCTAATTGAAACTGTGTTGATTCCATTACTTCAACCCCTCCTTGTCTGCTTTGATCCGCCGGGTATTGGCCTGGCGATATTGACTGGGTGACAAACCCGTATATTGTTTAAATACCGTTGAAAAGTAATAAATGTTCTGAAAGCCAATGGCCTCCGCAATCTCGGTCTCCAACATGTTCGTGTTAAGCAATCGCTTGCTAGCCTCTTCCATGCGGTACTGCCGGAGAAATTCGGTGGGCGTTAACCCGGTCGTGGCCTTCAACGTCCGAATCAGGTAATTCGGATGAAAGTGAAATTCCTGACTCAACGTGGTATTGGTGATTTTTTCATCAAAGTGATCACGCAAGTAGCGTTGGACCTGCCCTGAAAGCTGCACCATCGCCGAGTCTTGCTGCGACTGAACCTGAACTTCTTGTAAGACATCGATAAAGAGTTGCTGTGCTTGCCAAAAACCGTATTCCTCAGTTGCGGAGCTATTTTTGAAAATCTGTTCGGTCATTTGAACCAAACGATCTGGATGCTGCATCTTAGTGTGTTTCGCCAGATAAAGCGTCTCGGTCGGCGTGTAGTGATGGAGCGTCGGCACCTTGATCGCCGAACGCATGGGGACCAAGGTCGCCTGTTGCTGCCAATGGCCGGACACGTAGAAGTGAAGCCAGTAGTACCCGGTATCCTCAGTCACTGCATGCCAGGAATAATGGTGATGCATGGGCAATAAGACGAACATTTCACCCGGCTCAACGGTGTAGTCATTATCATCTTCTGAAATGAAGAGTTTCCCCTTAATCATAAACATCAAAATGAAATACTGCAGGTTGTTACGGTTCGGGTGATGGTCACCGGCATGAAAGGTCGCGTATCCCCCTTCAATAAACGTCGGCAACGGTAAACACGAAATTGAAATGTAAGCCGGTTGGGCCATGCAATCACCTCCAAAACGGTTCTTCTAAAAACGCTGTATCATCTACGGTAATGTTTTAATACCGTTATTATAGTCCGTCTGCACTATTGTGACTAACTTACCAAACTTCTGCTAAAGGTTAAATGCTGAAATTCACCCCTCATCCCAACATTGGTCAGCATTCGCGCCATTAAATCAGTCCAAGTTGGGCGCACTCCGGCTGCCAGGGATTCCGCCTGCTGTGGGGACGCTTCAGACTGGAAAACCAAGCTTGTAGACTCGGGCTTTGCGAGGCTTCAAGTTGTGTTCGCACCGTTCCAGCCCATATCTACCGGCCGGTAAGGCGACTCAACCACCATGCTGCCTAGACTTGGCCGCAATGTTGTTGCTAAACCAGATATCAGACATCTAGCTATTAACGCAGACTGTCCCGTTCGCCAAACTCGGGCAGGAAGACCGCCGTCTGAGAAATGCGCCTCTGACACGAAATAGGTGCCCAGTCTCCATAAGAAACCGCACCTATTCCGCTAAACCATAAGTCGTTACCGCGCAATCTCTGCAACTGCTAGCGGCAACTGCCAAACTAGTCTTCAGCTAATTCGCCCCGCTTTTCAGCTAAGGTAGCCCGGATACCAGTTTCTTGCTTTTCGTAACGCACGTAGAAGATCATGATTGCGGCGCCGATAACGAAGAAGATCGCTGGTAAGAAACTGATACAGAACTTGATAGCGCCTAAGGAAGCCGCCGTCTGAGCAGCACCAGCCTTGTAACCAGCATTGGCCATAATCATCGATGGTGCCCAGCCACCCAGGCCAGAACCCATCTTGATCGCAAATGAACTCCCGATGGCAGTTAAGAACCCACTGGCCCGGATACCGTTCTTCCATTCCCCATAATCAACCGTGTCGGATAACATGGCAAATGGCATGGAAACAGAGATCCCAGTCCCAACAGATGCAATACTCCAGGCAACCCCTAAGGCGATGAGGGACTTACCCGTAAAGAAGATCATGATTTGACCAAAGGCTGCTAAGCACAGGCCAAACATTAACACGTGCGTCTTACTAAATTTCTTAACTAGGAATGGAATCAAGACCATCCCAACCATTTGGAACATCACTAAGGCATTCAGAACGGACGCAAACCCTTTGACCCCTAGGTTGTACTGCGTGTAGTAAACCAGCACGGAAGTCCGTGAAGAGTTCCCCAACCAGTAGAAGATAAAGGCAATGACCAGGATAAACCAAGGCCAGTTACTCTTTGCGGCCCGGATACTGTCCATAATTGGAATGGATTTTTGCGTGGCAGTGTTGACTTCACGGGTGTCGAAGAAGGCAAACATTAACAGTGCAAAACCAGCAACGGCCAAGACAATCGCCGTGTTCCGCCAACCAGCAACGTCATTGCCGCCACCGAAGAAGGCCACGAAACTCAACGTAAAGGTTGCGGTAATTAAGAACCCAATGTTCCCACCAATCATCCGCACACTGTTTAACTTGATTCGTTCATCAGAATCGTTACTCAAGTTTGGCAGGATTGAACTAATTGGCGTCCCGACCCCGGTGTAGGAAATCCCGAAGAGCAGGTAGGTAATCATGGCCCACCAGAATTTCCCGGTGGCACTCAGGTTCGGTGTTAAGAACATCAGAATGAAGAAGATGGCAAATGGGAACGCCATCCATAAGAAATACGGTCGGCTTTGGCCCCACCGTGTATGGGTGTGATCAATGATGAAGCCCCAGACTGGTGCATCAAAGGCATCTAAGATACGAGCAGCCAGTAGAACAGTCCCGGCAGCGGCAACGGATAACCCAAACACATCCGTATAGTAGTAAAGAATGAAGGTCGTGACCGTCGTGTAGAGCAAGTTCCCTGCGGCATCAGTGCTGGCAAACGCTAACATTCTATGGAACGGGACCTTAGCGTCTGACTTAACAGCAGTTGCGACTTGACTTTTCACAATAAGTTCCTCCTTGAAGTGAATTTATAAAAACGAGTCATTAACCCCTCCTGGCGTGTCCCATAGTCGTAACCGGTTACAAAATAATGCAAATTTCTAATGGCTATGGCCCCTGAGCGCTTTAACGATCGTTTTTATTTAATACCAATTTAAAACAAAAACACGGGATTGCCAATCTGATAGACAACACCGTGTTTATAATTTTTAACACTCTGAACTTATTTCACACTGCTTTCATTTTCTTCACGATCCAATAAAACACTGATGTCTTGTGGAATGGGAATGCTCGGGTCAATTGACGGATTATTTAAGTGGGTATTGCCATAACCGTTCCGATACTGGCCCGCGGTCATGTTGACCTTCTTCTTGAAAAGTTTCATAAAGTTCTTGTCATCGTGAAAATAAGCTGCCGTTGCCACCTGGTTGATGGGCAGATTCGTCCGTACTAATAACAATTTAGCAACTTCAATTTTTATATCAACTAAGTAGCCGCGTAAATTTTTCCCTTGCTCCCGTTTAAACAGCTTGGTCAGGTAGTCGGGGCTCATATCAAAGTGATGGGCGATGACGGCGACTGTCAGCTCGCTGGACAAGTTCGCACGAATCCACTCCACAACCCGGGTCGTCTTCGCATCAGTCCCACCAGCCGTTGCAACCAGATTTTGGAGGTAGGCATCCCCCACCGAAATCAAGGTCAGTTGCGTCATCAGGTGATTCCCATAGTCCGTGTAGTGATAGCGATTCGTATAATCCAGGAGCTGATTGAACATCAAAATCAGCTCTTGGGGATTGGTCACCGGAAAGTGACGTGGCAAGTTGACCAAGCACTTCAGGTCATGGGCCGGCTCGTGAGCAGCCTGTTGTTGCGTCATCACTTGTAACTGTTGATGGGAAAAGTCGACCCAATCCCACGCTGCGAAAAAGTGGAGCCAAAAGAAATCGACCGAACCAGTCGTGTCTTTCGTTCCCGCAATGCGGGTATCGGGTGGCAATACCCAGCAATCGTTGGCCCGGATCCGACAGGGTTGACCGTTGATGGTGACGTCAAAATGGCCTTTTAAACAAAAAATAATTTCAAAATCGTGCTCGTGATACATATCTTTGTGCCGCCAACCCGCGTCAGCACTGAACTCTCCGGCCTTATAAAACCAGAGTGGTTGTGACAACGCTAACTGCATTAATTTCATCGTCTCACCTCGTGTTCGGAAATTGCCACTTTTTTCACAGGTCAGTGGCTTTTTTTCAATTTGTTACCGTTTACAATAATAGTTGTTCAGACAAATTATTATATTTTGAAAAAGTGAGGTTTGCTCAACCGACCCGCGCGGACAATCCGTAAGGCTATCCCTGACCACGACATTACTGCTCTTATTATATCATATGTCAGGCACCTTACCCTTTTGCTGGGTGTGCCACCAAGCTTCCCTTCTCGGCCAAAGAAGGAACCCTCGCTATGGTATCACGATATACATACTAGTTAACTTCTCGATACCACGTCTAGCACCCCAGCCGCACATTTCAATCTATAATGCGACCACACGAAAGGAGATCTTATTTTGACTGAATCAACGTTAACTACCGCCACCCCGAAGGTGACCATCACGTCTGACTTCTGGAACAAGTATCGCCAACTCATCGTTAAGGAAGTACTTCCCTACCAATGGGCGGTCATGAATGACGAAGCCGATATTAACATTACCGATGAAAAGGGGGGCGACAACCCCGACTCCAAGAACAGTCACGCCGTTGCCAACCTGAAGATTGCCGCTGGTCAGATGACCGGACACCACTTTGGCTTTCCCTTCCAAGACACCGATGTTTACAAATGGTTGGAAGCCGCGGCTTACTCCTTCAGCTACCAGGCTAACCCGGATTTGAAGACCGTGACGGACAACCTGATCGACTTAATTGCCGCTGCGCAAGAAGATGACGGCTACCTCTCAACCTTCTTTCAGATTGATGCGCCAGAACGTAAATTTAAGCGGTTACAACAAAGCCACGAGCTCTACACCATGGGACACTACATCGAGGCCGGTGTTGCCTACCATCATGCTACCGGCAACGAAAAGGCGCTGACGATTGCCACCAAGATGGCCGACTGTATCGACGCCAATTTTGGTCCCCAAGCCGGCAAACTTCACGCCGCCGACGGGCATCCCGAAATCGAATTGGCCCTCGCCAAGCTCTTTGAGGTCACCCATGAGCACCGCTATCTCGACTTGGCCCACTATTTCTTGGTCAACCGCGGCGTCGATCCTGACTTCTATGACCGCCAACTGAAGGCCGATGGCATCGATAACGACATCATCCCCGGGATGCATGGTGTGACCCACAGCTATTACCAAGTTGACCAATCCCTACTGACGCAAAAGGACGCGAAAGGACATGCCGTGCGGGTCGTTTATCTCTGCACAGGAATGGCCCACGTCGCTCGGTTAACCGGTGACAAAGACCTGCAAGCTGCTTGTGACCGCCTGTGGGACAGCATTGTTCACCGTCGCATGTACGTCACTGGTGGCATTGGGTCGACCAACATTGGTGAAGCCTTTACCTACGACTACGACCTGCCAAACGAAACCATGTATGCCGAAACCTGTGCTTCAGTTGGTCTGACCTTCTTTGCCCAGCAAATGCTGCAAAACGAGGCCAAAGGTGAATTTGGTGACATCATTGAAAAGGAATTATTTAACGGTGCGCTGAGTGGAATTTCCTTAGATGGTAAACACTTCTTCTACGTGAACCCACTCACGGCGGATCCAAAGTTCCAACAGAACCCGTCCAAGGCCCACATCATGAGTCGCCGGCAGGATTGGTTCGGCTGTGCCTGCTGTCCAAGTAACATTGCCCGGTTAGTCTCCTCCATCGACCACTACATTTACACGGTAACGGGTGACGCTATTTTGTCCCATCAGTTCATTGCTAACCAAGCAAGGTTTGCGCAGGGCTTAGAGATCGACCAAACCAGCAACTTCCCGTGGGACAACCACATTCACTATACGGTCAAGAATCCCAATGGTGTCCAAACCAAGCTGGGCATTCGGATTCCAAGCTGGTCCCGGGCTAACTTCACACTAATTGTCGATGGCGCCGAACAAACTCGGCCCGTCCAAAATGGGTTCATTTACCTCGATGTCACGGGAGATTTAACCGTTGAGCTGACTCTGGACTTCAGTATTCGTGAACTTCAGGCTAATCCTGCCGTTGCTAGTGACGCCGGCAAAGTCGCCATTCAACGAGGACCCATGATCTACTGCGCGGAACAAGCTGACAATTCAGCCGACCTTTGGAACTACCGTTTAGCTGCCAACGCCGACTTGACTTACCATTTTGACGCCGACCTACTGAACGGTGTGGGTGAGATCACCGCTAAGGCAACTGTCCGGGAAACACCCGCGACAACCGATCTTTATGCCGACTATCAACCTACGATTTGGCAACCGAGCGACCTGACACTAGTTCCCTACTATGCCTGGGCAAACCGTGCGGACGGCCAAATGCGTGTTTGGCTAAATAAGGAAAATGCCTAACTATGATTAACGACTAAAGGTTGAAAGACGAAATACCTGCCTCATTCTGGTATTTGAGAAGTAGCTGTACCATTAAATTAGTCTAAATTGGGTGCACTCCAGCACTGACTGTGGTTTATCACAATAGTTGTAAACGCCACCGCTACTTAGTGTTTTACCTCAAGTATTAATGACAGTTATAGGTATTCTCAGTGTTGTCTGAGAACACAGTGCAAGCCGAGAGGTCGGCAGATATGGGCTCAGGCGCGTCGTTCTACTTAGTCAGTAAGTGAACTGCTTACTGGCTTAGTAGAAAACCAAGCTTGTAGACTCGGATTTTTCGAGGCTTCAAGTTGTGTTCGCACCGATCCAGCCCATATCTGCCGACCGGTAAGGCGAAGGGACCACCAGGTTGCCTAATTTTATTGTACTGTTGCTAGAACATGCTTTGGAAGTTTCAACCTTTAGTTAACGACCTTCATCTCCCATGATGACGCGGGTGAAGGTACATAACCCGAATAAAAATTCTGTTGCCCATCTCTCGTGGGTGTTCAGCACATAAGTTAATGGAGGCGAGAGCGTTGAAGTTTATGACAAAACTATTTGCGGGTCAGTCCCTGATTTCGTGGATTCTACAATTAATTTTAATCTATCTGGCGTGGCAGGTTGCCGATCATCACATCGAAAACAACCTGTGGACCATTGCCGGCGCGGGCGTCATTCTTCTATTGACCTATATCAGTCTGTCCCACGACAGCAAGCAACGGGATAAATAGGGGCTGATGACGCTCCTGTTTCAACTTTGGTGAACGTGACGTCCCAATACCAGTCAAGTTCAGCAACATTAAACAGGATGACGCTTCGGCTCTTAACTCATTAAAAAAGAAACACAACAGAAAGCGAGGAGTTTGTTATGAGTTCTAATGCACAACAATCGGACCATAACGTTGCGGCAGCGCAAGCGCTACTAAAGAACGACCGGTTACCCTTCCACCGGAAAGTGACCTATGGCTTTACAGATATGGCGGGAAACTTACTCTACTGTATCGTCGGCTCTTACATGTTATACTTCTTCACCAACGTCTTTGGCCTGGGCGTGGGGACTGCTGGTTCCCTGCTCTTACTGGGACGGGTCATCGATGCTATCGGTGCACCAGTCATGGGGGTCTTAGTTGACCACACGCATAGCAAGTATGGGAAAAGTCGGCCTTGGTTCTTGTGGATGGCTTTGCCCTTCAGTATCTTTATCTGGTTACTATTTACCACGCCAGCACTGAGTGGGACGGCAAAAATCGTCTACGCTGGTGGGATGTACATCTTGGCTGAATTAGCCTACACGGCAATGTCGACGCCCATTACGTCCGTCTTGCCTAACCTGACCTCGAACTCCGATGACCGGATGTCCGCCAACTCGATTCGACTGGTCTTGGGCAACGTCGGGAACTTCTTTGCCGTCACCTTCATCATGCCGTTAGCAAGTGCCGTGGGTAAAGGTAACGACCAACGCGGCTGGTCCATCGCCGTTGGAATCTACGCCGTGATTGCCTTCATCTTACTGATGATTGGGTTCTTGGACATGCGTGAAAAGAACATCGAGAGCGACGAGATCATCACGATCAAGGAAAGCTTCAAAGCGACTAAGGGTAACTGGCCATGGATGTTAATCGTGGCGGCTAACCTGATCTACTGGACGGCCTACTCCGCCAGAAACGCCGCTTTGCCTTACTACTTCCAGTATAACCTGGATAACAAAGCATTGATTTCATTCTTCAACGGGTTCTCGATCATTCAAATCATCGGGATGGCTTCCGTTCCCTTCTTCGTTAAGTTTATGCACAAATGGGGAACGACCGTCTTCATGCTGGCCTTGACCATGGTCGGTCAAATCTGGATGGGCTTAGCTGGCGGCAACGTGACCTCAGCTTTGATTGGCTGGATTCTGGCATGTATCGGATCCGGATCTGCCTGCACCATGTTCTTCGCCATGGTCGGTGACACTGTCGACTTTGGTGAATGGAAGAGCGGTATTCGAGCCAACGGACTACTGACCGCGATGGGCGCGTCCTTCTGTATTCAAATGGGCGCTGGGATTGGTTCCTTCATCGCTGCTAAGATTATGGCGGCCTTTGGGTTCTCCGCCGCTAAGGCAACGCAATCCGCAGGTAGCTTGAGCTCAATTAGTTTCACCTTCATCTGGGTGCCCGTTATTATTTACGCGATCAGTCTGATCATCATGGTCTTCTACCGTAAGTGGGAACACCACGAACCTGTAGTTACTGAAGACTTAGCTGAACGACATGCCCAGGCTAAGGAAAGTGCGACTGACTAATCAAAACTGACTGATGATATCACGTCTAGCATTACCTTTATCTTGAACATCAAAACGGACCGGAATTGGCATTTTTAGCCACTTCCAGTCCGTTTTACTTTCCACTGCATCAGTAGAAATCAATTATTTTTTCAACTGAATTGCTGAGTTCCGTTCCACAATGGACGTTTGATACGTGATTGATTCGATACTCTCGTGATTGAGCATCTTGATCAGCAAGTTGGCGGCATCCGCCCCCATGCGTTCCTTCTCATGGTTCAAGGTCGTCAGACTAGGCGTGAAGTATTCACCCATCTTGTAGTTGTCGAATCCAACCACTGAGATGTCTTCTGGGACCCGTAAGTCTTGTGATTTCAAGAAGTCGATGACTTCAATGGCCAACTGATCGTTATAGCAGGCAATGGCAGTTGGCGCATCAGTCTGTTTCAGGTAGTTGGCAATGCGCTCGAATAATTTGCCAGACTCTTCGCCGGACTGGTACATGATGATGTTGCTCATGTAGGACAGTTCTGGGCGTTGCTGGTAAGCCCGCACAAACCCGTTCATCCGGTCGACGCCTTGGATATCGTCAACTTGGAAGATGCCAAGAATGCTCTGGTGACCTAAGTCAAACAGGTAATCCACCATTTCTTGTTCCGCGGTTAGATCATTGGTATCCACATAAGGAAAATCAAGGGATGGGTAGTGCGCATTGATAAATAACGTGGGCAACTCATCGTCTTTGATTTCTTGGTAGAGATCCTGATTGGGGTTGGGTAACGCACTTTGCGTCGGTTCAACGATCAATCCAGCCACTTTGCTGTCCAGCATGCTGATCAGGCTCTTGCGTTCCTTCTCATGGTTGTTGTGAGTGTTACTGAGCAGAATGGAATAGCCGGCTTGTGACAACACCTGATCAATTCCTGAAATGATGTTGGGAAAAATGTAGTCCGCGATGTGGGTCGTGATGACCCCAATCAGCTTAGTATCGGCCGGTGTCGACCAATCCTTATGCCAATCCTGAACGAACATTCCCCCACCCTGAATCCGGTAGATAAAATGATCACTCTCGAGATCGCCCACTGCCCGGCGCACCGTATAGCGACTGACAGAATATTGCTTCATCAATTCTGATTCCGTTGGTAATTTTTCATTGACCTGATACTTACCAGATATGATATCTTCTTTTAAGCCATCTTTGACTTTTTGATATTTATTTTCCATATTGCACCTCACCGATGACCTAATTCTACCGGTTTTTGAGAACGTTTACAAATAAATTCTTTAAATAAACAAATTTATTATATAATTTATTTTAATTTGGGTTCGTTCAATTAAATAAGTAACCTTTTTGCAACCGTTTACTGACCAGATAACTTTTAAAAAAAGAAATCAGCTTCTATTCAAACAGGACTGCCTTCACCGTTAATTGTGTAAACCACATTTTCTTAGAAAAGTAAAAATTACCCTACTATCTATTAAAAAATAGCATGCTACCCACTAAAAAAATTGATTAACTACCTTACTTTAATAAAAAGAAGCGTCCGTCTAGACAGCAATTTCCCACCTCGACTTACCGCTCCTCACTATGTACAGTCTAACGCTGACTAACCGAATTTCGCTTAACAATTTCTGGCTGATACGTAATCGATGTAACAGGCTCATGGTTAAGCAGTTTAATCAACATGTCCCCCGCATCAGTTCCCATCCGCTCCTTCTCATGATTTAAGGTCGTCAGACTAGGCGTTAGGTACTCGCCCATACGATAATTATCAAACCCCACCACTGAGATATCCGTTGGCACTTTTAGTTTTTTTGATTTCAAGAAATCAATAACCTCAATCGCAAGCTGATCATTGTAGCAAGCAATTGCTGTCGGTGCATCATCTTGATTAAGATAACTTGAAATCCGTTCAAATAATTTTTGAGACGTGTCGCCAGACTGATACATAATGATATTACTCATATAGGACAATTCTGGCCGCTGCTGATAAGCGCGAACAAAACCGTTCATTCGATCTACGCCTTGAAGATCATCCACTTGAAAAATCCCAAGTATACTTTGATGGCCTTGTTCCAACAAATAGTCGACCATTTTCTGCTCAGCCGCAGCATCATTGGTATTAACATACGGGACGTTCATACTTGGATAGTATGAATTAATAAAGAGCAGTGGCAACTCATCATCTTTAATCTCATGGTAAAGGTCCTGATTAGGATTGGGTAATGCACTTTGCGTTGGCTCAACAATTAATCCCGCTACTCGACTATCCAACATATTAATTAAAGATTGGCGTTCATTAGCATGATTGTCATGTGTATTACTAATTAAAATAGAATAGCCTGCTTTAGAGAGAACTTGATCAATTCCAGCAATAATATTGGGAAAGATATAGTCTGCAATGTGCGTCGTAATCACACCAATCAACTTTGTATCAGGAGCTGACCAATCCTTGTGCCAATCCTGAACAAACATCCCCCCACCTTGAATCCGATAAATAAAATGATCGCTTTCCAAATCACCAACGGCCCGCCGAACAGTATATCGACTCACTTGATAGCGGTCCATTAACTCCGATTCAGTCGGTAGCTTTTCATTTACCAAAAACTTTCCTGAAATAATATCCTGTTTAAGTCCATCCTTAACCTTTTGATATTTATTTTCCATATTACACCTCACCATTACCCCTATTCATCCATAGCCAGTCTTTGACAGCGTTTTCATTTACAAGTATTTAGCTAATCCATTCCTTAGCTAAATATGAATCAAAAGTCTTACGGTCGCCAACATAGTTAACGCAATTTGTTAGCCACTTAAAACAAAAGGAATCTAATTCATAAGCGAATTAGATCCCTAAAGTTTTTCAATTGTGTTCTTACATGCCGTTAAGTGGCCCTGTCAAAGAACGCTTTAGTAATCGAAGGTTAAGACGTTCCATGAGTACCCTGATAGCGTTGCCGTTTGCGCCTTGCTACCAACCTCAACGGTCAGATCATCACACGGCTGTAAAGTTAGCGTTTCTGGATGTTCACGCGTATTCTTATCACCTAATTCACCTACTATATGCGCCATGTGCCCACTCTTAATTGTAGCTGGCAATGTCACTGAAATGGATTGTGTCTTTTCTCCACGGTTAACCGCAAAAATAACGTATGCCGAACCAGTATCCATCACAACCTGATCAATTACTGGAACATCTTGATACCGTTTTGTCGAATAGTTTTGGCTATCCGTTAACGAAGACGCCACCACCGTTGATGTTTCCGACAAGTTTTGCAGGATTGATTGCAGGACATAGTAGGTCGGATTGGCCCACGCCTTGCCACCTTCATCCGTTAAAATCAATGGAATCGTGTTGACCAACAACGCCTGACATGACAATTTAACCCGATCACCATGCCTAAGAATGGCTAATGCCATAGAACCGAATAACAACGTATCTGCTAAATCAAAGTAGCACCAGTCAACGGGATTATGTTCTCCCCATGGCTGGGACTTTTTCTGTGAAAAGTGATGAACATTCCATTCATCGAACGAAATCTTCATGGTCTTATCACTGTGCTTCAGTGCTTTAACCGCATCAGCAATCGTAGCCACTTCTTCAATCTGCTTGTCAAACTCGCGAGAACGAGCCAAATAAGTCGGTAAATCATCAGACTCGCGAAGTGATTCTTGATCTAAATTTTCAGACTGATCACGATCCACATAGTTATGCATCGCGATATAGTCAACGTTATCATAAGCTTCCATTAACACTTTGAAGTCCCACGACGGATAGGTATTCAACCGTGGCGTTGAGCTTCCAACCAAAATGGTTTCGATATCTGGATCCATCAGTTTCATTGCCTTAGACGCTTCATTAGCGAGCAAACCATACTCCTCAGGTGTTTTACTAGCAACTTGCCAAGGACCGTCTAATTCATTACCCAGGCACCAGTACTTAACCCCGTACGGTTCTTCGTGTCCATTCTGCCGTCTTAAATTAGCCCAATCGGTATCATACTTTCCATTCACATACTCTAATTCATGGAGAGCATCATCGATTCCACGAGTCCCTAAATTAACCGTTAAAATTGGATTGTCCACATTAGCCTGCTGTATCCATTGGAAGAATTCATGCAGACCAAACTGATTGGTTTCAAGTGACTGCCAGGCAATATTCATTCGCCTTGGCCGTGTTGCCTTATCGCCAATCGTATCTTCCCAATGATAACTAGACGTATAGTTACCACCCGGATAGCGTAGCGTTTTCACGCCGAGTGCGCGCACAAGCTTTAGTACGTCTCCCCGAAACCCCTCAGGAGTTGCTGAAGGGTGACTGGGTTCGTAAATTCCTGTATAGATGACCGTCCCCATGTGCTCAAGGAATGACCCAAACAAGCGTGGCCGGACATCAAATCGTTGTTCGTTATATAAGTTTAATTTTGCCATATAAGTTAAAACCTCGAAAGTTTCGTATCTAGCTTCTTATGGTAAAAAGAAGCAAAGATAAAGTTTAGAAACGTAAGACTGAAGAACGCAGTGATTGGGAAAACCATTGCAAACATAATCATTACAAACATAATTGCCGCAAATGCTAGCGTTATTGGTAATTCAATAACAATATCAATCATGGCATTCTGGAAAAAACGGCCAAAGTGAAAGTCATCGCGCATTGCATACTCTTCAAGAACCATGTAGAATAACGCCGCAACGAATAGAATCAATGAAATAACCAGACTTACACGAATTGGAACAATTACTCGTGTAAATGCTTTCATATAAACGTAGTAGAACAAAATTGCCAAGGTCGATGTAATTAAACCAATTCCAAATTTCGTCCAAAAATGACGTCGTAGCTCTTCGAAAAACTTTCTCATAATCGTTTCATTACCCTGACCATAAATCCGAATTGCAGTGGTAATACATGCACTAATGATCGGATAAGCGAAGAAAACTGTCGCAAAACCCATCGTCGCAAATACCCCAAGAATCAGATAATTTGTCAGCGGTATTAAGCCTAAATACAATCGGCTATTAAAAATCCGTGACATGCTGAGATTTCCCCCTCATCTGCTGTTAAAACTATTCCTTCATACCAGACATTGCTGAACCCTGAACAAAGTACTTTTGCGCAAAGATGTAAATAATGAACAATGGTAGCATTGAGATAACGGCACCAGCCATAACTGGTCCATAGAATGAGATATGTTGCCCCGTAAAGAGCGCTAACCCAGCAGGCAATGTCCGCATGCTTGAAGTAGTCGTCAAAATCAGAGGGTAGAGCAAATCATTCCAGTTGTTGGTCAACGTGAAGACCGCAAGGGCCATCAGCGTTGGCTTGGACAACGGTAGCATAATCTTCGTAAAGATCCGCCATTCGTTTAAGCCATCCAAACGTGCCGCTTCATCCAAGTCACGCGGTAACCCAACAAAGTTAGACCGCATCATGAAAATCCCGAACGCAGTAGTTGCCCGTGGCACAATCAACCCAGTGTAAGTATCCAGCAAGTTCATCTTGTTCATTTCAATAAACAGAGGAATCATGTAAACCATAAATGGAATCATCATGGAAACCATGACAAAGTAATAGAAAGCCGTCTTTCCTTTGAATTCCATTCTAGCTAATGCATACCCTGTCATGGAATCTAAGACCAGAGAAATCAACATAGTTGCTCCGGCAAAGATGACAGTGTTTTTCACATAACCTAACAACGGAATGGTATCCCAAACCTTAATGTAGTTTTGGAACGTGTACTTCCCAGAAAAGATGTGTGGTGGATAAGTAATAATATCCTTTTCATACTTAAATGATGACAACAGCAACCATAAGAATGGGAATACAACAATCAAGATCAGTAAAGACATGATAATCTTAAAAATGATTGACTTGATTACTTTATTCCGGTGATAGTTACTTTTTTTAGTAGAATCAACGAGTTCAGTCGTATCAGCTGTTCGTGCTTCCATATAGATTCATTCCTTTCGCGCCCTTTACGGGTAATTCCAGTAGATATCGCCCACAAAGGACTTTATAGTCAAAATTGGGTGCCTATCTCATTTGCTTTTCCTTGTGGCTCATGTAGAGGTTAGAGGAAACTGACAAAACAGCGATAATTACAAATAAAATTGTCGCAACGGCTGAAGCGTAGCCCAATTGATATGGTGCAGAGAACCCACGACTATAAATGTATTGAACGGCTGATTCAGTCTTGAACTCAGGACCACCAGCAGTCGTAACGTAGATTTGGTCAAAGACTTGCATTGACCCAATCAGGTTCGTCATCACACAGAAACCTAATGATGGAATAATTTGAGGAATCGTAACGTGGAAGAATTGCTGTTTCTTATTTGCCCCATCCATTTCGGCTGATTCATACAGACTAGGTGAAATGGCCTGAATGGCTGTCAACATGATGGTCATCGTAACACCAAAGTTCTTCCAAACCGTCATAACGGCGATTGATGGCATAGCCAGTGTTGCATCCCGGAAGAATTGTGGCGTGCTCATTCCAAATTGGTGTAAAACGTAAGGAATCCAACCAATGTTAGGATCAAGTAACATGGAGAAGATAATCCCACTAGTGGTTAATGAACAGATAACTGGCACGTAGAAAACAGAACGTGAGAAACGGTTGAACAAGGTTGTCCGTGATAAAGCCGCAGCAGCAACCGTCCCAACAATAACTTGCGTAGGTGTTTCTAGCAACGTAAAGTAAACCGTATGCCACATTGAGTTAATCGCTCGTTGGTCATGGAAGAACTGAACGAAATTATCTAGACCAACAAATTTAGTACCCGTGAAGAAAATATTAATATTGAAAAAACTAAGTCCTAACGTCCCAATTAATGGAATCACCATGAAGAATAGCAGGATGATAATAGATGGTGCCATGAATAAGTAGGCAGCATGCTTGGGCTGGTTCCAGAATCGGAAGAAGGAACGTTTTTTATTAACAGATGTATCGATCTCTTCCATTTAACTCGACTCCTTTATAAAACAGATGCTAATTTCAACCGAGATTGAAATTAACATCTGTTTTTTTTCTGATTCACATTAACTAGTTAACTAATTTAGTTACCACTTAATGTACTATCAACTTGTTTAGATGCAGACTTCATCACACTCGTAGTATTGTTCCCAGCCAAGACTTTTTCGATAGATGGGTTAATCACGTTAGTCGTGATGTTACTCATGTTCTTGTTACCTGGGTAGTATGGCTTAGCATACCCAATTTGCTTGTACATCGTAGAAACAAGTTTATCAGCCTTGATATCCTTGTTAGAAGCGACAGACTTCAGGTATGGTGCACACTTGTTTTCAAGGCTCCACTTCTTACCGACCTTAGTCGTGTTCCAGTACTTAACGAATGAGTAGATGGCCTTAGTCTTGCTATCACTAGTGCTGGTAGGAATACCAAATCCAACACCATCCAAGATAGCCTTCTGGTCACCTTGCTTAGCTTGAACCAAGGTACTGATTCCATAATCAATGTTGTTCTTCTTCAAACCGGAGTTCAACCAAGGACCGTTGATGTAAAGACCCAGAGAACCAGCAAGCATTAAGTTATCAGCTTCGGCACCAGAGATGTTCTTAGGACCAACACCGTCTTTGTAGATTAATTGTTGTAAGTAATCAAAACTCTTCTTAGTAGCTGCAGAATTCAAAGCAGATTTCTTTTCGCTACCGTTCAACAATTTAGCACCGTTATCTTGTAACAAGTTGTACATGATAGCGCTACCATCCTTAGGCATTGCGAACCCTTGCGTATTGTTTCCTAACTTGGAGATCTTCTTAGCATCAGTTGCTAATTCAGCCCAAGTCTTAGGTGGATTGTTAGGATTCAACCCAGCCTTCTTAAAGAGTTTCTTGTTCCAGTACAGGTACATACCTTGCACTTGCATAGGAACGAAGTAAGTCTTCCCGTTGATAACCCCTAAGTTCCGGGCAGTGGTTTCGAAGTTAGACTTGTCAACACCACTTTGCTTGTAGAAGTCGCCCATGTCCTTCATCGTACCATTGGCAACGTAAGAAGCCATGTCACCGTAGTTCATAGCAACAAAGTCAGGCGCCTTATTAGCAGTGATACCAGTTGGTAACTTCTGATTGAAGTTATCCCAGGTCATGATATCCATCTTGACCTTAACGTGGTCTTTGTTAGTCTTGTTGTAATCTTTAACAATTTGCTTTAAAACGTCCCCGTCAGTTGATGTGAAGCCGTTCCAGAAAGTAATAGTCGTCGTCTTGTTTGAAGAACTACTGCTACTAGACTTACTGCTTCCACATGCTGCCAAGCTGACACCTGCTGCTGCGATTGCAGCAACAACGCCAAGCTTTTTCATTAAGCCATGTCTCATGATTTACACCTCTATGATTAGTAGTTAATTCCAATACCTATATGATAGTGGTTTCGCTCTTGAACACATTCATCCATTAACCCCTAAATGTTGATTGATGATCGTATTCCTCATATGTACTTAAAAATAATAACTGTACTTTATCGCAATGCCCCTATCATATTTAGAACTTTGCTTGAACAGTAATCTCCGATTGAAGGACCCCCTTGTTATCTGTCATGGCCATTAAACGAAATTTGATTGAACGATCAGCATCCTCATTGCTAATGTTCTCACAAGTGACCTCATTCAGCTCCCACAACTTTCCCATCGTCTGCGCATTAACGTTTGGTACTAATTGTCATTGCCTACAGTGGCACGTTCAATGAACGAACGATTCAGCAACCCGTTAGCCCCAGCAACTCCTGAGTTTAGAAAGTATAACCTCTATACTTTCTAACTAACGCTCTTGCCTTATCCACGTACAAATTTAGCATAAATTGTAAGCGATTTCAATAGTTATACGGAACAATTTTGCCTTTTGCTATTTTATATACTTACTAATGAGGACGTTAATCCCACTAATAACACCGGTTGTAGCTAATAAATCAGCTTTCAAAAAAAACTAAAAAAACTTATATTTCTTCAATCTGACTCATACCTTATCTCAGTGGCTTCTTATTTATTTCCTTATTTAGAATAGCTAATTCTCCTGATTTATCAGTGTTTATGCTCTGCTTTGTTGAACAAACGATAAGTCATTCGCCAGGTTTTCCTAACGCCACTTTTAGATTATATGTATTTATTACTTTTAGTAAAGCTTAAAAAATCAGCTTAAATATTGCCCGAATTGTAGTCACAACCTATTTGTTCACACTCTTCACCTAGGTCTTTCTTGATTGAAAGCGTTTTATATAGTAATATTTGTTCAGATATATTGTTCTTAATTTAAATGTTGTCCGAATAAAAGAATCGTATTCAAACTATTCTTATCTTCAACTAGGAGGTCATATCTTGTCTCATATTTCAATCGATGCACACCGGAAGCTCGGTAAAATAAGTAAATATATTTATGGTCAATTCTCAGAGCACCTTGGTCATAGTATTTATGGTGGTTTATGGGTTGAACCTGACTCGGAAATTCCTAATATAAATGGACTGCGAACTGACGCTATTACGGCCCTGAAAGCCATCAAGGTTCCCGTCTTACGTTGGCCTGGTGGTTGCTTCGCTGACACCTATCATTGGGCTGATGGTATTGGTCCAGCTGACAAACGAAAAAAGATTGTGAATACTAGCTGGGGTAGCGTTGTCGAGAATAACCACTTTGGTACGCATGAATATTTTGAATTGCTTAAGCAATTAGGTGCCGACGCTTATGTAAATGGCAACCTTGGTAGTGGTACCGTTCAAGAGATGTCCGAGTGGGTTGAATACATGACCTTCAATGGCACTTCCCCAATGGCTGATCTTCGTGCAACTAATGGTCATAAGGAACCCTGGCACGTAAAGTTCTTTGGCGTGGGTAATGAGAGTTGGGGCGGTGGCGGTAATATGCGTCCTGAGTACTATGCCGATCTTTACCGACAATATCAAACCTTCCTTAACAGTTATGATACTGACCATCCCCTTTATAAAATTGCTTCTGGTCCTAACGTCGACGATTATCATTGGATGGATACGTTAATGAAGACTGCTACGCCTTATATGGATGGTATCAGTTTACATCACTATGCCCTAGCTTCTGCCTGGGAAGATAAGCGACCAGCCTTAGGATTTCCTGAAAACGAATGGTTCTCTCTAATTAAGAGTGCTCAAAAGATGGACGAACTCATCACTAAACACAGTACCATTATGGACAAATACGATCCCGAAAAACGGGTTGGCTTAATTGTCGATGAATGGGGCTCTTGGTTACGAACTGAGAAGGGAACCAATCCGGCTTTCCTTTATCAACAAAATACAATTCGTGATGCTATGATTGCTGCAATTACTTTGCATATTTTTCAAAAACACGTTGATCGCGTGCAAATGGCAAATATTGCCCAAATGGTCAACGTACTACAAGCCATGCTACTGACAGATGGACCAAAGCTAATTAAGACACCAACTTACTACATCTTTAAAATGTTCCTCAATCATCAGGATGCCATTGCAATGGATACACTTGACGACTTATCAGAAACGACCAGCGCGTCAATCTCCCAAAATCAGGATGGCTACTTCATCTCCCTTTGCAACTACGGCTTAACCGCAGCTGACACGGTTACGATTGATATGGATAGCACCATCAATACCGTTAGTGGCGAAATTCTGCAAGGAACGCATATGGATCAACATAATGACTTCAATCATCCCGACGAAATTTCTCCGAAGGATTTCACAACCACTACTCATACTACTCACCAATTAATCGCTAAGATTCCGGCAATGAGCGTTGTGACGCTGCAAGTGAATACCGATAAATAATTTGCTCTAAGATTAAGGCCCACGTAAATCGGCATGTCCAATTAGATTTACATGGACCTTTTGCGTTACTATTAAAATTAGAAATTCGAATTTTTATTAATGCTACTAATCAATAACCCACCACTGAAACCGATCTGAAGGGAATGAATTTTATCGTGGAGATTAAAGACATTATTAGTGTTTTCCCGGACGCAAAATTACAATCAACGCCTAATCCGGATGCAACTTACCTGAGCCTTCCCGTTGCGGCACAGTGGCTTAATATCCCCCGTGCCAATCTTACCTCTCGTGAAGTTACACTACTTCAGCTTATAACGGATACGACAACCTCATCACCCACGAAAACGGCTAACGATCATACTTGGTTTCGTCGTCTATTTTTAGGTGAAAAAGTTCCGCCACAAAAAATGAAAAAGCAACGTGTTCGTGTGATTCAAATTAACCTCGTCAGCCATGACAGTTCCATTCCCGTTGATAATTGGCTAGATGCTTTTAAAACCATGTTCAAGCAGCCCTTTGTAGATGCTTTTTTAGTCAATGATCATGAAGCAATTGCAATTGAACTACTTGGTTCTAAAATATATGACAATGATAACTTCCTAGGAATTAGCCAGGCATTAGATAGTGACTTTTACTGTAGTTCCAAACTTTACATCGGTCAGTATTGGCAGGATGACAATACTATCGACCAACTTTTCACTAACGAACGTAATCTCTTTAAGTTCCAACTACAGCAGAATACTAGCGATCGACTATTCTCCATTTCAAATAGTATTCTCAAATATTATTTTAAAATACAGCTCAGTCAAGATCCCTTGATTCTAAAAAGTGATTCAGAATTATTCAACATGCCCGCTGCCAAGAAAACGATTACCACGCTCTATCAGAACGGTGGTAACGTTAGTATCACTGCTAAAAAAATGTTTCTGCATCGTAATACCCTACAATATCGAATCAAAAAATTTCAAGAAACAACCGGCTTTAATCTGAAAAATATGGATGACCTTCTTTTTTGTTATCTCTTAACTTTTCAATAGTCCAAAAAGGATAGTGGGCTCCCTCATGGGAACTCACTATCCTTTTAATAACGATTTAGTCCATGTAGTCTACCGAAACTTCAGAATCTTTATCGAAATAATGTGCCTTGTTTAAATCAAAGCCCATCTTGACGTGGGCACCTGGCTTCTCAAAGTCACGTGCGTTAACCTTCGATACAAATTCAGTATTTCCAACCTTGCTGTACAGTTGAGAGTCGGCACCAAGTAATTCAGAAACAATAATTTCTGCATCAACTTCGTTTTCAGGAAATGCTTCCAAGAAGGCATTCTCAGTATGAATATCTTCTGGACGAACACCCAAGATCAGTTGTTTGCCATCGTAACCATGCTTAACCAAGTTCTTCAACCGACCTTCTGGTACACTGAGATGTAATTCCCCTTTTTCATCGGTAACCACACCATCGTGTAATGTTACGTTAAAGAAGTTCATGGCAGGTGCACCGATGAACCCAGCAACAAAGGCATTAACTGGTTTATCGTAAACTTCAGAAGGCGTTCCTACTTGTTGCACTTTTCCATCACGCATAACGACGATCCGATCAGCCATGGTCATCGCTTCAGTTTGATCATGAGTAACATAAATGGTCGTCGTCCCTAAGTCCTGATGCAATTTAGCGATCTGAGCCCGCATCGAAATCCGCAACTTAGCGTCCAAGTTAGACAATGGTTCATCCATTAGGAAGACAGGGGCATCACGCACGATTGCCCGACCTAAGGCAACCCGTTGTCGTTGCCCACCAGAGAGAGCAGCAGGCTTCCGATCTAGATATTCAGTTAACCCAAGAATATCAGCGGCATGCTTAACTCGCTTATCAATATCTTCTTTAGACTTCTTTTGAATCTTTAGTCCAAAGGCCATGTTACCGTAAACCGTCATATGAGGGTACAAAGCATAGTTTTGGAAGACCATGGCAATATCCCGGTCCTTAGGTGCTAAGTTGTTGGCAACTTTCCCATTGATCACTAATTTTCCTTTGGTAATGTCTTCCAGTCCAGCAATCATCCGTAAAGTCGTTGACTTCCCACAACCAGATGGTCCAACAAAGACCATGAACTCCTTATCTTTAACATCAAGGTTAAAATCAGTTACAGAATAATCATCGGCTCCATCATATTGCTTGTAAATGTGTTCTAGATTAACTTCAGCCATTATGTATAACATTCCCTTCAAAAATTTATCTGTACTCAGTATAAGATGAAAGCGTATTCATATAAAGCGAATAGTGAACAAAATCATCCGGACACTTTAGTAAAAGTGAACAAAAATATCGATAAATAGATGCTACCAATCACTTATTCGGATATATTTTTTCGTTCAAAACTCATTAAATATAGTAGTCTCTTGCCGCTAATAGTCATCAATTGTTTAAAGGTGGACCTTCCAATAATGTAGACTTCTCCCAAAAGATCTGGTTATATCCGAAAGATTCCGTTTGTCGGTTGACAGCGTTTTCATACGGTTGTATATTTCAAGTAGACGTATTTATTAGCATTTATTGAGAGATATATTGTTTAAATACTTATAAATTTTCTAAAAGGAGCGACTAATCTTATGGTCCAAGCACAGGATTATATCAACCCACTAATTGTTCAACGGGCTGACCCGTACATTTACAAGCACACCGATGGCTACTATTACTTTACTGCTTCGGTTCCGGCTTACAACCTAATCGAGATTCGGCGCGCAAAAACCTTAAATGGTTTAGCTAATGCCGCACCACGTACCGTATGGCGGAAACACCCAGATGGCAGCGGTCCTATGAGTCAATTAATCTGGGCACCCGAAATTCATTACATAGATGGCAAGTGGTTCATCTACTTTGCTGCTTCTCACACCAAAGAATTCGATCATAACGGAATGTTCCAGCACCGGATGTATTGCATCGAATGCGACAATCCTGACCCCATGCGTGATGAATCTGACTGGATTGAACATGGTCAAATTGAGACACCGATGGATACGTTTGCTTTGGACGCGACTGTCTTTGAAGCACAAAACAAGTTGTACTACGTCTGGGCACAAAAGGATCCCGCTATCAAAGGGAACTCCAATATTTACATTGCCGAAATGGAAAATCCTTGGACGTTAAAGACCAAGCCCGTAATGTTGACCAAGCCCGAGTATGACTGGGAAACTAAGATTTTCTGGGTCAACGAAGGCCCGGCCGTCTTACACCGTAATGGCCGCTTCTTCCTCACCTATTCTGCCAGTGCCACTGACGAAAACTATGCCATGGGGATGCTGACCGTGCCTGAAGATGCTGACTTACTTGACGCTTCAAATTGGTCCAAGTCTAAGACTCCCGTTTTCCAAAGCAACCTGCCAATTCAGCAATACGGTCCTGGGCATAACTCCTTCACGGTCGCTGAAGATGATCAGACCGACATGCTCGTCTACCATTGTCGAAACTATACTGACATCAAGGGTGATCCCCTGTACGACCCTAACCGGCACACAATGGTCCAACCGTTCACGTGGAACGACGATGGCACTCCTAATTTTGGCAAACCCGTTCCCTATAATTACAACTAATCACTATTTAATGGAGGTTTTTTTATGCAAGGAAAATTAACCGTTGACCCCAGCAATCAAATTTCAAAGATTGATGACCGGGTCTACAGTGCTTTAATTGAGCATCTCGGTCGCGCCGTTTACGATGGCCTTTATAACCCGGGAAATGCTAAGTCTGACGACAACGGCTTCCGCCAAGACGTTGTTAAGGCCGTTAAAGACTTAAACATCGACTTGATTCGCTACCCCGGTGGGAACTTCGTCTCCGGTTTTAACTGGGAAGACAGCGTTGGTCCTAAGGAAGATCGGCCTACTCGTCTTGACCTAGCTTGGCGAAGTATCGAAACCAACCAGTTTGGTCTCCATGAATTTATGAAATGGACCAAGCAGACTGGCACGCGTCCCGACATGGCCGTTAACTTAGGCAGCCGTGGCATCGATGCTGCTCGTAACCTTATCGAATACTGCAACTTTCCTGGTGGGACGTGCTGGAGTGACTTGCGGAAGAAAAACGGTGCCGACAAGCCCTTTAATATTAAGACCTGGTGCCTGGGTAACGAAATGGATGGTGACTGGCAAATCGGTCACAAGAACGCTGAAGAGTACGGTCGCTTAGCCCACGAAACAGCTAAGGTCATGCGGCTCGTTGACCCCGACATTGACTTGGTCGTCAGTGGCAGTTCAACGCGTGAAATGGCAACGTTTGGTAGCTGGGAAGAAACCGTCCTCGACCACACTTACGATGATGTCGACTACTTGTCCCTTCATCGTTACTACGGCAACGAAGAAAATGACCTTCACAACTTCCTGGCGAAATCCGTGGACTTCGACGAATTTATTAGCGGTATCGTTGCCGTTTGTGACGCCGTTAAGGCCCGTAAACACAGCGATAAGACCCTTAACTTGGCCTTAGATGAATGGAACGTTTGGTATCACTCCCACAAACAAGATGATGAAGCGACGCCTTGGCAACAAGCACCACACTTGCTGGAAGACCACTACAACTTTGAAGATGCCTTGATGGTCGGCACCATGCTGATTACGTTGTTGAAGCACGCTGACCGGGTCAAGATTGCCTGCCTGGCACAACTCGTGAACGTCATCGCACCAATCATGACGGACGACAACGGGGTCTGGTTACAATCTATCTTCTTCCCATTCATGCAGGTCTCCAAGTACGGTCGTGGGATTGCTTTAGCACCTAAACAGGAATCCGCTACTTATGACAGCAAGGACTTCAAGGCTGTTCCTTACTTGGATAGCTTGGCCGTTTACAACCAGGAAAACAGTGAAATTGTTGTCTTTGCCGAAAACAAGGGTGAAGACGCCATGGACTTTAGTACCGACCTGCGTGACCTAAATGCCAAGGAAATTGTTGAAGCCACACAATTCTACGGCTACGACATCAAGCAGACTAACGAAGACCAGTCGATGGCCATTCAGCCAAATAACAACGTCCAATTAGACGCCAACGGCTTGCATACCACGTTACAACCTTTGTCTTGGAACATGTTCCGGATCAAGGTCAGCAACTAGTCGTCATTAACTGTGTCAACTACAGGGAGTCTGAGACTTTTTGTCTCAGGCCCCCTGCTTTTTTATGTATTGGAACACATATACGCACTTTGCCTTCCCAATCGAATTAAGAAATCCACTGGTGAGACCCTCGTACAACACTGTCCTCCTTGGCACCTGTCACCTAATTGGCATAACTAACAACAAGATTACCCTAATTGAAATTTTGATCAAAGTGAACTGGCTTCAAAATAAAAGAGGCAGTCCGGTTGATTGATCCGTTCTGCTTCTTAGACAATAACTTTATTTATTTTCCCGAATAACCGTCATAAATGTCGCCCCGTATTTCTCCAACTTGCTCTGACCGACACCCTTCACGGATAGGAATTCCGCCTCATTCGTTGGCAGGACTTCACACATGCCATGAAGCGACTTATCCGAGAAGATGACAAATGGCGGTACATGTTGTTCTTCTGCTAAACTGCGCCGTAACTCGCGGAGCTTTCCAAAAAGTTCGTCATTCTCTGGCACTAGGCGTTTAACCTGTCGCGCCATCTTACGGTAGACTTGCTCTTCTCCTTTAAGGACTGCCGCACCAGTAGCCGTAACTTGCAGTGTCGGGTACTGACCACCAACACTCTGCAGGTAGCCTGCCGCGGATAAGAAATCAATTAACTCGCCGACACTCTTTTGACGCTGCCCCTGCATGATGCCATACGTGGGTAACTCTTCCAAATGGTTCTCCCGAATTCGCTGGTTGTGGGCGCCTGTCAAAACCTGGGCTACAATGCCTTTACCATAACGTGACCGCAGCCGAACAACACACGATAACACCTTCTGGGCCGCGGTCGTCACATCTTGTGCTTCCCGATCATCCAGACAGTTACTACACCTGCCACATGGCTCCGAGTCCTCGCCAAAGTAGGCCAAAATAAACTGTTGCAAGCACCCTTGCGTGTTGGCATATTGATTCATCACCTGTAATTTATGGTAGGAACGCTGACGGTGCTCCTCGTCCATTTCTTCCGACTGGTCAATGAAGAACCGTTGAATCTGTAGGTCCTGCGCGCGATACAGCAAAATGGCCTCACTAGGTAAGCCATCCCGACCAGCCCGGCCCGCCTCTTGATAGTAGGCTTCTAACGTGCCCGGCACCTGCGCGTGAATCACAAACCGCACGTTACTCTTGTCGATACCCATCCCAAATGCATTGGTCGCAACCATGACCTGAATCCGATCATATAGGAAGTCTTCCTGATTTTGCCGCCGTTCTTCATCGGGCAGTCCTGCATGGTAAGCCGCAGTTCGAACATGATGGCGCGTCAACATTTTTGTCAGCCGCTCAACTTCTTTACGCGTACTGGCATAAATAATTCCCGTTTCACCGGCGTTAACTTTCAAATAATCCAAAATATAACGATCCGTATCTTGGTTCTTGACCACAGTCAGGTTGAGATTGTCCCGTGCGAATCCGGTGTTAACCTCATTTTGTGGCGCAATCTTTAATTGCTGCCGAATGTCATCTACCACCTGCTCCGTCGCCGTCGCCGTGAGTGCCAACACTTGTGGCTTAGTGGGTAATTGTTCGATTGCCGTACTCAGTGCCAGGTAGCTCGGCCGAAAATCATGTCCCCATTGTGAAATACAGTGTGCTTCATCCACAGCTAATAAGTCAATTGGCAACCGCCCCAAAGCTTGAATAAAGGCTGCTGAGTCTAGGCGTTCGGGGGCAACATAGAGTAACTTGTAAGCACCATCGTGTAGTGCTGCTAGCCGTTCTTGAATCTCCGGCCATTCTAATGAACTATTGATAAAGGTTGCCGGAATTCCACTGTCATTTAACGCATCGACCTGATCCTTCATCAAGGAAATCAGCGGCGACACAACTACCGTAATCCCCGCAAACAACATCGCCGGAATTTGATAACACAGGGACTTCCCGCCACCCGTAGGCATGATGGCTAAGCTACTATCTCCGGCTAGCACATGTTCAATCACTGCGCGTTGGCCCGGACGAAATTCGTCGTAGCCAAACGTTGTCTTTAATACTTGTTGTGCTGCCGCTAAATCTATCATGGCTGGCTCCTTAAATAATCATTTCTTCTTTATATCGTCTTGCTCAATAGTCCTATTTTAAAGGCTAATGCCGAGTAATACAACCGAACGCCCTGTAACTTTCTTGCCTAGATTCATATTTAATTTGTAATCAAAACCCTAAATTCCCAAAAAATTGCGGCCGTATTCCAAAATTAAAATAAAAATTTCTGGCCATAAATCACTCCTAAAATCGATTCACAATCACCTCACACATTGACCAATATGGCTAATTTTGATTTGCCATGTAAAACCCGTCATCACACGAAAGGGTAACGATTTCAACCAGTTTGTAGGCCTTATAACAAGCTAACTATTTAGATATTAATTAAACTGACATTACCTGTAATGTTCACTAAATATAGTTGACAGCTAAGATAAACTAGCTTATAGTAAATTAAATCGTACGCAATTGAATTGGAGTGATCGCGCATGGCACCAGACGATATGACTTTAACCAACCAACTATGTTTCTCGGTCTACCACGCTAGCCGGCTGTTTACCAAATTTTATAAGCAGGCCCTCGAACCATTTCAGCTAACTTACCCGCAGTATCTCGTCCTCCTTTCACTATGGGAAGAGGATCGACAACCGCTACATAAGCTTGGCGAACGGCTCGACTTTGGTAGCAATACTCTGACACCTTTATTGAAGCGGATGGAAACAAATGGTTGGTTGACACGTCGTCTGCCAGCTACCGACCATCGACAATTGATTGTTTCCCTGACTGAACAGGCACGGGACGCGAAACCAGAAATATTTGCCGCTATTCATCAATGTGTTGCCCAGCAGAATGTTGATGTTAGTAAATACAATGACACCCTAGCTATGAATCACGAATTGATTGCTACCCTACAACGGATGCTCAAGTAGCATCTTTTCTTCATTCGTATCAATCGTGCACGACCAAAATTTAGAAAACGAGGTTTTTCAATTAATGATAGAAACAAATTACGACGTCGTCCTTATTGGCAGTAGCCACGCAACATGGCATACCGCGACCATACTCAACCAAGCAGGCAAATCGGTGGCCCTTATCGAACGGGACACTAATCGCTTGTCGAGCGAACCCGCTGAACTACTCGCACAACTTCAGGATTACCGCGACCAACGGCTGACGACGGCCGCCATTGATTGGAAAAGCTTCAGAACCTACAAACAGCACGTCATTGATCCCCTTCCCCGCCAAATGACGACTCGACTGACCCAAGCAGGTATCGCCGTTTTCCATGGCTCCGCCGTTCTCATGGGCAACCACTGTATTCAAATTAATGGCGAAGTGATTCGCGCTGCAAAAATTGTTATCGGGACCGGTCGGCATTCAAAGCGACTTCAAATCAGTGGCTGGGAGTTCATGCATGATAGCCATGACCTTCTCAATCTGTCAGAGTTACCCGCTCACGTAACTTTCATCGGGGCCAGCATGGCTTCCTTGAAGTTTGCCGCCTTAATTATGGAATTGGGTGCTCAGGTCACGATTATTGATCACGACTCACACATGGTAAATGGTTTTAATTCCAGCCAAGCTTCTAAACTCATTGCTAAAATGGAAGCGGCTGGCGCCAAATTTTACTTCAATGACACTGCCCACGCCATTGCTATAACACCCACAGGCTACAAGGTCATCACCTCCAACGGCGCTAACCTTGCCACTGGCTACGTGTTGAACATGACTGACCGCGAACCAAATGTGACACACCTGGGGTTGGAGAATGCCGGGATTTACAGTAACCCTAACGATATTGCGGTCGACGATCATTTACGCGCTAACGGTGACAATATCTACGCAATCGGCGACGTGATTGCCAAACAACGGGCTAAGGTGACACCAGCCATCACGGTTGAAGCCACCTACGTTGCCAATCAGATTTTAGGCGATACTGCACCTATCACTGACTCTAGCCTGACCACGGCAATCTAGTCTAAATTGGGCGCACTATGTCTGCTAGATATAGACTCAAGTTACATCCGCACTGATAGTAATTCAACTAGAAACACTTAAGGCTGAGCTGATGGCTAACCATTTGCTCAGCTTTTTTTAAAAGCCTGAACAGTGACGCGTTCAGGCCTTTTTTGGAGGAGCTTACTTTTTATAACTGGTTACTTCGTCAAATACATTGCCCGTAACTGTGCTTTTTTATGAGTAGTCAAGCCAATCTTCGTCTTCAAAAAGTTGTCCACCGAACCATATTTTTGATTAATCGTCTTGTAGGCAGCATTCAAGTAGGACTTCTTAACGGCTTTCAACCGACGGAAATTGGCCCGCGCATTCTTATTCGTCGTCACTTTATCCATTGCCGAAATCGCAATTTTGTTTTCCTGAGCTAAGTTATGATTGGAACGTAGATATTCTTTCATAATCGTCTGCTTGCTGACCCCCATCGCGGACAGGAAGAGCATTGCACCAATTCCAGTCCGATCTTTACCATCCGTACAATGAAAGAGAGTCGATCCCTTCTTTTGCTTAAGCAACTGGTTAAAGAAAATTTTGTACCCCTTGATTGAGATTTTATCGCTGACTAAACCTTGGTAGAATTCTGGCATATGATTAGGATCCATCGTCGCTAACTGTTGGGCAAACTCTGCTTGTGAGTTACCACCAAAATTAGAGTCCTTGACCACACCATCTTTAATGTATTTTACGTGAGCAATCTTAACGTCGGGTGTGTTTTTAATTTCATTACCCGAACGAAAGTCAACCACTGTTTTCAATTTATATGTTGATGTAATGACCTTGATATCATTTTTGGTGTAATTGATCATCTTGTTTGAGCGGATAATCCGATGGGCTTTAATCCGATGACCATTCTTAGTTTTGATGCCGCCCATGTCCTGAACGTTACTAGCACCCTTCAACGGAATCTTTGTACCATAAATCGTTTTACTTGCTGCATTAGCAACAACCGGCGTCCCCATACTCCCAAATAGCATTGTTCCTAACACAACGGTCAAACCGGTTTTCATCATCTGATTCATCTTTTAATTTCCTCCCTGAAAGTTGTATCTCCTCCAGTTGTAAACGTTACCATAATCAGGACACCCCGTAAAGCATTAATCTATATTTTATATTTAGATTATAAACAAAATTGGTCGACAACTGGTATAGTTAGCCCACTTCCACTACCAAGCCATCCCCTTGAGTACCTCAGTTTTGTCATGTCATACTGAACACAATTAAGGGGGGGTGAGTCGTATGAGCTCGTGGCAAAAAGCATATAATCTTGGTGTCGTCATTTTGGCGCTCTGGTCAATTACCTTGGCAATCCTTGACTTCTCCAATCTGATTCACATTCAAGAGCTTCCTTGGTGTGTCATGGATGATGGCATCTTAGCCGCTTTTACCGTGGACTACGTTGTCCGCTTCGCAAGATCTAAGCAAAAATGGGTCTTCTTTCGCCACAACATTTTCGATCTCTTGGCCATCATTCCGTTAAGTACCATCTTTAGTTTCTTCCGTTTAGCGCGGATCACCCGTTTATTTCGACTCGTCCGTCTCTTCCGGTTCATCCGCTTGATTGGTTTCATTGGTAAGCTTCGCCAGACACTGAAACGTTTTCTGCGCACCAACGGTTTCATTTACTTAATCTGGGCCTGCATGGCCATCTTGATTCTCGCCGCTACGCTTTATTCCTATGCCGAACACGTCTCCTGGGGAGAGGCTCTGTGGTGGGCCATTGCCACTGCCACCACGGTCGGTTACGGCGACGTTGCCCCACACACAACTGTCGGCAAGGTTGCCGCCACCCTGCTCATGCTCGTCGGCATCGGCTTTATTGGCGCGCTGACGAGTACCATCACCACCTACTTCGCGAATCGGGGGAAATCGTCCGAGTATCAGCGCGTTACCCAACAACTGACTGCCATTGAAAAACAGAATCAGGAATTGCGCGACCTGCTACGATCCACCCGGCAATCCCCTTCCCCCGACGAAGTTCAGCACAAGACTGATACCACGCCATAAATGCGCCAACCATCTGCGCAACCACTTCTCTTCTCATGGGTTTCAATGATATAATACGGGTTAAAAGGAGTGCTGCATTCATGGAAAAACGAATTAAAGGTTCATGTACCACCATTTTGGTTGGAAAAAAAGCCTCACTCGATGGTTCAACGATTATTTCGCGGAACGACGATGGTCACGAGGCCCTCGACCCTGAAAAATTTGTCGTGGTCAATCCTGCTGACCAACCACGCGACTACAAAGCCGTTATCAGTGGTGTCGAGGTTAAATTACCCGATAACCCATTGCGTTACACATCTATTCCCAACTCAATTTTAACGAACGGTATCTGGCCAGCTGCCGGAATCAACAGCGACAACATCGCCATGTCCGCGACTGAAACGATCACCACTAACTCACGCATCTTGGGCATCGACCCTTACGTTGCTGGTGGTATTGGTGAAGAAGACTTGGTAACTTTGGTCTTGCCTTACATTCACAGCGCCCGCGAAGGGGTTGAACGTTTAGGTAGTCTCTTAAAAGACTATGGGACTTACGAACCAAACGGTATTGCCTTTTCCGACAACAACGAAATCTGGTGGCTTGAAACCATCGGTGGTCACCACTGGGCTGCTAAGCGGATTCCAGACGATGCTTATGTCGTTGCCCCTAACCGGATGAACATCGATTTCTTCGATTTCAGCGCTGACGACACCATGGCCTCTGATGACCTGGAAGACATGATTGAAACCTACAGCTTAAACCCTGATTTCGATACGGTTAACCTCCGTCACATTTTCGGTAGTGCTTCTACCAAGGATACAGTTTACAACAACCCGCGTGCTTGGTTCGGTCAAAAGTACTTCTCCCCTGATGTTGAACAGGACCCGCAAGACCAAGACCTGCCATTCATCTGCCACGCTAACCGCAAGATTTCCATTGAAGACGTTAAGTACGTATTGAGTTCTCACTTTGAAAACACGAAGTACGACGTTTACGGCGACGGCTCCGAAGCCGACAAGACGAAGTTCCGGCCAATCGGTATCAACCGGAACCACGATGTGCACATTCTCCAAATCAGAAATAACGTGCCTGACAGCATTGCCGGTATTCACTGGTTAGCCTTTGGTGCCAACACGTTCAACACGGTCGTTCCTTTCTACGCTAACGTTGACGACACACCCGCCGTTTACAAGGATGCCGATGGCACATTCAACTTGAATCACATGTACTGGTTGAGCTGCACCACCGCTTTACTGGGTGACACGGACTACGACTTATACGTCGACTTCCGTAACACCTTTGCCTTAGAGGCTATGGGCGCTTACCGTAAGATTCAAAATGACACGGACGCCGCTATCAAGAACGGTGCCGACGTTAATATTTTGAAGGACGCTAACGAAAAGTTGTCCAATGAATCCTTCACGCGTCAAACCAAGTTACTGGGTGACATGGTCACGTTTGGTTCAGAACACATGAAGCTACGGTACAATTTAAACGATTAATTCTAGAATTGCCTTCCCTTCAATCTGGGGAGGGCTTTTTTGTTAAATCATTATTGGCTACAATAACTATGTGATCACCGAAGATGCCTAATCATATCATCTTAGTTCTAAATCTTAATCATAATAAAAAGCTCACTGGCAATTATTCTCCCAGTGAGCTTCTTTTATGAAAATCTATTTTGTCGCTTCAGCAACCGCTTCATTCACGGCCGTCTTTTCGTCTTCAATCAAGGCAACACGGGTCTCGATGACCTTGGTGTCCATCGTTATTTCCCGGGTTAACCCTGGTGTATTCAACTTCGGTTCAAAGAAGGCCTTAAACTCGGCCAACCGTTCTGGCGTATGGAAAACACCAGTCGTCACGGTGATGTACGTGGTAAATTCCATGTCGCCACCAACCGTGTTTTCCAGCCATTGCCAATCGTTTCTGATCCAATCCCAAGCGGCTTGTTCACCATCAGAATTGTTCAACACACCACGATACCAAGCGCGCAAGTCTTGCGGCTTAACAGTATCGGCATCTTCAAAGACACCAATCAATTTGGCAATCAAGGTTGCATCCGATGTCGTTGGCAGTGCCGCTGCAAGATCAGCCTTGTAACTGGCATCGCTAGACTTCCGGTAGTCATTCAAGAGTTGGTCGAAGACCTCAGCGTCGCTAAAGTTCTCCACCTCATTGGCTAAAATGAAGACCCGGACAGCCGCTGGCAACCCAGCCAAGTTATCTTGGTTGGCAACGAACAACTTGTGGGCAGCCGCAATCGATTCCGGATTCTTCGCATATAAAGCCGCATTCAATACGAATGGCCGCGTCAGTTGGTCATCGTTAGATTCGCCAGCCCGAGGGGTCCACCCCAACCGAGCAACCTGTTTGGCACTCAGACGGTCAAATAATCGTCGTAATGCTTTTTCTTCAGCAGAATCAGGAGTGACAAACTTCCGTAGGTTACCCGCAACGCCATACAGAACATCGTTAACGACCGTTGAACGGCTGTCCGCAAAGCGACTCAGTAATGGCACAATTGCTGCGTATGAAATTTGGCGTCCCTCAGCTAACAACCGTAAGTCTTGAAGTAATTGCAATTGCGCAATGGCGTCCAAGGTGTCTAAGTTGGCCAAGATGTCTTGTAACAAGGTGTCATCGTACTTCACGATAAAGTGCGAGTTGTTGCCCACGTTCAAGCGGAAAGGCTGACCACTGGCCTGACGCAATTCCGCGTAGTCACCTAAGGTCATGGACTTGTCCGCTAAAATTTCAGGAACCGCATCGTAGTTGCCGTTCAAAGGTACTTGCCATTGACGGCCAGCATCCTTGCCCTCGCCAACGAAGAATTGTTGTTGGCTGATAGTCAATTTGCCATCGACCACTGCGGCGGAAACAACGGGATAACCTGGTTGTTCGAGCCAAGAGTTCATGATGGCGCCAACGTTCATACCAGAAGCAGCCCCGAGCGCAGCCCAGAGATCAGCCCCGGTGGCGTTGCCGTAATGGTGAGTAGCAAAGTAGTTCTTCAAACCAGCCCGCAAGGCATCGTCACCGATCAAGGCCCGAACCATGACTAGCATCCGTGCGCCCTTTGCGTAAACAATGGCCCCATCGAATAGTGCATCAATTTCAGCTGGATCTTCGACCTGCACGTGAACAGATTGCACGCCATCCGTGGCATCCCGTTGCAGCGCCATTGGGGCTTCGGACGTCTGGAAGACTTCCCAGATGTGCCAGTCAGGTTCAATCGCGTCGATAGCGACGTATTCCATCATGTTGGCAAAACTTTCGTTCAACCAGAGATCATCCCACCACTTCATAGTCACCAGATCACCGAACCATTGGTGAGCCAATTCATGGGCAATAACTGTCGCGACCCGTTGTTTCGTTTCAAATGACGTGTTGTCGGGGTCTAAGACCAGGTAGGCTTCCCGGTAAGTCACCAATCCCCAGTTTTCCATGGCGCCAGCTGAGAAATCAGGTAAGGCCAGTTGCCAAGAATGTGGCAATGGATATGGTGTCTGGTAGAAGTCTTCGTAGAATTCAATCGACCGCTTGGCAATGTCCAAAGCAAAGTCGAGTTCTTTAGGTTGATGCGCTTTGGTGGAGAAAACCCCCACCTTGACACCACTCTTGGTCGTCGTCAACTTGCTTTGCATCTCCCCGAAAGCAAAGGCAATCAGGTAAGAGGACATGCGGACCGTGGTATCAAAATAGTGAACACCATCGACAACCTTCACTTCGGGCATGTTGCTAATAACTGTTTCGCCTTCGTGTTCGTCGAACTTGATAGCGAGGTCAAACGTGGCCTTGGCTTCGGGTTCGTCGACACAGGGGAAGGCTTGGCGCGCAGCCGTCGTTTCAAACTGGGTGCCGATCAATTCCTTTTTCTCTCCATTGAGTTCGTAATATGACGGGTAAATGCCCATCATGCTATCAGTCAGGGGTGCGGTGAAGTCGATAGCCACCGTGGTCTCTCCGGTCTTGCCCAGGTCAATGTGAATACCTTCACTCTGGTCGTCAAAGGTGAAAGGAACGTCCTTACCGTCAGCCTTAACGGCGCTGATGGTCATAAACTTCTGGTGGATTGCGATGCTAGCTTGCTTGGCGTCACCAGTAATGGTGGACGTCCCAGAGATCAGCTTCGTCGCCCGGTTGATATCGAGGTACACGTTGTAGTGCGTTGGTTGAAACAGTTCGTAAAAATGTGTGGATTCTGCCATATTTTTCTCCTTAAATTGTTAGAATAAACTCATTATACGACAATTGGTTGCGAGACGCTACGAATGACGCGAGCAAATTAACGCTGACCCTGTTTTAACCAGGATTCGACTTCTTGACCATTGATTGTGTGGGTAAACCGCCGGCCGGGTTGCCAATTGATGCTGGGATAGGCACAACGTAAGCGGTCATTAGCAACCGCAACTGGGGTTGTGCTGGAGGTACAGAACTGCCAGACGGCCTTGCCACGTAACAGATTTGTTTCGAGTAAGGTGTTGACCACGTGTGGAACCTGACTCCACCAGATGGGCGCGCCGAGGTAGACGGTGTCCGCCTGTTCAAGTAACCGCTGATTGGGTAACTGAATGGCTGGTCGAACGGTATCATCAGCGGATTCAAGTGATACGCGACTGGTTGGGTTGTGCCAGTCAAGGTCATCAGGTGTATAAGGCTGTTGCGGTTCGAGTGGCACTAACTGTGCGCCGGTCACACGCGAGATTTTCTGAGCAACCGCGGCGGTGTGCCCAGTGCAAGAGAAATATAAAACGATTTGTTTTGACATAGATGGGATAACTCCTTTTCAGTCACGTTTAATTTCTAGTTACTTTAGTTATACACCTTGATAGTTGGTGGAGAAAATAAAAAGTGTAAGTCGGTAATCTGTGATTAAGTTTATCGCCAGTTTCATCCTCACAAATGAAATAAACCCATTAAAGACGGTTTTAACCATCTATACTTTCTTAATTAACAAAAAAAGATTCAATCCAAAAATGAATTGAATCTCCAACACATAATTTATGCACGCATACAGTTACTATGCCTCAATCATGCTTGAATATTACTTATTCTTTTCTAACGCTTCCCAGAGACCATTAAGATAAGCAATCCCTAATGCTCGATCATACAAACCATAGCCTGGAACACCGTCTTCACCCCAGATATTACGTCCGTGATCTGGACGAATATAGCCATCAAAGTTCGTATCATGAAGTGCCTTCATAATCTCATACATATCAAGGCTACCACATTCACTTAGGTGAGCTGATTCATGGAAATCGCCATTACCATTCATGAACTTAATATTGCGGGCGTGAATGAATGGTGCCCGATCTTTACCAACAAATTCACGAATAATAGCTGGGACATCGTTGTTAGGATTTTCACCTAAAGAACCCGTACAAATGGTGAATCCATTGTACTTAGATTCATGCATGGCTTCAATCGCACGCATATCTTCAGCATTCTTGTAAATCCGTGGTAAACCAAATAGTGGACGCGGTGGATCATCCGGATGCATTGCCATCCGGACATCGCATTCCTCACAAGTTGGAATAATTGCATCCAGGAAATACTTCATGTTTTCACGTAGCTTATCCTCATCAACACCCTTGTAGGCGTTGAAAAGTCCCTCGATTGTTGCCAACCGTTCTGGTTCCCAACCTGGCAAAGTGTAGCCATTGGACCCATTACGGGTAGAATCGATAATTTCTTGTGGATCATCAGCTAATTTTTCAGCTTCAAATGCCATGTCATTGGAGCCATCTTTTAAAACATAATGTAGATCCGTCCGTAACCAATCAAATATCGGCATAAAGTTGTAACAAATAACTTTAATTCCATATTCAGCTAAATTACGAATCGTTTGTTTATAGTTTTCAATGTATTTATCACGACTAGGCTTACCAATCTTGATATCATCATGAATGTTGACGGATTCAATAACTTCAAGCTTCAAACCAGCAGCTTCAACTTCCTGCTTAAGTTTAGCAATTTTTTCTTTCGGCCATACTTCACCAACCGGTACGTCAAACAACGCACCGACAACCTGAGTAGTTCCAGGAATTTGGCGGATGTTTTGTAAGGTAATCGGGTCATCATCTGGCCCATACCAACGGAACCCCATATTTTTCATAGAATTAATCTCCTAACACTTCATGTAATGTCTTCGCAACAGCACCCTTACCAGCAATCATTGCAGTAAAGTAAGCTTCAATCTTAGGCGTCAGCCCGGCAGCTTCAAGATCCGTTGGGAAAATTTGCTTATTCGTCAAAATTGGCTTCAAAACAGCATGTGCGTCGACAGCGTCTCCCAATTTAATATTCTCAACGTATGGTTGTAATTTATCTAGCAGGGGATCAAAGCTAGGTGTGAATGGTGTGCCGTCATCTTTGACTGCCATCAAGAAACGACACCAACCGGCAATGATTAATGGAATTGCTTTAAGGTCACTGGTACTCTTCCCCTCGTCCAGGTAATGTTTCAAAGTAACACCGTACCGAATTGGAATCTTCTGTGAACTATCACTAGCAATCCGCTGTGGCGTATCTGGAATATTTTTATTAGGTAAGCGTTTGTTAATAACTTCGTCAATAAAGTGCTTTGGATCAATAATCTTTGGATCCTTTACAACTGGCAAGTCTTCGTTATATCCAACCTGTTTTACTAGAGCAACTAAGTCTGGATTAGTCATTTCTTCGGCAATACTGTTGTAACCAAGTACCGAACCAAAAATGGCAAGACCTGTGTGCAACGGATTCAAGCATGCTGTAACCTTCATTTGATCGGCATCATTAACTGTGTCGCGATCAGTAAGAATTACACCAGCCTTATCTAAAGCTGGCCGACCATTTGGAAAACTGTCTTCAATGACCAGATAATTTGTCACCTCAGTATTACCAAAAGGCGCAATGTTAGTATGCTTAGCCGTATGAATAATATTAGTATCTTCAAAGCCACTATCTTTGAGAATCTTAGCAACAGATTCTGCTGGGTTTGGCGTAATCCGATCAATCATACTCCAAGGGAAACTTACTTGCTTGGGATTCTTGAGATAGTCAACAAATTCTGCTGGAACCGTCCCATTAGCTTCCCAACCCGTTGCAATCGTCAAGATAGCTTCCTCAAACCGTTTGCCATTTTCTGAGAAGTTATCAGTCGATACCATGGCGATCGGTAACTTACCCGCATTAAAACGAGCGAGCAGCAGTCGGGCAATAGCGCCCATGTTGGTACGAGCATCATCTGGATTACCAGCGATATCAGCCTGTGCAGCCTCAGTTAAGTCACCATTGACATCGCGTAGAGCATAACCCTTTTCAGTAATTGACATTGTCACAAACTGGAGACTCTTTTTTTCAAAAATCCCTTTTAGTTTCGACCAGCCATCTGTATTGGCTTTATTGTAATAAATAGCATCTGCCACACTAGCAATCAAAGTTTTATCGTAATTACCAGCTTCATCCATAACAACCTGTAAGACACGGTTGTCATACGGCTTGTAAGCTTGTTCGATTACGCCATCATCATAGGTTTCAGCAACAATGACGCCCGCTTGTAATTCGCCAGCATCCAGCAAGTCTTGGGCCAGCTTGGCATGGAAACAACGGAATAAGTTTCCACCGCCAAAATGAACCCACACTGGAGCCTCTTGTGCAGCCTGCTTGACTTCAGCTTGATCAAACTTTGGTACCGTAATACCAGCTTTAGTGAAGGCTGCAGCATCTTGAAGATAATCATCAGTTAAGCGCACCATGATGGTATGCTCCTTTCAAGTTTAGCAATATTTTGAATTACACTAATATATCAGTTCACGTAAAAACCTTAACATGTGTTGAAACCGATTACAAGTCTAAATTATTTTTTGTTTATGCTTGGCAAAATTGTTATACTTTAGTTGAAAAACAGGCAGGGGGAGTCATAGATGGTTGAAATAACAAATTTTCAAGATGAAGCGTACGTTGCCATTCGTAATAAAATTCTACGTCTAGAGCTCAAGCCGGGGGATCGCATTAATAAGAAGGAGTTACAAAACGAACTCTCCATCGGTGCAACTCCCATGCGCGAAGCATTTTTACGTCTCAGTCGTGAGGGCCTTCTCCGAGTACGCCCGCAAAGCGGTACTTACGTTGCTAAAATCAGTGTTGATGAGGTTTATCAGGCACGTTTTGTCCGTGAAAACATTGAAAAACTGGTTGTTGCCGAAACAATCAACCATATCACTGAGGTCGACCTAAATGAGCTACAAAGACTGATTCAGTTGCAAGAACTCTACCTTCACTCAAAAGATTATGATCATTTTTTCAATCTAGACGAAGCCTTTCACCAGGCCTTTTACAAGATTGATCATAAGGAATTTGTGTGGAACTGGCTACAGGTTGTTAATCTCCAGTTCAATCGTTTCCGTTACCTTCGACTGGAAGTTGCAGACCTCGATTGGCAGCAGATTTTCGATGATCATCGTGCCATTGTAGCTGCTGTCGCAGATAAGATACCTACCCGTGCGGAAACCTGTGTTAGTCGTCACTTGCATATGGTCGATGATGACATTAAGGTGGCCTTAAAGATTCATCCCGATTTCTTTGAATGACGACTATTCTTAGCCTTAAAAGTGTCTGGCCATGAATTTTTTTATCCTTGCTAAAGACGCCACTTCGCATTGAAGTGGCGCCTTTTCTTGTTCACAATTTAATTCTTTGAATGAACATTCACAAAAAACATATTGACTTTATTCAAAAAGCAGATAGAATGAAAGCGTATTCAGATATACTAATATTTCAGTTCACGGAATATTTGCAATTATTGGCGCTTCGAAAGGAAGAATTATTATGGGACATACTCGCTGGGTCTACACACCCAAAGAGATCAATGTTAAACGTGGGGTTGCCTATGGTTTAACTGACCTCATGGGTGGTGGCTGGAACAACATTGTTTCTGGAGTCATCTTCGCTTATCTAACGCTTTCTGTCGGTTTGAATCCCGCAATGGCCGGTGCGATTACTGGTATTGCTCGTGTCTTTGATGCTATCTTCTGTTTAATTTTTGGGACAATTACCGATGGCTTCTACAAGACAAACCTTGGTAAGAAATACGGTCGGCGACATTTCTGGATGTTCATTGGCCTAATTGGTTTTGCTATTTCTTTCTTGGCCTTTTGGGTACCAGCCACATCCATTTTCGGACCTGGACATGACTTCGTCTACTACTTAGTTGTTTACACGTTAACTGAACTCTTCGTTGGGATGATTCTGATTCCTTGGGAAACTTTACCAACAGAAATGACGACCGACTATACCAAGCGAACTGTCCTCTCTGGTTCTCGGATGTTTATCTCTGCTACTGGAACCTCACTAGTTTTCTTCATTTTGGCTATTCTACAATCCTTACCTAGTGCCGAAGCAAAGAAGAATGCTTATCTCTTTGCCGGAATTCTCTGGACTGTTCTGTTTGTAGCTGCAATTTACATCTCCTACCGCAGCACTTGGGAACGTCCATTGACGAAAGAGTTCATCGCTGAACTTGATGCTCGTCCAAAGTTAACCGTTGGTCAGTACATCAAAGAAACATTGCACGACTACGGTCAAACTTTCCGGAACCTCGCATTCAGTAAGCATTTAACCATTTATATTTTCTCCTTCACTGGAAAAGATTTCTATGCAACATTGTTGCCAACATTCATTGTTGTCTGCATGGGAATGTCTTCAAATATTCCTTGGGTCCTCAATGCGTTTGCCGTATTTGGAATCCTATCAACCTTAGCTGCTGCAAAGTTGATGATTACTCACGGACCTCGCTTCCTTTACAGCTTGTCATACATAGGCATTATCGTTGCATTACTTGCTTATGGGGTGACTTACTTCTTACATGTTAAGAACCCACTAACTATTTTGATCATTATCACGATTGTTTATCAATTATCCCGTGGGATTCTTGAATTTACGCCATGGAACGTCTTCCCATTCATCCCCGATGTTGACCATATTATGACTCGTGATGACAAAGCGGGAACCTACGCCGCCGTCATGACTTTCTTCCGTAAATCTACTGGTGCTTTAGCAACTTGGATTGCCGGGATTTTATTGGAAGAAATCGGTTATGTCTCAACTGCATCGACGCAAGCTGCCGGTGTCACCGGTAAAATCGCCTTGCTCTTCGTAGTGGCTCCACTGGTCTTAATTGTCGTTGCCCTAGTTGTTTCCTGGACATTCAAGTTGAACCGGCAAACACATGCTGTTCTACAAGGTGAAATTGATCGTTTGGAACAAGGTGGTGACAAACGCGACGTAACCCCTGAAGCCAAGAAGGTTGCTGAAGAGTTAACTGGCCATCCATACGACGAATTGTGGCCAGATGAAACTTATGAAGAAACGCAAACTGATAAAGATTAAGGAGTGAGCTATAGATGTCAACTACGGTTATTGTCTACAATCAACCAGAGCAAAAGTTCCTAAATCAAGACTTTAACGGCAACACGCCGGCTAAAGTGGATCTCAGTAGTATCGGCCTCAACACCGACGCTGAATTGGGAAAACTAGTTCAAGCGGATACTTTTGCCTTAGTTTTCAACGGAACGACTTGGTCCAGTCAAACCTACATGCAATGGGAAGATCTACGCATCAACGAAGCACTGCAGGCAGTTAAAGCCAACTACACCGAAAAGACTCAAGGAATCTTAACGCGTTTTGTTGCTAGTATGGATATCAAGTATCAAGGCAAGATGTCTTGGGTAGAATTGTTGAACGAATTAGGTAAAGAAATCGAGGAGTGATTCTTATGACTTTATTAAATGATGATTTTCTATTAACCACTGGTGTTGCCAAAAAGCTATTCCACGAATATGCACAGAATGAGCCGATTATCGATTATCACTGCCACTTGGAACCAAAGGAAATTTACGAAAACAAAAATTACGCCAACATCTCTCAAATTTGGATCAATGAAGGCTTGTACGGTGACCACTACAAGTGGCGGTTGGAACGTGACCATGGTGTCCCCGAAGAATTGATTACCGGTGACGGTGATGATTACGACAAGTTCGTGGCTTGGGCCAAAACGATCAATGATTCATTAGGTTCTCCATTGTACGAATGGACTCACCTGGAATTACGTCGCTTCTTTGGCATCAATAAGCGCCTTGATCCTAGCACTGCCAAAGAAATTTGGGATGAAGCTAATCAACAACTTGCGACCCCTTCCTTCACACCTCGTGCTTTAATTGCACGTTCTAACGTTCAAGTGGTTGTCACGACTGACGCACCAGAATCCGACTTAAAGTACCATGAATTATTAGCTAAAGAACATCTCGCCTTCAAAGTTCTTCCCGGCATGCGTCCCGACGATGCTTTCAACATTACTGCTGATACTTATGCCGACTACTTAAAGCGATTAGGCTCTGCAGCTGGTATTACGATCACTAGTTTCAAGACGTTAACTGAAGCGATGGCCCAACGTGTTCAATTCTTTGCCGATCACGGTGGCAAGATTGCTGACCTCGGCTTAAACACTTACTACTACGCTGATGCATCAGACGCTGAACTTGAAACTATTTTTGCTAAGGGAATGGCCAACGAATCCTTATCAGCCGATGATTTGAATAAATTCACGACTGCTCTGGTTGAAACTATGATGCAACTCGCTCAAAAACACGATTGGGTTCTCCAATATCACGTAAACGTTGCCCGTTCACAAAACAAGCCAATGTTCGACAAAATTGGTCCTAACACGGGCTTTGATTCCGTTGGGACACAGGCTGACCTGACCGAACAAGTTCGTCGCCTGTTCTACGACGCCCAAACCAAGGGAATCCTTCCTAAGACAATCTTCTACTCCCTAAATCCTAACGACTGGATGGCCATTGCCACCTTACTGGGTAACTTCCAAGAAGGACCCGTTCAAAAGATGCACCTTGGCGCTGGTTGGTGGTACAACGACACCCGTGATGGTATGGAAGACCAGATGAAGCTTTATGCCAACACTGGTATGTTCCCCAACTTCTTAGGCATGTTAACCGATAGTCGCTCCTTCCTATCCTACCCACGTCATGAGTACTTCCGTCGTGTAATGTGTGATGTTATCGGTCAATGGGTTGCTCGCGGACAAGCTCCTGACGATCTTGAGTACTTGGGTAAAATCGTGAAGCGCATCAGTTACGAGAACGCACGTGACTACTTCGGTTTCTTCAACGACTAACCCTATCTAGACGAAAGGGACGCGAATATTTCGCATCCCTTTTCATTTTAGAAATTTTACTATACTCCACATAATCGCAGATAAGAAAAGAGGAATAAGCATATGGCTGAATTCTTAACAATCGGTGAACCCATGGCCGTCTTTGCGTCTACTAACGTTGATCAAACTTTAGTAGACGCCACTGACTTTTCAAAGTTTGTGGCGGGCGCCGAATTAAACGTTGCCATTGGTGTCTCACGTCTTGGTCACCAGTCAGAATATATTTCAGCGGTCGGCCAAGATCCCTTTGGCAAATTCATTCGCAAAGCAATGACGGCTTCCAAAGTTGGTAACACTTATGTTAGTGAAGATGCTGAGCACTGGACCGGATTCTATTTAAAGGAACGGGTCAGCCATGGCGATCCAAAGACATTCTATTTCAGAAAGAACTCGGCAGCAGCTAACTTTAACGCGCAGACTCTTGATCAAATTGATTTCGATGACGTCAAGATTGCCCACCTCTCCGGTATCTTTGCTGCCCTATCTGACAACGATTTGACTGTCCTCAAGCTACTCAGTCAACGTTTACGGCAACACAACAAGTTCATCACTTTCGACCCCAATCTTCGGCCTGCTCTTTGGGATACTCAAGCGCGCATGGTGACCGTGACAAATGACCTCGCTAAGAATGCCGATCTTGTCATGCCAGGTATTCATGAGGGTGAGATTTTAATGGGGTCAACTGATCCGGAGAAGATTGCCGACTTTTACCTGAATCAAAGTGAGATAACGCAAACTGTTATCGTGAAATTAGGACCTAAAGGCGCCTACATTAAGCAGAGAAATGGACAGGCACAAACTATTCCTGGTTTTCATGTTCAGACTGTTGTGGACACAGTCGGTGCTGGTGATGGTTTCGCGGTTGGCTTAATCACCGGCTTACTAGACGGCTTATCAATTGCCAAAGCCGCACGTCGTGGTTGCGCAATTGGTGCTCTAGCTGTCATGAGCCCTGGTGACAACGACGGTTATCCAACACCAGCTGAGCTAGATACGTACTTACAGAGTCAACAAACTACAGAATAAGAAGGTTATATTTTATGAAAAGAGCAGATTTACTACAGAAAATGATCAACACGGGTGTCATTGCCGTCATTCGGGCCGAAACGCCGGAAAAAGCCGTTAAAGTTGCGGATGCTGTGATTGCCGGTGGTGTAACGGGATTGGAATTGACTTATAGTGTGCCCCACGCCGACACGGTTATTAGTGAATTAGTCGGTAAGTATGCAGATACTGACGTGGTTGTCGGTGCTGGTACCGTTTTAGACGCTACCTCCGCTCGATTAGCAATCATTGCCGGCGCACAGTTCATCGTTAGCCCTACTTTTGACAAAGAAGTGGCACTGATGTGCAATCTCTACCAAGTCCCTTACGTTCCCGGAACCTACACCGTTACAGAAGCCCAGACTGCCTTAAGATATGGCTCTGAGGTAGTTAAATTGTTCCCAGGGGCTATGGCTGGAACTGTGGCTATCAAGGAATATCATGGTCCATTCCCTTACTTAAATGTCATGCCATCCGGTGGCGTTAACGTTCAAAATATGAGCGACTGGTTTGCAGCTGGTGCGGTAGTTGTTGGTGCCGGTGGTGGTTTGACTGCCCCAGCAGCTGACGATGACTTTGCTGGCGTCACACAGAACGCTAAAGAATACATGGATGAATATAACCGGATTCAAAAGACACTTGTAAGCCTTTAATTAATGTTTGGATATAAAAAAGCGACCTCCCTTTTATAGGAGATCGCTTTTTGTGATAGTCCTAAAAATGGCCTACCAATTATAGACAAAAATCAAATCACGCAAATAGCTTAGAATGGGGCCTATTCCCATTCAATAGTCGAAGGCGGCTTACTCGTAACATCGTACAGAATGCGGTTCACATGATCCACTTCATTGACGATGCGAACAGAAATCTCCTGTAAAACATCCCAAGGAATGCGGGCAAAGTCAGCGGTCATGCCGTCAATCGACGTCACAGCCCGGATACCTACGGCGTAGTCGTAAGTCCGGCCATCACCCATGACACCCACACTCTTGATGTTTGGTAAGACCGTAAAGTATTGCCAAATATCGCGGTCGAGGCCGGCCTTTTTGATTTCTTCACGCAGAATCAGGTCACTATCGCGGACGATCTGTAACTTTTCTGGCGTGATTTCGCCAAGAACTCGAATTCCTAAACCGGGACCAGGGAATGGTTGCCGCCAAACGAGTTCGCTTGGCATCCCCAGCTTTTCACCCAACTCACGGGCTTCATCCTTAAACAAGGAACGGAGTGGTTCAATCAGCTGGAAGTGCATGTCTTCCGGCAACCCACCGACGTTATGGTGTGACTTGATAGTTTGTGCCGTATCAGTCCCACTTTCAATCACGTCCGTGTACAACGTTCCTTGGGCCAAGAAGTCGATACCATCGAGCTTTTGGGCCTCGTCATTAAAGACTTGGATAAATTCGTTACCAATGATCTTACGTTTCTTTTCAGGTTCAGTGACACCAGCCAGTTTGCTCAGGAAACGGTCTTGCGCATCGACTTTAACGATGTTCAACCCGAACTTTCCTTCCAAGCTATCCATCACTTGCTTGGCTTCACCCTTCCGCAAGAGGCCGTGATCGACAAAGATACTGGTCAATTGCGTGCCAATGGCCTTATGCAAGAGCACACCAACTACTGAGGAATCAACCCCACCAGACAGGCCCAACAAGACACGCTTGTTGCCGACCGTTTCACGGATGTGTTCGATTTGTAAGTCGATAAAGTCATCCATGGACCAGTTTGCCGCCGCGCCACAGACGTCAAAAGCAAAGTGCTTCAGAATGTCATTCCCATATTCTGTATTACGAACTTCCGCGTGGAATTGAATCCCGTAAAAGTTGCGGTCAACGTCCTGCATGGCAGAAATCGGGCAATTGTCACTGGTTGCCACACGTTCAAACCCATCTGGCACTTGCGTCACTAAGTCACCATGGCTCATCCAGACGGTCTGGGTCTTCGGCGTGTCCTTGAACAGTTTGGCATCTTCGCTCAACACGGTAATGTCTGCTCGACCGTATTCCCGGTTGTCTGCAGACTCAACTTTACCACCGGTCAAACTGTGGGCCATCAGTTGCATCCCATAGCAGATTCCCAAAATTGGAATTCCTAGGTTAAAAATCTCTGGGTCCACATTAAAGGCACTACTGTCATACACACTGTTTGGTCCCCCGGAGAAGATAATTCCCTTGGGGCCCCAAGCCTTGATCTCAGCCGCACTCATGGTGTGGGCCTTTAATTCAGAGTAAACGCCCATGTCACGAATCCGGCGCGTAATCAATTGATTGTATTGACTTCCGAAATCCAAAACGATAATCTTATCGAATTTGGACATATCCACGTTTGCCAAGCCATTCACCCTTTCTTCTTTTTCAACATTGGTTATATCATACAGATTTCTCAAACGATGGTCAATGCAAATCCGACCGATTTCGACTAAAACTGGGTCACCCGGTAAGTTGCAATTGGCCTTCACCACTGCTGCTTACTCCCGTGGTTCGGGCTTTCAGCGCCTGAAGTTTAGTCGCCAGAATAACGGCTAAGTTAATTTCAGGCGTAAATGATAATAGGCCTGTCTGTCCAACAACCGTCGCTGGGTCGCGACAAAGCCATATTCTGCTGCCAACGTCCCCAGTGGACTTCCCGGCCGCACGTCCATCCCCATCACCGGACAACCGCTTAACTTGGCCCGGTGAATCGCGTCACCCAAGAGCCATTCGTCGAACCATTTCTGCTGAAAAGTCTTATCCTTGGAACGGTTCCGTACCGTTAGTAAGTCTAAATACCATTCATCAGCCAGTGCGCGTGGCGTCACAACTAGTTGTTGGGGCGGCGTCACCTGCAACCGAGAAAACAGCGCCGACCACTGGTTATCTAACGTGCCTTCAACTGCCGCTGGATACCCATACGCCACGCCTACCGCGACGCCCTGATTTTGATAGACGCGCGCCTGGGCGTAGCCGTAGCGAAAATTAGGTTGGTGGTACCCGACGAACAACAATTGCGAGAGCTGCTCCTTACTGATTCGCCGTAGCCGCCGCAATTGGCGCCGTTCAAGCTCATGTAGTACCAGCATGGCCACTGCATCAGCGTCAACGATAGTCGCATCTCGTAACATTCGACCGCCTCCTAATACTTTCGCAGCAGTAATCGGTCAATACGATGATGGAAGGTCTTGTGAATGATCATGTCGGCGCGATTCCGGGTTGGCAAAATGTACTCTTCCAAATTTTTCAGATCAATGTCGCGCCAAACCGCTTTTCCTTTGGCCAGTGCCGCATCATGATCACCAATTGCATAGGGATAGTAATAATTGGTGGGGTCCTGAAAGGCCGTTTCCAGTAACAGTTCAAATCGTTCCAGGAACCAATTTTCCACTAAGCTCGGGTCAGCATCGACATAGATCGAAAAATCAGTAAAATCGCTGACGTAGATCTGTTCGTTCGTCGGCAATTGCAGGGTATTAATTCCCTCAACAATGAGCACGTCCGGATGCATAATGTATTCAAACTGATCAGGGACGATATCATAAACTTTATGCGAATAGACCGGCGCCTTAATTAATTTTTCACCGGCCTTCACCGCGTTTAAAAAGTGAATGAGTTTCGCCATATCATAACTTTCAGGAAACCCTTTACGGGCCATTAGATTACGTTTTTTTAATTCTTCATTACTATATAAAAAGCCGTCGGTCGTAATCAGCTGAATGCGTTGCCCCTTGAAATAGTGATTGAGCAAAACTTCCAACAGTCGTGCCGCCGTACTTTTCCCAACAGCAACGCTCCCCGCAATCCCGATGATAAACGGTACCCGGTGCTTCTTTTGCTGTAGAAAGGTCGCCTTATCCTGTTGGAGCTTTTGATAATGGTCGAACTCCAGGTGCAACAAATGAACCAACGGAATGTAAACATCTTGAACGTCTTGCAAGGAAATCCGATCATTGAACGCCTTGATTTGCCGCAAACTTTCTTGCGTCAACGGTAACGTGGCATCATCGGAAAACGCCCGCCACTGTGCGCGGGTAAATGCATTGTAATTAATGGGATCACTCATGGAGACACCTCAACTTTGGATAGAAATAATTACCCACCATTATACCGCAAAGTCGATCGTTTCCGACACTGAGAAGTTGTAAAATGGAGGCGCTTACTAAAACGGTTAGGAAAAAGATCGTTGTATGAAAAAAGGGCCCGAAAAATGGCCCCCGGTCCACGAAGCTTTCCCCGACAGTACACAGAGAATATTTTTTAATATCTCCGGTTGCAGAACTAAGCGTCACTCACTGGCCTTTCAGCTAACTTGCTAGTGATCAAGTCCAAAAGTTCGTGCAAATCGTCATCAGTCGCGTATTTTTTAATAAAGCTACGTGCTTTAGACCGCTCCGCAATGTACCGTACCCGTTCCTTGTTCTTTTTGTTCCATCTTTCATTGGCCGCTTTTTTGGCAGCAGTGTATGGCTGTACTGGCATAACTTCACTTTCCTTCTACACAGAATTAGCTCCGCACTCATGGAGAATACCTTGGGCAATGACACTGTAACAGCAGTCTAAGTCAGTTTCATTTAACCTCTTAAAGCATATCGTACCATCACCCCGTTGACAACCGCTTTAGTGTCAAATACGTCAAGAGAAAGGTTGCCCTACAAATCACTAACTAGCTAATATGACTAACTATATTTCTATCTATCATTAGTTTCCCAACAAACAAAAAAACGCATGCCCCGACCACAACAGTCAGCGACATGCGTTTTCAATTCACTTAAACCATTTCATACTCATCACTAGGCACATCGCTAAGTAATGGCGAGAACTCACCAATGCCGACGATACTCAGTCGATGCATGGCCCGTGAGCAGATGGTGTACAGCAATTGCCGTTCATCCTCCGCCGCGTAACGACTCGCTGAGGCCTGCCAAACAATAACACCATCGAATTCCAGACCCTTGGCCAGGAACGATGGGACCACAATGGTTCCCGGTGCCAGCCGTTGGTTTTCGGACTGAATCAACGTTACCGCCACGCCCGCTGCCTTCAACTGTGCCGTCAGGTCGCGACAATCCGCCAAATCCTTGCCAATAATGGCGGTCGTCTCGTCCTCTTCTTCGTTCTGCTTGATTTGGGCGATGACCCGTTTGAGGCCCGCCGCTTCATCAGCCGCCAGCGTCATGGTTGGGAGTTCACCTTCCCGTGCAAATGCAGTGACCGCTTCACCATTTTTCAAGATATGCTTGGTGAAATCAGTCACCTGCTGCGTCGACCGGTACGACTGCGTCAACTGAATGACCCGCGTCTTGTCGGGATCAAACATCGTACTGAGTTCCTGCAACAGCGTCCGACTGTTTTCCTTGGTAAAGATGGCCTGGTTCAGATCTCCCAGCATCGTGAAGCGTGCCCGGGGGAAGCTGAACTTTAAGAAGGCTAACTGAAAGGCATTGTAGTCTTGGATTTCATCCATGAAGACATAGCGCATATCTCGCTCGCCACCCTTGCCCGTCATCTTGTCATACAAGTACAGGTACGGCGTCGTATCAACCAGCTGCATGCGATGATCTTTCAGCTTACCAATCGATTCCTCCACGCTGGCATTCCAATCCGCCACGGAAATACCTGCCTGTGCTAAATCAATCCGATTGGGCATGCTCCGCAACATGTGAACGTATTGGTTATTGATGCTCAAGAATCGTGCCCGGACGATGGCCTTACGAATAGGGTCAAACGCCTGCATGACGACTCGCCGCGACAGAAATTGCATTTCCTTTTCAGAGGAGTCGAATTCTCTTGGTTCTTCGCCGTACAAGGTATCCAACTGTTCTTTACTCATGTCCTGAATGGTTTCTTCAACCCACTTGGTCTTCATTTCACTCGTAATGCGCCGATTCAAGATACGAATCAAAGCTTCCTTCGTGGCTTGAAGTCGGTTGCCCAAGTGATAGTTTCGGTTGAAGCTGTAGTAAATTTCTTGAATCTTTTCCTTATCAATAAAGATCTTGCCTTGGAACTTGATGTTTCTGAAGACCATGTCGCGGCTTTCCAGCTGGTCGGCATAGGCCGTGACAGCATCAAAGAACGCCAGGCTTCCCTTGAGCTGATTGATCTTCTTTTGTGCCGGCGTATTGGTCTCACCAAAGCGCTGCGCCAACGTTTCCACGTCGATCTTCGGCAGCCGTCGTCCGGCATACTGATAGTATGTCATCTGAACCATGTTGTGTTCCCCTAATTCAGGCAACACTTGGTCGATATAGTCATTAAATAATTGGTTAGGTGAGAACAGCATGACCTGCCCTGCCGTCAAATGGCCCCGGTAGCGGTAAAGTAAAAAGGCGACCCGTTGTAAAATAGCGGCCGTTTTCCCGGAACCCGCTGCCCCCTGCACAAATAACAGGTCGGACTTGGTATCACGAATAATTTGATTTTGTTCTTTTTGAATGGTGGTCACGATACTCTTCATCTTGGTATCGGAGTGCTCGCTCAATGCCGACAGCAACATCTGATCCGTCACCGTTTGGTCGGTGTCATACAGGGTCACAATGGTCCCATCTTCAATTTGAAATTGCCGTTTGAGTTTCACGTCGACGGTCTGTTCACCATCCGGCGTCTGGTAGCTCACATTTCCCAATTCCCCATCGTAGTAAATACTCGAGATGGGTGCCCGCCAATCGTAGATCAAGAAGTGGTCAGGCGTGTCGGAGAAGGACCCCAACCCAATATAGATGGTTTCCGGCTTCGCGGTCGGACCTTCTTGGAAATTGATCCGCGCAAAGTAGGCCTTCTTCTCCAAGCGTTGCAGCGTACTTAATTCCGTTGTGGCGTGTTGCCAACTGTTCTGCCGTTCAGCCAACAGTTGTTGCTGTTGCCGCACCGACAGCGCCGTTTCCAGCAAGCCCTCATAACTATCTGTTTTGATTCGTAAGTCGTTGACAAAGTTCTTGCGAATCCCGGCTTCGTCATCCTCAGCCACGTCGATTCGCTGTTTAGCGTCCTTTTCTGCGGCTTTGATCTTCGTAACCACCGCATCTAAGTGTTTTTGTTCGTGGGCCTTAATTGAATCTGGCAAGCCAATCCCTCCTCGATTAATTGGGCAAACTAACGTGTTCTGGAACCACCGATCAACACCTGTTGACAGTCGCTGATGACGTCCAGAACACTAAACCTTGACAGCCCACTCGGCCAGTTCACTCCCCCATGATGGGAAAATTGTCATCCCCATCACCCGCAGCCACTGGTCGGCAGACGTAATAATTCGACTTACCATTCTACACGTGTTTTCGTGATAAATAAAGTAAACTGACTGCACTAAATTTAGGTCAACCCGTGTTGGTCAATTATCGTTGAAATGCCCTCTAGGTGGTGCCTTTATTCCAGTCTTGTGGCCGCAATTTTGCTATAATGTAAGGGAACTTTTTCGGGGGTGAATCTTATGGATCAAGTTTCTTTATTAATCATTCTGACCGCCGCGTTGGTGACGCCGCTGGTGATGGCGAAATTCAAGCTCACCGTCCTGCCCACCGCCGTCGTGGAGATCCTCGTGGGAATCCTGTTGGGCCCTAGCGTTCTCAACATCGTTCACAGCAACACCACACTTTCCTTGCTTTCAAATACGGGGGTCATCTTCCTCCTGTTTCTCAGTGGGATGGAAATCGACTTCAGTCTATTCAACCGCCGCAAGCGTCCGCAGACACCACTGGCCGCCAAGGTCGCCGGTAACGCGTCCAAGTACTCGCCAGTTTTTCTGGCCGTCAGCAGTTACGCGGCCATTATGGTCACGTCGCTTTTGCTGGGCTTCATTTGTCAATGGACCGGACTCTTCAAAGACCCGTGGCTAGCGGCCATCATCTTCATGACGATTTCCCTAGGAATCGTCATCGCCACCTTGAAGGAAAAAGAGCTGCTGAGTAAACCGTTCGGCCAAACCGTCTTGTTAGTGGCCGCCCTAGGGGAAATCGTGCCCCTATTTTCGTTGACCGTTTACGCCTCGATCTTCGGCAACAGTAGTAAATCCTTGTGGCTTCTCCTACTGGTCTTCCTAGCTGCCGGCATCCTCTTTCGGCGGTTCAAACCGTTCTTCACTTTTTTTGAGAGTATCAATAAATCCACGACGCAACTCGACATCCGCCTAGCATTCTTCCTAATTTTCAGTCTGGTCGTCATTGCCGAATCTGTGGGGGCCGAGGGAATCCTGGGCGCCTTCGTTGCCGGAATCGTCATGAAACTTTTGCAACCGCAAGAAAATACCATGGTTCGGTTGGACGGTATCGGTTACGGGTTCTTCATCCCCATCTTCTTCATGATGAGTGGGGCTGACCTCAACCTCCGCACATTGCTGGCCGACCCGGCGACCCTCCTCCTGATTCCGGCCTTCTTTGTCGCCTATCTGTTGGCCAAAGCCGCCGTTTACTTCATCCTCCGGTTACGTTTCAAACGGGGCAACGCCTTTGCTGGAACTGCCATCTCGGCTGCGACCATCACCATGGTCCTGGCCGTCCTGCAAGTTGCCAAATCCATGAAGGTCGTCACCACACAACAATCCGGTGCATTCTTGCTCGCCGCCATTCTCACCTGTGTACTCGGGCCACTGCTCTTCAACACCGGCTATTCCGCTGAAGCTGAGGACTTGAAAAAATCGACGGTGCACTTCATTGGCACCAATTTGCTCACGGTTCCTGTCGCCCAACAGCTGGCTGACAGCTGGTACGACATCACCATGTATACCGATAAAGAGGCCAACTTCAAGACCTACAACTCCGAGGTCAACGCCAAACTGCTGTCTTCGTTGGATACCAAGGTGGTTGAGTCCCAGGATGCCTTCGATGCTGACATCGTTGTGCTCGGCCACTTTAACGCCACCAAGAACTATGAGCTGGCTAAGGCTGCCAAGGCGTACGGTGTCAACCGGGTCATCGTGCGTTTCGAGGACCGCAACGTCTTGGACGCACGGGAAGACGAGCTAACTGCTTTGGGAATTGAGGTCTACAACACACCGAACGTCAATATTGCCATGCTCCGGAGCCTGATTGAGACCCCAACCACCCTGCGTCTACTGACGGCGTCGACCTCTGCCGTCTACGAAGTGGCATTGCGCAATCGTCGCTACACCGACCAGGAAATCCACAACTTGCCATTCGTCAAGGACATCACAATCAGTCAAATTTTCCGTGAAGGCCATTTCATTCGACCAACCGGGAGTACCACGCTCAAATTCAATGACCGGATCATCTTCACCAGCAGTGCCGCTACTGCGCGCGAGATTCGGCGTGAACTAGGAATTCTGAATTAGCGTAATTGTTTCAGATTTCGCCCGTTATGGTGGCTTAAACTTTGCCACCACCTTACCGAATCTACCAGCGCAATCGGGTGAGCAGTTACGCCACGTACCTGGTATTATCTGCGACCAATGCCGCTATTATTTCTAAATTAATAACAAGTCGTGCTGGAAACCGCTTACCTTTTCATAAGTCATTTAAAAACCAGCGCATAACTGTTAAACTAGCAGTCTAGTGTCGCTGGTGGCTATCTTTTGAACACCATTTTGTCACCACCACTAGTCAACATCCAACGCAGCTGGCATGTCTTGCTGTCACTGCGTCGCACCTCATATCATTTATTATCAAAGGAGACCAAAACATGGCATCAGTTGAACTCTACTTGGTCCGTCACGGCCAAACCTATTTAAACAAATACCACCGCATTCAAGGGTGGTCCGATTCGCCTCTGACCGACAAAGGGATTGCAGACGCCAAGCGAGCCGGTGAACGTCTCTCTAAGCTATCATTTGCCGCTGCCTACGCTAGTGACACCACTCGGGCGCAAAACACCGCTAAAAGCATTTTAGCCGCTAATGATGCTCCCGTTGCCTTGACGACCGAACCTGCCTTCCGGGAAGAAAACTTTGGCTTCTTCGAAGGTATGGATACCGGCATGACCTGGCACACGTTGGGAACACCACTTGGTTTAGACTCATTCAACGCCATGATCGCTAACCTGACCATTGAAAAGACCAAGGATATGTTCAAGGCACAGGACCCCTTTGGCGATGCTGAAGATAACGCTGAGTTCTGGGCACGCGTGCAACCTGGTCTGGATCACGTCATTGCCGCTGCCACTGATGGTGACCGCATCTTAATTGCCACCCACAGCACCACTATTCGGAGCATCGTGTCGAAGTATTCCGACATCGATGTTTCCGTTCCCGTTGACAATGGCAGCATCACCAAGCTGACCGTTAAGGATGGGCACTACCAGGTTAACTATTACAACAATACTGAGGGCAAAGTGAAGTAACTCCCTAACAGCAAAGGTTCCGCTGACGATATCGTCGGCGGAACTTTTTTGTTCTTGCTGGCTTAGTAGAAAACCAAGCTTGTAGACTCGGGGCTTTCGAGGCTTCAAGTTGTGTTCGCACCGATCCAGCCCATATTTGCCGACCGGTAAGGCGACCTAACCCACTATGTTACCTAGTTTTGGAACTTTCAACTTTAGACCCAACAAAAAAGCACTGTCGCCATCACAGCAACAGTGCTTTCAATTTACTTTTTAATCAATGACGCCTCATGAGCACGTTGCGTGTACATGTCAATTTCATCATCGGCAGCACGAACCCAGTGATGGGGAGCGATTTCAACTAACTTTCGTTCCTTACCATCGCCTTCTCTGCTGGCATCGTACGCAATTTCTTCCCGGGTCCGTTCAAACTCAGGATCAGGAACTGGCACGGCAGACAGCAGACTCTTAGTGTAGTCATGCAGCGGGTGGGCGTAGATTTCGTCAGAATCGGCGATTTCTAGCATCCGACCGTAGTGCATGACCCCAATGCGGTCTGAGATGTACTTAACCATGGACAAGTCATGCGCAATGAACAGGTACGTTAAGCCCTGTTCTCGCTGAAGCTTCTTCATCAGGTTAACGACTTGGGCTTGAATGGACACGTCCAAGGCAGAAATCGGTTCATCAGCGATCACGAACTTCGGATCAACGGCGAGGGCCCGGGCAATCCCGATCCGTTGCCGTTGGCCACCAGAGAATTCGTGGGGATACCGACTGGAGTGGTCCTTATTCAGGCCCACCGTTTCCAGCAAGTCTTCAACCTTTTTGCTCCGGTCAGCGTCGTCCTTGGCCAAGTGGTTGATGTCGATTCCTTCAGCCACGATATCCTTGACCTTCATCCGGGGATTCAGTGACGCATACGGGTCTTGGAAAATCATCTGCATGTCCTGACGAAATTCTCGTTGATCAGCCTTACTGGTAAAGTTATCTACGTTCTTGCCGTTAAATAAGATCTCTCCAGCGGTTGGCTCGTACAAGTGAATGATTGCGCGGCCAGTCGTAGTCTTCCCAGAACCGGATTCTCCAACCAGGCCAAAGGTCTCACCCTTGTAGATATCAAAGGAGATATCGTCAACGGCGCGAACCTCATCGGGCTTACCCACGTTGAAGTACTGTTTGAGGTGCTTGACCTCGAGGATTTTTTCGGCATTTTCGTAATCCATTATTGCTGTTCCTCCTCTTCTTCAACTGGAATACTTGGCCGTTGTTGCTTGACCAAGTCCTTTTGCATCTCAGCGTACTTCTTTTGCCGAGCGACGATTTGGTCGGGCGGCGTCACTTTAGGGGCATCCGGATGCAACAGCCAAGTTGCGGCATAGTGCGTGTCAGACACCTTAAAGAATGGTGGTTCTTGTTCCGTATCGATTTTCAACGCGTAGGCGTTCCGGGCAGCAAAAGCATCCCCAGTTGGCGGATCCAATAAGTCCGGTGGCGTCCCTGGAATCGATGGCAATTCATCGCCACCGGTATCCAGTGTTGGCATCGAGCTCAACAGGCCCCACGTGTACGGGTGCTTCGGGTTGTAGAAGATTTCATCAACCGTCCCGTATTCCACGATCTTCCCCGCATACATGACGGCGACCCGGTCGGCCATGCCGGCCACGACACCCAAGTCATGCGTGATGAAAATAATTGACGTGGAAATTTTGTCTTGTAATTCCTTCATCAGATTCAGAATCTGTGCCTGAATCGTCACGTCCAAGGCGGTCGTGGGTTCATCAGCAATCAGAATTTCTGGGTAGTTGATCAAAGCAATCGCAATGACGATCCGTTGCCGCATCCCACCTGAGAATTGGTGTGGGTAGTCATTGATGCGGTTTTCAGCATCGGTAATCCCGACTAATTTCATCATTTCCAAAGCTTGCGCTAAGGCTTTTTCCTTCTTCATCCCCTTGTGAACCATCAGCGGTTCGGCGATTTGCCGCCCAATCTTCATGGTTGGGTCCAAGGAGGTCATTGGGTCTTGGAAGATTTCGGCAATATCTTGGCCCCGAATGCCTTCCATTTCCTTTTCCGACTTCTTTAAGAGGTCTTCACCCTTGTACATGATGGTTCCACTAGTGATATCGGCGTTCCGAGCATTTAAGCCCATAATCGTCCGGGTGGTTACGGATTTACCGGAACCAGATTCCCCAACGATGGCCAAAGTCTCCCCTTTACGTAAATCAAAGCTAACGTTCCGGATTGCCTTAACGTCACCGGCATAGGTCTTGAAGTTAACTTGTAAGTTGCGCACTTCCAAAATATCTTTTTCGTTATCCATGACGTGACTTCACCTACTCTTTCGTCCGCGGGTCAAACGCATCCCGCAAGCCATCACCTAGAAGGTTGAAGGCTAACATAATGATGGAAAGAATCAACGCTGGCCACCACATTTGATATGGCAGGAATTGGAAGTTCTTCTGTCCATCGTTTAACAACGTCCCTAGTGAAGCCTGTGGTGAGGAAATCCCAATCCCAATGTAGGACAAGGTGGCTTCGAAGAAGATGGCGTTGGGGATGGTAAACATCGTATTAATAATGATGACACTCGAGAGGTTCGGGAGCAAGTGTTTAAACGCAATCTTAATCGGTCGCTCACCCAGCGTTCTAGCCGCCAAGATAAACTCTTGTTCCTTCAGCTCTAACGTCTGCGCTCGTACCAGCCGGGCCATGTTGACCCAAGACGTCAGTGCGATGGCGATAATGATCGAGGTCATCCCGGGTTTCAGGATCAAGATCAGTAAGACGATAACCACTAAGTTAGGGATGGACAGGATGATTTCAATGATTCGTTGCATGATGGTATCAATGCGACCACCCTTCCAACCTGAGAACATCCCGTACGTGACCCCAATCGTTAAGTCAAATAACGTGGCTACCAACGCGATGATCAAGGAAATCCGTGTCCCATAAAGGACCCGTGAGAACAAGTCACGACCTAAGTAGTCGGTTCCCATGATGTAATGTGCACCACTGGCACCAGCAGCCTTGTAGGCATCGATTCGTTCACCGGCTTGGACCAAGGTCCCGTTAAACCCATTAATGCTAACACCAGGGATCTTAGAAGGTAAGTTGGCATAGGCTGGGTGCACGGCATTAGGGTCATGTGGTGAAACGAAGATGGACCCAAAGGCCATGATGAAGATGACAACCAAGACAATCAAGGAGACCCAAGCCCCCTTGTTCTTCTTTAACCGCCGCCATGCATCTTGCGCGAAGGTCAGAGAAGGTGCTGCAATTTTTTCACTATCTAACGCCGCCCGATCATCGGACGTAATCGGCTTAAAGCTATCTTCAGGGAGTTTTACTGTATCTGCCATTTATTTACCTCCTAGTTAGCCTTTCCTGTGAGTCGAATCCGTGGATCAACGATTCCGTAAAGAATATCCGTGATCAACAGAACGACACACAACATGAATGAATAGACGATGGTTAAGCCCATGATGGTTGGGTAATCATTGGTCAAGACGGACTTGACGAATTGTTCCCCGATACCAGGAATGGAGAAAATGTTTTCCACAACCATGGACCCGGTCATGATGTTCACGGCCAATGGTCCCACGATGGTAATCAGCGGAATTAAACTGTTCCGTAGCGCATGGTGGTAAATCACACCGGTTTTGCTCAGCCCCTTGGCCTTCGCCAACTCAATGTAATCCGAACTCAACACGTCGACCATTTCGGTCCGAACGAACCGCGCGGACTCGGCCAGCGGTTGCGCCCCCAAAGCCAAGGTTGGCAATACCGTGTAGATAAAGCCGCCCCATTCAGCGATTGGGAACCAACCGGCCTTCAAACCTAAGTAGTACTGTAACAGTACGGCTAAGACGAAGGAAGGAATTGAAATCCCTAAGATAGATACCACCGTGGTCGTCGTATCAACCCACGTATTTTGCTTCATTGCACCGAAGGCCCCGATGATAACACCCAAAATGACCCCAATAATCATGGCTTGCAGCCCAATCTGCAAGGATGGTTCGATCCGACTCGAAATCAAGTAAGATACGGGTTGGTCACTGAATTGGAAGGACGTTCCGAAGTCACCTTTGACCGCACCAGCCAGATACAACAGGTACTGCTGCCAAACGGGTTTGTTCAACCCATATTGCTCATAAATCAGATGAATCTGACTCTTAGAGAGCTTGGCTTGATTGGTCAGTGGCGTCCCGGGCAATAACTTCATCAGGAAAAACGTCACGGTAATCACAATGAATAAGGTCAGGATCAGATAGAAGATCCGCTTTGCTAGGTACTTTGCCATTTGTTTACCTCTCAATCAGTAGACTTATTCGTTACCGTTAAGTTATCAAACTTAACAAAGACTCTACGAAAATAACAAGACAATAAATGATTGCAATAATACCGAAAAGTAAGGATCAACTCGCGTTAATCCTTACTCCCCGATAAAACTTATGAAGTCGGTTACCCGACAGTAATCACTGAGTTAACAAGAACTTACTTGATGTAAGCCTTACTGAAGTCCCAGTTAGCGCCGGTTGGGAAGTAAACCAATCCCTGAACCTTAGACTTAACGAGTTGGGCTTTCCCTTGTTGGTAAATTGGGATAATCCCTTGTTCGTTCAAGATCGTCTTTTGCGCGTTAACCAAATCGTTCCAACGAGCGGTTGTGTTGTTAGCGTCTTTACCAGTAGCTGCGGCAACGTCTTTGTCGTAAGCCTTGGAAGACCATCTCCCGTTGTTGTAAGAGTTACCAGAAGTGAAGAGTGATAAGAAGGAGATTGGGTCTGGGAAGTCGGCACCCCATGCGGAGATAACGGCATCGAAGTCACCACTTTGTGAACGCGCTAACCGTGTCTTGAATGGCAGGTTGCTGTTCGTGACCTTGATGTTGCCCAACTTAGCCCATTGACTCTGAATAAATTCAGCTGAGTTCTTACCAGCTGGTGTATCGTCAGCGGTTAAGGTCAGTGAGTAGTTTGAACGACCAGTTTCCTTCAGAGCTTCCTTCCAAAGTTGCTTAGCTTTCTTCAGGTTGTAGCTCGTAGCTGAAGGAACAGCAGCATCGGTGTTGAAGTCCTTACCCTTGTTTTCCACCAAACCAGTTGAAACGACACCGGTTGAAACCGTTGAACCATCTTGGAGTACCTTGTTGACAAATTGGTCCCGGTTGATGGCCATTGATAAGGCTTGACGTGCTTTCTTGTTCTTCATCATTGAATCTTTCTTTTCGTTCAATTCAATGTAGAAGGTTGAGGCACTCTTCCGTTCAACGTACTCCTTAGAGTTCTTGTAGTTCTTTGGTTGTTGACCACTCAGGTAAGTTGCATCCAACTTGCCACTTTGGTACTGACTCAAAGCCGTTTGCGGATCCTTCATCGTCTTGAAGTTGATCTTCTTCAGTTTAACATTCTTTGCGTTCCAGTACTTAGTGTTTTTGCTCATCGACCAGTTATCAGACGTCCCAGTCCAGTATGTCAACTTGAATGGACCGTTGTAGACGTTATCCTGAGCATTCGTTGCGTATTTCTTACCGTATTTTTGAACAACTGATTCATTTTGTGGGAAGAACATTGGACTAGCTACCAATGAAGGGAAGTAACTAGTTGCCCGCGTTAACGTGACCACAACCTTGTAATCACCAACGGCCTTAACGCCTAATGTTGAAACGGCCTTCTTCTTGTTGATGATGGCGTTCGCATTCTTCACAGGTGCGTACATGTAAGCATATTGCGAAGCGGTCTTGGGATTAACCGTCCGTTGCCAAGCGTAAACGAAGTCTTTAGCCGTTACCTTGTCACCGTTACTCCAGTTAGACTTCCGTAAGTTAAAGGTGTAGGTTTTGCCATCTTTAGAGACTTTGTAATCCTTCGCAACCCCAGGGTGAATGCTACTGTTCTTACCAATCCGTAAGAGCCCTTCACCCGTGTTGTTCATCGTTTCCCCTGAAACGACATCAGTGGCGGTAGATGAGTCCATTGAAGGTAACGCTGAGCTTTCCATCCAGTTTAAGGTTTGCTTGCTGGATTCACTTGAACTGCTGGAAGATGACCCACACGCTGCAAGTAGAACTGCCGCGAACGTTGCCACCGTCCCTAATTTGACTGCCGAATTAATCTTCATTTTAATTCCAACCCCTCTTAGTTGTTTGAGTAATAAATTGACAACCTCAAATTTTATGTTTCCAATTGTATATTAGAAATTAATTAAAATCAATGGTAAATGATAAATTATTTTAACAAACCAGTTTAAAGCATTGATATAACAGCGTTTAAAATGAAAAATTAAAATCTGATGTCACATTTAGCACGAGTAAAAATGAGCTTTTCTGCATACGATATACAAAAATCAGCCCATAATCTGGCAAACTTAGTCATGGTTTACTCACAAAGTTGTTACCTGTTCCTCACAGTTAATAACCGCTGATAATTCGGTTAAAAGCTTACCTGGAACATTTTGCTAGCTATAATACTGGTATTTCAAAGTTAGACCCATTGGCGTTAAATCCTGAGTAAAAGCGTTAATTTACCGACGTTAGCCGATGAGCATGTTATACTCATCTTATAGACAATTAAGGAGGGTGATCCTTTGGAAGAAACCCCACGAACACCGGTCGTCACGATTGGGTTAAATGCTGGTCAAGCCACGTTTAACTACTCGATGACCGAACTGAAGAATCTGGTAGAAGCAAACAACATGACCGTCGTTGAGGAGATTCAACAGTCCTTAGCCAAGCCACAACCTGGGACTTACTTTGGGACCGGGAAAGTTGAAGAGCTGGCGACCATTGTTGCTGACGATGGCGTTGATATCATCGTCGTTAATGACGAACTGACGCCCAGCCAGATTCGGAATCTCGAAAACGTCACTAAGGCCCGGATCATTGACCGCACCGGCCTGATTCTGGAAATCTTCGCGAACCGAGCGCAATCCCGCGAAGCTAAATTGCAGGTCCAATTGGCGATGCTGCAATACCAACTGCCTCGACTGCACACCAGCGCCTCACAACGGCTGGACCAACAAACTGGTAGCGGTGGCGGCGGTGGCTTCACTAACCGTGGTGCTGGTGAATCGCAGACCGAAATGAGTCGGCGGACCATTCAACGTTCCATCAACCACGTTAACCATGAACTGAAGGAAATTAACCAAGCGGCCGCCACGCAACGCCAACAACGAGAACGCAATCAGCTCCCCTCGGTGGCCTTGGTCGGCTATACCAACGCTGGAAAATCAACGCTGATGAATGCCCTAGTTCGCCAGTTTGGCAAGAGCGAAGAAAAACAAGTCTTCGTCAAAAATATGCTGTTTGCCACCTTGGATACTAGTGTGCGTCAACTGACCTTCCCCGACCAAAAGAAGATGCTTCTCAGTGACACGGTTGGTTTCGTTAGCCAATTGCCAACACAATTGGTTCAAGCCTTCCGCTCCACGTTAGCCGAAGCCGCCAGCGCCGACCTTTTAATTCAGGTCGTTGACTATGCTGACCCGAATCGGGAAGCTATGATGGCAACGACGGAACAGACATTGCACGAGATTGGCGTCAATGACGTTCCTATGATCACGGTCTTCAACAAGGCTGATCTGACTGAGGCCGAGTACCCAAGCCGTGCCGGCGACCAACTCATCTTATCAGCGCAAGACGATGCCTCCGTCAAGCTGCTCGTCGACGCCATGAAGGAAAAGGTCTTCCACGACTACGTCACTGCTAACTTCCTGATTCCATTTGCGGATGGTGAAGTTGTGGCCTACCTCAACGACAACGCTCACGTTCTCAGCACAGATTACGCCGCTGAAGGCACTGCCCTCAAGGTTGAACTCCAACAAGCTGACTTTGACCGTTTCAAGAAATATGTCGTGACTGATTAACCTTTTTTATGATTTATCTGAAAAACGCCCCACCAATTTCTATTTGGTGAGGCGCTTTTTTTAAGTTGAATTGATCGTCTAAATTGAGCGCACTACGGCTGCCAGGGATTCCGCCTGCTGTAGGGACGCTTCAAGTTGTGTTCGCACCGATCCAGCCCATATCTGCCGGCCGGTAAGGCGACCAAAGTACCATGCTGCCTAGTTTTCTAAAACAAGCATGACTGCACGTGTCATCCGTACACCCGCAAACTGACATAACAGAAAAATAGCCGACGACTAAGAAGTCATCGACTATCCCTATACAATATTTAAGCTTGACGTTTTTCCAAGTAACGGGCCAGTACCGACAAGCAGTAGCACACGACAAAGTACATCAGTGCAATTGCCACGAACATTGGAATAATGTAGTTCGTGTTCTGACCATAAATGATCTGCGACCGGTACAGCATTTCTGGCAAAAGAATGATAGTTGCCAGTGATGTATCCTTAACCAGGGAAATAAACTGACTCACGATGGCTGGAATCATCTTGACCATGGCTTGCGGCAACACGATATGCCACAGACCTTGCCAGTAGGTCAGCCCATTTGCGCGTGCCCCTTCCATTTGACCAGAATCGACCGCTTGAATCCCTGAGCGGACAATTTCTGCCAACATGGTGGATTCGAAAATGGTCATGGCCAAAATGGCAGCTGGAATGATTTCCGGCTTGACTCCCAGGTTAGGCAACCCGAAGTAAGTAAAGAACAGGATTAAGATCAACGGCAGGTTACGAATCACGTCGATAATAAACCCAACGATAGCTGAGAAATATTTAATCTTAACGTACCGGATGACCCCGAGGATCGACCCGATAATAAAACTCCCGATGATGGAGACGACGGAAACCAGAATGGTAATGCCGAGACCCCCAAACAGGTAGCGTAGGTTATCTGGGGAGTAAGCATCAATAAAGTTTTGTAACATCGTTATTCTCCTCCCCTTAAGCTAACCGTTTTTCAAGATAGCGCATGTAGTAACTGATTGGCATCGTGATGACCAGGTAAAGAACCCCGACTGCCGAGTATGCCGCAATGGTCTCCAGCGAACTCGACGCGATAACGTTTCCTTGGTACATCAAATCAAAGCCACCCACGAAGGCCAACGTTGATGAGTTCTTCACCAAGTTGACAAACTGGTTACCTAATGGCGGAATCACGTAGCGGAAGGCTTGCGGCAAGATGATGTGACGCATCGCTTGCCAGAAAGACAACCCGTTGGCACGGGCCCCTTCCATCTGACCAGAATCAACGGACTGAATCCCAGCTCTGACCGTTTCAGCAATAAACGCTGAGGTGTAGAGCGTCAAACCAATCGTGCCGGCAGTAAACCCGTTCATTTTGATGACATACAACGGGAAGACCACGTAGAAGAACATGGTGATGACCAGTAAGGGAATGTTCCGAAAAATTTCAATGTAGACCCGCGCGATTCCCCGTGCAACCTTGCTAGGTGACTCTTCGAGTAGGGCAAAGAACGTGCCGAGAATTAAACTAAAGACCAACGCAAGAATACTGCAAAGTAAGGTCTGGCCTAACCCATAAAGGAGTGTGCCCCAATAGTTTTGAAAGATATGAATCATTCTTTAGCCGCCTCCTCGTAGTCAAAGCCCTTTACGTTGTGGAACCACTTGTGCAGGAGCCGATTATAAGTCCCGTTAGCCCGCAATTCCTTCAACGCCTTGTCTGTAGCCGCCTTGAATGGCGTCTGGTTCTTATCCATGGCGATCCCATAAGGTTCGGAGACAAACGTGCCCCCTGTCACTTCATAGCCAGGGTTCTGCACGGACATCCCGTAAAGAATCCCGTTATCAGTCGTCAAGGCTTGTCCTTGACCAGACTTCAGTGCCGTCATAGCCTGAGCATAGTCCGTCAATTGGAGGACCTTGGCATTTGGTGCCACCTTGGCCACGTTTTCAACGGAGTCAGACCCGACAACGCCAAGAACCGTCCCTTTTTGCTTATTTAAATCTTTAACGTTCTTGATTGAACTGCCCTTCTTGACCAGCAATGACTGCCCGGCAAAGAAGTACGTGTTAGAAAAGGCAACTTGTTTCCGCCGTTCTGCCGTGTTGGTCATCGTTGCAATGATGGCGTCAATGTTCCCATTTTTCAACATTGGCATCCGCGTTGAACTCGTGACCTGAATAAACTTGGCCTTTCCTTTAGACCCTAGCATCTGCTTGGTTAATGCCTTGGCTAAATCGACTTCAAACCCTTTGATCTTGCCATCCTTGGTGTCAAGCAGCCCGAAGAGTCGGGTATCCGCCTTAACCCCCCAAGTGATGGTTTTCGTCTGTTGGTCGGTCTTTAGCACGTTGCGTTGTGATAATGGCTTACTGCCACAAGCACTCACGACAATTGTTAGGGTGACCAGGGTCAGCAGTAGACCAAGATTACGAATCAATCTTTTCATGGTTAGCTTCCTCCCCTGATTAGTGTGTCAAAATTTTGCTAAGGAATTGACGAGCACGTTCGTTAGTCGGTTCGCCGTCGAAGAATTTCTCCTTGGTATCGTCTTCCAAGATACGACCGTCAGCCATAAAGATAACCCGGTTGGCCACTTCACGCGCAAAGCCCATTTCATGAGTCACAACCAGTGACGTCATACTGGAGTCCCGGGCAATGGTCTTCATAACGTTCAACACATCATCGATCATTTCGGGGTCCAATGCACTGGTGGGTTCGTCAAACAACAGACACTTAGGCTTCATCGCTAATGACCGCGCAATGGCGATTCGCTGCTGTTGCCCACCAGAAAGTTGTGATGGCATTTTCGGAGCTTGATCTGCTAAACCAACCCGATCCAGCATTTCCATGGCCACTTTCTTATTTTCATCTTCTCCACGATGTAACACGATTCGCGGTGCCAACATGATGTTTTCTAAAATTGTTTTATTCGCATATAAATTAAAATGTTGGAAGACCATCCCAACGTTCTTCCGAATCCGGTTCATATCGGTCTTGGGATTGGCCAAATCTTGACCGTTAACGATCAATTGGCCATGACGAATCTGTTCGAGTCCGTTGACCGTCCGAATCAGCGTTGATTTCCCGGAACCAGATGGTCCGATCAAAACCACGGTCTCCCCGGCTTCAATCGTTAAATTAATGTTATGCAGCGCGTGAAAGTCGCCGTAGTACTTTTCCACGTTGTGAAATTCAATCATTGACATATGTTTTCCCTCCACTAGTTATTCTTTTACCGTAAACGGTCTTACTAGCGCCCCAATTAGCCCGTTGGCTCTAAGTCGCATTTCAGCGCCAAACCCACTTTTCGTGAAAGCTTTTTTGGTGTCTAAATTAAAGTTTAAACCAAAAATTTTACTCGGTCAAAACAAACTGCTTCGGGGTGCCCAACCCGGGTGACGATTTAAGGTCAAAAATATTAGACGTACCACGGTTTAGCGTCCTCCGCTGAACCTAAAAAGTTTTTTTCTACACCCCCGTCAACCGGTCTAACCACCGCCCACTCTAGGTCTGCTTGTCCCTATCATCGCCAACTGACATTGCCATGTTAACCATGAGCCTGATTCGCCCGTTACACCATCACCCGCAAATTGGTTAATCCACGTACTAGCTAACACTTTTGATGAAACTCTTCCTATTAAATAGTTCTAAAATTCACATATACCGGCAATGGTATCGCTTACTTTTATTGGAATGACAAATCCCCATAAGTTCCGACGATATTTATCGCCTAAAGTGGCCCTAAAAAAGCCACCTACCAAAATTGATAGGTGGCTGAGAAGCATAAACTTAATGGTGATACCGTGACGTCCGGGTCATCGGTTCTGAATCCGATCCGGCATCGCGTTCCGCCGACCGAGACGTACGACTCATCGAGCTGGGGTCATCGTAACGTGACACCCGCGTGTTAGCCGCCAATGTATCCTGCGGCTGGTCATCGTTCTGATGCTTGTACGCCAATTGGACAGCCACAGTAAATGGATTGTCCTGTTCAATCAGGTTCGTCCGGCCCAGAACCTTGAAGGGACCACCCACTAATGTGGCGTTGGCCAAGTACAATTCAAATTGATCACGAACATCAGCCACGTTTTGTAATCCCACCGTGCTGACGACCCCTACCCGCTGCTTTTCCGCTTGATTGATTCCCGCGTACACAACGAGTTGGTTGTTCTCCGTCTGCATTTCAAAGTAAGGAATCAAGACGCCAGGACCTGAGGCATAGACGGGCTTGCCCAAACGCTGGGTTTGTTCCATGATTTCTCGGTCGCCCAATCCGGAGTAGTCGAGCTGCAACAGCTGATTCTGCTGTAAGCGGGTGGCTAGATGTTGAATACTCTCTGTTTCCATTGCCGACGACGTTAATTTCCCAGGTAATATTTTTTTCTCGTCAAAGTACCCATTGGCGGGAATGTTGCGCCCACCACGCGCCATTGGCTTGGTGCCTTCAAGATCGGCATCTTTGGGCTTCATGTGCAACAATTTTTCAATCTTTGGTGAAATATCAAATGGTGCCTTTTTGGTCGTAAAGTAGTAGACCGTATTCAGGTAGACAAAATAAACCAGAATAATTGCCACCAACAGAATCAACAGTCCCCAGAACGGGTGACCATTTTGGAAGTACCGAATGGCAATGTAGAACAGATATAAGTCACCCAATGCCCCTAAAATCACGTAAATTCGATTCTTGATCTTAACACTAACGTTGATATAACCCAGATAGTGGTTGACCATGTCAAGGAAACTAAGCATGTTGCGGTCCCCCTTTCTTCATTATTGTCCCGAAGTGCCATTGGTGTTAGCTGTACTATGACTGTACGTGCTAGCCCCAGTGTCATCATTGGTCGTCGTGGTCGTGTCATCACTCGCTGAGTTGGTCGACTCACCCGTCGTGTTGTTCGTATCATTCGTGGTTGCGGAGCTAGCCACACTAGATGACGTCTTCTTCTTAGAAGTTGTGGTTCCTGTGCTCCCAGTCGTCCCAGTCGTGGTCCCCGTTTCTGATTCAGACGTGCTATCCGCCGTTGAACTCTGCGTATCCGTTGAGGAACTGTCCTTTGATGAAGACTCGTCACTGCTGCTATCTTTAGAAGAATCCGAGCTCTTCTTTTTACTGCTATCATCACTCGACTTCTTCTTGGAGTCACTAGATGACATCCCACTAACTAGCGATGAACTCGTTGTTGAGACCCGCGACGCCCCTTCATTGGTCTTAGTCACGGTATTGGTAACCACATTGGTCGCACCGAGGGCCAAGGCCATCGAGACAATCGCAAATGGCGTGATAAATGGTGGTGTCCGGTACGCCATGTTACATTCCTCCCTGCATCCTTCTTATTAAAATCATTATCCCACGGCAAAACGAAAATACTATCAAAATTCTCTTAATTTTTCACTAAGGCCGCTTCGGTCACACCAGCCGCCTTGCACTCGGCACATAGGCCGTACAGCTCAAAGCTATGCCCGGCAATTTCACAACCCGGTAATTGGGCCGTGAAAAAGTCCATTGGACACATCTGTAGCTCGATCACCTTACCACAGTTTTGACAAATAAAGTGGTGATGATGTTGATGGTGGAAGTCACATTGGTACTTGACCCGCGCGCGCTCCTGTTCCGTATTCTGTTCAACGATGCCGACTTCCTCGAATTCCTTTAAGTTACGATAAACCGTGTTGTGGCTCATCCCCGGAAATTCGGTTCGCATGAAAGCATCAACGGTCACCACATCCGTGTAATGACCTTGATTGGTCAACAAAAACTCTAAGAGTGCGTGCCGTTGCTTAGTCAGCTTTAATTTATTCTTTTTTAAAATAGCCACAGCGGCGGATAAAGATTCTGCCATGATGGGCGGCCTCCTTGTTTTTTTAGATAACGTTGCTAAAGGGTGACAGACAAAATTCCGGTCTCATCCCAGTAGCGTTTATGCATTTGCAAAACGGTTGTTAGGGATTCTAAAGGCTACACAGACCGCTTCCGACTGGAAGAACACCGGTCTTCTCGTGCGTTTCGGCCCCCAACCAGCCCATTCAGCGCCCTGTAAGTGTCGCACATTTTCTGAATTAACTCAACTATCGACTACTTCACCGTGTTCTAAGCGAGTCATCAGCTCATCCAGCTTAATCTGTGTCTGTTGCCAATTGTCATTATTTAGCTGAATGGCGCGGCCCCTTAAAGCTAGGGGCATCGTCAAATCGCGACGGTATTCTGGACTAGCCAGGCGCTTGGCCATCATGTGCTCATCGTCACCCCGTTTACTCAGGCGATGTGCCAGCTTGCCGGAATCACTAACCGTGAGAAAGATGATGACCGCCTGCTTACCCAGCTCATCCGCATAGGTAATGGCGCCCTTACTGTCCAACACGATTGTTGCCAGGTCAGCTCGTTTGAGGCCGGCGGCGATTCCCTCTTGTGACGAGCCGTAATGGTAGCCGGAATAGAGGACGGATTCCAGGTAGTGGTTCTTGGGAAAGCTCGCTTCCGTTTCAAAATAGTAGTCAACACCATCGACCTCGCCCGCGCGCGGTGGTCGGGTGGTGTGCGTCACAATCTTTGTTGCCGGGTAATGAGCGACCAGATAGTCTTGCACAGTAGTCTTGCCGGTCCCCGTTGCCCCGGTGATCACCAATACTTTACTTTTCATGGATGTCCTCCAGGTACGTATTTGCCTGATCCAACAGTCCCTTTAAATTGTCATAACTCAGGGTGGTGCGCGCCGTTTGATAGTCGAACCAACCGTATTCACTGATCTCCTCGACCTGCCGCGTGATGGTCACGTCGCTTGGCACCTGTGACGTGTAGAGGACCACGTGCTTATGGTGGCCGTTCTTCATATCATAGTCCAGATCAGCGTGGAATGCGGGATCAATGGTCGCCTGGAGTTGGGTCTCCTCACGAATTTCTCTGACGGCCGTTTCGATGTCTGTCTCATTGCCCTCCACGTGACCTTTGGGGAATCCCCAGAAGTTACTGGTGGCACTCTTCAATAAGAGATACTCTGGTTGGTTATTCTTTAAGCGGTAAACGACCGCTCCACTAGCATTTTCGGTAATCATGGCAAATTGCCCTCCTCGGATTTGAATAGACTCCCTCTATTTTAAATCGAAAAGACCACTGACGGGTAAAATTTAACTGTATTTCTCAAAAAGTCTGGCCAACTCTCATTGACTTTTAATTTAGCTCTAGGGTACACTATCCGAGACCACCCCATTTTAAACCGTTTTCAGTTGCCTAATGGGGAGAAATCGTCGTTTAGAAAAAATATTATGGGACGTATCCTCATAATATGTATACAATAGGTTTAAACTAGTTTGTTTTCACCGTGGCGGTGGTACCAAAACAGCACTGATACGCGCAGACTAGTTACGCTACATATTAGCATAGGAGGCTTTTTATGGGACTTTCGCGAATATTTCGCCGCGAACGCTTAGACAACTACTTAAAGAGTGACCAACACTTTGCCAAAACCATGTCGGCAAAGGATCTGATGTCACTCGGAATCGGTGCCGTGATTGGAACTGGGATCTTCATCTTACCTGGAACCATCGCCGCGCAGTACAGCGGCCCGGGCATCGTTCTATCCTTTCTCATCGCGGCCATCGTGTGTTCCACAGCGGCCATGTGTTATGCCGAGTTTGCTTCCGTTCTACCGGTCGCCGGGTCGGCCTACTCATACGGTAACCTGGTCTTTGGTGAAATCATCGGCTGGGTGCTCGGTTGGGCGTTGATTCTGGAATACGTATTAGCGGTGGCGGCCGTGGCCAATGCCTTTGGGGCGTATTTCAAATCATTTCTGGCTGGGTTTCACCTCAACATCCCCACGGCAATCTCTGGGCCCTTTGACCCGAACCACGGCACGTACGGTAACCTCGTTGCCATTCTCGTGGTCTTTTTCATCAGTTGGCTTTTGAATCGCGGGATGCGCGAGTCGATGCGGATCAACAATGCCATCGTCATCGTTAAAATTGCCATCATTATTTTATTCGTAATCGTGGGAATGTTCTACGTCAAGCCTAGCAACTGGCAACCCTTCGCACCGTTTGGATCCAAGGGGATTTTGCGAGGCGCATCGACCGTCTTCTTCGCATACCTGGGATTCGATGTGGTCTCCGCATCCGCTGCCGAAGTGCAGAACCCCAAGAAGAACATGCCCATCGGGATCATTGGCACGTTGATCGTGGCCACGGTGCTCTACATGCTGGTTGCAATCGTGCTGACCGGGATGGTGCACTACACGAGACTTAACGTTGCCGACCCCGTGGCCTTTGCCCTGACGCTCGTCCATCAAAACTGGACGTCTGGCATCATCTCCCTCGGGGCGCTAGCCGGCATGTTTACCATGATGGTCACCATGATCTATAGCTCATCGCGACTGATCTACTCAGTTGGTCGTGACGGTCTGTTGCCTAAGTTCTTGGGCAAAATCGATGACGCCACCGGAACCCCCAAGCACAGTCTGGCCGTCATCACCGTGGTCATTGCCTTGCTCGGCGGGTTCGTTCCCCTAGCACAACTGACCAATCTGGTAAACATCGGCACGTTGGTGGCCTTCCTGTTTGTTTCATTTGGGATTATCCGGCTACGTCACCTGAAGGATCTGCCGCAAAACTCCGGTTTCAAGGTTCCCTTCTATCCCGTCCTGCCCATTATCTCTGGGCTCTTGTGTTTCTACATGATGCTCCAACTCCCAGCAGAGACCTGGATTGCATCATCTATCTGGTTTGCACTGGGCCTCATGATTTACTTCGGCTATGGCCTGCGTCACAGTCGACTCAACGATCAGCTTTAATGATCAGTAACCTGTTTGATAAAAAATTGAAAGTAGGCGATAGTTTTGCGTAATCAACAATTTGCCATCCGACCCACTGCCCCCGCAGCGGCGCGTGATGAACTGACTCGAATTCATTTTTTAGACGACCACAATACTAGCTTAACAACTCCCAGTGCCCTGTTACGGGATCTCTATGATCGTAGCTGGCCAGAGTACACGGCTCCAGCAGTCGTGGATCAAAAACTTAGTAATTTAATGGCGACCGCAGACGTTGATGGCCTGGACTTCTTAGACCATCACGATAATGTTCCGGTCACCGTCTTCTACAATTTGGCCCTCCAACGTTTAGCGTTTGCTCCCGGGCTTGATTTTCAACTCACCGACCCGCTACGTGCCATGGCTAAGATTCAACTGCCAGTCGCCGACCATGCCGGTGACGACTTTACCCTGGCCGAATTGGTTCAGGCGTGGTACCTCTTATTGACGACCCACACCAAGAACGGCCAAAGCTTCCTGGATCACCTGACCACCCACGGCTATTTCGAGCCCCTCGTGCACGATGCCAGCGTGGAAAAACCCCTGATCTTTAATGGCAAATCCCAAGCTGTGTTTGACACAACGCGTCTAATTCGCGAAGTCGTCTACGTGGAGAGTCCCCAAGACACCGACCACGATGGTCAACGTGACCTGTTAAAGGCCGAAATTATTCGACCAGCTGAGACTGAAACTGGTCTCAAGGTGCCCGTTCTTTATACCGCCAGTCCTTACAATCAAGGGACTAACGATGAATCCGGTGACGCGCTCATGCACAACGTGAACGTGCCGCTACAACCCAAGCAACCCAACGACCTCACCTTGGCCGACGTTACCGCCCAACCTGACACGACGCCGTTGCCTGCCGAACGTCCCGTTGCGGCCACAACTAAGACAGCCGTAGAGACCTTTGCCCGGGAACAATCCTACACTCTTAACGACTACTTCTTAGCACGTGGATTCGCAGTCGTTTATGCTGCTGGTATTGGGACCAAAGACTCCGATGGTGTCCGCACCACTGGTGACCCTGAGGAAACGACCTCGACCATTGCCATCATTGAATGGCTAGCCGGCAACCGCACGGCATTTACCAGTCGCGCCGCTACTCAGGCGATTCCCGCTTGGTGGAGCAATCAGGCCGTTGCCATGACCGGTCGTTCCTACCTGGGAACTCTGGCCACGGCCGCCGCAACTACGGGGGTGGCAGGTCTCAAGACGGTCATCAGTGAAGCCGCCATTTCCAATTGGTACGATTACTATCGTGATGGCGGCTTAGTCATCGCTCCCGGTGGCTTTCCCGGCGAAGATACCGATGTGTTGGCCGAGGAAACCTTTAGCCGCGAACTGCTTCCGGGTGACTACCACCGGATTCAGGCCAAATGGCAGGCCGACCTCGCTGCTATCACTCACGGGCAAGACCGGGCCACCGGTAACTACAACAGTTTCTGGGACGCACGGAACTACCTGAAAAATGTTAAAAACATCAAGGCTGACCTCCTGTTGGTCCACGGACTCAACGACTGGAATGTCAAGCCCCGGAACGTCAATAATCTTTGGAACGCCGTTCGCGACTTGCCGGTCGCCAAGAAGCTTATCCTACATCAGGGACAACACATTTACATCAACGCCTTTCGCTCCATCGACTACACGGATATTGTCAATCTGTGGTTGACCCACGAGCTGTTAGGCGTTGACAACCAAGCAGAGACCCTGTTGCCCAATGTCATCATCCAAGATAATGTCCGGCCTGAGACTTGGAACGCTTACGCCGATTGGGATGCCCCAACCAACGCAACACGAACCTTCAATTTACAAGATGATGAGCTAGTCGATGCAACCGTCACGACAACACGCCCTGCCGCAACCAGTTTTAACGACCAACTGCCAGCCGAACAGTTCAATCGCTACACCCACCATATTGATCAATGGCAGGCTGATCTCCTCGGTGACAAACATAACGCTATGTTTAACCACCGCTTGCTCTTCAAGTCGGCCGTGCTGACCGACGACCTCATCCTAGATGGTAAGCCGACCGTTGACCTCCGGGTGGCAGTCAACCAACCGGTCGGGATGCTGAGTTTTCAGATTGTCGACTACGGGGAGGCCAAACGGCTCGGCGTCAGCCCAACCGTTCTTGCTCGTAAGGCTCTGGATGAGGGCTACCGTTGGCGTGAAGACGACCTGCGTGAGTTTAAGCCGACCGCAACGACGCCGTTTAAGATGATTACCAAGGGTCACCGTAACCTGCAGAACCGAACCAACGTTTATCACGTTGACGAGTTGAAACCGAATGAATTCTACGATCTCAGCGTCACGCTACAACCAACCCACTACCGCCTGCTTGCAGGTCATCAGCTGGGACTGGTCGTCTACGCCACCGACTTCGGTATGACCGTTCGGGGCAACCAAGACCTGCAGTATTCGATTCAGCTGGGAGATTCTACCTTGCGTGTGCCCTTTGTTACCGAACAAGACTAACATTGGTTACACTGATCTAAATTAGCACACTCCGGTTGCCAGGGATTCTGCCTGCTGTGGGGACGCTTCAGACTGGAGGACCACCAGTCTTCTCGCTCGCTTTGAAGCCACGAAGACCGCGTGTCTCCAAAGGCGCCCGTGGAGTAAGCTGGCTGAGAAACACCAGCTAACTTCACCTTCACGGCTGGCTCCATCCCTGGCCTCCTCCGGCGCTGATTGTGTTTTATCACGACAATAGCTGTAAGGCACGGTAACCTATTTTTTGGCGGCAATTGATCATACCGATTATAGTTATTCTCATTATCGACTGAAAACACCATATCTGCCGGCCGGTAAGGCGAATCAACCACCATATTACCTAGTGTTTTGAAACTTTTAGTCTTATCTTCTAACCATCCCCAGATGTGCTGCGTGTTTCGGTACTACTGAGGATGGTTTTCGTTTGCTCTTTCTAAAAAAAATAATAATCAGAACCATTTAGTCTACCTTGAACGTCATCGGCTTAAATTTTGATTCACTGCCAACAGTTTAGAATTTCTGCGAATAGTGATAGAATATTAATGACTCATTAGAAACGGGGGAAACTTTCATGAAGCAAGGCACCACAATTATCACCTTAGACAACGGCTATCACCTCTGGACCAACACCCAAGGCACCGGCGACATTCATTTGCTGGCCCTACACGGTGGCCCCGGTGGTAACCATGAATACTGGGAAGACACGGCGAAGCAATTAGCCAAGCAAGGCTTGAACGTTCAAGTCCACATGTATGACCAACTCGGTTCCTGGTACTCTGACCAACCCGATTACAGCGATCCTGAGACCGCTAAGAAATATCTCACTTACGACTACTTCTTGGATGAGGTTGAAGAAGTTCGCCAAAAATTAGGCATCGACAAGTTCTACCTGATTGGCCAATCATGGGGTGGCGCCTTAGTTCAAATGTACGCTGCCAAGTATGGTCAACACTTGAAGGGGGCCATCATCTCCTCCATGGTCGATAACATCGATGAATACGTTGAAAGCATCAACCATATCCGGGAAACGGTGCTGACGCCCGACCAAGTGACCTACATGAAGCAGGTCGAAGCTGACGGCAATTACGACGACGCGAAGTACCAAAGCTACGTGGACATCTTGAACGATGGCTACGTGGACCGGAAGAAGCCCGCCGCTATTTCCCACTTGATCAGCACCATGGCAACCGACGTATATGGTGCCTTCCAAGGCGACAACGAATTCGTCATCAAAGGGAAGCTAAAGGAATGGAACTTCCGCGACCATCTCAAGGAAATCAAGGTGCCAACCCTGCTGACCTTTGGTGAACACGAAACCATGCCAATTGCGACCGGTAAGAAGATGGCTGAACTTATTCCACACTCACGCTTCGTGACGACGCCAGAGGGCGGTCACCATCACATGATCGACAATGCTCCCGTTTACTACGATCATTTAGCAACATTTATTCGCGACGTGGAAAATGACAATTTTAATGCTTAACTAGTTAAAGAGTCTGGAACATAACTTAAAAATCAGTTTTTTCGGATTTCCTTCTGAAAAAGCTGATTTTATTTTTGCCATTATCGTGTCGAAACGTGCGCCACCAGGCAGTTTGTTACGCTTAACCCGAGAACAGGACTTATGCCAAGACCAGGCATAACCCCTGTTCTCACGTTAATGCTCGCAAACTAACCGCCTGATGGCCCACTCTATTTTTCGACGACAACAAAAAACAGGCCCCCAAGAATCGGTAACCTGTTTCCATCAACACAATACGTGTCATTTAAATTAATGAATAACAACTTTCATCCCATAAGGCACATGGTTGTAGACCCACTTGGCATCGGCTACGGATAAGCGGACACACCCATGTGATGCGGCGGTCTTGCCCAGCTCCTTAGCCTCACTTTCGATGTAGTTCCCATCTTTATCAGTCGGCACACTGTGGAACAGGTAAATGCCGTGGTCCTTCCAAGAGACCCAGTAACGGGCACCTTCACCCGAACTCTGGTTGTAGAAGAACTTTCCCCGCTCACCTTGGATATAGAATGTCCCGTGCGGCGTGCCATTTTCCTTACCGGTCCCGGTCGAGCAATACATGGTGTAGAGCACCTTATTGCCGTTCTTAATGTAAACCCGCTGCTTACTGGTATTGACGTCTAACCATGCATTAGGATACTTTTTCAAATCCGGATAAGCCTTCTTTTCCGACGGCTTACGCCAATTAATAGTCTCAACTTTAGGCTTTTTGGTGGCAGTCGTCGTCTTAGTTGTCTTGGGTGCCGTATTGGCAACCTTATCTGCCGAGGTCTGTTGTATCACCCGGTTGATACCAATTGCGGCCACAATGACCAACACAACAATGACGAGTAATTGTCTAAATCGTCTCATGCTCTCCGTCCTTTTGTTGACATAATTTTCATCTCTACCGCTAACCTTAACGGATTTTTCTGAAAAAGGGAACCATTTCGACCAAAACGTAACCTAGCCGTAAGATTTCAGTCGGCCACGATTCTTCTCGGCACACGCAACTCAAACCGACGCGTGACCAATTTACACGTTTTTAGTTGCCAGCACGTAAACTCAGCTTTTCAACGTTCAAGATCTTATCGACCAATCCATTGTAGAAACTCGCCTCATGGCTAACGATGATGGCGTTCCCTTGGAAATTCAAGATGGCCTGTTTCAAAGCCTGCTTCGTCTCGTCATCCAAATGGTTCGTGGGTTCGTCCATGATCAGGAAGTTGGCCGGTTCAAATTCCATCAGCGCTAACTTGACCTTGGTCTGTTCCCCACCGGAGAGTTCACCAATTGGCTTCATGGCGTTGGCGGAATCTAGCCCACACTTGGAAAGCTTGGTCCGAATCGCCTTTTGCGGTAACTTTTCGTACTTTTCTTGAATAATCTGTAGCGGTGTCTGCTGATTGTTATCCCAGACCAAGTCTTGGCTGAAGTAACTGATTCGCGCGGATGGCGAGAAGTGGGCTTCCCCACCCTTGGCCTTGATCAATCCCAGAATAGACTTAATCAGCGTTGACTTACCAACCCCGTTGAACCCAGTCAAACCAACTTTTTGGTCCGTTGTCACTGAGAACGTCACGGGTTTCAACAATGGCCGGTCGTAACCCACGGAGAGTTCATCAACCACCAAGGCATTTTGCGATCCGGTTTCCTGGTAAGGGAAATCAAAGTGGGCTTGCACGTTCGTCGAAGGCGGATCGACCCGGTCCAATCTGTTCAGCATCTTTTCTCGTGACTTGGCCATGGTCGACTTCGAGCCGGCCTTGTTCTTACGAATAAAGCGTTCCGCCTTTTCAATCACGACTTGTTGCTTGTCAAATTCACGCTGTTGGGCCTTTTCCTTTTCACCCCGTTGCCGCATAGCTTGCTTAAAGCTGCCCCGGTACTTCGTAATCTGCCCAAAGGCAACGTTGATGATACAGTTGGTCACGTTTTGTAGGAAGTCGTAATCGTGAGAAACGATTAAAGCGGCCCCTTCAAAGTTATTTAAATAGTCTTCCAACCAGGCAATGTGGGCGACATCCAAGTAGTTCGTGGGTTCGTCCAACAGAATCACGTCTGGGTTTTCGAGCAATAGCTTGGCCAAAATAATCTTTGACCGTTGCCCACCAGACATCTTAGCGACTTCGTGATCGCGGCCCATGTCGTCCAGGCCAAGCCCAGAGATGACCCGTTCAATCTCCGTTTCAACGTCATAAAAGTTTCTGGCATCCAGCACTTCCTGAATGCGACCAGCGCGTTCAAGCAGTTTATCCTCCATCGTCTCGGCATATTCCGTGTACATGGCCGTCATCCGGTCGTTCATTTCATACAGGTCAGCATAAGCCGTATGGAGAAAATCAATCAGCGTCATCCCCTCTGGAATGTCGGCATATTGATCCAAATAACCCACGTGGGTCTTCTTTTGCCATTTTACAGATCCCGTCAATGGGAGTTCATTACCGGTAATGATTTTAATTAAGGTTGACTTACCAACCCCGTTTTGCCCGACGACACCCATGTGTTCGCCCTTTTCTAGGGTAAAACTGGCCCCTTCGTAAAGCTTCTTATCGGCGAAGCTCATGCTCAGGTCGTCAACTTCTAATAGTGGCACGTTTCGTCCCTTCCCTTCTTCTCTCACGCAGAAAAAAGCCCCGACAACGTCAAGGCCAGATTCCTAAACAATATATTAGGTAGTAATTTACCACGAAACGCCCGGGTTCGTCAACTTCCTCGCCTAGGAGTGTCGTGGCAAACTATGCTATAATGGGTAAAATTTACTGCCTAAGGACTGACAACTTATGAATATTCGTAACATTGACCACATCACACTGACCGTTAGTGACATCGAGCGTTCCGTCCGCTGGTACCATGAAGTTTTCGACTTACCCATCATCGAATTCGACAACGGCCGACGCGGCGTCAAACTTGGGAAACAAAAAATTAATTTCCAACAGAGCGACCAGCCCCATTTGCCCGTTGCTAAGCATCCCACGGTCGGTGGCGCAGACTTTGCCATCATCGCGACCGATCCGCTGGCAAATATCTTATCGCACCTCACCAACTACGCGGTTGAAATCGTTGACGGTCCCCTCCCAAAGCAAGGCGCAATGGGCCCGATGACCTCCGTCTACGTGCGCGATCCAGATGAAAACTTAATTGAAATCGGGAAGTACGACAAGTAAAGGAGGCCTGCCCCTTGCGACACGTTACTAACGCTGGGAACAGCCTACTCGATTGGCTGTCCCGTAGTTTAAAATGGATTAGCTTTCTGATCATCTACCTACTTGATACGGGAATCTTGACCTTTGCCACAGCAATGGTTAAGCGTCCTGGTGTCGTTAACCGTTCAATTGGGATCATGCTGATTTATTCAGCATTGCTCCTCGCGTTTATCACTTGGCGCTACCAAAAGCAATTGACGCAAAATAATCCCCGTCACTTTGGGCACACCCGTTTCACAGCCAAAACCATTGTCCAACTAATTGGTTTCTTTCTGCTCATGCTGATGATTCAATATCTGTGGACGTTCTTAATTTCAGCCCACATCCTGAGTAATCCCGTTAATCAAAAGGAACTGACCTCACAAGTGATCCAATTGCCCTTCTGGAATCTAGCTTATTCCATTTTGTTTGCCCCCGTTATCGAGGAGCTCATCTTTCGCGGTATCTTCCTGAATTACTTTTTCCGTGGAAACTCCCGCACGCTAAACATCCTGGGGGTCTTCATGTCCGGTCTGATTTTCGGTTACCTGCACACCATGAGTCTCACGCCAACGCTGCTTATGTACGCTGGGCTCGGCTGGGTCTTGGGGGCTGCTTACCTGCACTTTCGCGATATTCGCTACAACACCACGCTCCACTTCCTCAACAACGCCATGTCACTGATGGCATTTATGTAGTTGGCTGAAGATGTCACCTGCGGCTGCCAGAGATTCCGGCGTCTGTGGGGACCACCTGCGGCCTGAGAAGCGGTCCTCCGGTTCGGTTTGAAACCTGACAAAAATCGTCAGTTTCCAAACGCGTCCCACGCTGTAGACCGTGTCAAAGCCCAACCCGGTCAACACCGTCGTCACAGCTACCTCCATCTCTGGCCTCCTCCGGTTACGTTCGTTCTTAGCAGTAACATGCTGTTAAAGTTCCACTATCCGCTACCATAATTGCTAATCAGTCATGTAGCCGAGAGTGAGCCAAATTTGGACCCAGCCGTGGGATTTTTCAAGTGATCTGCTTGAAAAATGGCGACTTTGAGACGGTGAATTTTCCGGCTCAAAGCGAAGTCAAAGACCGCTCCTCAGGCTTTGACCGTCCTGCCCATCGCGTTCCGGTCCAAATTTGGCGAACGGTAAGGCGGCAATTTTCTACCATCTAAAAAAGAGACTCAGCTTTTCCCCACGGGGATTAGCTGAGTCTCTTTTGCCCACATATTGCTGTAAACCTTCACTAGAGTTAAGCGGTGATCTTACTCCGCGAACAGGGTCAATAGGTCTTCCTGTCGCAGATTCTGTTTTTCTGCACCACGCACATCCAACTTGATCTGGCCATCTTGGACCATAACTAGCCGGTTGCCATACCGCAGCGCATCACTCATTTTATGAGTGATCATCATCGTTGTTAATTGGTTCTCTGTCACAATCTTTTGGGTCAAATCCATGACCTTCTGACTGGTCTGTGGATCTAAGGCGGCCGTGTGCTCATCCAGCAGCAGTAGGTCCGGCTGACTCAGCGTTGCCATCAGGAGTGACAGGGCCTGGCGTTGCCCACCGGACAGATATTTCACCTGTGTCGTCAGACGATCTTCCAGACCCATATTCAACGGCCGCAACAACTCCTGATATGCCGCCGTTTGACTGGCCTTGTGGTACCGGTGGAGACTCATACTTCCTGTATGCTGTTGTGCCAACGTTAAATTTTGCGCAACGCTAAGCTCACCAGCCGTCCCCATCTTGGGATCTTGGAAGACACGCGATAACCATTTCGACCGATACGCGATCGGTTTCTTGGTGACATCGTGCCCTGCTAAGGCTAACGTTCCCGCATCAGCCGATAGTGTGCCAGCAATCGTATTCAACAGGGTCGACTTACCGGCCCCGTTATTGCCGATCACGGAGATGAAGTCTCCCGGCTCAATGGTAAGACTGACATCTTTTAAGACGTGACGCTCATTTGCTGTCCCGGGAAAGAAGACCTTCTGGAGATGTTTGACGGTTAAGACTGCGGTTGCTTGCTTCATGTTCATCGGCTCCAATCTGTTTGAGGTAACGTTTCAACTGCTGACGCGTACGGTATTTGTTTTGTAAAATAGGCAGGCAAATAACAATGACTAAGATGCCCGCAGATAGAATTTTCAAATCATCGACTGGGAAGCCTAGTCCCATCGCGACCGTTAACAGGAAGCGGTAGATGATGGCTCCCAGAACCATAGCGGACAACCGTAGCCAAATTTGACGTCCGCGTAGGAAGATCTCACCGACTAAGACGGAGGCTAACCCAATGACGATGGTCCCAATGCCCATTCCAATATCAGCATACCCGTTACTCTGGGCAATCAGCGCACCAGAAAGGGCAATACAACCGTTAGAAACCATGTAGCCAATAATTACCATCCGGTCCGTGTAAATCCCGTTAGCCGCACTCATAGCGGAATTATTTCCTGTCGCCATGAGCGATAACCCCAGTCGCGTCTTGAATAACCAAACCAGTAATGCCACGACTACCCCCGTCACGATGGCACCCACTACAATCGTTTGTAGGTCGATCGACCAAGTTTGTGGCAGGTAGGTCGTCAGCACTTTTTGATCTAACAACGGCACGTTAGACTTACCCATAATGTGCATGTTGACCGAATACAACCCCGTCATCGTGAGGATACCGGCCAGTAACGATGGCATGTGGAGCTTGGTGTCCAACACGCCCGTAACCCAGCCCGCAATGCAGCCCGCCAAGAATCCCAGTAAGCTGGCCGTTACGGCGGATTGACCGCTCAACATAGCACTCACTGTGACCGCGGCGCCCAGTGGAAAGCTCCCCTCGGTAGTCAAATCGGGGATATCTAAAATTCGAAATGTAATGAAGACGCCAATGGCCAACGGTGCCCATAAGAGGCCCTGACCGATACTCGTGATTAACATAAAAACAAGCTCCCTTCCTTAAGGCTCTTTAATCTGATTAGACTGTAACCCAATCGCCTTGGCATTTGCCTTGTTCACGTATAAATGAAGTTTCTTTGAGGTCTGAACGGCCATGTTTTGCGGTTTCTTGTTGTTTTCTAAGACATCGTAGGCCATCTTCCCGGTCTGCTTGCCCAGGTCGTAGTAGTTGATCCCGTAAGTTGCGGTTCCACCATCTTCGGCCATTTCAATCGAGCCAGTCACAACGGGGAGTTTGGCTGCTTTTGCCTTGGCCCCAATGGTCTTCATGGCACTGGCCATCAGATTGTCGGTTGGCAAGTACAAGCCGGAAACCTTGCCCGTCAGACCCGCCAAAACACTGGCAACGTCGTTCGTACTCGTCGCACTGACAACCTTTAATTTCAAGTTGTGCTTCTTGGCGTAAGCCTTAGCTAGCTTGACCTGAAGCACCGAATTTTCTTCGGATGAATTGTACATCACACCCAGGGGTAACTTGCCCTTCGCCATGCTAGCCAATAGCTTCAGTTGCAAGCCCACTGGTGTGAGATCGCTGGTTCCACTGACGTTGGTCTGTGGCTTAGCGTTTGATTTGACCAGTCCAGCTGACTTGAGGTCAGTCACAGCGGTGACCAAGGTTGGCGTGCTGGTCGTCTTCTTGGCCAGCCCCTGAGCCGCCGGCGTGGCGATACCGACTAACAGATCATTCTTCTGTTGCACCAATTGTTGGCTCATGGTGTTCAAATTGGCTTGATCCCCCTGCGCATTCAGGTAGTGATAAGTCACTTTGGTCGATTTTCCGTGGGCCTTTAACTCTGCCTTTAAGCCGGCCTTGAACCCTTGCCGTGCTTCATCAAGTGAGCCGTGTTGGACGACCTGCAAGATGCCGACCTTTAAGCCACCGTTGCTAGCGTCCGATTTGCTGGAACACCCCGCTAAAACTAAACCCAATCCCAGTACGGCGATACTCGTTGCTAATAATTTTTTCATTCTCAATTTCCTCCAAAACGTCTATTTTAATTTTTCGTGATCCGGCTACGTGCCAGATAAAGTTATTCTGAATTGGTAAATCTTGCCAATCTTTCAACATTGACGACCTTGCGTCCAAGATTGCCAATTCTCTCAGAATTCGTTCCTAAGAAGACAAAAAACACCAGGTAGATTCTGAGTAGAATCTACCTGGTGTATATCGGGCCCGATATTATTTCTCCAGATAGATTAACCCGTATCTATCTGGCGCTAAGTCATGCTGAAAAACTTTAGCTAATCGATAGATACAAACGCAATGATGCGGTGCGCTTGTATCCAGTGAACTGAACACAAACGCTATCTAAAGAAAAAGCTAAAGGCAAATTGGCTATTTAAATGATTAAGGCTGGTAATTTTCATTGGAATTATCCCTTTCATTTATCAATTTACAACTATCAGTTAACCATTAAAAAATGAGGCTGTCAACCCCAATCTTTAATTTAATTCTCATCTTCCGAGTCTAACAAGCTTCGATAATCCTGGCACCAGGCTAGTCCCATTGCCCCATCACCCACATGAACACCAAAGCTGGGCCCAATCAATGCAACATCAAATTTAACCGTGGGAAATCGTTCTTGGGCGGCACTGACCCATCGTGCGGTGGCCTCGGGTTGATCGGCATTTAAAATCGTCGCCTTAACCGGTACCGTTCCGGCCAAATCAGTCGCCAATGCATCAAGAAAGTCACCCAGGGCCCCCTTTAACCGTAGCGAACTGCCGGCCACACGCATCTTACCGGAAGGATCAAAAATTAAGATTGGCTTTCCCGCTAACAACGGCGTACTGCCTGGGCTGTGACTCGGATTGACTTCCCCGGTTCGCAACAGCGGCTTGATGGAATCGACGACAAACGCGCTGTGCGTGGTTTGCCGCAATGTCGTGAGTTGAGCGAAGATGTCATCGACCGTCGCCCCGCGCCCCGCTAAAGCGGCTGCCAAGCGTGCCTGTTCACCCATCGTGGTCAGGATTCCCCGTGAATCCCACGGCCAGACGTGGAGGCCCACAATCGATGACGTGTAGGCAGCCAAGGTATTAATCACCCCAGAAATCCCCAAGGAAGGACCAATCACGATAACATCGGTCACGCCTTGACTAGCCAAGTCCTCGCAAACGGCTTGTAACGTCTTCATTGAAAGTTGGGGGGCAGTTGGTACCACCTTACTCCCCTTCGCCAAGCGCATTAACCGATAGTAATCCGCCGTACTCAGATCCTGATACTCGTGATACTGTCGATTTCCAAACATAATTGGCGCCGGCAACAGGGTAATCTGACGTTCCCGTGCCTCAGGGAAATCGATTCCCGACGATGTATCCGTTAAAACGGCAATTTTCATGGCAGAGCCTCCTAGTAGTCAACGCCCTGGCCGCCAAGGTCCGCAGTCAGGTCATGGTTTCGTCCTTTTTCATTATTCTTCAGTATAACAAAAAAATTCCGTGATATTCGGTTCCGACTTAAAATCAACGTAATTAAGTGGATATTGGTCAAACGCCCGCCTTACCGTTCGCCAAATTTGGACCGGAACGCGGTGGTTTCTTCGCCTTACCGGCCGGTAGATATGGGCTGGAACGGTGCGAACACAACTTGAAGCCCCGAAGAACACGAGTCTACAAGCTTGGTTTTCTACTAAGCCAGTAAGAAATTCACTTGCTGACTAAGTAGAACGACGCGCCTGAGCCCATATCTGCCGACCTCTCGGCTTACATTGTGCTCTCAGACGACACTGAGACTAACTACAATCATTGTTATCAAGTGGACCGAAAAACATTAAATGGCCGTGGTCTGCAACGTCCCCACAGCAGGTGGAATCCCTGGTAGCCGCAGTGCGCCCAAGTTAGCCCAATTTAACGGCGCGAATACTTACCAAAACTAGGATGAAGCGCAAATTTCATCCTTGGCTAACCAACTTAATCTTTTTCTAAATCTGACCAAGAAGCGTGCTTTAGGTCATAAATAAAAAAATAAGGTTGACGGCTTTTCCCGGTTGCCGTACACTAAATTTATTCACATACGGAAAGAAGGAAAAGTCATATGCAAATGTCTGGTATCGAACTTAATGGACGTTGGCAAAGCCGGTAATCAAGTCTCATCAGTGTTGATGCGACTTGAGCTCCCAGAGCGATTCTCGCATCTGCGCCGGCTACTTTTCTGATGCAAAAGCCCGCACGGATGTTTAATCTCCGGTTTTGCGGGCCTTTTTCTTTGGGGCACTCAGCCGGTCTGGGTGCCCTTTTTGTATCATCTTTCTCCGTCGGGGTCACTTTCGACTGTCAAGTAAGGCCCGCGCCAACCTACGTATTTTATGTCAACATAAGAGAGGGTTTTGTTATGAAACGGATGTACAGCTTAATCGCCATTTTACTTATCTTCCTCGGGTTCGCCTACGTTAAGGAGACCCGTCAACAGTCCGCAACGAAAGCCAAGGTGCCCACAGTCGGCATCTTGCAACTTCTATCTCACCCGGCGCTCGATGCTATTCATAAAGGCATCATCCACGGTCTCGCCGAAGAAGGCTACCATGTCGGTAAGAACGTGAAAATCGACTTTCAAAATGCGCAAAATGATCAGAGTAATCTCAAGACCATGAGCGCCCGCTTCGTCAATGAAAATGCCGATGCCATGATCGGTATTGCAACGCCAGCCGCACAGGCCTTGGCCAATGCCAGTTCCAACATCCCCGTCGTTCTGGGAGCCATCACCGACCCCAAGGGTGCCGACCTGGTCAAGAGCAACACGCACCCTGGCAATAATGTCACTGGCGTTTCTGACCAAGCCCCTTTGAAGTCACAACTGAAGTTGATTCAAAAAATCATGCCTGATATGAAGACACTTGGTATTATCTACACGTCATCTGATGACTCGGCCACCGCACAGTACCATCAATTCGCCGCGCTCTGTAAAAAGGAGCACGTCCGGCTCAAAGCCTACACGATTGCCAGCACCAACGACTTAAATCAGGTCGCTGAACAGATGGTCAGCCAAGTTGACGCCGTTTACGTGCCCACGGACAACACAGTTGCCAGTGCCATGCAGACGCTGGTCTCGACCGCTAATGCCAAGAAGGTTCCCGTCTTTCCAGCCGTTGACACCATGGTTAAAGCTGGTGGTCTCGCCACACTGAGTATCAACCAGTACAAGTTAGGTGTGGAGACTGGCAAGATGACCGCGGCTATTTTAAAGGGTAAGAATCCCGCCGAAACGCCAATTCACTTTGAACGTCAGGGTGAAATGACCATTAATCTATCTCAAGCTAAGAAATTGGGCATCACACTACCAGATTCAGTCATCAAGGAAGCCAAAACACATGGGGAGGTCTTCAAATGAGTTTAGCAGTATCCGCAATCGGACAAGGCCTACTATGGGCCGTCCTCGGGGTGGGATTATTCCTGACCTTTAGAATTCTTGATTTCGCCGACATGACCGTTGAAGGGACCTTTCCACTCGGTGCCGCAACCGCCGTGGCTGCCATTAGTAATGGGATGAACCCGTTACTCGCAACATTACTGGCCTTTGTCATCGGGGCACTGGCTGGCTTGATTACCGGTCTGCTCTACACCAAGGGGCACATTCCCATCCTGCTAGCCGGTATTCTAGTCATGACCGCCTGTTATTCCGTTAACCTACGAATTATGGGCCGCGCCAACGTTTCCTTGCTGGGAAAATCAACGTTATTTAAAAATCACTTGCTGGCGGCCCTGCCTCAGTACTTTGACAGTGTCGTTCTGGGAACCATCGTCATGGTGGTCATCACAACCATCGTGATCTACTTTCTTCAAACAGAACTGGGTCAGGGATTCATCGCGACCGGGGATAACCAGACCATGGCGCGCTCACTAGGGATCAACACCGACAACATGAAGATTATGGGACTGATGGTCTCCAACGGTCTGATTGCTTTTGGTGGCGCCCTGGTTGCGCAAAATAACGGGTATGCCGACGTAAACATGGGGATTGGCATCATCGTTATTGCCTTGGCTTCCATCATCATTGGTGAAGTAGCCTTCGGTGATCTGACCTTGAATCAACGACTCGTCGCCGTCACCCTTGGCAGTATCCTCTACCGCTTCGTCCTCCTGTTGGTGCTCAAGCTCGGCTTCAGCGCCAACGATTTGAACCTGATTTCCGCCATCATCTTGGCACTCTGCATGATGCTGCCGGTCTTCAAGAATGTTCTGAACTTCAAGCACATTTTGAAACGGGGGTTGGATACCAATGACTAAACCACTACTCGAACTAAAAGACGTCGTGTTAAAGGTCAACCGCAACACGCCCGAGGAAATTACGATCCTCAATAAACTCAACCTGACCATCAACGCTGGCGATTTCATCACCGTGCTGGGCTCTAACGGGGCCGGTAAATCGACCCTCTTCAACGCTATCGGGGGCGACCTCAGCATCGATAGCGGCCAGATCCTACTCAACGGCAAGGACATCGCACACGACTCCGTAGAAAAACGGACACGCTTTCTAGCGCGTGTGTTCCAAGATCCCAAATTGGGAACAGCACCACGGATGACGGTGGCCGAAAACCTCTTACTTGCCGAACGACGGGGACAACGACGGGGCTTGATGCCTCGGGGATTGAACCACCATTTAGACCACTACAAGGAACTCACGGCGACCATGCACAATGGCCTAGACGAACGCCTAACTACGGCCACCGGCAACCTATCCGGTGGTCAACGACAAGCGTTAAGTTTTTTGATGGCCACGTTGAAACGGCCCGAAATTCTACTGCTGGATGAACATACGGCGGCCTTGGACCCCCGAACCGGTCAAGACCTGATGCGCCTGACTAACGAACGGGTCTCGCAAGATAAGTTGACCTGCCTGATGATCACCCACCACATGGAAGACGCCTTGACGTACGGCAACCGGCTAATTGTTCTGCATCACGGCAAAGTCACCTTTGACGCGGCCGGTGCAGACAAAGCGGCTTTGACCACCGAGAAGCTTTACAGTTTCTTCGCTGAGATCGAATAGGCGCGCCCATGGAAATTGTCATTTCAAATGCGCCCTATAATCGAGCAGCTGCCCTTTCCCTGCGCCAAGCAACCTTCGTGACCGAACGGGGCATCCCGCGTGACGTGGAATTCGATGACCGCGATACCCCGGAACGACTCTACGTGGTGGCATACCAACGTCCCGAATTACCAGTGGGAACCCTCCGGTTAGAACCCCAGTCTGACATCGAAATGCGCTTTGGTCGTGTCTGCACCAGTCAAGCTGCTCGTGGCCAAGGCATCGGTCGTCAGGTGCTGCAAGCCGGCGAAGACTGGGCGAAAACGCATGGTTTTACCAGTGGCGTCATCGACGGCGAACTCACGGCCAAGACCTTCTACGAACGCTGTGGCTACCACATTGTCGGCGAACCGTTCAACGAAGATGGCGCCCCCGTGGTGACGTTGAAAAAGAACTTGTCACACAACTCGCAAATGTAACCAAACACCAGTCAAAAAGACGTTACCGAACTGCCGATTCCCGGCCACTCGGTAACGTCTTTTTTGGTATTTCAGTATGGGTAAAACAGTCGCACCGTTAAATTAGTCCAAATTGGGCGCACTCCGGCTGCCAGGGATTCCACCTGCTGTGGGGACGCTTCAGACTGGAAGAACACCAGTCTTCTCGCTCGATTTGAAGCCACGAAGAGCACGTGTCTCCAAAGTCGCCCGTGCTGTAAGCTGGCTAAAAATTCGTAGCCAGCTAACACCACTTTCACGGCCGGCTCCAGCCCTGGCCTCCTCCAACGCTGACTACGTTTTATCAGGTAAACGGCTGTAGACCACAGTTACTTAACGGTTTTGGTCCAGTCAATAACAGTTGGTTATGGGTTATTCTTGTCGTCTGAGAGCACAATGTAAGCCGAGAGGTCGGCAGATATGGGCTCAGGCGCGTCGTTCTACTTAGTCAGTAAGTGATCTTCTTACTGGCTTAGTAGAAAACCAAGCTTGTAGACTCGTGACCTTCGAGGCTTCAAGTTGTGTTCGCACCGATCCAGCCCATATCTGCCGGCCGGTAAGGCGACTCAACCACTATTGTTGCTAGAACAAGCATGGGCCATACTTTGAAACTTTCATTTCAACCTTTAGTTAAATAACTAAGTCCTAACACTAGTGGCCCCGCAATCACCAAGAACAACCAAACCACTAAGTTCGTGCCTGTCCGCGTTAGCCAGCTTTCCTTGCCGTTAGCGTCGCCAAGTCGTGCGGTTCCAAATTTACCAGTATTCGCATATGTCGCCCCTAAGCGTAATGCTTCCTGATCCGCATTTTTCATTGGTTTTTGGGGCGTCTTCTCCCGCTGCATGCGCCCCATTAGCCACCGGTAGCCTCGCGGAAAGCAGAGGACATAACTCACAATCACGTACACCGTCCACCATGAGAACACCAGCTTCGCCGACCCACGACTAACCGACACGCTGAAGATAATTACCCAAACTAAACAAGGAATCAACCCTCGTAAATACGCTTTGAACCGCAACTTAATCCCTCATTTCTAGTTGTTTGGCAGTTGCTCGTGCCGGTGACTGTTCCGACGCAAAGCGAGGCTCAAGACCGCTTCTCAGGTTTTATCGTCATCCCATGACATTCCACTTTGGATTTGGCGATAAGACTGTCACCTATCACATCACGCCTAGCAGCTATTTTTTCAATCTGTTACTCGTAAGTCTTGATCAGTCCTTGCGTTCCGTCATTGCCTAAACCAAAGTCATCAACCATGGCTTCGTACAAGAGTTTCGCCTGCTTGGTCGCCGGCAGATCGAGATTCATTTTGTCGGCCTCTTGTAAGGCAATCCGCAGATCCTTTAGGAAGTGCTTCGCAAAGAACCCTGGCGTGTAGTCGCCCTTCAAAATCCGGGGAACGTAATTGTCCATGCTCCAGTTGTCGGCGCCACCACTGCTTAATGTTGCCAATACCTGTGGTAGGTCTAACCCGGCCGCCTTAGCATAGACCAACATTTCCGTTAGGCCCGTCATGGTCCCAGCAATCATAATCTGATTTGCCATCTTGGTATGTTGGCCCTTACCAGCGGCTCCAAAATAAGCCACGCGTTGCCCTAACTGCTGGAAGACTGGCAACAACTGATCATAAGCGGGCTTGTCGCCACCGACCATTACCGTCAGTGTCGCATTTTTAGCCCCAACATCCCCACCGGACACTGGCGCATCCAGCGCCTGAACCTGATGGTCGTGCGCAACCTGGGTTAATTTGACTGCCAATGAGGGGGTGCTGGTCGTCATGTCGACCACGATACTTCCCGGCTTAATGCCAGCAAAAATCCCCTTATCACCGGTATAGACTTCTTCCACATCGCTCGGATAGCCCACCATGGTCATGACCACATCTGCCTGTGCCGCAACGGCTTGAGGCGTTTCCGCCCAAGTTGCCCCTGCAGCCAACACGGTTTGGGCGTGCGCCTTGGTACGGTTATAAACGACTACCTGTTGCCCAGCCTTCAGTAAATTCGCAACAATCCCAGTGCCCATGACACCGGTTCCAATAAATCCAATTTGCATCAGCAAAACCTCCCATTACTCGTTAAAGTTATCATAGCACGACTACCTAACGCCCCGCACGTTAAGACGTTGAATCGGCCAGCTGGATTCCCCTGAAACTAAGTGATGGATACATCCCTACCAGACACAGCACGGCTGAGAAGACTTCTACTGGCAGCAAAAAGCGACCGCAATCGCTCACGGCCGCTAGCATTTACATTTCATTTGGTTTGGCCCTAAAGGACCACCTAGTTATCAGCTGATTCTACCTCACCAAAGTGGTATGGCTTACCATTAACGGTATAGTTGGTCCAAGTGGCATTTTGGGCGTAGCTGCCATCGACGAGTTGAATCCCCAACTGCCCCATCGTCTTTTGGTTCGTAATTTTCAGGCGGTAGTGGCCCTGACTGATTTTCTGATTAGGTAATCCCTTGACCGGTTGCTGATAGTAAACCGTCGTCGTGTTCCCTTTGACCGTCACCTTAGTCGTTTTGACAGTCTGTGTTGGCTTGTAGACCCGATTAGTCGTTGCCCTGCGCGAGCCAAACAGGAAATCATTCTTGGCCATCGCAGATCGCTCATAGAACTGCAGATAGTTGTCCAGCGTTAAAAAGAAGCCCGCTGTTGGTGCAGCATTGGTGTTGGCCGCGTTAGCCGTAAATCCCTTGCCCGCCAAAAAAATCTGCGTACGAATTGGCGCCTTGAGACGAACCGGTTTAAAGTTGGCCTTGGTAAAGGGAATGGTCATCCCATTTTTATACTTCAACGTCTGAGCGCGGTTGTAATTGACGACACCGTACGAAAAGGCTGCCTTGACCCCCGAATGATCTGCTGAAGTCCCCTCAACATAGAGTAACGTATTCTTCTTGACCTTGACAGCGTGATACTGGCCGTTGACTTTTTTAGAAATCCCCACAAACATCGCCCGCTTCGTCCGAACATAGCTAACATCCCCCGCTAGGTAAGTCTTATCTGTGCTAGCTGCGTTGGCAACTGGTCCCCCGACACCAACTGTGACTAATCCCACGAGCGCGGTCAGCCACCACTTCAATCGTATTTGCATGTAATCTCCTCCTCGGCTTCTAGTATACCCGTCCCACTTGCCGAAAAATATAGGAGATAACCACGCGGTATAAATGATCAAGTGGAGTAATAACTAGTTAAAAAATAAAATTCAGGTCTCATCTCAGTATGGGTAAGCAGTCGCACCGTTAAATTAGGCGCACTCCGGCTGCCAGGGATTCCGCCTGCTGTGGGGACGCTTCAGCCCGGAATACCACCAGTCTTCTCACTCGATTTGAAGCCACGAAGAACACGTGTCTCCAAAGTCGCCCGTGCTGTAAGCCGGCTGGAAAAAATCGCCAGCTAACACCACTTTCACGGCTGGCTCCATCCCTGGCCTCCTCCGGCGCTGACGGCGTTCTACCAAGACAACGGCTGTAGACTACAACTACCTGGCATTTTTGAATCCAATGGATAACGACCGTTATGGTTATTCTCAGAGTTGTCTGAGCTCACAACGTCAGCCGAGAGGTCGGCAGATATGAGCTCAGGCGCGTCGTTCTACTTAGTCAGTAAGTGATTTTCTTACTGGCTTAGTAGAAAACCAAGCTTGTAGACTCGGCTCTTTCGAGGCTTCAAGTTGTGTTCGCACCGATCCAGCCCATATCTGCCGGCCGGTAAGGCGAATCAACCACTATGTCGCCTACTTTTAGGGCTACTGTTGTTGGTAGAACAGGCATGGACCCATACTTTGAGGCTTTCAACCCTAGTCATCACTAAATATGGGACCAAAGGCAATTTTGTCTGCCCTTGGTCCCATATTTTTAGCTTATGATTCAGTTGATTTAGAAGATTTCTTTATGTTAACTGCACTTGGCGTTGTTACTTTTCGCCGTCGCTTACGAATGACGTGAATAATCAGCGTCACAATAATCGCACCAACCACAACGATTCCGAATAGCGTTGCTGGAATTTCGATATCAATAGCTGGGATGGAGATGAACAACTTCACTGCAATCAACCCAATCAAAATATACGCCATGGGCTCCAATTCCGGAATACGTTGCATCAGTCTCATGATGACCTCAGCCACACCCCGCATCGCGAGAATTCCGATCAGTCCCCCAATTAAGACGATGACTGGATTGCTGGAAATTGCCAACGAGGCTAAAACGGAATCAACGGAGAAAATGATGTCCATCATTTCAATCTGCATCACGACTGACCAAAAGAGGGGCAGAATCCGTTTTTTCTTGTCACTCACTAGTTTCCGTGTGTGCTTGACTCGGGTCTTCGTAAAGAATTGGAGCACCAGATAGGCGAGGTAAAGTGCCCCGATGACCTTGATCTCCCAGAAATGAATCAGGTAGGTTCCTAACCCGATGATGATGAAGCGAAAAATGTACGCGCCCCAGATTCCATAGAACAACGACTTCTCTCGTTCTTTTTGAGAAGGAAGGGACTGCGTCTGAGCAGCCAATACCACAGCATTATCCACAGACAGGAGGCACTCGATCATCACTAATGAGAAGATAATCAGCCAATCATTTCCCGAAGAAATGACCGTTTCCCAATTGTGTAAGTCAAAGAATGGCCCGTATAACTGGCCAAGAAAATGTAACAACGCTTACTTCAGCTCCTCAGTATAAGACAATTTATTTTGAGTCAGTTTAACATACTAACGACGAACTTACGACCCATTTATTTAGTATAGCGCACAACCATTCAAAAGGTTAGTTAACTGAATTCGTCGTTTTACAACTTAAGTTATTGCAAATGTTACCGAATCGCTACATCTCTGTTACCTCGATGCAACTAAAGCGCGTTAAGATTGAAGATAACTTAAGGGGAAATGGATGATTATTGTGAAAAAACTATTGTTACTTTTAGGAACCGTCTTGTTAGTCGGCAGCTTCTTCCCTGCACACCCCGCGTATGCTCGTAGCTACACGACCATTACCAGTACTAAAAAGACTGATTACAATGCTCGTTTTGTGAACCAGAACACCCGTAACGACGGCATCTATTACTACGCACCGTACTACACGCAACGTTCCGCTAAGACGCGTGATGCCAGCGGTAAGAACTGGCAACACCGGTTTGTCCGGGTCAGTCAGACGGCTAAGTTATCCGATGGCTCGACCTATGTGAAGTTTTCTTGGTACGGAAAAACGATTGGCTGGGTCAATCAAAATGCTCTGCAAACCTTTACCCGTTCACAAAATGCGGCGGTACTTTTACAAAACGCCCACTTCCAAGGCCGCGCCATGCTGTTCAACAGCTACGCAACTGGTGCTAGCCTAGTCAACGTTGGCTATGCCAATGCCAGCACCAAAACAGCTAACGACGCTAGCACCCTCTTCCCAATCGCGTCACTGCAAAAGGTGATGACGGGGGCCATCATCGAGCAACTCGCTGCCAACAATAAGCTCGCCTTAACCGACAAGCTCAGCAAGTATTATCCGAGCGTCAAAAACAGTGGCAACATCACGATCCGGCAACTCTTGAATCATCGCTCCGGAATCGACATGGGAGAAACCACGCCGACAACACTGTTGACTACGCAAGCTTCCGAAATAAATTACACCCTTAGTCAATTATCCGTTAGCAACAACCAATCCTTCGACTACACCAACGCCAACTACACGTTGCTAGCCGGTATCGCCTCAAAAGTTACCGGTCAAACGTACGACCAGTTGGTTCAATCGCGGATCATTCAGCCACTCAAGCTGACTAACACTTACAGTTGGAACAATTTACCCACTGGTCAGACTGTAGCCAACGGGTATAGTTACACCAATGGTCAGGATTACACGGCCAACGGTGTTTCACAAAACCTGATGTCTTCTTTGCTCGGCGCTGGGAACTACTACGCTACCCCAGAGGACTACTACACGATTCAAAAGGGACTGCGTAACGGCAAAATCTTGACCAAGACACAGTACTATGACCTCAGCAACGACTACAAATTAAGCTACGCCGGTGGCCTTTACCACGAATCTGGCATGAAGCGGGTTCGCGGTGGCTTATCCGGTGCCGGCTATCAAACCATCCTGTACGGCTCCGAGGGCAACAAATCTGGCGTGATTCTTTTCGCCAATCAAAGTCCAACCAAGTCTTTGAATTCCTTGGCTAAGACCCTGTATCAGTTGGCCATTAACTACAATGAAAAGTAAATTTGAGTGAACCACGGCCGGCTGTTCAGGATTTCTGATTCTGCCTGCCGTAGGGAAGATTCACCGCTCAGCGTCAAGATTGCCCGGTTGCAACCTTTGACCACTAAAGAACCCCCGTCCAACCGTGCTTCACAGTTGGACGAGGGTTCTTTGTTTTTACGTTTTAGACCACGACTAAAGGCTGAAAGATTAAATCTAGTAGTAAGGCACCATTAAATTAGTCTAAATCTGGCGCACTCCGGCTGCCAGGGATTCCGCCTGCTGTGGGGACGCTTCAGCCTGGAAGAACACCAGTCTTCTCGCTCGCTTTGAAGCCACGAAAACCACGTGTCTCCAAAAGCGCCCGGGTTGTAAGCTGACTGAAAAAACACCAGCTAATACCACCTTCACGGCTGGCTCCATCTCGCCTGACAGCCTAAGTATCATACTGATTCAGGTTGTAGGTTGCAATCAGGTTGGTCAGCTTCTTGGCATATTGGGGATCCGTCGCATAACCGTTATTTTGCAACAGTTTGGCCGCTACCGTATAGTCCGTGACCGTCTGTTTAAAGTAGCTGCGCTTCAACAAGGCATCGTGATCGAGAATGGCCGCCGTCAAATTGGGATAGTCTCTGAAGTTAGCGTTGATCGTAATCTTCTTCCCATTCACGTACTCATTAGTCGGGAAGCGCTTGGACTGTCCATCGTAGCTACCCTTCACCCCAAATGGGTTGTTGGCCTGCAGAAAGAGTGCCGAGGTGCCCCAGCTAGATTCCAAGATAGCCTGCGCAATCACAATGCTGGGTAGAACCTGCCCGTTTTGGCGGTAGACCCGCACGGCCGGCTTGGCCATCTCAGTGATGAACTTCCGTTGAGCCGCGGTCTCCCCCGATGAGGATTCACTCGCTGTCTGATCAATACGAGCCGATTGAATTTCTGTTTTAATTTTTCCACGAACTAATAAACCGCCACCTAAGGCCAACAAGACCAAGACAAAGATCCAGGTGGCCGTGGCGGGGTGACTATTTCGCTTGCGTGAGTGCCGACGCTTTGGCAACCCGATCCCTCCAATTTCGGTTATAATTAATTTGATAACCACTCATGTTATGGTGCCCAGCTCAGCCCATTTTAGATTGACCAAACTTTCGCCGATTGCTTAACTTTAGCAGTTCTCATTAATTATAATCAGAATGAACTAAGAAGTAACTTAAATTGTAAAGTCTCAAGAAAACTTAACCTTTAGAAGGGGGTGTCAAAATGTTACTCAGTGCCAGTTTGTTCTTAATTTGTTTAGTTGCTTTACTAACATTTTGGCAACCGCAGGGTCTCTTTAGTGCCAGTGCCACCTGTGTTGCGGCTGGAAGTTTGCTCTTACTCGCCCACTGGTCGATACGCCCCTGGTCACACATTTTGGCCAGGGGTCTGGGTATCATTCTGCTGCTCATGGCGTTTAGCGGCTTCTTCACACTATTTCTAACGATTGGTGCGCCCAAGTTGGTCGTGCGTAAACAGGAACGCCTAGGCGGTTGGCTGGTCGCTGGTATCTGGGGATGGGTCGGGCTCTGTGGTGGCTGGTTCTTTGCCGTCACCCGTGGTCAGTTCAGTGAAACACTTTGGCCGTGGCTGACCTTCATCCCTCTCTTCAGCGTGTACCTCGCCATCCTCTATGGCGCCAGCCTAGTTGGCCTACTCCGGAGCACCCTGTTTCACACGCGACGGGCCGACACCCTGGTCGTCCTCGGTGCCGGCCTACTTCAGGGTGACCAGATTGGTCGGATTCTCGCCGCCCGTCTGGATACCGCCTTGCGGGTCGCGCGGCGCCAAGACCATCCCGTCACGATCATCGTTGCTGGCGGCCAAGGACCTGACGAGACCATGAGTGAAGCCGCCGCGATGGCCGCCTATTTAATGGCGCACGACTTTCCCGCCAAACAAATCATCCAAGAGAGTCAGTCGCAGAATACGCGGGCTAACCTCATCAACAGTCAGCGTTTATGGGGACAACTGCCACAACAGGGTGGTCGCGTTGCCATCGTCACCAACAGCTACCACCTATTTCGCGCCCGCAATCTTGCCAGCAGCCTGCACATTCAGGTCGGCGGCATTCCGGCCCCAACACGATGGTCCTACTTCCCCGTGGCGTGGGCACGCGAATTTCTAGCCATCATCGTCATGCACCCTAACTTACACCGGGGTGTACTGATCGGTTTGATCACCGCCAACTTGCTCAGTCTGCTGATTTAGGGCCGTGACGGTCAGGTGGTTGGCAACCGGATAAAATTTGGGTGCCGTCCAGTCCAGCATGTCTGGCGTTAATTTTAACTGCACCACGTCCAGCCGGTCATACGGTTGGAAATAGTAAGTCAAGGACTCACAGACGGTCGCTGCCCGGTAGACGGAATACGTTGGTCGATACTGACTGCTCCGCGGCACCGTGACCGTGTTCAGGAGATGCCACGCGCTGATGATGCCCGCTTCTTCATTGGCCGGTAAGTCTGCACGTTCCTTATAGTACGCCGCCCGCACGAATCGACCGCCGGGGGTAAATGATCCACTAGGAACTGGCTTGCCAGAAAAGCGTCCAGTAGACACCCGCGTGGCATTCACAGGCAGGGTCCCCGCCTTAAAGTCGTCGGTATAGTTGACGTACTGGCCCAACCGTTGGAGTTGCAGTTCGAAGTCCTTACTGTTGGTGACCACCCCCAACGGATTTTCGCGAACCTTCATCGGAAAATGCGTGGGTTCGATCACCACCGTCCGGCCCGTCCGGTCGACCACCGCAAAGTGAAGTTCGGAATCGCCGATGTTGTTTACGGCCCACTTGCCACTCATCAACTGAATCTCATCAATGTGTGCTTCAATATCGGCGACCGATGCGTAGTGGCCTAAGAGGTAAAAGGAAAATTCATAGGGCGCTAAGTGGACCTGTCCCGGCGTTGGTTGGTCAACCAAGTGGGACCCATTGGCAAAGGTCAGCTTCTGGACACTGAGCCCCATCTCGTTGACACCGTCCGACACATCAATTTCGTGGTCGTGCGGTCCACCACCGCCAATCATGGCATACCGGTTGACGTGCCGACCGTTATCATAGACGCTCTCCCATTCATAGCCACGGGGAACGAATAACGGTTGCACATACAGGGCGTGCCAATCCATGGTTCGCGCCAGAATGTGCGTGCCATCCTTAGCAATCTGTAAAATACTGGTACACATAAGCTGTATCCTCCTTATCGCCTTTGATTATTAATAAGTTAATTTAGTTTACGCGAAAATTTTGTTAACAGCAATGATAACGAGTTGGCGGTTAATGGTGAGGTTGGTTTATTTCAACATCTTATGACGGAAATTCAATAACGCTTGGTGACTAATCGCTGGCATTTTCAATAAAATTAACTACTTAATTGTTCCCACAAAGAAACTACAATTACTCTTCAAGTAAAAACACTGTCTACAAAATTACTCAAAAAGCGACACACCGAGCCAAACGTTCAGTGTGTCGCTTCAATTTTCCCACGCAAATTTCAACAAAATCTACCGCTGATTCGCCGCCTTAGCATCCGCCAAAAATGCCTGAAAACGGCGATCAATCTCTTTTTGCTTCGGTATTGCCGCCAGCGTCTCCGGGACGTTCGCCGTAATCTGTAAGTAAGCAAACATAACTTGGCTAGGGTCTAATCCAGCGGCCGTTGCCAGCTTCGTTGCAAACGGGTAGCGTTGGTCCGTCAACATCGCTGCAAACGGGCTTTGGTAAGCTTGATGGTGCTTTGCCATGAAAATCGCTCCTCTCAATTGTCTGATACAAGTATTTCTACTCTACCAGTTAAGATTTTTAAGGCAACTAAAGAGTTTCTTAAACTTTCTTAAATCAATCGGAAATCTGCACCAACCCTAGTCATTATGGTAAAATTAAGCATGGATTACACCCTGCTTGCACGGCGGGAAATTGATTACAGAGAGAGGACTCAGATTACATATGCAAGAACGGATAAGAAAGCTTCACCACAACCGCATTTTTGCACTCGTATTCTGGTTAGTCGTGGTCTTTGCGGCCATCGTCACCTTGCCAAACGTTAGTACCATCATTCAATACGATGGCCAACCACAGTTGGCGAATACGAGTCAACCCGTTAAGGCGACCCAAATTCGAAACAATTGGGGCCGTAATTTAAACGGAACCTACACCGTTAACGCGGTCTTTAACAATCCGGAAGGTGCCTTGACCAATAAGCAACTCGCAGCTGTGAACAAATCAGTCTCCGAGTTACAAAAACGGTCGAACTATTATGGCATCCAAAAGATCACGACCATGACCAACACGCCAACCAGTAAACCACAGTTATTCTCAAAGGATAAGTCGACCGAAGTGGTTCAATTAGCAGTTAGTCATAATCAGGGAACTGTTCGTCAAATTACCGAACAGTTAAAAAACCAGATTTCAACCATTGGCCTCAATACCTACGTGACCAGCCCCGAGATTATTAGTGACGCCGCTAATGAACACATTTCGTCGTTTACGTTGATCGTTATCTTGATGACGTTATTGATTGCTTTAGTTGCCATGGGGATTTTATTTGCCTCAATTATTGCCCCTATTATTACGTTCCTTGCCATTTTAATTAGCTATATTTCAACACTTAGTCTGGCAACTAACCTGGCCTATCACTGGAACTTTGCTTATTCTGAGTACACACCGATTTTTCTGTTACTCGGAATCAGCCTCTTCACCCTGCTGACGAGTTTCTGGTTCTTTAGAGAACTGCGGAACTTAGTCGACGACGGCATGGAGAGTCAGGCAGCCACGTCCAAGGTCATTCACGACTTGGGCTACCGCATTCTCATCAGTACCCTGAGCTTAACCATTGCCTTTGGCAGCCTGATGCTCTTTGATTTCTCCACGATTCGGGCTTTCGGTGTGCTCGGCATTGGCTTTGCCATTACTGGAATTGCCAGTGTCAGCCTGGTACCTGTCTTCTCTGGAATGCTCGGTGCCAGCCTCTTCTGGCCTAAGAAGACCCGGCCCCAGCTCAAGGATCACAAGTTCTGGCACAACTTAGCCCGCTTTGGTTTCTGGCAACCGTGGCTCGCTATCGTGGTCGTTCTCTTCGTTGTCGGTCCATTTGCACTCACTTACCGTAATCAACTGAACTACAATAACACCCAAGATATTCCCAATAATCAAGCCGTGCAGGGTGCTCGGGTTCTCAGTGCTCACTTTGGCCAAGGCAAATCAACGCCAGTGACGCTTTACGTACAAGCAGATCAACGATTAGATAACCAGGATCAACTCTTCCAATTGGATAATCTAACCAAAAAGTTACGCGCCCAACCTGGTGTCAGTTCGGTAACGTCCGTCACACAACCAGGTGGCCAACCCATTACGCAGTATTACGTTTCTAACCAACTCAGTTCCCTCAACGAAAACTTGACCGGGGTTGTTGGCCAATTAGGAACTGTCCGTAATGATCTGAAGTCAGATAGTATCAATCTGCGCCAAAAGACCCTCAAGAGTGAGATCAAACGGTTGAAGAAGCTGACTTCACAAACCAACAACTTGGTCAGTGATAGTGGCACCCTTGAATCTTCACTACAAACGGCTTTGAGCCGTTCCAGTGCAGTTGGTAGTAGCAGCTCCTCTAAGAAGGTTACCAGCTACATCAATCAATTAAACAAGGTCAACACCGAATTGAACACGGCCCTGACGACCATGACCGCACTGTCTAATGATGCCAGCACCGTTAATACTGATGCTAGTGCTGCGCATTCCAACTTGAGTAACTATGCGGAAACTTTAAAGGCTGTTAACAGCAGCTTAAACCGTTCCCGTAAGCAAGTTATTAGCATGCAAAAGTCCTTGAATGACATCTACCTGTATCTAGGTGGTCTTCAAACGTCCGAGGCAGCCAAGTCCCTTTACCTCTCACCAACGCAAATTGCTAGTGGTGACTTCCAACAATCCATGGTTAACTTTACGGATGAAAAGGTCAAGGCAACCTACTTGACCATCACGTTGAAACAGGAGCCGAATGCTCAGAACACAGCGAAGACGTTAAAGCATTTAAAGACGGTCGCCACTTCACAACTTCGTGGGACCTCGCTCAAGGATGCTAAATTGACCTTTGCTGGTCAACCCGTCGTCGCTGCAACCATTCAGTCACAATACCAACACGACTTACCACGCGTCTTACTATTGGTCCTTGGTATTATCTTAGTTCTCCTGATCATCTTCAGTCGTTCTCTGGTTCAATCCACTTACTGGTTCTTAACATTCATTTTGTCTGGCTTAGCCGGCTACCAGTTGACCCACCTCTTAATGACGTGGTTAACGGGGAATGGCGTCTTTAACTGGCAGGTACCGCTGTTGGCATTCGTCCCACTGACCGTTCTGGCCGTGGTTGAATTGACGCAACTGGCACTGAGCTACCGATTAAACGACGCGCCATTGCTAGACTGGTTATTACCTGGCATCAAGGAAGTCGGTCAAACGACCCGCCACTCACTCTTCATTATCATTACGGGTGTCCTCGGGTTGCTGGCAGCTGAATCCCAAGTGTTAACGGCCGTCACGTTGATTACTATCTTAACGGCCATCATCTTTAACTTGGCACTGCCAATCATAGCGGCCTCGTTCGGAAAGCTTTCTGTAACGCTACCCGCCAAGAAGCCTTACGAATTCTTCAGCGGCAAACCGAAGAAACGCAATCCACACAGAAGAAAGCGGCGTAAAACCCGTTCCCGGCGTTCACGCTCACGGACCCGTCGGAGCAAGAAACCGGCAACCGATGTCTCGTCGGCAAGTCCCACGGAAACACCAAGTAACAGTGATACATCAACGGAATCTAAAGATTAATCATGTTTAGACCCAAAGCAGCGTCACGAGTTCGTTCTCGTGGCGCTGCTTTTTTAGTAAAATTCAAAATTAGATTAATGGCCAGCGGTCGCTATCATCTGGTTTAAGCCACCCGGCGTTTCAATAGCCGCCAACCGGTAATGACGGTCGCAACCAAGCAGATGGCCAGCGAGACCATAAATGCCACGCGCATCCCGGCGATGAAGATTTCTGGATGACTCGGTAGGTACGCCGTCACGTGATGGCCCGCGTAATGGCCCATTGCGGAGAACAAGACGGTCGTGGCGATGGAAATACCGATCACCATCCCCAATTCGCGGGCTAAGGCATTGATGCCGCCAGCAACCCCCAGGTCTTGGACCGGCACGGAGCTCATGACGATTGAATTGTTCGGTGCCATGAAGATACCATTTCCCAAGCCCACTAGGCCGATGAAGAACATAAAGACCCACAGTGGCGTTGCCAGATTAGCTAACATGTAGCCCACCTGACTGATTGAGATCAGAATCAAGCCAACAAATGTCAGTAGTTCCGGGCCGATCTTGTCGGAGACCGTCCCCGCAATCGGCGCAACGACCACCTGGACAACGGGGAAGGTCATCAGCGCGTAACCGGCATAGTTGGCAGCCAGCCCCCGGGCATTTTCCAAATAGAATGGCGCAATCACATTGAAAAAGAAATTGGCCACGAAAATCAAAAATGCACAGAGAATACTGATGGTGAACCGCTTATTTTGAAATAAGTGCAACGCCAAGATAGGATTATCCACGCGCAGTTCTAAGTGGACGAAACAGATGATGGCGACGATGGCCACCGCGAACAGGCCGAGAATCAAGGGACGTGTGAACCCAATCTCTTGGCCCACGAAAACGCCCGCAAATAGACTGATCATGATGAGGGCAAAGAGACTAGCACCGGGCTTGTCGATTCGTTCATCACTCACCGTAATATCCTGCGGCAGAATGCGCTGCCCAATCAAAATGGCAATAATACCGACCGGCACGTTGATCCAGAAGATATACCCCCAACTCAGGTGCGCTAGAATCAAGCCGCCGATGCCGGGACCGGCAATACTCCCGAGCGCAACGAATGAACCAATCATCCCCAACGCTCGACCACGTTCCTTGAATGGAAAGACCTCTGTAATGATCCCGTTGTTGGTCGCCATCGTCATCGCTGCACCCACGGATTGAATGACCCGCGCGCCCAACAGAAAGGACAACCCCACGCTAAATCCGCTCAGAAAGGAGCCGAAGACAAACAGAAACGAGCCTATTTTGAAGATTCGGATCTTACCGCGGGTATCCCCGAGCTTACCGAATAATAGCAATAATGCGCAGATGGCAATCAAGTAGATTGAGACCACCCACTCCGCCTGATTCATTGGAATTTTTAAATCGTGACTCATCACCGGTAACGCAATGTTAACGATACTGGCGTCCAATGTTGACATAAATGTAAAGAGACAGACCGCTACTAGGATCCACCAGCGGTGCTTTTGAATCTGCGGGTCGGCCGCAAACGTCTTTGAGTTCATATTCCCTATTCTCCCTTAATGCAAGTTTGTCAGGCGTGCAGCAATCCAATCGGCTTGGGCCTGCGCGCGCAGTTGTTGTAATTGATTCAGTTGTAATGCATCGGCGACATCCGTTGGCACCATCCGCGGATGATCCGTCAAATAGTCACGCGCTGTTTGTAGATTTTCCAATTGTAAGTGGCTGAATCGCTGAAAGTCCTGAAGCACGTCCCGCTGTTCAGGTACCACCAGCAGATGCAGAAAGTTACATTTTATCTGAAATACCAGTTGGGTCTGCTTATTGATTGCGACCGGTTCTATCACCAAGTCATGGAAATGTTGGCGTCCCTGTGGCGTGATGCCTGCCTGTTTCTTGGTCCGGGGACCGGTCGTCGTGGTCAGGGTTACATCGCCAGCTTCGTTTAGCCGTTCGAGCAAGGGATAAAGTACACCATAACTCACGGTTTGCTCCTGCCCCACTACCGTCATCAGCGCCTTTCGCAACTGATAACCTGTCATGGTGTGATCCATTAATTGACCTAAAACGAATAGGTCGTACATACCAGCCAACTCCTTTCCGTTGACCTAGTATAGTGTATCGGGAAGATACATTCAAGGGAAAATTAAAGCCTAATTTGCTGGCCACTTTACCCCACATAAAAAGCCCCCACTACCGAACCTTGCCGGTAACTGGGGACCTCGTTTTTGTCTAATTAGGTTCTGCTTGGGTCATGCGGTGGGCTTCATCGTTCGAAACCAACCGGTACGTGACCGGGCCGTCATCCGTTGGCATCAATGCCATTAACGTCTGTTGCTCGTCGAAGGCGCCCAAGTTGATCGCCATTTGGCCATCGATCTTCGCAAACCCCTTCAATCCGGTCTTGATGAAGCGATGGATATAGGCGATGCGGTCTTTACGACTCTGCGCTTGCTTGGCGGCAGCTGTGAGCGTGTAGCCCTCATCTAAGAAATATTTGATCATGGAGACACCAATAAACGTCTTAAACGTGTAGACGCGCGCTTGCTGACCGTCCTCACGCTCCTGCGACGTGATTAATTTTTTCTTCTCCCAGTACCGCAGTTGCCGAGCCGAGACCCCCGTCATCGCTGAGAGTTCCCCAATGCGAAAGACCAGACGCTGCACGTCAAAGAACTGCCGCATTTCATTTGTAAATTGTGCCAACTTGTACTCCTCCACTTCCCTTAGAACAGTTCACCATCATCACTAACAATGAGCCGTTATTCTATGTTAAATAAGTTACCATTGATGTTAGATAATAGCAAGTTTCTAGCCAACTAAGCTGGATTGTTGCGAAAAGTAACGTTTTGTTTAAGACATTTAACGCCACTGCAACTGGCTTGTTACATTCCTGTCACATTAAATTGGTATTCTAGTACTTGTAAAATTCATGAGGGGTGCTAGATAATAATGAAAAAAGTGATCAAGACAATTGCAACATTCGCATTAGTTTTAACTGGTTTCTTCGCCGTCAGCGAAACAACGACGACTACTGCTTCAGCCGCTACTGCAGATGACTTCAGCAACATTTACCAAGTTGCCAAGGCGCATATGGGCGCACGTTACGTTTACGGCGCAACTGGTCCTACTGCCTTTGATTGCTCTGGCTTTACCGGCTATGTTTACAAGAAGGGTGCTGGCGTTACGTTACCACGGACTGCCCAAGCACAATTCAACTCTTTGAAGCACGTGACGTATAAGAACATCAAGAAGGGTGATTTGGTCTTCTTCGGTGGTAGCAAGTATTCTATTTCTCACGTTGGTTTATACGTTGGTAATGGCAAGATGATCGATGCCCAAAACCGCGGTGTTGTTCGTGAAGCCGTTCATGCCCCATGGTGGCACGCTGTTGGTTACGCTCGCGTTTCAACCAGTACCAGCACGTCAGCAGCAACCGACGCTGACTAATCATTATTATCAGCCTCTGATGAATTAAATTGAACGATTGAATTTTACCACGTTGCGCGCAAGTAATTGACTTGCCGCAACGTTTTTTTGTCCAACGAATTTTGGCTGACCACTTACGCGGCTACCCTTCCTTCACTGGCTAGGCGCACCTCTGAGGGGCATCAATCACCCCTTGGGCACAGCTTTCGTCCATGTGATCAATCTGCCTTGCGCACTAAAAGAGCGTCTGGGTCAAAACTCCCAGACGCCCTTTGCGAGCCAAATGACTATTGGTCGACTATTAACCTCAGCACAATCGACTAATTTAGTCTTCCTGATAGGCAACCGTTCGGTGTTGGATTCCCGCTTCTTCAAAGGGTTCCCCCACTGGTTTGAAGCCGAGTTCTTCATAGAACGCTAATGCCGTCAACTGGGCGTCCAATTCGATGTGCGCGACATCCGAGCTCTTGGCGTCCTTGATGATCTGCTTGATCAATTCTCCGGCGTATCCGTGCTTACGAGCACTGGCCACCGTAGCGACTCGTTGAATCTTGACCCGGTTACCACCGAGCATATCAATGCGTGCGGTCGTGACGGGCTTATCGTCCACGTAACCCACGTAATGCATCTTATCCTCATCGGTGCCGTCTAACTCAATTTTCGGGTCGATCCCCTGTTCACCGATAAAGACTTCCTTGCGAATTGCCAACGCATCGTCGTAACAAGGATTTAATTTCCCCCATGCCATTCTACATTCCATCAAACCAACCTCATTTCTAATCTTTTTGATTGTAACTCAGAACCTGAATGTCATCTGGTGTCAATAACAGCTTGGTCAAGCTCCCATTGGCTGGCCGAACGCTCAAGTCGAACTGATTTTGGCCATAACGTTCCATCAAACTCAACAACGTGTTGCCGTGACTGATCATCAAGACGTTATCCCCATCGTGAACCGCCGGATTGTGGCGAATCAAGTCAAAGCCTTGGTCCACCCGTGCCCAATACTCGGCGTTATTTTCAGCCTGGTGGAACGGATCGGCTTCCTTTAAGAAATCCTTGGCCTTGCCGATCGAATACTTCTCTTCAATGTCCTTAAAGGTAGGGACACCATGTGGCGCACCAGCCACGTACCACGCCTGTGCCATGTCAGTCCCTTCATAATAACCGTAAAATTCTTCTCTAAAGAACGGTGCCGTGGTCAATTGCGCTGCTGGTTGGGACTGATTGGCCGCTAAAATGGTCCGTGCCGTCTGTTCCGCCCGAGTTGTGTCACTGCAGTAGGCCGCTGCAAACTGGACGTCGCTGAGCCGTTCACCGGCACTCTTAGCGTCCGCGATACCTGCCGCGGTCAGCGGTGAATTACTCCATCCCTGCAACTTATTATAGATGTTAAAGTACGTTTGACCATGCCGTACTACGTATAAGGTTACTTGCTTATCCATTTAACGCCACACCTTTCCTAAATCGTCATCAGGTCCGTTCAACCTTTAGCTCTAGTGTACCAAAGAATGCTAAGGTAGCGGTTACAATTTGACAATCCGACTTAAAGTTTTCCTAAACTTCGGTCAAAAGTTGCCAGCACAGGCGGTTGTTTGCTAGGATAGACAAAATGTCTTTTTTATTATCCATAGGTCGATTAGCTAGGCTGACCGATTGGTAACAATCGCGGCAACTGCGGTTTGGCCAATCATCCTAAGGTGGCCAGCTTTTAGGATAGTTAATCTATCTATGGTAAAATGAGACGATTACAGGTGTTAATGAAGGAGCGAAATATCGTGGAACGTTTCAAAAGGATCTGGGCCAGGACAGGAACCCGGATGGGCTTTGTGACCTTAATGGTCGTCCTGTTTTGGCTAAAAACTCTAGTCGCCTATTTCGTCGACTTCAAGCTTAATTTAAGCGATCCATTTCAGTTTCTGATTCTCTTACTGAACCCCCTCGCAACGACTATTCTGCTCTTCGGGTTAGCCCTCTACTTCAAGCGGGCACGGTTCTTTTATCCCTTTTTATTTTTAATTGATATTCTCAACACCCTGCTGCTGTACATAAACGTCATCTATTTCCGGGAATTCACCGATTTCATGACCGTTAGCACGGTGCTGGGCTATTCCAAGGTTGACCAGGGGCTGTCTGGTAGTTCGCTGGCACTGACCTCACCGCATGACATTTTATTCTGGCTCGACCTGGTCGTCGTGCTCGCGCTCATTGCAACACGGCGCATCTACATTGATCCGCGTCCCGTTAACAAACGGGTGGGCCTAGCCGTCACCTCAGCCGCGTTATTAGCGTTCTCCGTCAACTTGACGCTGGGGGAAATGGATCGCCCACAACTCCTGACGCGGACGTTTGACCGGACCTACGTGGTAAAATACCTGGGACTCGATGCCTTCACCGTTTACGATGGCATCAAGTCTGGTCACACCAGCGAACTCCGATCACACGCCAAGAAGTCTGAGTTGACCGGTATTCTCAAATACGTGCACAAAAATTACGCCGCCCCAGACAAGAAACTCTACGGCGTTGCCAAGAAGAAAAACGTCATCATTATTCACCTAGAAAGCTTCCAGCAATTCTTGATCAACAAGAAGATCAACGGCCAAGAAGTCACGCCGTTCCTGAACAAACTCTATAAGAGTAAGTCCACGTATAGCTTCGACAACTTCTTCCATGAAGTCGGTCAAGGCAAGACTTCCGACGCCGAAACAATGTTGGAAACCGGGACGTTTGGGCTACCACAGGGATCGCTCTTTACGCAACTGGGAAATGACAACACCTTCCAGGCGGCACCGGCGATCTTTGATCAAGCTGGTTACTCGACCGCGGTCTTCCACGGGAACGTTGCCAGCTTCTGGAACCGGAGCAATACCTACAAGAATCTTGGCTATCAGTACTTCTTCGATGCCAGCTACTACGATACTTCTGGTGATAAATCGCTGGGTTATGGCTTAAAGGATAAGCTATTGTTCAACGATTCCGTGAAGTACCTGCAGCATTTACAACAACCCTTTTATGTGAAATATCTGACTGTCACGAACCACTTCCCGTTCACCCTTGATCAGGAAGATTCGAGCTTTAAGACGCCGAATACCGGTGATAAGACTGTTGACAACTACTTCAAGACGGCCCACTACCTCGATCAGTCCATCAAGGAATTCTACGCCTACCTGAAGAAATCCGGCTTGGCTAAGAATTCACTGGTCATGATCTACGGGGATCACTATGGCATTTCCAACTCTTCCAATAAGAGTCTAGCGAAATTACTGGGCGTCAACCCCGACGATTGGGACGATTACGACAACGCACAACTCCAGCGGGTCCCGTTGATGTTTAACATGCCTGGCTACAAGAAAGGGAAAGTTGAACACACATACGGCGGTGAAATCGACGTGTTGCCAACCCTCATGCACCTGATGGGAATGAACTCTAAGAAGTACATTCAATTCGGGACTGACCTCTTCTCGAAGGAACACAATCAGGTCGTCGCTTTCCGTAACCGTGACTGGGTCAGCCCAGATTACACTTCGGTCGATGGCAGTATTTATAGTAACAAGACACAACAAGAAATTCACCCCACTGGCGCGCTAAAGAAAAAAATCGATAAGATGCAAAAGCACGTCAATCAAGGGTTGAATTTCTCCGACTCGCTCAACCAAAAGAACCTCCTGCGTTTCTTCCATCCTAAGGGCTTCACGGATGTCGACCCATCGGACTACAATTACTCCGACGGTCTCGAAAAGGAAGAGAAGCTCGAGAAGAAACTGGGCTTGAAATCAACCAGCCTCTTCTCCAGAAATGGTGACAAATCCACGCAGCCGTTCTACAAAACGAACGCACCTGAACTCGGCCACAAGACGACCGATTCCAACCGGATCAAGATCACCAACCAAGATGACACCAGTGGTAAATAAGCACCTACAAAAGTCGCCTAGCTCTTGCTGGGCGACTTTTTAGTCTCTACTCACTTTAGCTAACAGTGCTGGTTAATTTAAATAGTCGAGGAGGTCACCTGCGGCTGCCAGAGATTCCGGCGTCTGTGGGGACCACCTGCGGCCTGAGAAGCGGTCCTCCGGTTCGGTTTGAAACCTGACAAGGGTCGTCAGTTTCCAAACGCGTCCCACGCTGTAGACCGCGTCAAAGCCCAACCCGGTCAACACCGTCGTCACAGCTACCTCCATCTCTGGCCTCCTCCGGTTACGTTCGTTCTTAGCAGTAACATGCTGTTAAAGTTCGCTACGGTTAAATCCCGCTATCCGCTACCATAATTGCTAATCGGTCACGTAGCCGAGAGTGAGCCAAATTTGGACCTAGCCGTGGGATTTTTCAAATGATCTGCTTGAAAAATGGCGACTTTGAGACAGTGAACTTTCCGGCTCAAAGCGAGGTCAAAGACCGCTCCTCAGGCTTTGACCGTCCTGCCCACCGCGTTCCGGTCCAAATTTGGTGAACGGTAAGGCGGACAACCTAGACAATATTGGGGTGGCTATTGTATCAGCCGCTTCTAACATTCGATTGCTGGGGATATAAAGAAGCTGGCCGTTCGATCTTTAAATCGAAGGGTCAGCTTCTTTGGTGTTTAGCCGAAACTGTTCTATTGTTTAGTGGTCAGGGAGGTACTGTGAACCGGACCCCGACGATCTGGGAAAAATTTGCTCATGATGGCTTGAACTGCGACGGGCGCCTCACCATACCCCGTTGCAATCAGCGGTTGTTTGCCAGGATACATGACCCCATCACCAATGGCGTAGATTCCGTCAACATTGGTGGCCATAGTGCTGTCCACCGCAATCAGTCGGTGGTCTTCTGCCAAATCTACGTCCCAAGCATCCAAGGCGTGGTGGTCGGCGGTGAACCCGTAGCTCACGACCAACTTATCAACAATCTGATGGACCGGCTCCGCGTCGGCGCCCACTGGCTTCAAAATAACATCGAGTTGGTCACCAGCCGCCTGCAGGTCCCGAATCAGGTATGGCGTCTTCACGTTGACCGTGGACGCGTTCAAGAGGTCGACCATGTGTGCCAACCCACGGAACTGTGCGCGCCGGTGAAGCAACGTCACTGATTTGGCAACCGGCTCTAACATTAAGGCTTGGTCAATCGCCGCGTCGCCACCGCCAGCAACCATCACGTTTTGATCACGGAACGTTTCCAAGTCCCGCGCGCTGTAAAAAAGCTGCTTACCGGTAAAGGCATCCGCCCCAGCCACGTTTAATTTCCGGGGCGTAAACGCACCATTTCCCACCGCAATGATGACGGCACGCGTCTGGCTCGTCTCTTTAGCTGTCGTGACTGTGAAGCCCGCTTCATTCGGTGTAATATTGGTAACAGCTGCGCCCGTCTTAATCGTTAACGGAAATTGCTTGAGCTGTTCTTGCTGAGCGGCGACTAAATCACGGCCCTTAACCGCTGGTAAGCCGGCAACGTCTAAAATCGTTTTTTCAGGATACAACGCGTTGATTTGACCACCGAGTTCCGCAAGACTTTCCACGACCTGTGTCTTGGCATTATGCATACCAGCGTAAAAGGCCGCAAACATGCCAGCAGGGCCGCCACCAACAATGGTAATATCGTAATTTTCCGTCATGATCAAAGACTCCATTCTAAATTTTTAGGAGGTGGTCACCGTGAAGCATCGTCGCGGTCTCACCGTTTTAATGACAATTTTAATTGTACTGAGCGGTCTCGGGTGGTGGTGGCACAGTCGTTGGCAAGTTATGAACCAAGTTCGCGTCCCCCAGACCCACACGGCGACCCTCTTTTTGCCGGGAAATAGTGGTGCCTGGCTCTCCATGCGCAGTATGGTGTTAAGCCTAGACCGACCCCACCTTGCGTCATTTCCTCTAACCGCACACGTCAGTCAGAACGGTCGGGTCACCTGGCAACAGCATCACGCCATCACCACGAACGCGCTCATTCCCGTTATCTTTAAGGATAACACGCACGCTCTGCGCCAGTCGCGTCAGTTGATCACCGTGCTTGACCAACTCCACGACCGCTACGGCATCACCCACGTCAACTTTGTCGGCCACTCCTCGGGGGGAACGATTGCCTATGACTATTTGAATCACCGGCCCCAAGCGCCCGTAACCGTTAGCCGCTTGGTCTGCATTGGTGCCGATTTTCCCGAACGCCAGCCGCTAAGGTACCACTATCCGCAACTGCACATTCTTAATTTAGCCGGTGAAATCGAAAATGTGGGCAACGACAGCGAGGTCCCAGCGAACACGGTCACCCCCATGCGGCGGCTGGTCGCTGGCCGCGTTGGCAGTTACCACTATGAAGCGGTCCGTGGCCCCGTTTGGCAAACGCAGCATTCTCTATTACATGAAAATCCCCAACTCGATGTCAAAGTCATTCGTTTCCTCTATCCGCCCAGCTGAGTGCGTTTGAGGATACGCTGCCCCTGTAACGTCCGCGCTTCACGCAGACCGGCATTGATCAAAACGAAGATGGCGACCCACCCGATGGCAATCAACAGCCACTGCTGGAGGTAAAGAATGTCGAGCAACGCAAAGGGCGCGTTCCAATCCCAGATGGCGTGCAAGGCCACTGCTAGCAAGTAGAAGCGTAGAAATTTCGGCTTGACCATGCTACTTCTAGTCACGGGTTGATGGCCCTCTTTAGCCAAAATAATCGCGGCTCCCATGATTGCTGACCAAATCGTATGGGTGCCGATGGCTTGCCAACTGCGCATCAGTAATGTGACCAGTCCGTACTGACCGGTGTAACCGGCCGTCTCAAAGACCGCAAACCCGGCGCCAATAGCAGCTCCCACCAATAAGCCATTAAAAATATAGTTCAGATGGAACCGATTAATGAAGGCTGCAATCACCAGCATCTTGGCGGTCTCTTCAATGAAGCCAACGATCAACGCCGACTCCCACGAGGTCCCATTTCCCGATGGAATCAGGGAGTACAAAATCATCGTGGCGACCAGGGAAAGAATCCCGCCGACCAAGAAGACCGTCATTAACTGATAGACCGAAATATTGCGGAAAACGTTAATTTCAAAAAACATGATCAACAGGGCAAATGGTACGGTCAACGACCCGATGAAAATCATGCCAGGAACCGCATTGTTACTGCGGAAGACCAGAAACAACATGGCCAGTAAGACAAAACTGGCCCCGAGCAACGCAAAGACCCGTGAAAATAGCCAGGGCTTCACTGGTGCCGCCGAAACGGCTTCCAGTGAGGGCGTGGTTTCTTTGGTGCCGACAATAAATAAGGCCTCGGCATCATCAAGGTCGTGCGGCTTAAAAACTTCTGTAAACATGGAGAACAAGTGAATCTCGACGACCTTATTCTCACCAGTCCACTCGTTCATTTCCTTGGTTGCATCATCTAATAAATGATTATGGTATTGAAACCGTCGCTTGAACGGTTTTACGGTCTCTTTATCGGCCATTACCTTAATCCCCCTTCATCGCTTCTTTTAATTTAGTTAACGTAACACCGGTCATACCTGTTCACACCACAACATTGCCGCCAACACTAGGCAACCTGGTAGTTGTGTCGCCTTACCGGCTGGCAGGTGGTGCGAACACCACTTGAAGTCTCGCAAGACCCGCGTCTACGTTTTCGACTAAGTCAGTAAGAAGTGTACTTACTGACTAAACTTTTCTCATCCCTAATTTGACGAGCAAAGGCACCGACCAAGTATGACGCTGAGCAAGTTAATTAGCCCAGCTTGCCGGCTAGCTGGACTGACTATTTTTTCTGTCGGTCCCATCTGACGCCCAACTTCCAGCCTTCTCTGAGTACCCACTAGCGCCATCAATTATTTTTTTCAGGCCATGGCTAGCCAACAATGCCCGTTAAACCTGTTCCCTATCTTACCTTGAAGTCGGGTCAGCTTCAACTTGGTGTGCGAGTGAGCTTGCTAAATGTAACCAGTTACATTATAGTTAGAGTAGGCTTTATAGCTTAAATAAGAATCAAAGGGGAGACAATATATCATGGCAAAACGCAAAATGATTTTGGACTTGGATACTGGTATTGACGATTCACTTGCAATCGCTTACGCATTAGGTGCTCCTGATGTCGACTTAATCGGGATCGTTGGCTCTTACGGCAACGTTGTCGTTGAAGCCGGTGGCCAAAACGCATTGAAGATTTTGGAATTATTGGGCCATACCGACATTCCAGTATACTTAGGTGAAAGTCATTCATCAACTTCAGATCACTTCGACCGCATGGAAGTTAGTGCAAACATTCACGGTCAAAACGGGATCGGTGAAGTTGAATTGCCAGAACCAACCCGTGCCATCGAAAAAGAATCCGGTGTTGATTTCATCATCGACGCTGCACATAAGTACGGTAAGGATCTGACCTTAGTTCCAACTGGTCCAATGACCAACTTAGCTGCTGCTTTGAAGAAGGCCCCAGAAATTGCCCACGAAATCGGCAATATGACCTTCATGGGTGGTGCCCTGACCATGCCTGGTAACGTTACTGCTTACGCTGAAGCCAACATCAACCAAGATGCTGAAGCCGCTAACGCCGTTTTGACTAGCCCACTTCACTCTACTATGGTTGGGTTGGATGTCACGTTGCGGACCCTCTTAACCAAGAAGGAAACCCAACAATGGCGTGACTTAGGCACCGTTGCCGGTGAAAAGTTTGCCGACATCGTTGACTACTACATCGAAGCCTACAAGCAATTCAACGACAACTTGGGTGGCTGTGCTTTGCATGACCCACTAGCTGTTGGGGTTGCTTTGGACCCTAGCTTCGTTACCACGATTGACTTGAACATGGTGGTTAACTACAACAAGGAAACCTACGGCCGGACTATCGGTGACGATAACCGTCTGAACGAACCTACGAACGTTAAGGTTGCCGTAATGGTCGACAAGGACCGTTACCTCAAGGTCTTCATGAACTACTTAACTGCTCTGTTCAAAGCTAACAAGTAGACTTAAATCGACATGATCTCCCCTGATTGACCGCTACCCCCATCCTGTGTGGATGGGCCAGCGGTTAATCCGTGGTGGTAAAACGGTTTATGCCTCAGAGAAAAGGCGTTCGCCAGGCGAACGCCTTTTTTGTACGGTTATGGTCGAATAGCTTTACTCTGGTTGAGAAATCCCCTAGACTGTATAGAAACAATCTTAATGAAACGGAGGTGGCTGCCTTGCACCCCACCATTCAACCCGAACACCGTGTCATCAACGGTCTTAATTATCTTAGTGTCATCTTCATGCCCGTTGGGTTTCCGCTACTTGTCCTCATCACTAGTGCATTTACCCCATTAGCGCCAGACATTCGCCGGTCAGCGCGGCATGCCCTTTTCCTCCAGCTACTTCCCTTTATCAGCTTCATTGTCTTCATGTTAAGCTTAGGCGGCTTATCCATTTTCACCAGCGTCGACAGTCGCCTACTAGTCGGCGGCAGTTTCCTAGTAACCGCGCTGCTCATTCTCATTAGCATTGGCCTCTATCTGTACAACATCTACCGGGCCATTCGCATCTTTGCGAGCTAAAAATGTCAAACTTGGTCGATCTGGACCCGTCATCCATGATTTGGGAAGTGAGTTTCCAGTTCAGCTAAAGGTTGAAAGCTCCAAAGTACGGTTCATGCCTGTTCTACCAACAACCGTAGCTCTAAAAGTAGGCAACTTGGTGGTCTGGTCGCCTTACCGGCCGGCAGATATGAGCTGAATCGGTGCGAACACAACTTGAAGCCTCGAAGGTCACGAGTCTACAAGCTTGGTTTTCTACTAAGCCAGTAAGCAGATCACTTACTGACTAAGTAGAACGACGCGCCTGAGCTCATATCTGCCGACCTCTCGGCTTACATTGTGCTTTCGGACGACTTTGATAGTAACCGTAACGGTTGTTATCAGTCGAATTCAAAAATGCTAGGTAGCTGTGGTTTACAACCGTTGTCTTGATAACACACCGTCAGCGCCGGAGGAGGCCAGGGATGGAGCCGGCCGTGAAAGTGGTGTTAGCTGGCGACGAATTTTCCGCCAGCTTACAGCACGGGCGACTTTGGAGACACATGCTCTTCGTGGCTTCAAAGCGAGCGAGAAGACTGGTGTTCTTCTAGGCTGAAGCGTCCCCACAGCAGTCGGAATCTCTGGCAGCCATAGTGCGCTTAATTTATAATGGTGCGACTGCTTACCCACACTGAATATCTTTCTTTAGCAGTTCAGTTTAAACCCTGAAAAAAACGTCGCCACGACAATCGTGACGGCGTTTTTGAATCTACTAATTATGATTTGTAGTTGAAGTTGTTGACCATGGTGGTTACCCCTTGATCGGCATACTTCGTGGCGTATTCTTCTTGTTGTTCTTCAGTCAAAGCACCAGAATCCGCAAAGGCCTTTAAGTATTGCTTGTACAACGTTGGCTTAACGTACTTCTTAGCGTACGCTTCAGCGGGACTCTTCTTGACCTTAGTGTACGTGTAAGTCTTGCCGGTCGTGCCTAACCGCCGATTAGCCTTACTCCCCGTTACCTTAGTGGTAAAGGTCGTACTGGTCTTCTTGGTCAACTTGAACGTGTAGACCGTCTTAGTCAATGACGTTGTCGTCTGGCCATCAGTCGTCGTGAACTTGATCAGCTTATACTTGGTCGTCAGCGTCCGCTTGTTCTTGCTAAGCTTAATGGACGTTGGCACCCCGTACTTCACGTTTGGCGTAGTCCCAAAGTCGCCGAAGATCAGCATTTGGCCGGTCTTCTTATTGGCGGCCTTGTAAGTCTTAAAGTAAAAGGCTGTCTTTGATTTGTCACTCTTGTAATAACGCTTTAAATCCGTATTCGTAAAAGTTGGTTTGGCTTTCGTTTTAGCACTGGCAACGCTTGGTGAAACCACGCCGCCTAACGTCCCCACAGCCATGACGACCAATCCTAACTTAATCCAAAAACGCTTCATACCAAAAATCCTCCTTCAAATCTTCCCTTTAATTCATCCGCTCATCTGTTTACATACTGCCATAGGCATTGTTCAAACACAAGCGACATGCCTGCTTTAATTTTTGAGTTCCGTAAAGACCTGTTCCAGATAAGCCGCAATTCCCGCCTCATTGTTGCTCTTAGGGGTAATATGGTCGGCAGCAGCCTTGACTTCCGGTTGGCCATTTAACATCGCGACTCCATCGCCAGCAGCCTTGATCATTCCCAGATCATTTTCCGCATCACCAAACGCCATCAGATTGCTGAAATCCCAGCCAAAGTGTGTCAGCAGTTGGCCTAATCCCACAGCTTTGTCCATATCCGCTGCTAAGAATTCTAAAATCTTAGGCTGTGAGCGAACAACGTGATATTGCTCGCGCATGGCCGGCGTCAGATTCGCCACGACGTCATCTAAAACTGTCGACGCCGTTGCCATCACCGCTTTACTGAACAAGTGGTCCGGTAACTCGTTAAAGGGCGTTGGCGTAAATGTCATAGGCGCCTTCAACATCCGTTGATATTCTGACTTAGCGAGATCTGCGACCGGATAAACCTGATCGAAGTCTAACACGTCTAAAGGATAGCCGTGAGCCGCCGCAAATTCATGGAGGGGCTTAAAGTCATTGCGACTCAGACCACTCTGGGCTAAGGCTTCCTTCGTGGTATTTTGAATTACTAACGCCCCGTTAAACGTGATGGTGTAATCTTCTGCGGTCGTTAGCCCCAGTTGCTCGAGATATCCCCAGATGGCGTTAATTGGCCGTCCAGTACACAGTACCACCTTAATCCCTGCCGTGTGTAACTGCCGTAGTGCAGCTGCGTTGGCCTCACTGATAGTCTTATCCGTGTTGAGTAAAGTCTCGTCTAGGTCGAGCGCAATCATTTTAATCATTCGTCATTGACCTCCGTTTCACTGTCTAGTTTACACGTAACCGTTACCGAAATAAACAGCGTTTCTAGGATAGTTATGGCAAATTTACGGCGTCAGATCAGGCGGACACAACTCACTTGTTTCAAAGTAAATACTGCTGAATCAGACTAACGATCTGCTGATTTTCCGGAAGATTAGCGTGATTGGCATTCGCTCCGGTGACCGTCATCTGCGTAAAGTTTTTGACCTGATTTTGAAAGATGTACTTGCCGCGATTGACGCTGTCGAATGGCACAATTCCGTCCCCTGTATAGGTCTTACTCCCCGCAATCGAATAGACGACCAGTTGTTTCGGCAACCGATCACGATTGGCACAAAGTCGCTCAAATAGCGGCGTGTCGACTGTCGCATCCTGCTCCTCCAAGTTAAATGGCGAAGCAATCGTCAGCAACCGGTCAGCATGCACGCGTGTGGCCGCCAATTCATCTTCCATGAATAGGGTTAATACCAGGCCACCGTTGGAGTGCCCCATTGCCGAGAAGTGATTAAAACCATACGTCTTCTGTAAAGCACGAAAAGCAATACCAAACCATTTTGCTTGCTTTTCAATATTAGTCGCACCATCGTGACGGTTCTCAAACCCCACGACGATGTAAGGCCGCATGTCATCTTGCCGAACGGCCCCAGAGTATTTCAGCGTGCCATTCGTCATAACTTCCACCCGCAAAAGGCTGTGCTTGGTTCCCGAATTTTTATTCAACTCTTTGACTAACGCGTTGAAGCGATTCTGTGTCGCACTGGACCCCGGCACCAAAAATACCGGTGCAATCATACTACGATAGTTTGCGCGGACATGAGCTTCTTGATGGGGGCGCCAAATGAATCCGGGTAAGCACAGCAAGAAGATGGCCCCTAAGATCAGCCAGAAACTACGCAATGTTCGCATCCTTCTCATCCTACTCACCCCTTCGTGCTAGTTGGAACCACTTCACAAACGGATAATAAATGGCGGTGCTGATGCCAAGGTTAATAAACGCCAAGACTAGCGCTGCCCAACTGCCACCGGTTCCCAGATAAGCAATCAAGGGCCCCGGTGTCCCGTTCGCAAGGGGATAGGCCACCGCCGGAACGAGTTGTAGGCGCACGCTAGCCCAACTGATAACGGTGCAGGCCAGTGGTGCCGTCAAAAAAGGAATGGCTAGAATGGGACTGAACATCACTGGTAACCCCACTAGTAGTGGCGTGTTCAGATTTCCCAGTGTGGGCAACGCACTCAGCCAGCCGATTCGCCGTTGCAGAGGGTCCGGCTTGCTGAGAAAAATAGCGAGCAGGAGGGCTAAAACCATCCCCGTTCCGCCCATGGTCGTATAAGCGGTCACAATCGTGTGTAACGTCACTGGATGAGGCAATTGCCACCCACTGTGGGTCAACACGGCCGCTAAGTTCTGCGCCGTTTCAATCGTTTGACCGCTTCCAGCCGTCAATGGTCCCAGTGCGCCTAACCACTGGAACATACTACTTAACGTACTGAATCCCAACAGACCCAGAATAAAATGTGGCAACTTAAACGGCCAGCGAACGATGCTGGCGAAGGCCACATTCAGTCCCACCGTCTGTGTGCTGATCCACAACAGGCCTAACGCCGCCATGAGTAGCAACCAACCACTGGTAATGGTCAGTGTTCGCGGTAAATTCTCTTCAACCGTTGATTCGCGCTGTAGCCACCAGCGATAACCGTCACCCACTAGCAGTCCCATCAAGATACCAATACAGACACCCTGAATTCCCAGATTCGTCGACAGCCATTGCACGGGCTTTAACGTTAGCACTGAGGCGCGGTCCACGTTGAAAAATTTCAGGCTGATCACGGCCGTCATGCCGGCAATTAACCGATCGGTCGCATGCGGCGTGACGGCGGCGACTAAGTAAAAACTCACAGCAAAAGCCAGCAAGATAGCCGCAAATCCTAGTGTACCAGCACTGACCAGGCGAAAGTAAGCCCGTAACACCTTGAGTGGCCACCCCCACTGGCTCACGCCCAAAGTCTGATAGTAATAACCCGTCTTCTGTAACCAAGCGCTATCAAAAAAGTCCGCCAGGCTCCCGAGGAGAATGACTGGAAAGACGAGTTTCAACGATCGGTAAATTGCGTTCATTTGCCGACTGCGATGCCATTTAATCTCTAATCCGATTAGATACTCCCCTAATGGACTAATTTGTGCCATAACCCCTCACCCCCATTACCAGTGATTTTACGTGATAACGACGATGTTGGGGGTCAAAAAATAATCGGTTCGGAAGTCCCTCAAACTAGCCACGTCTCTATCTGTGCCATAACCGCCCCTTGATCGTTTGTTAATGATAACGCGGCCCCGTTGGCTAAAAGTTCTGGCGCTGCGTTGGCCACCGCCAAGCCCTGACCGACCAATTGCAGCATGGCTAAATCGTTCCCCGAATCGCCAAACGCCGCCATTTTGTGCGGCTCAATCTGCCACAAGTCGCCCAACTGGCTGAGGGCGGCCGCTTTGCTAACGGTCGGCAGACTCACGTCAAAGCCGCCTACCCCACTGCTAGTGGCTTTTAATTTTCCAGCGAATTTCTGGTTAAAGGCGACCTCTTGGGCACTCACATCATCTCGCAGCCAAGTCACGTCTAGCTTAAGAATGTCATCCTGCACGGTACTGAGGTTGGAAACACTGGTGAGACTCGGATAAAACGCACGTGACGCTTGAAACCGTTGACTATCACTAGCCAGTTCGGTGTACGCGGCGGTGACCCCACAGGCAATCAAAAAGTTATCTGCCATGATGGGGGCCGTCTGAATCCAACGGACTGCGGCTCGCCAATCCACCATTGCCATGGGTCGTGATGCTAAAATCGTCCCATCCGCTAAGGCAATCAGGGCACCATCCTCGACCACGTAAGTTAGTTCAGCTGTATTGGTCAAGCCTGTAAAGAGACTTAGCGCGTGGTCTAATGGGTCGCCGGTAGCGACCACGAAACGGATTCCCCGCTGCCGCATTTTCCCTAAGAGTTGATCAAACCGGCGATGATCATAGCCCCCCGCATCATTTAAAAATGTGCCATCTAAATCCGTTGCAATCACACGTGGTGTCGTCATGGTCGTCCCCCCTTAAAAGTAATTTCCATACTACCCGATGCAGTAGCGAGAAGCAACGAAATCCGCTTACAAATATTGTTATACCGCGGTTTCCTGCGATTGGTGACGTTTTCTACACGCTCAAAATGTCATCGGCCAACCGCCTGCTATTTTTTAGCGTGATGTTGGTAAAATAAATAAACTTAGAATTTTATTGTTGACAGTTTCGATAAACATTTGTACACTAAGGCTACTGATAGTCGGAAATTGCTCACAATTACCGACTAACTAAAAGGAGTAACCGACACATGACACAATCTGATCTCACGTTAACCGAACTCAAACAGGGATGGCACCAAACGCCGACCGCTTTTATCTGCAATACCTGCCATGCCGCTTTTGCAACGGACGAGGTGTTTGCTGCCAACGACAAATTTTATCCCGCCGACCAAATGATTCGACGCCACGTACGCGCGGAACATCCCCATCGGGTGACCGACCTGATCAACGACGATAGTAAGTACAATACCCTAACTGCCAAACAACGTGAACTGCTCGAGGCCTTTCACAGTGGCCTCAAGGATGCCGATATCGCCAAGCAAAATCAGGTAGCCGCCGCCACGGTTCGCCATCAAAAATTCACCTTCCGTGAAAAAGCCAAACAAGCACGACTCTATCTGGCAATTTACGACAACGTTTTTGACCACCCCAACGCTCCCGAAGACCAATTACTCGCCATTCCCGAACAGCCAGGCAGTCTGGACGACCGTTTCATCATCACTCAGTCCGAGTATCACCAAAGCCTGCAACGCTATTTGACAACCTCTGGCGTTGGCATTCAACTCAAACGCTGGCCGAAGAAACAAAAAGCGGTCGTTGCCCTTCTGTCACGAATCGTTCAGGAAATCCCACGCGACCAACACTTTACGGAAGCTGAAATTACAGCTATTCTCAAGCCAATCTTTGCCGATTATGCCATTCTGCGGCGCTCACTGATCGAATACGGCTATCTCGACCGCACTGCCGATGGGACCGACTATTGGCGCGTCAATACAAGGAGTTAAGTTAATTATGAATCATAAAGAACTTATTCAAAAATACAAAGCAACCCCCACATTTTATGGCGTGATTCAAATCAAGAATAACCAGTCCGGCAAGACCTTCATCGATGTGGTCCCGAACATTCACAACCGCTGGGGCTACTACCAGACCAACCTGAATGGTAATTTTTACCACGACACCGACCTTCAGCGAGACTGGAATCGACTAGGGGCCGACGCCTTTAGCTACAGTGTTCTCTGGAAAAAAGACACGGCTGGCGTCGACCACCTCCGGCAAACATTAAAAGAACTCAAACAAACGTGGCTCGACAAGTGTGAGCCCGCATATAATTAAGGAGCTAATATGACACTAAATACAACCACCACACCGATTGACCTCGCCACTTGGTCACGGCGCGACTACTTTTACTACTTCACAAAAATGATGCCAACTGGATTTACCGTCAACGTCGACCTCGATATCACGGCGACGCACGCCTGGCTGAAAACTCATGGATACAAGTTCAATCCCGCTTACCTTTACTTGGTCTCTAAAGTATTGACTAGATTCCCCGAATTTCGCATCGGCAGGGAAAATGACCAACTTGTGCGCTACGAGGTTCTGCATCCGTCCTACACCATTTTTCATGAGGACGACCACACCATTTCTAACCTGTGGACTGCCTATGAACCGGAATTTCAGACATTCTATCAGAATTATTGTGCGGATATCGCGGCATACGGCGACCAGCACACCCCCGCACCTAAACAACCTCAGAGCGCCAATTTATACATGATTGGTAGCATTCCTTGGACCAACTTCACCAGTTACGTGCCGCTGCCCTTTACGCCACTACAGACTTTCTTTCCTGTCATTCAGGCGGGTAAGTTCACCGCCCACGATGGCAAATGGACCATGCCCCTCTCCGTGACCACCCACCACGCGGTCGCAGACGGCTACCATGTCAGTCAGTTACTGACGATGATTCAAACGGCCTTTAACGAACCTGAAGATTGGTTAACAGCTTAGCCGACCATGAACTGCCCCAGCTGTTTGTAGCGGAGTCTTAATCAATTTATTAACGTCCAAATTTTTCAGCATTAGACACCAAAAAAGTAGTCATCATCTGCCAAAATTCAGATGATGACTACTTTTTTTGATGGCGACTAAAGGTTGAAGGATAAAACTCAGGCCTCATCACAGTGTGGGTAAGCAGTCACACCGTTAAATTAGGCTAAATTGGGCGCACTGCGGCTGCCAGGGATTCCACCTGCTGTGGGGACGCTTCAGACTGGAAGAACACCAGTCTTCTCGCTCGCTTTGAAGCCACGAAGAGCATGTGTCTCCAAAGTCGCCCGTGCTGTAAGCTGGCTGAAAATTCGTCGCCAGCTAACACCACTTTCACGGCCGGCTCCATCCCTGGCCTCCTCCGGCGCTGACGGTGTGTTACCACGTAACCAGCTGTAGACTCACAGTTACTTAACCGTTCTGGTCCAAGTGATTACCATATCGTTAGTCTCAGTGTCGTCCGAAAG
>NZ_SULH01000001.1:0-291341 GCF_007115095.1 Levilactobacillus enshiensis | reverse complement strand
CCGAGAGGTCGGCAGATATGAGCTCAGGCGCGTCGTTCTACTTAGTCAGTAAGTGATTTTCTTACTGGCTTAGTAGAAAACCAAGCTTGTAGACTCGTGACCTTCGAGGCTTCAAGTTGTATTCGCACCGATCCAGCTCATATCTGCCGACCGGTAAGGCGACCAGACCACCAAGTTGCCTAAGCTTACTCAGCCATACTGCTGCTCTTATAAGCATGATTCATTAAAGAGCGTGTTTCGGTAAATTCATTTTCGTCATGTAAGACGACCGTGATGACCCGTTGTTTCCCCGCCATCTTACCGGTCCCGACAAAGCAGTAGCCAGCCAGTGGCGTGTAACCGGTCTTCAAACCATCAACGTTCAGGGAAGCTTGCGCGTATTTGCGGCCTGATAACAGGTTATTGTAGTTGTAGCACAATTGACCATCAACCGTCTTCGACCCAACGGCACCATCTGTCAGGACACGCGGATAGTCCTTGATCAGGTGGCGCGCAATCAAGGCCACGTCTTTAGCCGAAACCATATTGGCATTGGCACTCCCATAGGCATAACCGTAAGGACGCAGGTCACTGTTCTCCAACCCGGAAGCGGAGACGAAGTGGGCCTTGCCTAAGTTCCAGCTCTTAGCCTGTGCATTCATCTGCTGGATAAATGCGGCGTTGCTGCCTGCGACCCACTTGCCCAGAGCAATGGCAGCATTGTTTGACGAATCTAGCAGCGCAGCATCATACAGTTCCTTGACCGTGTACTTGTGACCGGTATGGAAGACAAAGCCCCCAACAGACGAGTTTTGACTCATGGAAATGAGCCCGCGACTGCTGGTATCGACGACTTGATTCCAAGTTGCGGCACTCCCGTTGACCTTCTTCAAGACCAAATAAAGCGTTATGATCTTGGAGACGGACGCAATCGGGCGGGCAGTGTTGGCATTTTTAGACCAAACTGCCTTGCCAGTTGTATAGTTCATGGCAATTGCACTCTTCGCGTATTTCAGGCCAAACGGTGACTTCCCCTTCTTCAGGTAGCCATGCCAAACCCAGCCTTTGACGCTACCAGCCGTATTTTGGACGTAATAGTAAACACCCTTGGAATTGCCGTGCCGTAACGTGGCGTGCTTGGTCACGTACCAAGTCGTATAGGGATACGTCTTCAGATTAGCAACTTTCCTACTGTGCGACTGGTTATAAATAGCGCCGCTCGTACTCTTCTTGTGGTAAGCCGTCTTGGTCACCGACTTGCTAGAAACTGTGGTATAAGTTGCTGCCTGCGCCGTCACCTGCGTGCCAACGGCTGTTCCCAGTGTGGTGGTCAGTAGCAGTGCAATCACAGCACCCTTAAACTTTGATAATCCCATAATGAATAGGTATCCTCTCTTCTTTAAACCCTAGTTTTAAATGTTCATCAACTACACTACCACGCTAGTAAGACGATAAACAAGGTAAATCCGTACTTTGTAACCTGCTTGTTGGGCTCGTAATCTGGCCGTAATCCAGCACTAAGCGCGTTTAGAAATCAGCCACGATTCTCCACTAGTCCCATCTCTAAACCCACGTTCCCAAGGAAAAGCACCTGCTAATCGACCTTTTCATCCGCGACGACTAATCTACCCTGACAATGTTCTGAGTAGCCATCTTTTCGCGGTTAAATCTATTAGCGCCTCGATTCGATTGTCGCCGTTAGCGGTTGCATTTCACCTGTAAATTGGTTACGCTAGGGGTAATCAAATACGACTGGGGTGCCATCGCGGCTGAGATCAAACCCATTGAACCTGCTCTGGTTAATACCAGCGAAGGGAACGCGTACTTTTAAGCTATCAATGAACCCCACTATCAACTTAGTGGGGATTTTTTTCGTTTTGGTAACCCCAGTCACCAAAATTTAGGAGGCATCATTCATGAAACGTTGGCATATCCGCGATATTATTCTGGTTACTATTTTAGCAATCTTTATGGGCGTTATTTTCTGGGTCATCGGGCCCCTCTACACGGTTTTGGCCGCAGCACTGGCGCCATTCGGTCTGTCACCATTAGCAAACGAACTCTTGTTAGGGATCTGGGTCATGGCTGGACCATTGGCTGGATTTATCATCCGGATTCCCGGTGCGGCAACGTTGGGTGAATTACTAGGGGCCGTCGTTGAAATGTTTCTCGGCGGTATCTGGGGAGCCAGTACGCTGATCTCTGGTGTTGTCCAAGGTTTTGGTTCCGAATTGGGTTTCATTTTTACCGGTTACAAGCGCTACACCTGGTCAACCTTGGTGCTTACCGCGCTGACCACAACGATCGTCACCTTCACTTGGGACCTCTTCCGTAGCGGTTATGCAGCCTACCACGTGCCATTCTTACTCTTGCTGTTTGCCGTGCGTTTTGCCTCCGTCTTCGTCTTTGGTGGCGTCTTGACCAAGCTGATCAATAACTTACTGGTCCGCGCCCACGTTTTACCTAATGCCACTCATTAATTGGAGGAACCTATTTGGCCACCGTAACTGTAAATTCACTCACATTCACTTACCCCCAGCGGCAACGGCCCGTTCTCGACGACCTAGCTGTCACCTTTCCCGGGGGTAAGTTTTCCCTGTTAACGGGCGTTTCTGGTGGCGGTAAATCCACGCTCTTGCGTTTAATTGCCGGACTAACCCCCTTACCAACGCCAAACACGATTACCTTTGACGGTAACCCCCTCAGTGCGATTGCACCCGGAAAACGGGCTGCGACCGTTGCCATGCTCTTTCAAGAACCCAGCACGCAATTCACCATGGACACCGTAGTCAATGAACTGCGATTCGCCTTGGAAAATCAGCGTGTCGATCCCGCCGCCATACCCGGTAAAATTGATGCGGCACTAGCTTTCATTGGGATTACCAACCTCAAGGACCGTTCACTAATGGCACTGTCTGGTGGCGAACAACAAAAGGTCGCACTGGCCATCATCGTTGCCATGGACAGCGATGTCATCCTCCTCGATGAACCCTTTGCCAGCATCGATCCACCCACCCGCCTGACCTTGCTCCAAAAACTGGTGGCCCTGTGCACACAACGCGGGAAAACCATCATTTTAGCGGACCACGATTTGAGTGGTTATGACGAATGGGTCGACCATCTGGCCGTCTTGGACACTGGCAAGGTGACCCTCCTATCGACCGAACAAACACAACAACGGTTTGCCGCCTTCACACCGGAACAACTCCGGTTGACCCACGTGACCCAGCCAAGTTCTGCGTTGACCGTCAGCTTGCAGGGGAGTCAGTTGGGCATCGCTCAGGGGAAGCGCCAACTGATTCAGCCACAGGATCTCAGCTTCTTTGCGCATCGGGCGACGTTGATCACCGGTCCCAACGGTAGCGGCAAGTCTACCTTGTTCCGCGCCCTGGTTCGCCTGGGCAAATATCAAGGCACCTTGACCTATGACGGTACCAACATTCAAAAGTTATCACGCAAACGTTATGCTCGCGAGGTCGGCCTGATGTTTCAGTCAGCAACGGCCCAATTTTTAAACGTCACCGTAACTGAAGAACTAGACCTCTCCCGACGTTTCGGCAACGCCGACTACTTCACGGCTGAGCGCGTGCAGGACTTACTAACCCAACTGAATTTGGCCGACCACGCTGAGCAGGTCATTTACTCATTGAGTAGTGGCCAGCAAAAGAAGCTTCAGCTGCTCTGCATGTTGATCATGGCACCAGACGTACTCTTGCTGGATGAACCCTTGAAAGGCCTCGACTTTGCGTCCATTCAAGTCGTTATGCAGATTTTGACGACGGCTCAACGTGACCTCAAGTTAACGTTGATTATGGTCAGTCATCAATTGAGTGGCCTGGACGATCTGATCACGCTACACCTACATTTAGATCAACAACACCTAACGTATGAGGGGGCCGCAGAATGAACCCGAGTTTAAAATTAGCCCTGACTGTCTTCATCGCACTCGAAGTCTCCTTCGCTCAAGTGTGGACGGTCAATGTGGCATTGATTGTGGTTAGCCTGATCCTCATGTTGATCAACCACGTCTCGTTCAAGCGGTTGCTGTACCTGACGTTAGTTCCCCTCTTTTTCTCCAGTACACTGGTCTGGTCACTCTCCTTACGGGGCAGCGCCTCACCACATTTCCTATTGGTCATCTTCACGCGACTATTCGTCTACGTCTATATGGGTGGCCTCTTCACTCAGACAACCGACCCCCTGATGCTGACCCGGTCACTGGAACAAAATGCCAAATTACCCGCTAAATTTGCCTATGGTTTTTTAGCGGCCTTCAACCTGATGCCCAAGATCAAAGCCGAGGTCGCGACCATCAAAGCAGCAGCCATGATGCGTGGTCAAATTTTACATTTCTGGTCACCCCAACTGTACTTCAAGGTCATCTTGGCGGCCATGAATTGGTCAGACCAACTCGCCGCTGCCATGACTTCACACGGCTTTGTTGAGGGCGCACCCCGAACGCACGCACTGACGATTCCTTTAGTTGCCCGCGACTGGTGGTTCTTCGGCGGTGCCCTATTACTCGTCCAAGTCGGCCTCTTCAGTGGCCTACGCTAATCTTCACTTAAACCAATTTCAAAGGAGATCTTTCAATGTTTACTGACCAAGCCCACGCCGCGACTAAAGCCTGCTGGGATGCTTCCAAGCACCACCCGTTCATTCAACAACTACAGGCCGGCACGCTGCCCTTAGCCACTTTTCGCTACTACTTGATCCAAGACCACTACTATTTAAAGGATTTCGGTGCCATTCACGACCTCGCAGCGGATCAAAGCAATGATTCGCTGGTCGCCAAACAGCTCCACGCCGGTGCGGAACATTTACGCCAAGGTGAAGTCGCCATTCGTCAGGACTTCTTCGACCGCTTGAAGATTACGCCAGCAGAGGTCGCCGCAACACCCGTAGCGCCCACTGGCTACGCCTACACGAGTCATCTCTACCGTGAACTCCTGACACATGGCCCCGCTGGTGCAGTGGCCGGACTCCTGCCTTGTTACTGGCTGTATGCCGAGATTGGGCAGTCACTGGCCAATCAAGGATCACCCGTCCCTATTTATCAGGCTTGGATCGACACCTACAATGCTGAAGACTATACCAACAGTATGACGGATCAACTGGCGTTAGCGAATCACGTTGCAACGCCAGAGAACACCCCGCAACTGCTGGCGGCCTTCGAAAAGAGTAGTTGGTATGAACTCAACTTTTGGCAAATGGCCTTGGATCACGAGGATTGGTCGTTACCTGACACAGCAGCATCGTCGCGTTTTTCAACCTCGCACTAATGCGCTATAATTAGGACACCGCAAAAGAGAAGGTGGTGTCGTTGATGAAAGCTTTACGACGATTAACGTTCGTTCAATTTTTTGGTTACTTAGCCTTGATTCTAGGCATGTTGATTGAGCTGTACGCCCTGTTTAACGGGTTGGGAACCCGGGGCAGTGGTGATGACATGTTCGGTGGGGCCGTCGTCTTGGGACTGGCCGTGGCGTTCATTCACAGTGAGCACCTGCCATTCACACTCGGGATGATCGGCTTGAGTACGTTGGGCTTTGCCTACTTCACGTTCATTCATACTCATGCATGGTTGTGGACGATCATCATCGGAATTGCCGTAGCAGCATTTCTCATCTACTTCTTCGGTATTCGCAGTGACATCCGTAAGCATCAAAGTGAATGGTTTCATTTCTAATCGTTTAAATGGTCAAAGTATCAGAAAAAATGGAACACAACTCAAAATCGGCTTTTCCAGAATCAAGTTCTGAAAAGGCCGATTTTGTTTTTGCCTTATACTGCTAAAACGTCGTCCCACATAACCGATAAAAGAAAATCAGGCCAGCCCGAGGGCTGACCTGACTTCCTGCTTGATAAACTACAAGTGACTGTAGTCATGTAATCATTATGATTACCATCGTTTAAGTGAAACAGCCGGTTGCCCGACTTCGGGGCGGAAATAAATTCCGCAAGTTATTCCGCTGATGCTGGCTGCGGATGCACATGAGTCGCTGACCTTACGATTCGTGGCTGTGTTGTTGATTGGGTGATTGTTCTCTTCCCCATTGTAAACCACGAGAGACCACTAATCACTGCTAATAATATCACGGCCGTCGTCAGAGTCCCAATGACGCGCTTTAAATTCATCCTGTCACCTCATTAATTAGCTTCACGACTAAATCTAACAACTAGCTTAATCGTTTACTATCACAAAACGGTGACAGAAATAAAAAGTTGTGTTAACAATTACGATAAATAAATTTAACAGTCAGCGCGCCAATTATCATATTGGGTATTAGTTTACGCAATTTTCCGCCGTTCATCAAGTAAAATCGGAAAAAAGTTATAGATATCGGGACTAATTTCACCGCTTTTAAAAAAGTTTAGTATAATGAACTTAAGCAGTCATTAGGATTTACCATTTGGAGGGATATTAAATGAGTCAAGAATTAAGTGATTTGGCTGAAGCAATCATCGCCTACCAAAAGAAATACGACAAAACTGACGGTGAAATGGCGTTTGGGTCGCGAATCTCCGTTGAACGGTTTCACGCGATCAAAACTGGTGAGTTAGATCCCACCAGTGACGAACAAAGTTCCCTGAAGAGCTACATCTCCACCAAGCCTTAACGAACAATGGGGCCTGAGAATAACTTCCCAGGCCCTTTGGGAGGCCATGACATCATCGTCATGGCCTCTTTTGTGTCTTAATCTACCAAGTTCGCCCACGCCGTTCTGTAGGCTGTGGCCGTGGCATCGTCAAATGCCACTAAGCGAACCTGCTCCAGTGTCGTCGTGTGCCCCAAGACCGTGGCAATCGTCTGTGTCGCGACGGCTGCCGCTTCATCCAATGGATAACCATACACGCCGGTACTGATCGACGGAAAGTCAACGGTCCGGCAATCGTGGGCCATCGCAACCTGCAGACTATTCCGGTAACAGTTCGCCAGTAGCTCGGCCTCGTGCTCCTGTCCGCCATGCCAAACGGGTCCCGGCGTATGAATCACCCATTTAGCGGGCAACTTGAATCCCGGCGTGATTCGTGCCTCTCCCGTTGGACAGCCGTTGAACGGCACACACGCCTCAAACAATTCGGGACCTGCTGCCCGATGAATTGCACCGTCAACACCCCCGCCACCTAAAAGTGTCGTGTTGGCTGCATTAACGATGGCGTCAACTTGACTCAGGGTGATGTCACCCCGCAAAACTGTAAACTCTGCCATGTGATTACTCCTTTGACCACGGCCAGTGCCACCGTTTCTTGGGAGTTGTCTCCCCATCACGGTCGTGCAGCCGTTTCATCCCCTCGCGGTACGGATTGGCGTACAACGAAGATAAATTCAATTTCTGCGAAGACTTGGCCACCGTACTGGGTTGACGGTAAGACGTCAAGTCCGTTTGGCACTGGGGGCAAACGGTATCACGGGGTGTGACCGCTGCGCCACAGTGGGGACAAAATTTCAACTCACTCGTCGCCATCCGTTTTCCTCCTATCTGCGCCGTTGTTGGTGCGTTTGATTTCGTTCTAAGTTTTTCTCACGCGTCGCTGCCGCCTGCTTCTCAGCCGCAATGCGCTGTTTTTCCTGTTCAACGGCTCGTTGTTTTGCAGCGGCGGCTTTAGCCTGCTCAGCTAATTTACGTTTTGCCTGGCTGCGGTAACTAAAGTAGCTCCACGCGGCCACGGCCACCAGCGCTAAGACAATCTGGAGTGGCACCAAGGCCCAATTGGGATGCTTGTCAAAGAAACCATCGTAGACGATCAACAAAACGGACATCGCGCCCACGACAGAAAGTGTGTCGCGTAACCAACGCGGAAGCTTGTGCCACTGCATCTTGTCAACTCCTTATGTAGGGAGCCCGGTAACTTCCGGGTTCCAAGTTAACGACTATAAGTCGCCTTCAACGCGTAATTGGCGTTCAACGAGATAAGCGTCCAAGTACCCAAACGCGATCTCATCGACGTCAGTAATTCGGTACACCTGGCCGACCTGATCCAATTGATTATCTTCGACCTCGTGGAAAATGAACCGTTCACCACCGACCTGACTGGGATATCCCAGCTGGTTGCTCCCATCGTGAAATTTCAGCCGAATAATCGTCCGGAACGTGGCAGCCTGCGTCAACCGCGCGGTAAACTGGTCCACCGTGGGGTCGAACAACCGCTCATCGTTCAAGACGGGTTGGATCTGATGTTGCCGCGAACGATTAAGCAGTGAGAACAACCGCATCGTTTGCAGGTAATCTGACTCAATGACGACCGCGTGAATCTCAGACAGCCGCATCACCGTGTACCCACCAAATTGACCGGTCATGTCGACCAGATTCATGATGACGGCATCCGCCGTGACCACATTGATCCGGCCAACGAAGAACAGATCTTGATCCTGTTCTGGCACTAAGGCAACCAACGGATCTTTACCCGCTAACTGGCGCAAGGTGTCTGGAATCTGCGCCTGATCCTCAACGTTGACTGGTTCAACGTGCTTGAGTCGTTGTAAGCGCGTGGCCGCGATGCCTTGAAGCGTTAATTCCTGGCCCTGAAACTCAAGCACCTGAATATCATCAGGCTTTAATTTCAGCTCAGGTTGGTCGCTATAATCAAACTTGTTTAACAACTGCACGGTAATCTGATCAGCTGCGACCGCCGTGACTAAGCCTTCGTAAAAATGCTCGTCATTGGCAACCACCAACATCACGACCAGATGATCGACCCAAGCGTGACTCAGCACTTGGCGCCGTAAGTCACGCCGTTCGTCAAAGTGAAGCGTTAAGCCCCCCGCTTTGATAAAGGCCTCTTCCTTGGCCGTCTGAATCCGAAAGGTCATGTTGTCGAGATCATCACTAGAGAACTCGACTTCATCGATCACGTCCAGTGCGAGAAAAACGGCGCCATCTGGCAAGCCATAATCATCATACGTGGCGAGGATAATCCCCGTATCGCTGACCGTCGTCACGTAGCCGGTGTACACGACCTCTTGGTTCGTTTGGTAAACGTTGACCAGTAACTGCTGGGCCAATGCCCGGTTTAAATCATTCACAATTGAATTCACATGACGACCCCCTTTATCTTATCTGAAAATCTTACCATATATTGACCGAAATAGCCCGTCAAGGCAGTTGTCATCCCATTAAGAAACAGCCGTACTTAAAAACTGTTTCAAGTCATCGCCCTGCAGACCGGCACTGAGGCCAACCAGTAGCTTAATCCGCGCTTTTTGGCCGTTCAAGCCCTGGCACAGCATCAGCCCCATCTTGCGCAGTTCGATACCACCGCCCTGATAGTCATAAATGTCTTCGGCGACGCCATTATAACACCGCGACACCAGAACTAAAGGAATCTGCCGGTCTAAAAGTCGTTGAATTGCTGGTAACGTTTTGGGTGGCAAGTTTCCCGCCCCCAAGCCTTCAATGACGACCCCTGCTGTCTGGTCGTTATCGAGGAAATCGAACAAACTCCCATCCATCCCCGCATATGCCTTGATCAGATAAACGTGGTCGATGACATGGTCAATATCACAGGTATCCTGATTGATCAACTTTTGGAAGTAAACGGCGTGATCCTTGGCAACGATACCAATCGGACCAAAAGTTGGCGTGCGGAACGTTGCCACGTTAGTCGTATGCGTCTTGGTCACGTAACGCGCCGTGTGAATCTCATCGTTCATCACGACCATCGCGCCATTGCCACGAGAGGCGTCGTCTGCGGCCACTTCAATGGCGGAACGGAAGTTGTACAAGCCATCGGTTCCCACCTCGTTAGACGAGCGCATAGCCCCCGTCACGACAACTGGAATCGTGTTGGGCAGTGTCAGGTCTAGAAAATAAGCCGTTTCTTCCAGCGTATCCGTCCCGTGAGTGATGACGACGCCATCGATACCGTCCTTTTCTGCCTGGTCGATGCGTTGCTTGATCTTCAACATTTCCACTGGGGTCATGTGGGGCGACGGGAGATTGAACATCTCATCGGTAATCAACTGTACCCGCCCAGCTAAAATGGTCTCTTCTTGGGCAATTGGGTTCTTCGCGTTGGGCACAACTTCTCCCTGATCATTTTGCGACATCGAAATGGTTCCGCCAGTATGAATGGCTAAAATTTTCTTCACGATCTATCCAGCTTCCTTCATGGTTTAAATTTTTTTCTAACGCTATGTCGAGATTTAGACAATCTGGTGTGTTCGCACTGATCCAGCCCATATCTGCCGACCGGTAAGGCGACTTAATCAATGTGTTGCCTAGTTTTAGGGCCACTGTTGTTAGCGTACTTTGGAACTTTCAACCTCTTTAGGACCCCACTAAAAAAATAATTGGGTACCCACATTGTACCCTAAGTTGCGGTACAATTTAGTTAGAATTCGGAGAGGATGAAACGAAATGTCAAAAAAGGAAGATTCCGACAAAGTCTATATTCCCGGGCCACACATCCATCCCAAGAAGTACAGTTCATCGGGTGGTTTGGCTGACTGGGGCCCGCTATTGACCTGGTTCAGTGGTCTTTGCAAATCGCTCTGGCACAAAATCAGGAAATGACCGCCCGTGTTGTTATTTTCATTTCACAGTGGTAAAGTAAGTGACATTCCAATTAAAAATATGTGATTGCCTATATAATGCCAAAATAAGGTTGGCGAGTTTCTACCCAGAGCCGTAAACTCTGGACTATAAGCAAATTGAGGACGAAACTCTTTTTGCCGATGAAAAGAGTTCGTCGGCAAAGGTTTCAGTAGCTCTCTTTTTGCAAAGGGAGCTTTTTTGTTTTCAAAAATGACCTTGGCGGCGTATGGACATCACGAGAAGGAGGACCTTTTCTTGCAGTCCACAAAGTCCGCAACATCAGCTTCATCATCAGATAACACGCCGTCACTTTCCATGTGGCGTGCGGCCATTCTCGGGTTTCAGCATTTATTAGCCATGTATTCTGGTGATGTCATTGTCCCCTTACTGATTGGGGGCGCTCTTCATTTTAACGCCATGCAGATGGCCTACTTGATCAGTGCGGATATCTTTATGTGTGGGGTTGCCACCCTGCTACAGTTGAAACGGACCCCGCTGACTGGCATCGGTCTGCCCGTCGTTCTTGGGTGTGCCGTCCAGGCGGTGACCCCGCTGAGTGCTATCGGAAATCAATACGGAGTCGGCGTCATGTACGGCGCCATTATTAGTGCCGGAATCTTTGTTTTTCTCATCTCTGGCTGGTTCTCGAAGATCAAACACTTCTTCCCACCAGTCGTGACCGGGTCGCTCATCACGATTATTGGGTTCACCCTGATTCCCGTCGGTTTTCAGGATCTCGGCGGTGGTGACGCAACGGCGAAGAATTTCGGCGATCCCAAAATGCTGCTGGTGGGATTCTTGACCATGGGTATCATTCTCGGTCTCAACGCCTTTGCCAAGGGCTTCTTGAAGTCGCTGGCCATTCTAGCCGGTATTTTGATTGGCACACTGATTGCTAGTGCGCTGGGCATGGTTTCGTTAAAAGCCGTTGGCCAGGCCAGCTGGTTTCATCTGCCCCAATTCTTCTACTTTGGCACGCCCAAATTTGAATGGTCGTCCATTCTGACCATGATTCTGGTCTCACTGACCACCATGGTCGAGTCGACCGGGGTCTTCTTCGCCCTAGGAGAAATTACCGGCCACAAGATTGAAGCCCAGGATTTGAAACGCGGCTACCGAGCAGAGGGCATCGCCGTAATTTTAGGCGGCCTGTTCAACACGTTCCCCTACTCCACCTTCTCCGAAAACGTTGGGGTCGTTCAGCTTTCCGGAGTGAAGACGCGCAAGCCTCTCTATTTCTCGGCGCTGTTCTTAATGCTGCTGGGACTGTTGCCAAAAATTGGGGCACTGGCCACGGTCATCCCCAACGCCGTCTTAGGTGGTGCCATGATTGTCATGTTCGGGATGGTCGGCGTTCAAGGCATTCGAATGCTCCAACAGGTCGACTTCAAGGACAACAACAATCTGTTAGTTTCCGCCATCTCCATCGGCCTGGGTTTAGGGGTGACGGTCTACCCTCAGATTTTCCAAGCCCTGCCTCAGTCCGTTCAAATCGTGATGAATAACGGGGTCGTCATTGGCAGCTTCTCCGCCGTACTCCTCAATATCGTCTTCAATATGCGGCCGCGTCGTGGGACTAGCCAGGTCCAAGCACAGGTCAACAGTGACGCCCAAACACAATCTAAGAATTAAAAATAATCCGACTACCGATCAGGCCCCTTTGCCTTGACCGGTAGTTTTCGTCTTCCGTAACTAAAAACTAAAATTCAGGTGCCAGCCAAGTGTTTGCACCGTTTCCAGCTCATATCTGCCAGCCGGTCAGGTGACACAACCACTATGTTGCCAAGTCTTAGGTCCACGGTTGTTGCTAGAACTGGTATGGCCCGTATTTGGTAACTTTCTCATAGCACGACCAAACCTAGCCTTAAAGATGACATTAACCTTACAAAGTGCCCCGGTAGCTTTAGTTTCACACCTCGGTTCACGTATAATGAGGATATTAACGTGATAGGAGATTTGCCATGCTAAGCATTCAGCATATCAGTAAGGCATTTGGCCCCGTTAAGGCGCTAAATGATGTTAGTTTTGACGTGCCTAATGGCCAGATTATGGGCTTGATCGGCCAAAATGGGGCTGGTAAGTCCACGACCTTCCACAGTATTTTAAATTTTATCGACTACGGTGGCCGCATTCAGTGGCAGGGACACACCCTATCTGCCGCTGATTTTGACCATATCGGGTATCTGCCTGAAGAACGTAGCCTGATGACAAAATTGACCATTGAACAGCAGATTATTTATTTAGCCCGCCTAAAGGGGCAACCGGCGAAAGTCATTCGCCCCCAGATAGACGATTGGCTGGAACGTTTTGCCGTTAAGGGCACTCGGAAAAGTAAGATCAATGACCTTTCTAAAGGAAATCAGCAAAAGGTCCAACTCATCTGTACCCTGATTCATCAGCCTGACCTGCTAATCCTGGACGAACCATTTAGCGGTCTCGATCCCGTCAACGCCGACCTCTTAAAACAGGCCGTGCTCGCAGCCAAGGATCGTGGCGCCGCCATTATTTTCTCCAGCCACGACATGGAGCACGTCACAGCATTGTGCGACCAACTCGTGATGCTGCGTAAGGGTGACGTGGTCCTCCACGGTAGCCTCGACGACGTGCGTGACCAATTTGGAAAAACAGAGCTCTTCGTCACTACCGATTGGTCGACGGAACGCCTCCAAACCTTGCCTGGTGTTGGTCGGGTGACTGCTCGTCACCAGCACCGTTACGTTCTTCATTTGACCGATGCCAGTGCCGGTCCGGCCATTTTCGATGCCCTCACTCAGGGTCACTACATCGAAGAATTCAGCCAACAGCCGCCGACCCTGGATGAAATCTTCCGTTTGAAAGTGGGTGAAGCCCATGTCTAAGACTTGGATCGTTACTTTTGAAACCTACTTGCGGCAAATCAAATCCTGGAGTTTCCTGTTCATGGTACTGGGACCGTTCCTGATGATTGCCTTGACTGTAGGTATTAGCTACATCAGTGCCAACAGCAGTAGCAGTAGTCGTCAGGTCGCCGTCATCAGTGACTCAGCAGTGCTGCGTAAGAGCTACCTCCAGCAGCATAAATCAGGAATCAATTCCAAGATCACCACCACGGCCAAAGCTAAAAAGGCGATGAAGGCCAACCATCTTGCTGGCTACCTCACCTTGGAGGCCAGCGGCGCCCAACTTCGCGGTGACTACCACGGTAGTACCGCCATGAACAGTGGCCTCAAGGCGCAAGTTCAAAACTTTTTGGTGCAATATCAACAGCTCAAAAATTACCAGACAGCCAAACTAACGCCCAAGCAGCAACGTGCACTCGCCCAGACACCGGTCCTTAAGCAGCACATTGCGGCCAAGACTGGAACCAGTAACTCTGTCAAACTCATCTCCTTTTGGGTACTCATTACCATGATCTACATTATCTTAATCACCTACTCCTCGATCACGGCACAAGAGATTGCCTCAGACAAGGGGACCAAGATTATGGAAATCATTTTCTCGAGTACCACGGCAATCAGCTACTTCGTCGGCAAAGTCATGGGAATCCTGCTGGTCATCGTGACGCAAATCGTCATCTATATTCTCGGTGGTTGGCTGGGCTATACTATCGCTATGCAAAACTCGGGTATTAAAAAACTAGTGCTGGCCAATCAAGACTTAGTAAAGGGAATCTTCCACAATCTATTTAATCTAAACCTGCTCTACGTTCTGCTAGGTGTCGTCATTTACACGATTCTAGCCGCTTATAGTGGCGCACTGGTGGCGAAAGCCGAGGACGCCTCCAAGGCTGCCCAACCAGTCGTCATGTTAAGCATGGCCGGCTTCTTCATTGCCATCCCCTTCCAAAACAATTTGGACGCTGTGATCGTGAAGATTTTGTCCTACGTGCCCTTCTTCTCGTCATACTTTATGCCGATGCGTATCATCAATGGCACGGCCGGTTGGGGCGAACAGATTGGGTCATTGGTGATTCTGCTAGCAGCAATTGGCCTATTCGCCCTCTACATTGGCCGCCAGTACCAACGGCTCATGCTCCAAACAGACAGCGAAAGTATCTGGCAACACCTGATTCACAGCAAACGTCGTTCGTAAGCCAACCAACTTACCCATTAACATTTTGTAGGAACGTGCTATAATTAATGGGTAGGTTTCGGGCCCTTAGCTCAGTTGGGAGAGCGCCTGCTTCGCATGCAGGAGGTCGTCGGTTCAAATCCGGTAGGGTCCATTGATAAGGTTTCAGAGATTAGAATACAGCTCATAAGCACCGGTGTTAAGGCATTCTTGAATTTATCAATTTTCACTGGTAACCACAATATGGTAACCGATGGTAACCTTTTTGGTAACCGGCACACAAGAATCATCATGCAAGGGCGGTGGGAACTGTTAGCTTAATTGGCTAGCAGTTTTTTTCTCTGAAAGTGTCGTATATGCCAGCTGGCATATATTATGTTATACTGACAGTACAAAAAAAGTTTGTATCATTGGACTCACCAAAGGCCCCGACTATCGCAAGTAGTCAGGGCCTTTTTTATACGTCTATGTATAGCACAATAAACGGGTGGGTTAGTAGTTACCTAAAACTACCTGTGCCGCCTACGGTCTAACCAGTCCGTAAACAAGGCGACTAGGATGCCAACAACAAGTGGCGCAAAAAAAGTTTGAATCATAAGGACTCACCTCCCCACTGTTGCTAGTGTGGGTTAGGCAACTTCTCTATTATCAGGTATGGCAATTAAGATTGCAATGCTTTGCAGTGAAAGTGGTACAAACGTCCGAAAGCTGGACTGTCGTTTCAGTTCTCTTAGCCAAAAGAACCATCCCAAAATAGCTGCAACTTTAGGTGCACCCCTAAATTGACAAGTTGCACCTTTTTCGTATGCCTTAAATGACCATATAAACCCTTTCATGTAAGTATTTATCAGTTATCACAGTGCATAAATACATTGGCAATTGCAAGGGTTATATCCTCAGTATTCCCAAGTAAATTCCACGCATGGGGATGCACCTTCAACCACGTCTAAAAAGTATACTAATCCGGTACAATCGCCGTAAATCATTAGCCAGGCGTGGGTAGCCGCCTACCTGCTATTACCGGCATTCCCGACTATTTCCAATGCCAACTGGCCTTCACTCACCCCCACCCCTAAAAGCTTTCAAAAATACTGCTGTGATACAAGACAACGGTAATGTGTGCGCTCTAAGCGTGCTAATGACCGGGCGGGGGTAAATAATCATACCCAAATCAAAAAGGCCACACACAGCCTCTCTGAACTGTATACGGCCTATGCCTGCTACCTCTTATGCTTGTGCCGCTTTCCAACGGTCTAACAACTCCAACGAGCGTCGTTCCTCACTAAGCTTATGACTGATCCAATCATATCCGTATGGAAGCTCTGAGCTGTCTGCAATCTCTCTTACGCTCATCCCCTCTACATACCGTAACCTTAGCAGTGTAGATTCATAACCATTGAACAAGCCTATCAGTGACAATGCCATATCATTCTGTTTCTGACAAGCTCTCAATTCATTGGCCACTGATTCCATTGCTACCGTGTTTCCCTCACGGTTATATTTACGCTGCTGCCATTTCAGAAACTGCGAACGTTCTGAAACGTCCAAATATTCACTCAACAATTCATGGCTACCAATACCGCTATCTGCCATTGCTCTGCCTCCAATTCATTTATGCTATCATTCGTGATACAATAGTTCCCGTTAGGATATTAAACCATTCGGTATATCAGCTCTGGGACGCTTTTTTCAAGAGATGTGACGTTAACTCGTTGCATCCCTTTTTTATTACCATAAACGCTGGCCACTTGATTGCCGTCTGATTGCCACTCAACAATCATTAGCCGGCCCCAAGTCTTATATACCAACTTGTTTCATTATTAGTTTGCTTGCCACTTGTTGGCCTTTTGATGGCCCTTCGTTGGCCGTTGGATACATTCAACCATGATTAGCACTAAGCAAGGGAACGAGATAAGCTGTATACCCAAATTGGGGACGCGTAACCATCGCCAACGCGTTTGACACGTTACCCATACCAACTCATAGCAGATACTTATACAACGGCGTTAGCAGTCGCTCCTTGGATTGTCAGTAGATTGTCACACCGCACACGCCTATCATCTATAAACGCCGTCTAACCAGCATTGATAACCTGTTAATGGTTTGTCATAACGCTTGACACTGAGAATATCTACATAAAATTAAGCACACCCCATTACTGCTGAACAGTCGCTGGACAACTTTCTGTATCCGTTGTGGGTGTTCGGTTGCTGTTCTGCTTAATACCTAACGTGTTCTGTTAGTCACCTATACAGAGGGATTATAGGCGTTCTGATAGTGTTCACTTGCTGTATCACTTGCTGTATCACTTGCTGTATCACTTTAGTTAACGGCATACCTTTCAATACCTATTACACCGGTACTCATAGGGGATGCACCCCTGTCCACTTATCGCGGATTGCAGTTTGATACTCCGGCAGCCAACCTTTCGACCGCGAAATTGTCTTATTAATCAGGTATTGGAAGCTGACACCCTAAGTTAAACTTAGAGAGCTATTCACCACAAGTGGAGAAAGCTAGCATGTCGTCTCCGTAGGTAGTTAAGTCATTGATGGTATACCCGCTTAATAAGTGCCATACTAGCGTTCAAACTGCAATCCGGGGTAGTTGTGCCACTGGTTGTCCATCAACATTAGAGTTGAAATTTTATCCCCACATAACGCGACATTCTAGGGCTTTTAATGCAATGCAGTTAAGGTAGCAGAAAGTAGTCACCACACGTCCAAAACAAAGCCCCAGCTAACAGCTGAGGTATCATGTTCCATACGTTCATTGGTCTGTTGCCCATCTGTTAAGTAGTCTGTTGTTGCGTGGGTAAGTGTCCACCCATCTCCCTTAACTGACACACGTTACAGCACTCCTTACCTCTGTTGTTCGGTCTGTTGATTCAAAGTTGGAACTACGCTTGTTTTTATGGCAATGACAGTAGCTCTAGTTACGTTCGTTCAAGGGAGTACTCTCAACTACACCCTACAGACAGTACTCTCAATTACGCAATCAGATAGGCTGAGGTACTGGGATGGTACCGCGGGTTACACTACGCCATATTCTCAATAACAAAACGTTATTGGGTTCGCCATTAACTTGCTGTGTAGTTCTAGGCACACACCTCACTCGGTAATATACCGACTCAGCATTCTCTTTCGCGCGGAACCTTTCTCTTTTTCTTAGAACCAGTGGTTCAGAGGTTCTCCTCCCTTTACTGTGATTGTCTGCATCCACTGGCCACCTACCTTCCGTTAAGTTGACAACTGTATACATCGTTCTCGTTACTATCGTTGATCTAACTCGATAACAAATCGTTATTGAATTTAGGCCAACACTCCCTCTGAAATGCTCGACTTGTTTAGTTACTTGTTTAGAACCTTATTGAATGTGAACCTCTCAATGGAAGGGCGATGCACCTTAGTTGAACATTATCTAAACAGGCACATCTTAGAAGTCCCGTCATTAAAGCAATAACAGCGGCAAATCTGATGCACGTTTTAGAAGGGCGGTTCGTCAAAATCATTCCAATTGCCTGCACCCTCATTTTCACCTTGTCGTTCCTCATCTTCCGGTTCACGCTGCCAGTCAGATTTCTCTTTCGGCTTGCTCTGATACTCTTCCCAGTTAGTTATAGTTATGATACTGTACCGGGTCTTTGACTTAACCGAAACCATCCCCATATCTTCAAACCTCTTTACCCATGACCAAATGGTTTTAGGTGTCACCTGATCTTTGGGGGGTGATCCCCAGTTATAGATTTCGGCTAGTTTATTTCTCCCGGTTACCAACTGCCCTGAATGTAGATTTACCATGATTCCGTTAAATGGAAAACTGCTTTTCTTATAACTCGTCATTGATAATAAGGTTATCCATAGCTTTAATTTTCCCGGATGTAAATAGACCTCTGACTTCAAAATTTTACGATGAATAGCAAACCAACCAACTCCTGCCATATTTCACCTCCTATGCTCATATCTTCAATCCTCTGGCATTGCGCCACGTCAACGTGTCTAACTGTTGGTCAACGCTCTCTAAATCGCCTTTAACGGTCACACCAAGCCAATAAATGCTGTTGAACATCCTACTAAATTCGCTGGCAAGATCATCGCCACTGCATTCGCCCCGATCATAACTAGCAACAATGGTTTCTAACTGCCCCAGCATTTCAAACTGAGCAAAATTCAAGTTCTGACTCTCAATTACATTGGCTCTAACGTCTTCTAAATCCACTATATTAATCTCCATTCTGTGTTAGAATGAGGGTACAGAAAAAGCAATCGAATATGCTTCTTTCACGTCCACGCTAACTCGGCAAAGTTATAGCGTGGATTTTTTTATACTCTCATTCATGAGTTACTCTCCAACAATCTACTTTAGTGCAAAGAATTAGCCTCTGTGAGGGAGGCGCAAATCGCGACCCCCTGCGCATTCAACAGGGAAATCAGCTCTACTAGTCTTTAAACCTCATTGCAACAACTATGGTAACGGCCCCTAACACATAACTAGCTATCATCCCCAATAGAATCACGTTGAATATATTCATGTCTACTCACCGCTTTCTGTTAGCGTCTTTAGTAACGATCATCATGCTTGCTGACTACACCGCCCTGCATGGCTTTTTATAGCTGATGTTGCTGATAAAATTCGTCGCAAGCCTTTTTTGAAATACGTTGAATGTTCCCAATAACGATGATAGGTAAACCTTCACTGATAAACTGTGTCAGCGTTGCATTCGATACGTGGAGGTATTTAGCGGCCTCCGACTTATTAAGATACTCACCGAACTGTTGGCCCTTACCTGCCTGTTTATAGGCGTCTGTCGCCATTTCATACATAACATTTCGCATTCGCTTCAACTCTGAGTCTGGTAGAACCAGACCTAGCCCTAATCCTGCATTGCTATCCATTCTGTATGCCTCCTTAAGCATCCATATTCACTTTCTCAGACACTTTGATAGTTAATTGAATAATCACATCATATCCAGATAAAGTCTTCACATCATGGCTATATGGCCTTCTATCAGCACATCCTTCACTTGTCTTTTGGTCACCAGATTACGAGACCGTATCATGAAACTCACCCTCAATAATCGTTGACCCCGCTGAGCTCTCCTCCATTTCTTCACACCATTTCCGAATGGTAGAAATATTCATAAATACCGATTCCGATTCTTTTGGATTTGTGATTTGTTTGCGAACGTTCTCAGTGTCAGCCATTGGCAATGCTCTGCCAATAAACTCTACGAGCAAATTGTTAAAAGACACTGGTTCCTTTTGCGTAAGATTCTTTATTTGTTCCTGAGCACCATCTAATTCCTTTCGGAGTTCAGCGTCGTCCTTAATATATCTATCAAGTGTGGCCTTTTGGTTATCAACCATGCCTTTTAACATGTCATAATCCTCAGGAACCGTTTCGACATGCAGTTCTTTTTCAATTACCCTAGGTGGCTGGTTCCGAAGCTTTTCTAACTCCTCATTACTATTTTTTAGCTGTTTCTTAGTCTCACGTAACTCCCGCACCGTCATCTCATCAGGCTTCTTAACTTCACCAGATGGTAAGTGCTGTGGCTTATCGCGCTCGGACTCAGGCATGGTAGCAATCTCATAGAGAGCCTGCATTCCCAAATCGGAGGACGTCCTCCGCTCATCAAGTTCTGCCGCAATCTTGATAAATTGACGTGCCATACGATCATTAATCTTTATGGATTCCAACCACTTGCCAAATTCACCATGTGCTAAGTCGTGTTCCTTAACCCATTTCAATCGACGGCCAATCTCAAAGATTGCCTGCCCCCCAATCGACTGATAGCTCTTAATCTCAGTGGTAAGTTGGGTCAAGTTGTCTGATAAAGCTATTTCTTGCATATACTAGTTCTCCTCTCTTAATCCACAGCGGGGATGTCCCCTACCTGCTGTTCTAGCGTATCAGCCTGTCCTTTGAGCTGTAACAGCGTCCGGTTGGCTGCTTGACACTTCTTCAAGACTGGTTGCAACTCTTCCATATCAGCCGTTAAAGTAGCCTGCGTTAGCAAGATGTTCTCAACGTCTAACACCTGATTCTCTAATGTATCAAGACCGCAACGAACACTTGTTACCAATCCCTGTTGGTTAGTCATGGTTGCCCACCTTCCCTATTTCTTAACCTCAGTGCTTTGTGCAAGGAACTCATCCAACTTATCCCGATCGACACGTTTTATATTTCCAACATGAATAACAGGCAATCCGTTATCAATCATTCGGTAGAGGGTGTTGTATGACTTAATCCCCATGTAATCCATTGTCTGTTTCAAGGAAAAAATACGTGTTTCGTTCTCAATCATTAATCATCACTCCATCATATTTTGTTCAGCTATTTGAACGATTTAACATGAACATCTTAACCCACAAATTATCTTTTTTCAATAAAAAGTTGCATTTTGTTCAATTATCCGTACAATTATTATTAGAAAGTAACGGAGGTGTCAACATGATTAGAAGTAACTTAGCTGTTCTTTTGACAGAAAAACAAATTAAAATTTCAAAAATGGCCAATGATACTGGCATATCTCGAACCACATTAACTGCACTCTCTCAAAACACCAATAAGATGATTCAAATGGGAACTATCAATACGATATGTACTTACCTTGAATCTAGTCCCTCTGAACTATTCGAATTTCTTCCTTTTGACTTCGATTATTATTACGAACTAGGTGACTATGATGAAAATATCTGGAATGAAAACCACATGTACACCTACACCTCGCCGCTGTATATCAACATTTCTGAAAATGGCACTCGCGTTTCAACCGTTGAGCTTAATGGTTTTATCGAAAACGAGGGATTGTCTGACATTCAGACAGCTCTGTATGGGGCCTCATTTCACGTTAATGGGGATGACAATCAAAAAATAATCAAGCCTTATATAGACCAACTATCGCCCTCTTTCATCACTGACGTTAAGATCAATATTGCCGCTTACATGAAACAGCAAGTTAAGTCTGCCGTTAACTACAATGATAAGAACATTGATATTGATTTAGATATTAAGATCTCTTTCGATACTAAGTAATCTCTTCTCATCCCCTACATAACACCGCCCTGCATGGTACGTTATGGAGGAAAAGCATTATGGCTAGTATTAAGAGTTACACCACTAAGAGCGGTGACAAGCGCTATAGCATTCAGCTCTACGCCGGTATTAACCCCCAAACGGGTAAACCTAAGCGTATTCACCGTAAAGGCTTTAGAACGCAAAAAGAGGCCACCCTAGCAGCTTCCAGATTAGAGCTGGAACTTGACCAGGGCGGCCTACAAAAAAACAACAATATTCTGTTTAAAGAAGTTTATCAGGAATGGTATGAGTCTTATGTAAATACCGTTCGCGAGAGCACCACCGCTAGAGTTTCGGGGATATTCGATAACCATATTCTACCAGCTTTCGGTAAGAAACGCATCCGAACCATTACCCTCTCAGACGTTCAGTCAACGCTTAACAGATGGTTTAAAGAGGTCAAGGTAAACTATAAGCGATGGTATAACTTTGCCAACATGGTATTTAAATACGCTATGAGACAAGGCTACATCACCACCAATCCAGCAGCCATGGTTACCATGCCTAGGCGTACTGACAACTGGCAACGCGATCCCAATAAGTTCTGGACTAAAGAACAATTGGAGCATTTCTTTACTTTCATTGATCCCATTGAAGAGGCTGAAAAATACACTTTATTTCGGGTTTTGGCTTTCACAGGCATCCGGCGCGGTGAGTGTTTAGCCCTAACGTGGAATGACATTAATTTTCGTCAAGGCACACTATCCGTCAACAAGTCTATTGCGCAAGGTACCGGTGGCAAGCAGATTATTCAGCCGCCAAAGACGCGTACTGGTAAGCGCACTATCACATTAGACAAGGTTACATTAGGCCACCTAAAGCATTGGCGTTCACAGCAACGGCGTGATTATCTGGTATTGGGCTACAACACTATGAAGCCCGGTCAACTCATTTTTGCCAACACTAAGAACGGCATGAAGTCTTTAAATACCCCTAGTAAGTGGTTGCACGCAATTATGGATGATAAGCCAGAGTTACCTCAGATTACCATCCACAAGTTCCGGCATACTCATGCTACATTGCTCTTTGAGGCCGGTGCCAACATCAAGGAAGTTCAAGACCGTTTAGGGGATGCTGACGTTGATACTATCATGAACATTTACGCTCACGTTTCCGAAAAGCAGCGTAAAAAGACAACTGAAAAGCTAGCAACCTATATGGGATTTTAGGCGAAATGGTAACCTTTATGGTAACCCCTAATTTAAATAATTAGCTGAAACCCCGTATAAACATTGATATTACTGGCATCCCCTGAAACAAGAGTTCAATCCCGGTAGGGTCCATTGGATAGGTTTCAGTGGAATGTAATGAGCGTCAAAGTATTGTTGTTACAGGGTTCTTGTTTTTGAAACATCACATATAGAATCATCTAATGGCATTAAATGGCATTTAATTCTGAACTAAATTAATCGATAGTGATAGATATGAATAGAGAGTGAGCTGAGAAATTAGTTCACTCTCTATTTTTCATTTCGCACCAATGACACCAACTGAGCATCACTTTTTGACCTCAATATCATTGAACCTTTTTAATAAAGGTTTCAACAATCGTCCTGATAATGTCAGCAATCGGCAACAAAAGTAGACTATCTAATTGCCTTCCAAAATTCAGCTATATAAAATACGTATTCAAATAACAAGGCCCCATTTTCACTTTGACAATCCCTTGTCCCCCATAGAGTACAGCGAATACGGAATACAACTCAAAAACATTTTTTGGAATTTAAATACTACTTTTCCACATTCCTATTCCTCAAGAATAAATTGTGGTTCATTATGGATGGTATCAAAAAACAGGTAAGGATTTAAAAATTAAATTCTTACCTGCCATATTTAAAATTAATTGATTAATCTTGACGACCGCCTAATGCTTTCACCATCTTAGGATCACGGTGATCAAAGAAGGCTGATTTCTGCATGTCGAGGGCAGCAGGACACTAAGAAACACCAGGTCTTGACCACTTAAAGACGCTACTAACTTCTCTTTGTCCTCTAAGTCACCATCAACGAACTGAACGCACAAATTATCAATGGCTAAACGTTGCTTGACGTTGTGACTAAATATGCAATATCCAAAATCAATTATGTTTCACCCTAATAGGTAGTCACAACGGCCGCCGCGACTTGCCAACTTCCAGCAACCTGTTCAACTGTCATCACTGTATTTAACGGCCACTCATGCTGACGGCTTCCATGAATACTAGCCACCACTCGATTTTGACCAGTGACTTGCCAGCCAGTCGCCGTTGCGACCATCGTGACATGATCTTCAACCGATGAGAAATAGTGCATCGTGCCCTGTTGTATCTCATGCAACCATTCTCTTCGAGGCTGAACGTACCCCGTCATATGCGTCAATGTAAAGTTTGGTGCCAGCAACTGATCTAAAGCTACTGTGTCATTAGCTGCCATCGTTATATTGAAGGTCCGATATAAGTTTAAAATATCATCGTTCATCCATGAGACTTCCTTTCAAATCATCATTCGCCTTGTCAGTTTCGGTTAATCCCTAAACTATCACGAGTACCGAGCATCTCATCATGAGCTAACCGAACGACAAGATCTGCAATACTCTTGCGTGAAACATCATGGCCGCCGAAAGGTTCTCCCTTCTTAGTCACTTGATAATCCGTATCATTACCATTGTCAAACCATCCCGGACGAATAATCGTATAATTAAGGTCAGACGCCTCAACAACATCGGCAGCCGCACGATAACCTTGTAACATGGGGTTGCTGCGAAGATTACCACTAGCCCCTACACTCGCCGGAATTTCATTATAAATTCCCATTGATGTGATAAATACCAAGCGCTGAACTCCTACTGTATCCATAGCAGCAACTAAACTCCTAGCCATATTAGATAAATTGCCACTCAACGCCGCAAAAACGACGTCTTGCCCACGCAATGCTGTCCGTAGTGTTGCTGCATCGGTGACACTGCCAGCAACTGCCTGTTCGCGATTGGACAGTTGACCCAAGCGATTGGTATTCCGTGCCATTAAAGTTAGGTGATCATCCGTATGATCCAAGAAATATTGCCGGGTAACACTCCCAATAGAACCAGTTGCCCCAATGATTAAAACGTTTGTCATCATCAATTCCTCCGTTCATTTATGAATAAGATTAGTGTAGTCCCTTGTAGTAACTGCAAGGCAAACCTTATTTAAAACTTTTTTATTTTGATTGCCGCTCACCCGGCACAATCAACACGACAGCCGCAACCAGCGCAACTAGCAGTAAACCTGCCCCTACTAGAATTGCGTGCTGAAAACCTTCAATATGACCACCAAATAAATCTTGTGTCATCACCAGAATTGACAGTCCGACTGAGCCCCCAATCTGATGCATGACGTTAACCACGCCAGAAGCAGCCCCGGCGTCAGTTCCTTGAGTATGGGCCACACCAGCCGCGGTAAAGGGACTCAATGATAATCCCTGACCAATCCCAATGACGACCATTGGTGCGGCAATTCCCCACCAGTAGCCAGTAGAGGACGTAAACCAGCTTAACCACAACATGCCCGCTGCGGTTAACGCAATCCCTGCTACCAACAAGCCACCATTGCCCCATTTAGCAGTCAGTCTTGCTACCTGTAACGCTACAATAAAGTTAACAATGGTTAAGGGGAAGAAGGCCACACCCGACATCAACGCGCTAAACCCTAATTGATTTTGCATCAGCTGCGGTGTAATGAACCAGAATCCCATCATGGCTCCCAGATACAGAAACCGACCGACATAGGCGCCGATTCGTTCACGATCGACAAATAAGCGCAGTGGCATGATAGGTTGTGCCGTTCGATATTCTTGGTAGATAAAACTAGCCAAGCTAATCACGGCCACCACTAAGGCCAGCAACCGCGCCTGATCGGCAATAATGCTGTAAACTAAGGCACTCATTCCTACCAAGGAACTTAATGTACCCCACCAGTCTAAGCGACCACCCTGACCATGATCCAACCGTAAGTGCTTAACGGCCAAATAAAACATCCAAATGCTAATTGGCACGTTCATGAAGAAACCTACCCGCCAAGTCAGTAGACTAGCAAAGACGCCACCAATGACCAAACTAACGCTAGCACCAATACCGGCCATGGCCCCATAATAAGCAATTGCCTTGACGCGCTCGGCCCCCTCATAGGTATCCATCAAAATCGCTAATGTTGTTGGTGCTAGAATGGCTGAGCCAATTCCTTGAAAAGCTCGTGCCGCGATGATCATGGGTGCATTGATTGCCAGCCCCACTAGCAGTGATCCTAATCCAAAGATTATCAAGCCTAGTTGAAAGACACGGCGTCGACCGAACAAGTCGCCGGCACGACCACCCAATAGTAGAAACCCACCAAAGGTTAACGAATACGCACTGCTAACCCAGGATAGGGTTGCTTGGTTAAGCGCTAAGTCGTGGGCAATCTTAACCGTTCCCGTAAAAATAATCGAGTTGTCTAGGAGAATCATAAAGTAGCTCATTAAAATAACCAGTAAAATCCAATCAAAACCTTTGCGTTGTTTCATGTCATTACCCCTCGTTCTTTCAAGTGAATGATTAGCAGTTTAGACCTTCACCTGTACTTCAAGGCAAGCCATAATTTTGTTTTTTTCAAAAATATTTTTTCATAACTAGAATTTATTACTAGCAAAAAAGGATGCCTGCTCAATGCAAACATCCTCGTTATTTTTAAATTTATTGATCGATCACCAATAATGACTTAATCGCTTTCCGCTGGTCCATTGCAGCATACGCATCGGCCACGTGATCCAAGTCAAAACGCTGTGTGAAGACTTTCCCTGGGTGAATATCACCTTTTAAAACGGCAGCCAATAACACATCACGATCATAAGTGGTGACCGAAGCGATACCGCCACGGAGCCCAATATTCTTCCAGAAAAGATTGTTCGTATTCATTTCAGCTTTCTGGGGAACACCCACGCGACCAACAACTGCGCCAGCCCGGCCAACTTTAACAGCCGTATCTACAGACTGAGCCGTCCCCACACATTCCAACACAGCATCTGCACCAGCGCCAGCTGTTAAGTCCATCACACGTTGAACAGCTTCGTCGCCACGTTCAGCAACAATATCTGTCGCACCAAATTCCTTAGCCAATGCCTGACGATCCGCATGCCGGCTCATCGCAATGATTCGTTTGGCACCACGGAGTTTAGCTGCAATGACGCCACAAAGGCCAACTGCACCGTCACCCATCACAACAACCGTATCACCGTCTTTGACTTCGGCAGTTGCCGCAGCATGGTAACCAGTAGCCATCACATCGGCCAGGGTCAACAGGTCGTTGAGTTGCGCATCTGAGTAATCACTAGGTTGGCCGGGAACCTTAACCAGCGCCCAGTCAGCGTTCTTAAACCGTAAGTATTCGCCTTGATAACCGACAATTTCATCATCAGTCCGAGCATTTTCACAATTTCCATCAAAGCCTGCCAAACAAGCCGCACAGTGACCGCAACCGTGAGTAAATGGCGCAATCACAAAGTCACCGGGTTTCACGTTGGTAACGTCACGACCTACACTCTCAACAATGCCAATGGCTTCGTGCCCAACTGGCGTATTTTTCTGTCGATCATTGATACCGCGATACCACCACAAGTCAGAGCCGCAAACACAGGCGCGGACAATCTTTAATACGGCATCTGTTGGATTCTTGACCGTTGGTTTAGGTAATTCTTGCGCTTCAACTTTTCCTGGCTCAATAAATACTGCTGTTTTCATTTCGTTAGCCTCCACTATTTAACCGTTAATTTCTGCAACCAATTGACCACTCTCTGATTCGACTGCGCCAGTTCACTAGTTGCAACACCTAATCCTGTCGCTACCGAGAGACTTGGGACTAACTTAGCAAAATCAGTCTCATAGTCACCGGGTGTGCCCGCATCTGTATAGAACGGCGCCACCGTGCCCTGATATCCCTGCAACTGTAGCAAGAAAGACCGGACCGGCGTTGCCACCTTACCCGACCAAACTGGACCACCAACCAGCAGTAACTGGTACTGATCTAATCGCGATTGCTCATTGGTCAGCATGGGGAGCTGACCAGTCGCCAATTGTTGATTCGCCACATCGGCGGTCGCATACATGTCGTCTGGAAACGTGCCTGCCGCCACGGTTAAATCCAGCCGATCTGCACTAGTTTCCTGTTGGATGATTGTTGCTAGTTTTGCCGTATTACCAGACCATGAATAATCCACAATTAGAAAGTTATTTGTCATGTCGACTCCTCCTAAGTTTAACTACGCTCCAGTCTAGACCTTGAAGTGGACTTTAAGGCAAGCATTCTTCAAAATAAAACCACTGAAACAAAACTCAGGTGCTTATTTGACGCCAAATATATATTAGAATTGGCGATTAATCATGAAATCCATTAGTCAGCTTCATTATTTTCCCGTTCAACCTTCGCTACATGTTGTTTCTCCAGCTCACGGAGTTCCTCTTCCGTTTCCTGCATATGATCATAGAAATGGTTAAGCTTATAGTTCAAATGGTCAATGGCGGCTTGCAGGTCATCTCGCTTTTCTTCCATCACGGCCAACTGTTCTTGCAGCAATGCTTTTTGTTCTTTGGTGTTGTCCTCTTGCGCATCGAACAACTCGATGTAGCGTCGTAAATTTTCAATACTCATTCCGGCAGCCCGCATCTGTGTCACAAACTTAATTCGTCGGATAATCCGGGCATCGATATCACGATTACCCACCTCAGTTCGATCGATTGGCGGAATCAAGGATTCCTTCTCGTAGTAACGAATGGCAGCCGAGGACACCCCTGTCTTTTCACTGGCTTCTTTAATGTTCATTTCGCATCACTCCCTATAAATTAATAGACTGGTCGCGTTTGTCCCTCAGTATCAGGATCTGCTATCCCAATACTATCACGACTGTACTTGCTAGGGTCAGCAATAATGGTTAACACAACATCTGCGATACTTTGGCGGGACCCTGAAACCCCGTCATAGAGCTGATTGCGGGTCGTAACGGTATAGTTGACGGCTCGATCATTGAGCCAAGGCAACCGTAGTGTCGTGTAGTCTAAACCTGAATCAGCCAATAACTGATCGGACTTTCGCGCTGGTGCCATGCCAGCACCAATCATGTCAAGGTTCCACCGACCGAACTCACCGCCAACTTCATCATATAGGCCCAAAACATTCGTAAAGATGACGCGAGATACTTGATTGGCTCGCATTCCCGCAATGACATTCTTCGTCAACCGATTCTGGCGATCATGATCGACGACGGCAACAAACACTAAATCTTGATCGGCCATTGCCGTCCGCACGGCCTCTGGATCGGTAATATCCCCGTCCACCAGCGTCACCCGTGGATCTGATTGTAAATCGGCCAGCCGCCCAGTATCTCTGAGAAAGAGGGTTAACGACACATCAGCAAATCGGTCTTCCGTTAAAATCCGTTGTTCAACAATTCTTGCAATCTGGCCATTTGCTGCTAAAATCATTACTTTTCTTGTCATGATTAAGACTCCTTTGTCTGTGTTAACCAGTGCTTAAAATCACTGGTCGTGTGTTCTAACTGCACATCGTGAATACTATAGTTGGGTAGAATCGTTGTGCTGTTCGGCGTTAGACATTCTAATACCTGCTGTGTATCACCCGATCCATACCCGGCGTTAGTTGAGAATGACGCGACTCGTTTACCGGCTAACTGCTTACCAAACTGGATCAAAAATTGGCGCATCGGATTAGCTGGGGTCATTGCCCAGATTGGGTGACCCAATAAAATCAAGTTATACTGATTTAAATCAGGCAAGTCGGCTACCTTTAATGCTGGCCAAACTTGTTGCTCACGTTCCGCCGTTGCCTGCGTAACACTCGCTTGATAATCACTAGGATATGGTTGTGCGACCACTAATTCATAACTGTCAGCTTGTAGATAGCGCTGTGCTAATTCTGCCTGAGCTTCGGTATTGCCGCTCCGGGAGAAGTAAATAATCAGGGTCTTAGCCATTGGCGTTAAATGTCGGTTTGGCTGTTCGTTTCGATTGGTATCTTGTCCATCAGAACGGGCCCCACGGCCTTTTGGTAACTGTTTTGTCATTATTCACTACCTTCCTTCTACTTACTTGAATGATCTTAGGTTAAACCTTGATGTGTACTTCAAGGCAAGTGAAAAATAAAAAAACATTCAATATTTGCATGTAAACCATCGAATAGTGGGCTATTCAGCAACTCTATTTTGTCGGATAAAAAAACTATCTGTAAACAATATTTATTACTTGTAGATAGTATAGAGAACTTGAACGCTGATACAGAGCGCGTAACCGTGCCAATCAGTAACAACAGTGCTCAGACGTCCATCCACGCGAGTTGCTTACTTTCCCAGAAGGAGAGACTATCTTCATTAATCAGTGACATTCGGCAACAATGGCCGACCACGCTTCAAGATGCACCTCATTAGTCCCATAAAAATAGTCCAGTCAATGGTAAACAACCACTGACTGGGCTATTTTTTCTTTTCCTCAACCAGTTTTCATTTTGGAGACTTATGTCACAGCCTCTTAGATTTTTGAAACATCACGTACAGATTCAAAAAAGGTAGCCAAAGTTATCGCACAGATTAATAACCCCAGGTGATGGGGGTTAGAGCTGTTAGTTGATTGACTAGCAGTTTGATTTGATTTACCAATAAAATTCCTTAAACGGGCTAACTTTAATAGGCGCAAATAAGTTTAATTTCACCGTTAAATTTTCACGTAAAGTTTCTAAAATTATTTGCCGAACCATTCTCTAAGTCTCACCAGCTGTGCTTAATTTGGCGTATAATCACTTTTAGCGTGACAATCTCGTCGTTGCTTAACCGAAAACATTAGTCACCAGGGGGGCATTCAGATGGTCAAACGTTGGTCCCGGCGACTCACCTCAAATTCCATCTAATTTTAAGGAGAGCGCCCATGACAGATTACAGCTTCACTCGCAATTCGCAAATTACTGAGCAGCAAATCTTGAATCTATATCGCAGTGTTAAATGGCTAGCTTACCTGCAACATCCCCAAAACACACTTGCCGCTATCGCTAATTCTACCGTCCTTTGGGCGACGGTAGACGGGCAACTGATTGGCTTGATTCGTGGCGTGACGGATGGCCACACTATTTTATACGTCCAAGATTTACTTGTGGACCCAACTTATCAAAAACAACGTGTGGGGACCACCCTCATGAAAAAGATGCTAGCGCACTACCAAAACGTTGGCCAAACGGTCCTGATCACTGATTCTGAGGAACGGACCCGTAAGTTTTATGAGTCACTCGACTTTCTGCAGATTACGCCCCAAACTTATGGCCGCGCATTCGTCTTAGAACGACGCTTCTAAACACAAATTTTACTGAGTCCGCCGAATCTTAGCGGGCTCTTTTATTTGGAAGCATTTTCTGATAGTTTCCATCAATTATGTCTTAAATTGAAAATACTGCTGAAAACAAGCTGTGAGTGGCGTATGATTGTAATACTGTTGTTTTTTAGACCTGCCAGTTGTCGGTGGGCTAAACTAACAATAGCAGAAATTATAGTGGAGTTGAAAGCATGCATTATTCATTATTCATTCGGTGTATTGCCGAATTTGTGGGGACAGCCATTATGGTTGGCCTCGGTAACGGTTCCGTTGCCAACGTTGAACTAAAGGGAACCAAAGGCTATCACGGTGGCTGGGTTCTTATCGGGTTTGGGTACGGCATTGGGGTCATGATTCCCGCCTTGATGTTCGCCACCATCTCTGGTGCACAGATTAATCCGGCCATGACGATTGGCGCGGCCGTTGTCGGGAATTTCCCCTGGCAAGAAGTTCTGCCTTACATAATCGCCCAACTACTGGGCGCCTTCGTCGGTCAACTAGCCGTCGTAATTGCCTACAAGCCTTACTACGACCGGACGACTGATGCCGAAGCCATTCTGGGAACCTTTTCCACGATTGACGCTGCCGGTAGTAGTTTCAACGGGTTCGTCAACGAGTTCCTGGGGACCTTCCTATTGGTTCTGGGTGCGGTTGCCATGACCGCCGACAAAGTCGACTCTCGTGCCGATTTTATCGGACTGGGATTCCTGGTCATGTGTTTAGTGGTCTCCCTAGGTGGCGCCACTGGTCCTGCGTTGAACCCTGCCCGGGATATCGCGCCCCGGATTCTCCACGCTATCTGGCCCTTCGAACACAAGGGCAGCTCGCAATTCGGTTATGCCTGGGTGCCGATCGTCGCACCGATTGCTGGTGCCATTGCGGCCACCGTTTTATGGAAATACGTTTTCAGTTAATCTAACGTCTACAAAAGCCATGTTCGCGCTGAACATGGCTTTTTTCATGGCTATTTTTCTAAATCTCAATCGCCACCACACCCCATCGCTGTTCCTGCGCTGGCGTGTAAATGGTATACGTATCGGCGACCATCTGGGCAATATCATCGGTTGGCGCACTCCCCACACTAACCGGCGAATAGCGCCCGTAAAGCTCAGCGAAGGTCGTAAACCGACGGAGCTTCTTCACCCGTCTATCCAGCCGCTGGGTCTCATCCGCCACGTTGCGAAAACAGATCACGTCACCGACATGCAGGCGACGGCGTTTTTCATCGTTTAATCGAATCTCAATGGTCTTACTGCCCGCGCGAATCAAGTCAAATTGATCCGGATTCACTCCCATTTCCAAGCGAATCCCCCACTTCTGTCAAAACTTCAGCAACCTCTTGTGAAACCGTCAGCGTGCCATCCACAATCATATCCGCAGTGGCACCCACCACCTGTTCATGATCGACAAAGATTGGGCGCGCAAAATCAAGGTAAGTCCGCGCCCATTTCAAGATATCCTGAGCTGACTGCTGCTGATAATCGCGCAACAGTTGTCGAGCAAAACAAACGTCCAACGGCGTTTTTACATAAATCACCGTATCAATGTAGGGCGCCAAGCGTTGATGTTCACGGCCAAACGGGAAGTCAACGATGACGGTCGCATACTGGCCGTATACCCGTAAAAAGTCCGCCATTAGCAAACTAATGTCATATTGATTCACGGCTTCCGCAACCGGGGTATCGATCGCTGGTGCTGACGGCAAGGCGTCAATATCGTAATCATCAAAGGAAATTACCGCACTATCTGGCAAGGTCTGCGCTAGCGCTGAAACTAGTGTTGTCTTACCACTACCAGTCACCCCACTAACGACGATAACTTTGCTTTTTTTCATGTCATCCCACCTATCCTGCTGAACTCTTTGTGGTATGTAAACGCTCATGCCCCAAAGCCATAATCGTTGTCGCCCTTCAATCTGTATTGATTCACATGCAAAATTAAATATAAATAAAAAAGCTAATTTAATTTTAATCTTCAGAACTCAAAGGTCAATCCTTTTTGGGGGAAATCGCCCACTCTTAGCGTAGTTAATTTTCTAACCTTTCACAGTTAATTTCCTGCCTTAATCATCTGCGCTGTTCGTCATCTTTTTTCATTTCTTTTTGCCGCTAAACCCGCTATAATCAATGGAGTTGCAACAAGTCCTGTCGCATTTATAAAAGACGAAAATTGAGCCCTATTTTTCGGATTCTAGAGATCAAATCGGCCTACGTTTTAGTCTATACCCGTAGAATTTCTATTAGCTACCATGCGACCACTTTAATCTGCAACCAAATTTATTACTCAGAGGAGGTAGCCTGATGACTCAACCCATCATTGCGCTTCACCACGTCACCAAGCGTTACGGTGACGCGACCATTTTAAAGAATATTGACCTTACGCTAGAGTCCGGCAAATTTTACACGCTGCTCGGACCGTCAGGCTGCGGTAAAACGACCATCTTGCGAACCATCGCCGGCTTTACTGATGCGACCGCGGGCGACGTTCTGTTCGCTGGCAAGCGCATCAACGACGTACCCGCCAACAAACGTAACGTGAACACCGTCTTCCAAGACTATGCGCTGTTCCCCCACCTGACCGTGGCGGAAAACGTTGCCTTTGGTCTGACGCTCAAAAAGACACCAAAAAAAGAAATCACGACTCGCGTTGCTAACGCGCTCAAATTGGTCCAACTCGCCGACTACGGCGACCGCGAAATCAGTGCGTTATCCGGGGGGCAACAACAGCGAATCGCCATTGCCCGCGCCATCGTCATGCAACCAAAAGTGCTACTTCTTGATGAACCCCTTTCTGCACTGGATGCCAAATTGCGGCGAGAAATGCAATACGAATTACGTGACCTGCAGCAACGCCTCGGGATTACCTTTTTATTCGTGACCCACGACCAGGAAGAAGCCTTGGCGATGAGCGATGAAATCTTCGTCATGAATCAGGGAGAAGTCCTGCAAAGTGGCACCCCCGTTGATATTTATGATGAGCCCATCAACCATTTTGTTGCGGACTTCATTGGTGAAAGCAACATTTTGCCCGGTAAAATGCTCGACGACTTCCAAGTCGCCTTTGGCGGTCGCCAATTTGAATGTGCCGATGCCGGGATTCCCGCCAATGAAGCCGTTGAAATTGTGATTCGTCCCGAAGATCTGACCTTGACCGACCCCGCCAACGCCAAGCTCGTTGTGACCATCGACACCCAACTATTCCGCGGTGACTACTATGAAATCGCCGCAACTGACGACCTGGGCAACGATTGGTTGATTCATTCCGTCAACCCGGCTGAAGATGGTCAGAGTGTCGGGATCACCTTCCGGCCACAAGACCTCCACGTCATGCGTTTCGGCGAAAAAGAAGCCGAATTCGACGCCCGCCTAGAAACCTACGAGGGGGAGGAGGATGAGAGCAGTGACGAAACGTAGAACTTGGCTGTACTTCATTCCTTATGGCCTGTGGCTGGCATTATTTGTCATCGCCCCGGTCGCACTGATCATTTACCAATCATTCTTTGACCTCGGCCATCACTTCACCCTGGGAAATTACAGCACTTATTTTCAATCGGCCACCTATCTTAAAATGACGCTGAATTCCGTGTGGTACGCTTTTCTGATCACCCTCTTCACTGGCCTCATCAGTTACCCCACGGCCTATTTCCTACACCAGCTCAAGCATCGCCAATTCTGGTTACTGCTGGTCATTTTACCCACGTGGATCAACATTTTGCTCAAGGCCTACGCCTTCATCGGTATCTTTAGTCAGGCCGGCCTGGCCAACCAATTTTTGACCTTCATTGGTATTGGTCCCCAGCAAATTCTGTTCACCAACGCCAGCTTCATCTTCGTGGCGACCTACATTCAGATTCCATTCATGATCCTACCGATCTATAATTCGATCGATGATTTGAATCCCGCCTTTGTCAATGCCAGTCGTGACCTCGGTGCCAGCAACTGGCAGACGTTCCGCCGAGTCATTTTCCCGTTGACCCTTCCTGGCGTCAAGGCCGGCGTACAAGCCGTCTTCATTCCCTCGCTCTCCCTCTTCATGTTGACCCGCCTGATTGGTGGCAACAAGGTCATTACACTGGGGACTGCGATCGAGGAACATTTCTTAACGACTATGAACTGGGGGATGGGCTCCACGATTGGGGTCATCCTGATTGTCGCGATGATCATCGTCATGACCTTGACCGGCGATAAGAAGCCGAAAGGAGGCGCACCACGATGAGTAAAAAATTAGCGAATCTCTACCTAATTTTGGTCTTTGCCGTCTTGTACGCGCCCATTGTCTTTCTGATTGTGTACTCCTTCAGTCAAGGTGAAACGATGACCAATTACCACGGCTTCACGTGGCGCCATTATCAAACACTGTTCAGCGATGCCCGCATGCTCGCCATCGTTGCCAACACGTTGCTGGTTGCCTTACTGTCATCGTTGATTGCAACCCTGATTGGCACGCTAGGGGCGCTGGGAATCAACCGCACCACCAAACGGGTCACCCGTGAATCTCTTTTGACGCTCAATAACGTCCTGATGGTCTCACCCGATGTCATCATTGGGGCTAGTTTCTTGATTTTCTTCACGATGTTAAAGATTCCTTTGGGCTTTGGATCGGTTCTGATGAGCCACATTGCCTTCGAGATTCCCATCGTGGTCCTGATGGTCCTCCCCCGGCTACGAGAAATGTCGTCTTCACTGCTAGACGCCGCAGAGGACTTGGGGGCAACGACCCGGCAACTCTTGACTCAGGTCATCATCCCCTTCATTTCACCCGGAATTTTCGCGGGCTTTTTCATGGCGTTGACCTACTCGTTAGATGACTTTGCGGTCACGTTCTTCGTCACTGGGAACGGCTTCTCTACACTGTCCGTGGAAATTTACTCCCGAGCACGTCAGGGTATCAACCTAGAGATCAATGCCTTGTCCGGCGTCATGTTCCTCTTCTCACTGTTACTGGTCGGTGGTTATTATTGGATTCAACAGGCCAGTCAGAAACGTAAGCACCACAAGCGGGAGGTGGCCTCATGAAACGTTTACTCAGTTTAATCGTGGGCTTGCTCGCTGTCTGTGGATTGCTGGCCTACACGAGTCAATCGCTGGAAAAATCCAGTGGGAGTACCGGCAGTAAGGTCCTCAATCTATACAACTGGGGCGACTATATTGACCCCACCCTCTTGACCAAATTTCAGAAAGAAACGGGTTATCACGTGAACGTCGAGACCTTCGACAGTAACGAAGCCATGTATACCAAAATCAATCAGGGGGGCACGCACTACGACTTAGCTGTCCCTAGTGATTACATGGTGTCGAAAATGAAGCGCGCGCACCTCTTACAGCCATTGGACAAAAGTCGCCTAACTGGCTGGGGCAACTTCGACCAGCAATTTCTCAATCAGTCGTTCGACCGCGGTAACCGTTACTCCATGCCTTACTTCTGGGGGACGCTGGGAATCGTGTACAACGATAAAATGGTCAAAGCCAGTGACGTTCAACATTGGGATGACTTATGGTCACCCAAGTTCCGTGACAAGATCATGCTGATTGATTCGGCCAGAGATATCATGGGTATGTCGCTGGTCACGCTCCACAAGTCGATGAACGCAACCGATCCCCAAACGTTGCTGGCCGCTGAAAAGCGTCTGAACACGTTAGCGCCCAACGTCAAAGCAGTAGTTGCCGACGAAATCAAGATGTACATGATTCAAGATGAAGCTCCGCTAGCTGTGGACTGGTCGGGTGAAGCGTCAGAAATGCTGGCTGGAAATCGGCATCTGCACTACGTTGTCCCTAGCGAAGGGAGTAACTTGTGGTTCGACAATCTAGTCATTCCCAAAACGGCCCAACACTACAATGCCATTTACGCCTTTCTCAACTTCATGAGTGAGCCGAAGAATGCCGCGCAAAACGCAAACTACATCGGCTACGCGACACCGAATAAGAAAGCCAAGGCCCTGTTACCCAAGGCTGTGCGTCATGACCGAGAATTCTACCCTGATCAGAAGACCATCGACCATCTGCAGGTCTATCGCGACTTGTCACCAAGCATCGTCGAGCTCTATAATGACCGCTACTTAGAATTTAAGATGCACCATTAACTTAAGCTGCATCGTCCTCATGACAAATCAAATGGCACTGATAACATCTCATTTTCAGATGTTGTCAGTGTCATTTTTATAATCTGTTAAGTTAATCAGTTGGTGTGTCCCCGCTGAGCGACGGCTCGCTGTTGGGGGCGGTCAAAGAGGGCCTGAGACTTTCGCCTCAGGCCCTCTGGTCACTTACTTCTAAACCATTTACCCAAAGCTTCCGGAAATGTAATCCTGAGTGGCCGGAATCTGAGGGTTACTAAACATCGTGGCCGTTGGCGTGTACTCCATCACGTGACCGAGATGGAAGAACGCACACTGGCTGCTGACCCGCGCAGCTTGTTGCATGTTGTGGGTCACGATGATAATTGAATACTTTTTCTGCAATTGCAGTAGCGTCTCTTCAACCTTAACCGTTGAAATCGGATCTAACGCGCTACAAGGTTCGTCCAGTAGCAGCACATCGGGTTCCATGGCAATCGAGCGGGCAATACATAACCGCTGTTGTTGCCCCCCAGATAGCGCCAAGGCACTCTTGTCCAAGCTATCCTTGACTTCATCCCACAGAGCGGCACCCTTTAAACTCGTCTCGACGCGTTCTTCTAATTCTGCTTTTCCTTTAATTCCGTTGGCCTTCAACGCGTAAACGATATTTTCACGAATCGACTTTGCAAAGGGGTTAGGCCGTTGAAAGACCATGCCGATATGGCGGCGAATTTCGTAAATGTTCACGTTAGGCTCGTTGATATCAACATCGTGATACCAGATTTTACCAGTCACGGTCGCAATCCCATCGTTCATCCGGTTCAACGAACGCAGGTACGTCGACTTTCCAGAGCCTGAAGCCCCAATCAGCGCTGTAATTTGGTTCTTAGGAAAGCCCAGGTCCGCATCATGCATGGCGTGGTTGGCGCCATAGAAGACCTGCAAGTTTTCCGTTCGCATCGCCAAGGACACGTTGCCGGCGAAGGTCTGCACCGCCGTTTTTTCAAATGAATACTGTTTTAACATTGCAGCTCCTCCTCTTACTTGCTAGCCGTGACGCGCCGGTAGAGGAAGTTCCCCAATACCCGGGCACCTAAGTTGAACAATAGCACGGCAATAATCAGGACGGCCGAAGCAGCAGCGGACAGCTGCGATGCATTGCTAGCTAGTCCCTCCGTGTTGACCTTCCAAATGTGGACAGCCAACGTCTCTGCTGGTCGGAACGGATTCAATGGGCTGGCTGCGTCCATTGGATTCCAATCCGCAAAGTTCGTGACGGGGGCACTCTGACCAGCCGTGTAAATCAAGGCAGCGGCTTCACCGAAGACCCGACCGGCACTTAGCACGATTCCAGTCACGATTCCTGGCAATGCCACGGGTAAGATAATCCCAATTTCAGTCTTCCATTTGGATAAGCCCAATGACAGCCCTGCCTCCCGCTGATTACGGGGAACGGCACTCAATGACTCTTCAATATTTCGCGTCAACAGGGGCAAGTTGAAGAAGGTTAACGCAATCGCCCCAGAGATAACGGAAAAACCAATCTTGAACTTCACGACAAACAGCAGGAAACCAAATAGCCCAACGACAACGGACGGCAATGAGCTCAGAACTTCAATTGCTGAACGGATCAAGCTCGTCCGCCAATTGTCCTTCGCGTACTCCGCCAAGTAAATCCCTGCCCCTAAGGAAATCGGGATGGAAATCAACATTGTCAGCACTAATAGGTAAAAGGAGTTGAAGAGTTGCACGCCGATACCACCGGCACCACTGAAGGCATCGGTCGTTCCGGTTAAGAAGGACCAGCTCACATGGGGTAATCCGGCAATCAAGATGTAGGCCAATAAGAAGATCAAGATACCAACCACCGCAGCCACAATCAAATTAATGATGACCGTCGCGATAAAGTCTGTTCGTTTAGCGCCCATTCTTTAATTGCCCCCTCTTTGCGATGAACCGAACCAGTGCGTTAAAGAATAATGACATCAGTAATAGAATCAACGCTAAGGACCACAAGGCGTTGTTCGGTAACGTTCCATCGATAGTATCCCCAATTCCAGTCGTTAACTGGCTGGTCAAGGTCGAGGCTGGTGAAATCAAGTTCTTGGGCATAATGGCTGCATTCCCGATAACCATTTGAACGGCCAAGGCTTCACCGAAAGCTCGCGCCATCCCGAAGATGACCGCAGTCAAGATTCCGGGCGTTGCGGAACGTAAGATTACTCGGGAAACGGTTTGCCAACGCGTGGCGCCTAAGGCCAATGAGGCTTCTTTATAGTGCCGGGGAACGGCACGTAAACTGTCGACCGTCATCGTGGTAATCGTCGGTAACACCATGACGAAGAGCACAAAGGTAGCCGAGATGATTCCGAAACCAGATCCACCAACTAAATGCCGCATGAAGGGCACCACAACGGCCAACCCAATAAACCCATACACAACTGATGGAATTCCCACCAGTAACTCAATCACGGGTTGGAGCACTTTACGCCCCTTGTTGGGTGAAATTTCCGTCATGAAGATGGCGGTCCCGACCGCAAATGGTGTTGCCACGATGGCCGCGGCAAAGGTCACGGCAAACGACCCCACAATCATGGGTAAGGCCCCAATATTGCCTTGATCAGGTGCCCAGTTGGTTCCCGACAGGAACTTCCACAGGCTCACATGATTCTGAGTGAACGTGGCGATTCCTTTAGAAGTAATAAACCACAGCATGGACGCGACCACCAAGATAATCACGCCAATACAGAGGTAGCTGATGCCGCGCCCAAGCCAATCTTCACGGGTTGCGCGGGTTGCCCGGTGCAGGCGGACATCCCATTCGTGGGATTGGGCGTCTTGTTTTTTCAATTGAAAATTGGTTTGTTCCATAAGTTGACTCCCCCTTAAAAAAAGATGAAGGTGCTACGACCGCACCTCCACCCATGTGACAAACAACTGCTTTTAAAAATTAGTTTTGCGTAACGGTACCCTTAGCATCCTTAGCGACCTTCATGTCGTGGATACTGATGTAACCCATGTCCTTAACCAAGCTGTCTTGAACATCTTTAGAGTCCATGTACTTCAAGAAGGCAGTCGTGGCCTTGTCAGGCGTGCCCTTCGTGTACATGTGTTCGTAAGACCAGATCTTCCACTTGTTCGTTTCAACATTGTTGTCCGTTGGCGTTACGCCATCAATGGAAACGGCTTGTAACTTGTTCGTGAAGTAGGAGAAGGCTAAGTAGCTCACTGCACCTGGCGTTGAGCCAACGATCTTTTGAACAGCACCGTTAGAGTCTTGTTCTTGAGACTTCACAGCGTCCGTCCCCTTCAGGACAGCATTCTCAAAGGTTGCTCGCGTCCCACTACCTTGGGCCCGGTTGATGATGACGATCTTTTGGTCCTTACCACCGACTTCTTTCCAGTTAGTGATCTTACCCGTAAAGATTTGCTTTAATTGCGCCATCTTCAGGTTCTTGATACCGGCGTCTTTGTTGACAACTGGGGCCATCCCCACAACGGCAACCTTGTGGTCCGTTAATTTGTCAGCTTTGATACCATCTTTTTCTTCAGCGAAAATATCAGAGTCCCCGATAGAAACGGCACCAGCTTGAACTTGGCTCAACCCAGTCCCGGAACCACCACCTTGAACCGTCAAAGTCACCTTGCTGTTCTTAGCGGTGAAGTTGGCGCCGGCCTTTGCTGCCAATGGTTGTAAGGCAGTTGAGCCAACCGCTGTCACCTTGCCGGATAGTGCTTCGCTGCTACTGCCCTTGCTACTGGATGAGCTCGTGGCCTTGCCACAACCCACTAATAGTAAACTAATTGCTGCAATCCCCATTGCTAACTTTGATCCCTTATTCATCTCTGTCACTCCATGTCTTTTTTTAAGTATAGTAGAACCACCACTTCGTAAGCTAAGCATCTTCGTGGTGCCTCCCCTTAACTTACAACCTTGATTCTAAGCGATGAATATATATTATTGGTCGCATTCGTGTAAATTTTCGGTAAATGTTGCCGGATTTCTGATTTATTTTCGATATTTCAGATAGTTAACCCCCAAACACGATTTTTCCAACAACTATGGGGGATTAATTGCGTCTTACCCGGTAAATGACTAGAATTAGAATTAAGAGGTGACCAGAAGTGGCAAACAAAAATGAACGCGCAGAACGGCACGCTATTATCGTTGATATGAATGACTTTCTGATGGATTATGCAGCTGAAAAATTGGGAAAGCAACCCGATTTGGCCCAGAAGGTCGCAGCGGCAGCCAAATCCGACTTAACCGGTTTGGATCGACTATTTAAGGACGACGGGGTTGGGCGCCGCACCAAGTATCTCGACCTAGCCGCCGGATTTTTACGCGATGAAGCAGATGCCGATGAGGACAACCAGCAACACGACTTCACGGCCGCCAGCGAAACGTTGGGCAACGAAGCCATTGCTTACTTGGCTAACCACGCCCAGGACTTCGACCGTTGGGAAGAAGCCTAACGTTCATCTAATCAAAACCAAAATAAATACGAGAGAAAATTTCTAATCGCCATCGCGGTGACCCCAAATTTTCTCTCGTATTTTTAGTTGTGGGCCACCGTAACTTACCGTGTTAAAATGACCCCCACTTGTCGTTACTGCCACTGCCATAAATCGGCTTTCATATTGGTCGCAATAATCTGTGCCAACAGGTCGATAAATTGGTCTGGCATGTACTTGGTCGTATCCAAACTCGTGGCCTTGCCATTGACCGCGGTAATGACCAATCCCTCATGGGCCAACGTCAGCCCGTACTTGGGGGCAATCTGACACAGCCGTGCAATTTTTGCTTCGTCCAAATGTGGTGACTCCCTTCACACAATCTAAATTGAGCTTAGCGAATCCCTCACCACTCGTCAAGCAATCACTAACTAAAAAAGAGTTAGGAATTGACCTAGCCCTCTAACACAATCTCTTTAATAACAAAACTAAAGGTTGAAAAATAAAATTCAGGTCTCATCTCAGTATTGGTAAGCAGTCGCACCGTTAAATTAGGCTAAATTGGGCGCACTCCGGCTGCCAGGGATTCCGCCTGCTGTGGGGACGCTTCAGACTGACAGACCACCAGTCTTCTCGCTCGCTTTGAAGCCACGAAAATCGCGTGTCTCCAAAGTCGCCCGGGTTGTAAGCTGGCTGAAAATTCGTAACCAGCTAAGACCACTTTCACGGCTGGCTCCATCCCCGGCCCCCTCCGACGCTGACGGTGTTTTATCAAGACAACGGCTATAGCCCACAGCTACCTGGCATTGTGGAGTCAATTGATAACGTCCGTTACGGTTATTCTCAAAGTCGCCTGAGTGCACAATGTAAGCCGAGAGGTCGGCAGATATGAGCTCAGGCGCGTCGTTCTACTTAGTCAGTAAGTGTTTTTCTTACTGGCTTAGTAGAAAACCAACCTTGTAGACTCGTGATTTACGAGGCTTCAAGTTGTGTTCGCACCGTTCCAGCTCATATCTGCCGGCCGGTAAGGCGACCAGACCACCAAGTTGCCTAGTTTTAGGACCATTGTTGTTGGTAAAACAGGCTTGGATCCTTCAACCTTTAATAACAGAATTGATCCTTTGCCAACTGCTGATGAATTGCTGCCGCTAACTGGGCTTCGTCCGGACCATCTGCAACCACTTGAATGAACTTACCACCGTACTTTGATAACTGGGCCACTTCATGCTGGAGCTGCGGATTCAGTTCGACATCGCGAACCTTGATCGTTGCCGTACCCGTGTAGCGTGAGCAGATTTGCTGCAGCGCGGCTGCTTCGTCGACCGGGGGCGTTACTTCATATAAAGGAAAGCCAATTGTTTTCATCGTGATCACCTCTGGTTCTATTGTAAGCGATTACATGACCGTTGCCAATACTTTTATAAAAAATTCACAATAAGTCATTCCAGCCGAACGCGCGTTCAAACTTACCGAAATCTATGGTATGATACCGGTTGTGTGTATCACATCGACGGGAGGCGCCGGATTGCGTTGCTCCCCTCAACAGTAAGTTAAAACTTCGTAATGAAAGTGAGGTGACGGGTCATGACCATTAAATTAGGCGTGCGTGAGTTGGTGGAGTTCACCTTACGAACTGGTGACCTCAGCAGCACTTCTGGGAGTCAGAACACGGCCCTACTTGGTGCTCAGATTCACCGACGCTTACAAAAGCAGCGGGGAGCCGACTACCAAAAGGAATATTATCTCGATAAAAACTTAACGCTAAATGGAAACGACTACCTGCTCCACGGTCGAGCCGATGGCGTCACCCTGACCAAAGACGGCGCCACCATCGAGGAAATCAAGACCTCAGAGACCGTTTTCGACCAGCTCAGCGATAACACCCTGACCCTCTACTGGGCACAGGTCAAGATCTACGCCTACCTTTTGATGGCAAAGGAAACGGATCTCGATGCCGTGACCCTCACCCTGACCTATTTTCAGACCAACACCGAGACCACCACGCAAACCGACCAAACCATCACCCGGGCTGAAGCGCAAGACTTCTTCGATACTGTCATCACCGAATACGTCACTTGGCTCAAATTTCGTTCTGACCTGCGTGACCGGCGCGACCCAACTATTAAACAGCTGACCTTTCCCTTCGACCACTACCGGCCCGGTCAACGTGAACTGGCAGTAGCCGTTTACAAGACTATCCTCACCAGCAAACGACTCTTTGCCGAGGCACCAACCGGAACGGGGAAGACGATCTCCACCCTCTTTCCTACCATTAAAGCTGTCGGTGAAGGTGTCATTCAACGAATTTTTTACCTCACCGCCAAGCAAAGCACCCGCCGTGTCGCCGAAGAAGCCATCACCCTCATGGCCAGTCAGGGGCTCAAGTTGAAGAGCATCACGCTCACCGCCAAGGCCAAAATTGCCTTTCCTGAAGAGGCCGATCTGTTGCCCGAGGAGAATCCCTACATGCTGGGCTATTACGACCGTCTCAAACCGGCACTGCTAGATCTGCTTGAAAATAACGACCAGCTTACCCGCCCGGTCATCGAAGAATATGCGCGCAAACACACGCTGGACCCGTTTGAATTTCAACTCGACGCCAGTCTCTTTTGTGATGTCATCATCGGTGACTACAACTACCTGTTCGACCCGCAAGTTCACCTGCAGCGTTTCTTTGCGACCGAGGATCCCGACAACTTTTTCCTGATTGACGAGGCTCACAACCTGGTCAGCCGTTCGCGGGACATGTACTCCGCAGCAATCAGCAGTCAGCCCCTCGACCACCTGGTTGAGATGAGCCGCGACCTGCCCCAAGCCAGCAAGAAATTGCACCGCCGATTGGCTGATCTACGGGCGACCTTTGACGACATTTGTGCGCCACTGCTCGCGGATGGTCGCACCGATAGCACCTTTCTGACGCCGCCGGAAAACTTTGAACACGATCTTGGCCGCCTGGTCGAAGCCATTCACGACTGGTTGGTCGATCAACCACAGACGCCCTTCACCCAGGCCATCCTTGACTACTACTTTGCCGCCATCAGCTATCAGCGCATCGGTGACTACTACGATGACACCTACCGCATGCGCTTAGAAATCGCCGATGGCAACATCACCTTGAAGGAACTCTGTTTGGATCCCAGCGCCTTTCTCGCCAACAGTCTCGCCCTCGGCCACGGCGCCGTCCTGTTCTCCGCGACCCTGTCTCCCATGGACTACTACCAAACGGTGCTGGGGGGTGATCAGGACAGTCTGGCCTACCGTCTCGACTCGCCATTTGAGCCGCAGCACCAAGAAATCCTGGTCACGACCTACATCCAAACTACTTACAAACAGCGTGACGCCAATCTTGCAAACATCCTGCTGGCCATTAAAACGCTGGTCGACGGCAAGACCGGGAACTACCTGATTTTTCTGCCGTCCTATCACTACCTCCTCGATGTCAGTCAAGCCTTCGCCATGGCCTATCCCCACATTCACACCGTCAGTCAACAAGCCCAAATGGCCGAAGCGGACCGGACGGCATTTCTCGCTAATTTCAAGGCCAATCCCACTACAACGCTGGTCGGCTTCGCTCTCCTGGGCGGCATCTTCGCTGAAGGAATCGACTTAAAAGCTGACCGCTTGATCGGTGTCGGGATTGTCAGCGTTGGCCTGCCGGGAATCAATCCCGAGACCGACCTGATTCGCGACTACTTTGATCAAGACTCGCATAACGGTTTCGCGTACGCTTATCAGCTGCCCGGCTTGAATAACGTCTTTCAGGCAGCGGGCCGGTTGATTCGCGGATCCCATGACGTTGGCATTATTTTATTGATGGACCAACGCTTCGCCAGTCCCCGCTACACGCAACTCTATCCTCGTCACTGGCAACATTTCCGTCGTCTCTACCGTCCGGAACAATTGCCGACCGCCGTTCAGAACTTTTGGCACCAGGAGGTCTCACAATGAAAACCAAATTAACGTTAGCCATGGAAGCCACCCTTTATGCCTACTGCAGAGAAGCCGGGGCCTTTGCCGTGGAAGAGGTCACGATGCCCGCCGACGCCGGCATCGTCGACACGCTCAGCTATCAGGAATTAGCGGACAAGTCCATCGAGTGGCGCTGCTACGAGCTGAAGGTCACCAAGAGCGACTTTCACTCCAAGGCCAAGCTCTCCTTCGTTGGCCATTACAATTACTTCGTTCTGCCATTAAAGCTGTACCAAGCGGTCGCCGACGAGATTCCCGCGCACATTGGGGTGTTGATCTACCGGCCATTCGACCCAGAAATGTTGGCCACAGCGACCGAGGCGCCCACCACACCGGGCTATTTGACCATTACCCGGCCCCCACGCCACCAGGAGTTGCAGGTTCCCGCATCGGAACTGACCACCCGCTTCATCGCCTCGCAGGCGCGCGAGGTCGGTAAGGCCAAACAGATGGCCACCGGCCTCAAACAATACAGCACCGAGCGTCTCTATCAGGAGCTGAAAAAGCGCCATCAACACTATGACATTTACGATCCCGCGGCCAATTTTTATGACCAATTCATCGATGACACCCAATCTGCCGCGGTCACGGCCCTTCAAAGTGAGATTGACGCTCTCAACTTGGAACGCCACGAGCTACAAGAGAAGCTCAGGGAGCAACGCCCATGATCTACTTTCCTTACTTTCGGGGTCGCCAATACGACCTGCTGGCGCTGAAAAACATTGCCCAACAACACGTTTTGCCGCGAAACATTATTCCAATTATTGAACCGGTTCGCGATATTCGCGCGTTGCCACAGACCGTGGCCGCCTTCGTGGAACACGACCAACCCCTTGTGGTCATCGCCAACCCCACCGTCAGTGATTACGCCTTGACCCAGCAGAAGCTCTACGATTGGCGCCCCTACGCTGAAAATTCCAATCTTATCATCGGTCACATCTTGACCCCCACCACTATTCCACGTGACCTCCAGCCCTCAGCAACCCAACAAACGCTGTTGGTCGCGCGGCAATACGACGAGTTAGTCGCTGCCCAACACGCCGGGTGGTTAACGGCACCAACCTACCTCTTGGTCCCGCCGGAAGCGCGAATTCGCCAGTTGCTCAGCCGCTCAACCGGTAGTCTGTACGACCATGCCTGGATTCCCGAACACGATCGGAGCTACGCCGACATCGAGGACGGTTTCTTCAGTGAGGACTGGCAAACGGCTCCCCTAGACGGTTATACTAGCGTCAGCGACTACACGATTGGCGGCGCTCACTACAGCGAGCATGGTTATCCGTCACGGGCCGTCACCCTCCATCTGACCTACTTCGCTGGCGACCAGTTACGGATTCACCGCTTCGTATCCGATGACCGTGACGACTACCGCCACCCGAAGGAAAAGTTCTTTCAAGCGGTCGCCAAACTAGCGGCTTGGTTGCCGGAGCAATCGGCGGCAGTCCAGACACCGGCCGCCCTAGCACTCGCCGATTATCACGTGACGCAGCATTTTCCCGGCCTAGGCGTCGTCAAGCGGCTCAGTCTGGAACACCATTTGCAGACCATGGCAGCGTATTTTAAGACCCATTATCCTGATTAAGGTCTAATGACAGTCTAGACGCTTGCCAATACTAGGCTGAGGCGTGGCTTTCAGCTTTCAATTAGAGACTAAAATAGCGTTTGGAATGGCTGAATTGACAGCCTTCCAAACGCTATTCTTTATTTTATCTTGCTAAAATGTGTGCCAAAAGGCAGCCGGCTCCGTTTAAACCTAATAGCCCAACAATCCAAGCCCAGGATTATTGAACCATCCGCTTTAATGCGCATCAGCTAATCACCTTTAGCCTCACGCTCTTCTTTAAGCCGGTAAAACGCTAACGCCTTCCGGTACCATGAAGTCTTTTTGAACCAAGGTCAGCTTACCGCTCTGCGCATCGCGTTGATACAGACTAGCATTGTCGGAGTTCTGGTTGACCACTAAGACTAGGCTTTGATCAGCAGTCCAGTTGAAGTCCCGTGGGAAGTCACCTTCCGTGGAGATGCGTTGCACCGTCGTCAACGTGCCGTCTTCTGCGGTCGCGAAGACCGTAATCGAGTTGTTGCCCCGGTTGGACACGTAAACGAACCGACCATCACTACTCAACCGAATCGCAGCGGAACCGTTGTGCGCCGTCCAGTCGTCCGGAATCGTCGAGATAATCGACTTTACCGTGAACTTGCCGGCAGCCGCATCGTAAGCCAAAGTGGCCACGTTACTGCTTAATTCACCAACTAAGTACGCAACACCCTTTTTGGCGTCAAAGACGATGTGCCGTGGCCCGTAGCCAGCGGGTAAGTCCACGTGGCTAACGGGGGTCAATTTGCCGGCGTCGGACACGTCGTACAGATAAACTTTATCTGAACCCAAGTCACAAACGACTAACCGGTTATCTGGGGTCAAGTCAGCAAAATGGGGGTGGGGACCGTCGGCTTGTTCGGGTGCTGGACCAACTGGATCTTGGTCGATCACTTTGTCCGTTTCCGTCAACGTTCCGTCAGCAGCGATGGCGTAGACCTGAACCGCAGCGGTATGGTAGTTCGCCGTGTAGACCAGCTGACGCGCTTCGTCAACTGCGACATATGCTGGTGAAGAACCCGTTGCCAAGACCTGTTGAATGGCCCGTGGCTTGTCTTCGCTCATATCGTAGATGATCAATCCACCATGCGTTTCACCATCAGTTTCCTTCTTGTTGATGACGTACAGCCGCTTAGCCTTGGCCTTTGCAATGTAGGTTGGGCTCCCAGCTGATGCTAACCATTCACAATCCGTTAACTTCGGTGCCTTGGTGTCCACGCTGACCCGGTAGATGCCGCGACTAATCCGCTTGGTGTAAGTTCCAATATAAAAATCTTCCGTCATGTGTGCTACCCCTTTCAACTTGCCAATATCACTTTCAAGTATAGCACAGCTGAACGATTAACACCGAGGAAGTCACTAGCGTTCAGTTGCATTTACCGGTACAATGGGGCTAAACGGATTCAGAAAGGAATCACCGCACATGTCTAGCTTCGAAGGGTATCATCCCCTATTAACCCCTACTTTTCGTTTCGATTGGCTCACCCGCTTTAAATTAAAGAACGTTGCCGACCTGACTAATCAAGACCTCGGCGAAACGGCTGACTGGGTCAACGGCACCATGCGCAACACCATGGCCCGTACCGCACTGACTTGGGGAATTGAACGGCGGCAGACGCACAAGTTAATTGGCTGGGGGGGCTTCACCAACTTAGACCTCAGCGCGCACAAGGGCCAGGCTTGCCTAACCGGCAAACGCCTCCCCGTCGCCGAACAGCAAGAAATCGTCGACCGCTTAGTTAGTTTCGGCCGTGAGGAACTTCAATTGACCAAACTGACCTTACCAGATACCACCCTGCTGGACGATGCCGTCCTAACTGCGGCGGGCTTTATAAAAACTGATGACCAGTGGCGTTGGACGCTGCGGCATTAACCACTTTAGATCGTAAAAAAACACATTTCTGTGTGCCGAGTCATTCGGTCCAGAAATGTGTTTTTAGTTATTTAGCCGCAAAAACCAAGAGTCCCATGCCACTCTTCAAATAGGGCGACTGGTTGGACGAATCACTAGGCGCTATTTTACCCGCAATCCGCCACCGTTGAAGGTCAGCTCGTTGACCCGCAGTGAGTTTGTCATTCACAGCCTGTTTTACTTCCGCTAAGCTATTCGGGTCGTCAACTTTAAACCGGACCAGGTAGAAGGCACTGTATAACGCGTTATTTTTCGTTAATAACTGGTCAAAGTCATTGTTAGCCCCGCTATCTTCCTCCGTTAAAATCGGTTGATTGGTGGGCGACGCAAAGACTTGATTGACCACTGCCATCAACGCACCGTCGTACGCGGCATGGGGGAACAACTGCATCAGTTTGATATCTGCGGGTCGTAACTGCTCTGCCTGCGTTGCCGCCGTCCAGTTCATGCTTGACGTGGTTGGCGTGGCGGGAGTCGTAGCCGCCGACTTTAAGTAACCGCGCCAGATCCAACCCCCATGCTGACCGTCAGCGCTGTTCACATGGTAATAAATTAAGTATTTGCCCGTCGCCACATCATACAATTTTTCATGCGCATTGGTATACCACGTCACGTCTGACAGGCTACTATTATAGCCATACCAGGTACCCAAGTGTTTCGAGTAACGACTCCCCTTAACCGCGGTCATGGCGTGCCGGCCCATCTTAGCCCGCCAAACTAACCGAACCGAATTGGACCGACTAGCCGAGTACTGCGAGTTCGCTGACGCTGTCGTTCCCAAACTGCCTAGTAAACTGACACCAACACCCAACGCAATAATTCCCTTAACAACTTGTTTCATGTTCTAACCTCCCCAGTTATACATTTAGTTTAGTCAGAACCTGTGTTGAAAACTACTTAATTCCCTAAAACGTTTCCTAATGTTAAGAAAGTTTTTGCTGGTTGCCATTAAATATGACTAATTCATTCTTCAAAAATTATTTTAGGAAAATGTCTTCAGTCATCCACCAATAATACTATCGCTCTAACGTCAAGATAAATCACATCATCCACCTAATAATTCTCACGATAAAATTGGTCTATGAAGTCTCTTTAGATTTCATAAACCAATTTTTCTATATTTTTATTATTCTACTCTTTTACTAGGAAAAGTATACCTTCTCCGGCCGGAGTCGTCTCACTTTCTGCATCTGCTGGCTCAATCTGACCACCAACATACCAACCTTTATATTGATTATCCCTGACACCAGTATCATATCCTGCATCGGTCAATGCCTGAGCCACTTCACTACTACTATTAGGATCACTCACATTAAACAAAATCACTTGGAAACTATTTGTTTTTAATCCCCATCCAGCCAAGAAATCACTATACTCTTGATGCAGAAGTTCAGTTGTCCTACCTTGATCTAAAATATCTCTACCAGTTCCAGTTTCTAGAAAGTCATTTGCAGCTCCAGCGGCCTGTTCACTATAAAACGAATTTGGAAATTGTTTCATCAAGTTAATATCTGCTGGCTCAAGAGCATCCACTTGAATATACGGTGTCCAATCCATCGTCGACGTTGTAGCCGGTGTAGTACTATCCGTTGACGTATTCGAATCCGTCGAACCATTCCCATCCGTGCTCGTCGATGGCGTTGTGGCTGGTGCACTCGTCTTAGTCTTTTTAACGGAACTAGCATCCTTCAAGTACCCCCGCCAAATCCAGCCACCGTGCTGGCCATCCGCACTATTCACGTGATAGTAAATTAAATAGTTGCCAGAGTCCACGTCATACAGCTCTTCATGGGCATTTGTATACCAAACCATATCTGGTGTGTCACTGTTGTAGTCATAGCGAATGCCTAAGTGTTCCGAGTAGCGTGCGCCTTGACTCGCTACCAGTGCATGTCTCCCCATACTTGCCCGCCAGACTAACCTAACTGAGTTGGACCGACTAGCGGAGTATTGTGAGCTAGCTGATGCCGTTAGTGTACCGCCTAAGAGGCTCACACCCACTCCCATAGCAACAATGCCTTTAACAACATTTTTCATCACACATCCCTCTCCCTTAATTAGCCTCAGTTTAGTCAAAAGGATATTTTTCGGCCACATAACCGCCATCTGATCTAACCGATTGTAAAGGTTCGGGACTCAATTACTCTGTAAATAAAAAGGAGTTCCCACCAGCAACTGGTCAGAAACTCCCATAACATCCTACTCTTCAGTAACGCGTTGATTCAATTCTTCAGCAATACTAAATGATTCGCTGTAATAGGCATCATGCACGCCCAAGTAATAGCAGGCCAAGCTCCCCCCGGCTACGAAGACGAAATCCAGTGGATAGGGGAGTGTCCCCAGACCGCCAAACTCCGTACTTCCAATCAAGGACATGATGGTCAGCCAAACCATCTCGGCTAACAACCAACGACTGCCCTTGAGGCTCGCACGTAAAGCATGCCACCCCGCCGGTTTTCTGACTTCATAGTAGACGTAGCAGATCAGCCCTAGGGCAATCACCCCAAAGACTTCAATTGTCGTCGGCCACTTGGCCCAGTAGATGGCTAGACTAGCCAACACGTAAGCCAGTGGCGCCCACCAATGAACGCCGTGCAAGCGAAACGGCCGGACAAACTTCGGCCCTTGCCGCCGCAATGCCGTCACCGTCACCGGCCCCGTCAAATAGGCGATCAACGTCGATGTCGAAATCACGTTGGACAACGTACTCCAATTGCGGAAGCCCGCGACCAAGACGACGCCCAACACCATGTTGACGACCATCGCCCGCCGCGGCGTCTGATACTTGCGATTGATTTCGCCTAACCGCGTGGGAATGTGCTTGGTTCCCGTCATCGCGGCCAGTGCCCGACTGGTCGTTGCGACGAAGGAAACCCCGGTGCCAAACGGTGACACGAATGCGTCCAAGTACAGCAATGTTGATAACCACCCCAAGTTCAACAGGATGGCAATATCAGCAAATGGCGACTGGAAGTTAACGCCCTGCCAGCCATGTTGCAGCATTCCCGTAGGCACCGCGCCAATAAAGGCAATCTGCAACATGGTATAGATCACGGTACTGATACTAAACGCAATCACGATTCCCCAGAAAATGTTACGTTCCGGGTGTTCGATCTCATTACCCATGTTAATGGTCGTCTGAAACGCATTGTAGGAGAAGATAATCCCCGCTGCCGTTGTTGCCGAGAAGATCGATGCACTCCCGGCCGGCATGAAGCCAGCGGTGTGCGCAAAGTTTTGCGGTTCAAACCCCGTCCAGATCAAGACGATGATGGTCAACGTGGGAATCGCCAATTTAAAGATCGAAATAAAACTCGTAAATCTGGTCAACAACTTTACCGACCAGAAGTTCAGGAGGGTAAAGGCCAGAATGAACAGGAAGACAATCACTAACCCTTCGTTGGTGATGTTGCCGTCCTTCAGAAAGCCCCGGGTCCAGTTGGCCCAAGCCCACGGCCAGGAACTCATGTACTGAACCGCCGCCACCGCTTCGATGGGAATAATCGTTAAGAGCGACAACCAGTTCGACCAGCCCGCGACGAACCCCAACAACGGACCGTGGGAGAACGCGGCGTACTGACTCATCCCGCCACTCGTGGGAAACATCGTTCCCAATTCAATGTAATTTAATGCAATCAGGCCAATGACAACGGCCCCTAAAATCCATGATAAAACTGCGGCTGGGCCAGCGATTTGGGCAGCCATTCCTGCCCCAAATAGCCAACCCGAACCAATGATGGCACTCAGCGTTAACATGACTAAAGAGAATAAACTCATCTTGCGCTTCAAGCCAAATTCCTCACTTTCAAAAGATAATCCGCCAGCTAGTGTCCTGGACTAGCTATGCTGACCAGTATATGGTCATCAAGCCGTCTAGTGATCGCTATCTAACGTATTCGACCCATTGTACACTTGCTCTCTGGCAATGCAATAAGAAAGTGGGAATAATCCGCTTAGAAGAATTGCCCGACATAGTAGTGAATGAACATGGTAATAATCCCGACAATCACGTTACGAATAATGGCTGTCTTCACTAGCCCATGTCCTAATTTAGCACTCAGAAAACCCGTTAAAGTTACCGACAATAGCACCGCCACAATGGTTGCTGGCCACTGCGTTGCGGCCGGAAAGATAGTCATCGCAATCAACGGGAAAGTACCACCGAGGGCCGCCGCAAACAGTGAAGAAAAGGCCGCGTCCCACGGGTTCATGTAGTGGCCGAGTTGAATGTCTTCCTTAACGTTCACAACGGTGCCCAACGCATCCTTACTCATCAAGTCCTTGGCGATGGCCAGCGATGTCGCCTCACTGACACCCCGGTCTAGGTAAAATTGTTGCACGGCCTTTAATTGACCCGCGTAGTCCGTGGCCAGTAACCGTTCTTCCTTGTCCACGGCCGCCTTTTCGGTATCCTTCTGCGTGCTGACAGAAGCGTATTCACCCGACGCCATGGAAAAGGCGCAGGCGAGTAAGTCGGATAGGCCGGCGATAAAAATGGTGAATTGATTATTCGTTGCGGCGGCAACACTGAACAGCACCCCGACGACGGTCAGAATACCATCATTAGATCCCAGAACACCAGCCCGCAACGTGTTAAGTTTTTCTTCCATCGTTTGGTGTTGCTTTTTCGTTTTTTTCAATTCTTGATTTGCAACCATAGTTGAGCCTCCCCTAGGCAAATAAGCTACCGATGCCGTATGTGACCAGCATCGTTAAAATTCCGGCGATGACGTTCCGCATCGTCCCGTTCCGACGGTTTGCATTTCCCAGCAAGGCCGCCACGTAACCGGTAATTGATAACGCCACGACTACGGCCAAGAAGGTCCCCAGGATGCGCCACTTAGCTGGCAGTAAGGTAATCGACAGCAAGGGTAAAATCGACCCCGTGGGGAAAGAAATCATCGATGCAATCGCTGCGGAAAACGGATTGGTATACTCACCAACGTTAAAGCCAAACCGTTCACGGACGGTGGTCTTAATGGGATCTTCGGCCATCATTTCCTTCGTGGCCTGCGCTGCTAATTCTGGTTTGATGCCAGTCGCTACGTACTTGTCACGGACAAAAGAAAACTCGTCATCGTAATTGTCATCTAATGCGACTGTTTGGGTTTCAATGGCCTTACGTTGCGCGTCCTTTTGCGTGTTGACCGAGACATACTCGCCCATGGCCATGGACACCGTCCCCGCAATCATCCCAGCGATTCCCGAGATAAAGATGGCATAACTACTGGTGGCCGCCCCGGCAACACCAATAACGATTCCGGCAACGGATAAGATCCCGTCGTTAGCCCCCATCACACTCGCACGGAGCACGTTGATCCGTTGTGCTAACGTCGCTTGCTTCTTTGCTTTTTTCATAACTACTTCGCCCCCAAAAGATTTCCGATCATTCAATCATATTTTAGTTTAACACTAGTTAGAAACAAAAGTTAGGTGTATCTAATTAATCTTAACCAGTTTAGAATGATTATTATCTGCTAACGAATCCATTGTACTCACTATCCACGAAAAAGTAAACGCCAATCTGGTAAATTTTAATTTTTAATCACGATTTATTCTAAAGTGGAGCGGAATGCTGGACGTGTCGTCAAAATGTGGTTTAATAGAGTCAAACTAGACTGATTATAAATTAAAGGAGGGATTCCCAATGGCTAGTCAGCAACAACTTCTCAATCAAGCCTTGAAGACGCTGAAGGCACATCACGTCCGGGTGACCCCGCAACGGCAGATTATTTTGACTTACTTGGTGACGCACCATAACCATCCGGCGGTCGACACCATTTTTAACGCCTTATCCGACCAGCTCCCTAACCTTAGCATGGCGACCGTTTATAACACGCTTAACCTCTTAGTGGACCTGGGTATCGTCATTGAATTGCCGAACGACAACGGCGGTATTCGCTATGATTTCTATGGGCGCCCCCACTACCACGTTATCTGTGAAAACTGCGGTAAGATTACCGACGTCTTCGCCCCCGACTTCGATGAAATCGAACAGGAACTGAACCATCAGGCCAGCGCGCAAACCGGTTACTTGGTAACGAGCAATCACGTTGAGGTTTATGGTCTCTGTCCCGAATGTCAGCAGAAACTACACATTGACCGGAAGCGACAGAACTGGGCGACTGCGGAATAACATCGACAGCGTCCCCACATCAGGCGGAATCCCTGGCAGCCGGAGTACACACAAGTTAGCCTAATTTGACGGTGTGATGACTGTTGACCGACCCATACTGAGATGAAACCTGAATTTCATCTTGCAACCTCGTAGTTAGTAACATGCGTTTCACAGGCACTAACCGTTAGCACTTATCCAAAAAGCGTGCCCTACTAAACCTAGTAGGTGCACGCTTTTTATGTTGTCGCTTGTTAGTCAGGTTGGTTGCACAACAAAGCAAAATTTTTTAATCCAGTGCCGTGAGGTGTTACCCTTTTCAGTAGAGGGTCTCGACTCACGGAACTGCCAATCGCAAGTCGCTGGCGGGCTTCCACTAAATATTTGCTACACTGAATAGATTGCCGGATGATATATTGTCCCACTTTTTCAGGGTGGGCTGGGCTGTTTTGAGGTCTGCACAAACCAGCTGAAAGCGGCGCCATATCAATGTTAACGGCAAATTCATCGTCAGGGAAACAACTAACTCGGTCGAAATGTATAAAACCGAACACTTAATATTACAGATAAGTTACAGGGGACACCAACATTTAATCTATTTGAAAACACCGCCAGCAAAGCCTATAGCACTCGTTATTGACACCGTAATATTACGCAAAAAGCCCAATATGGCGGTTGTCGGGAGCAGCAATCATGTATATAGTTGATAACGGATATTATCGACTGAGCAACCGCTAGCACGGCTGTCGTAATTAAACTAGAAGAAAGATATGAGGGATGATCAGGGTGAAAATGCATAAAGTAGTTTTAACTGCACTGGCCACACTGGGGGCAGCCGGAATCTTCGGCCTGTCAACGACCACGGCTTCAGCTGCCAGCTCCAACGTCAATGATTATATTAATAGTCAGGGAATTACACCGGCGAAAGTCACAAAATCAATTTGGGGTGGCTTTCCTAAAAACGCGTATCGAAATGGTAAAGCTAAGCCTGAAGGGGTCGTCATTCACGAAACGGCCAACCCGTCTTCAACCATTTACAACGAAATTGCCTACATGAAGCGTAACTACAACAACGCCTTCGTTCACAGTTTCGTCGATGCTTCCAACATCATCAACATCGCCAACACCGACTACTTAGCTTGGGGTGTCGGCTATCCAGGTAACGCGCGGTTCGTGCAATTTGAACAGGTCGAAGTTCACAGCAAGTCTGCCTTCGCCCACGAAATCGCGAACGCTGCCTGGTATACCGCTTACCTGTTAAACGAATACAACTTGAAGCCTAACGATGCCGCTTACGATGGTAAGGGAACGGTTTGGTCCCATGGTTCCGTTGCAAAATTCCTTGGCGGTTCAAGTCATACCGATCCCGTTGGCTACTACGCTAGCGCCGGGAGCAAGTACTTCGGTCAAAAATACACCATGGCGATGTTCTACCAAATGGTCAAGAAGTACTACAACAATCTTGATTTAAGCCACACGAAGTTAATGTCCGCAACTTACACCGCCGTCAACCAACAGGCCCAGTTGAGCAGCACGTACAAGAAGTACTACCTGTACAACCACGTCAAGGGTTCTCACAAGAACGCCAAGCGTCAGAGTTGGTCTAAGATTGCGCCTAAGGTTGGCAAGACTTACGACATCGACATGACCGCTAAGAAGAGTAACGGCTCCATGTGGTACCGGATTCGCCCATCCAAGACTAGTGCCAAGCGTTACTGGGTCTACTCTGGTAACTTGACCAACATCAAGGATACTGTGACCGCTACCGCCACGAGCACCAGCGCCTCTAGTGAATCCGCAGCTGATTCTTCCAGCGTTGCGAGTGCCAGTAGCAGTGCCGTTGAAAGTTCAACCAGTACCAGCAGTGCTAGCAGTAGCAACTAAGCTTTAATGTAAAACGGCTTGCCCATAATTGTATGGGGAGCCGTTTTTTTTGCTTTAATGATGGTTGCGCTACCGCTCTGACTAAGACTGACAACAATCGTTTATCCTCGCGCCACAGATAACTTACGCGCTCAAGGCCAACATAAATGCCTAGTTATCACATGAACCAGCTCCCCGATGATATACTTGGACCATCAGGAAACACCACTTTACAGAAAGAGGTCCTCCCCATGAGTAGTTTAACGCGTTCCAGTCAAGACGCCGTGATCGCCGGTGTCTGCAGTGGCATTGCCCATTACTTTTCAATTCCCAACTATGTTGTTCGTTTGATATTCTTCTGTGGTGGGCTGGAATGGTTGTATCTGATTCTTGCGCTAACGCTACCATGGGATAATGAAAACTTTTTAAATTAACTTCGTTGAACCTACTATGCTAATGTGTCACTCAAATACTAGCAAAATAAATTATCGTCCTGATATCCCTTACAGTGATGGTTACCCCTTAACCAGTTGGCAACACTACCTGCAGACCTCTTCCATTATAGTTGCCGTCTACGGGCGTGCTACAACTATCAGTCCACGATTATCTAACGTTTTTGGGGGGCACTTGATAACGACGTTTACAGACATTCTCAGTGCCGACCGAGAACACAATGTAAGCCGAGAGGCCGGCAGATATGAGCTCAGGCGCGTCGTTCTACTTAGTCAGTAAGTGAACTGCTTGCTGGCTTAGTAGAAAACCAAGCTTGTAGACTCGGCTCTTTCGAGGCTTCAAGTTGTGTTCGCACCGTTCCAGCTCATATCTGCCGGCCGGTAAGGCGACGCAACTACTATGTTGCCTAATTGTTGCTACAACAGGCATAGCCGGCACTTTGGCCGTCCTCCCCACCGCGTTCCGGTCCAAATTTGGCGAACTGTAAGGCGGCAGTTGAGCCAATTTATTGTTTGCCCACCCGTTTTCGTTGCCCAGCTACCGCCCGCGTCATGACCCACGTGGTAATCGGCACCGTCAGGATCACGCTGACCATGGCGAAGAGAATCATCAGAATTTCCGACACAAATATCTTATCGTTTAAAATCTCACCAAACGAGTAGTGGACACCCGTAAACCAGATGAACAGGGCCAAGAAACCACCGAAGAAACCAAAGAACAACGTGTTAAATGTCGTTCCAATGATCTGCTTGCCCACGTCGATACCGTCCCCTAACAGGGCGGTCGTGCTCACCTGTGGGTGTTGCTCGAGAATCTCACTGAGGCCGGCCGAAATGGCCATAGCGGCCTCCGCAATGGCCCCTAGCGTACTCAGAATGGCTGTGGCGGTCGTGACTTGCACAAATTTTATCCCAACCAGCACCGACAGGCCTTCCAAGTCCTCACTATCTTCGGGACCGAAGCCCTGGACCAACGCCCAATTTTCCACCGGCACAATCAGCAGGACCAGAACCACCAGCACCACCGCAGAAGCAATGAACGCCACGGTGCTGGAGAGGTCGTCACCACTGCTCATGAAGATGGTCAAGGCCAACACCAGCATCCCCACGACCAACGTCACAATCAACGGTGAGAAGTGGAAGGCGACCAGGACAATGGCCAAATATAGCAGACCAAAGTTTAGAATCAACGCCAGAAATGACTGCGCGCCAGCCTTACCACCGACCAAAACCATGAGGACCAGCAAAACCAATCCTAATACCGTAATCGTACTCATGCGGTCACCTTCTTATCCATGAAGCGACTCGCCAGAAAACTCGCGAGGGGAACAGCCAAAACGATTCCAATGCCACTGATCAGGCTCTGAACCACGCCCATCGACATGTTCATCGAGAACGTGTAGCCCCAACTATTGCCATTCTTTAAGTACAGCATGGCCATCGGGAACGTATCCGCTACGAAGATGAAAAATAAGACGTTGATCAGTGGGCCCATGATGGTCGACCCAATCTGCCGGCCCGACTTAAAGACCTGATTGGCCGACAGCTCCGGCCGCTCCCGTTTCAAGGCAAACAGGGACGAAATAATGTCCGTCGACTCGTCCATGACCGCCCCCAACGAGCCCAAGAGCGTCTCCGCTAGAAATAATGGGCGCGGCAATTGCGTCACGTACTGCATGGACTCGTAATACATGCCGCGCTCATGCGTCAGGTGAAAGACCAATAACGCCACGACGATGGAAAATGCGGTCCCTCCCAGCGTAGTCGCTAGCGTGATCAGCATTTGCCGATTGGCCCCAATCACCAGCCACAGTGTTAGCGCCGCAAAGACCACGGCGAGACTGCCGAAGATCCACAAAACCTGGGCGCCCTGAGTCGAGCCGTTGAGCACGATGGCCAGAAAGAAAAGTACCCCATTCGCCGCCACACTCAGGAAGGCCATGAAGCCACTGAATTGCATGATCAACAGGAGTAGGGCCACGACCAACCACACCATAAAGACTAACGCGGTGTCGCGCTTACTATCCTTAGCTGTTGCGGTCACTCGTTGTCCATCGTGGTCGTGCACGACCACAAAGAGTTGGCTTCCCACATGATACTTCTGATCCATCGCCTGGGAGTAAGAGTACACATTGCTGACGGTCAGGCGTTGCCCTTGATATTTACCATTTAAAATTTTTCCGGAGAGGACCTGTTTCGTCTGGTAATCGACATTGTGAAAATCATCGGTCTCCTTAGACGCCTTGCCCGTCTTGACACGGGTCACCTGCATGATGGGGTCACGGTACAGCGCCGCATCGTGCGCGGTCCCCCATACCAAAATGCCCCCCACGACCATGGCGATGAGCCACGCCCAGAGCAACCCGCGTTTCGTCTTTAACACTTGCATTCCCGCCGTCCCTTTCCTTGGATACTAAATTCAGTTGCGCCTTAGATTCACGTAACATTCAGCCGTACCTCACGCCCTTGCGACTAACCAATAATGACGCGCCACGTCAGCCCTCGCTAACAACGATGTTCCGTCACTAACCACACCCCATTGACCCTAGCTAAATATTAAGTCACAATGGGGTTCAATACCGCACATTTCGTTTGGTTGCACTAAAGCCTATGTAAAACTATTGGCACTAAAATTGATAATCGGGTGATTCAAAACAGAACGTGGTTTTTACAAGAAACCAGCTTCCCCACCATGACGATGGTCACCCATTTCCGAGTCGTCCCCGATACACGTCCTAACCGCGTTAGATTGCGGTTAATGGTGCCACACTGCCCCGGTTAACTGACGCAAGCGACACCACTAGGAGGCAACAGGCTGTTGGCCCGTTTAGCGAATTGATTCCAATATACCACTTTCTGACAGGTTGGTCGGGGACCCATAAAAATTTTAAACAAATCACAGTAAACGTTGCCCTGTCAACGCTTCCGGGTGGTTTAAAATTAGTTAATCCTGTATAGAGCTTGCATTTTGCTAGGAAAACCAGTAAACTTACAGTCGATTGTTATTTTAATTAAGCGAGGGTTTTTACAATGAGAAAAGCACATCCAAATGGCGTCCAAGGCCGTCGGAAGGTTAACCGTAAAAAGGACCGGAAGCGCCGCGACGAAATTTCAGACTTACAACGTTGGTTAAAGAACAAGAAGTAAGCTGAAACCATGACTGAAAACACACCGATACTGTCGGTGTGTTTTTTTATGCTTATTTTGAGCTGAACACGTCTACCGACTCTGCCAAGCCGGTGTTAGCCCCCCACTAAATATAGTCCAAGCTGATTCGAATACAATCGTCACCAGCCGCCTCAAATGACGTTCATCCTTAACAATAATGCAGTCGTCAAAGCATTGCGCTCCAACCTACTTGTGAATACGCTCAGTAGCCGTGAGTGCGCCAAATTTGGACCCAGCCGTGGGATTTTTCAAGTGTTCTGCTTGAAAAATGGCGACTTTGAGACAGTGATCTTCTGGCTCAAAGCGAGGCCAAAGACCGCTTCTCAGGCTTTGGCCGTCCTCCCCACCGCGCTCCGGTCCAAATTTGGCGAACGGTAAGGCGGCCAAGGTCGCGAATTTCTGGCCAACACGAAAAGAGACCCAGTCACCCGGACTGCGCCTCTCAATAATTGCTAAATTAACCTAATCAACCACCAAAACACTCGTCTCTGAATTTTGAACAACATAATTGGTGGTGGATCCCATAATTGCCTTGCCTAAACCGTGGACACCGGAACGACCAATGACGGTCAACGTCGTGTTCAATTCCGCCGGTAAAGTCTTGGCAATGGTTGGTTTAGGAAGTCCCACTTTGAAGCTCGTCTCAACGGGGACACCCTGTTGTTTAACTTCTTCAACGGCACTTTCAAGAAACTTCGTCGCTGAATCCTTGAAGTGGGTAATGATTTCGCTACCGAATTCCGCGCCGTAGTGGGCATAGGTCTGATCACTAGCGACGGAAACGATGAACAGTTTTGAGCCTAACTTTTGGGCTAATTTGGTGGCCTCCACCAACGCTGCGTGGGCATTCTTGCTGCCATCCATCGGTACTAAGATCCGTTCATACATAATATCCCGTCCTTCCCATAGTAAACCATCAATGTGGTATCGCTTTCAACAACTTCATGATAACAATTCTAGTGCGCCAGGGAAAGCCAATTGCGTCATTTTTCACGAGATTTTTAGGCTTCCCCACAAAATGTTAGGCAATTCTCATTCTGGCTTCTTTGGTAGATTGTGGTAAGATGAATCAAGTAAATTAATCACTAAAGGGATGGATATAATTGAAGAAGTTTTTGTTGGGCGCCCTGGGTCTGTTAGCTTTGACCCTTGCCGGTTGCTCGAATAATGCACTCACCACGAACAAGACCAGCTACCGCCCAACTGCTTTGACTGCAGTCATCAAGGGTAGTGCCAAGGCCAAGACGGTCAGCTACCAGATTGCAAATGGGCCGAAGCACAGTACGAAGGTTAACGGTGGCACCTATTTCTTCCAAGTTCCCGCCGCAACCACTGATCAGAAGGTCGCCATTACGGCCGGCAACACCACCAAGACCGTCACCGTGAAAAAGGTCAAGGCCTTAGGCAACTACAAGCAGATTGCCGCCAAATACAACCAAATGGTGATCGGCAGTTACCTACCCACTAAGGTCCAAAAACAACTCCAAGCGGCCCAAAAGAATCAAGCCGCCACGAAGAAGAAATTAACGGCTTTGGCTAAGACCAATCCGACTGCCGCTGCCGCCGCTATGCAGCAACAACAAGCTGCTGCTAAGCAACTCCAGGCCCAGATGGCTACGGCCAAAAAGAAGGCCAAAGATGACCTCTTGCCCACCACCACGACTGCTGGTGTCAAGAATCTCATCGACACCAAGGATGTCACGGTACGGGGCAACGTTCAAGACGGCAAGCTGATGGGCTTAGCCATGATCGTCCCAACTAAGCAAATGAAGACCAAGTCCGGCCAAAAGAAGTTTGGGACCACCTTTGCCTTACTGGGAACAACTTTAGGCGCTAAGCCGAAGATCGTCATCAATAAGTTTGAAAAAGTCTTGAAGGACGCCAAGAAGAACAGCTCCTCGACGACTACCAAGACGATCCATTCAAATGGCATTCGCTTCAACACTGGTTTTTCCACCGACCACCTCTACATCTACATGACGAAGTAGGCTTGCTTTTCACCCTACCACGTCGTCTGCATCTAAATCGTTTAGGACCTCATCGCCCGTTTCCATTGGGCGTTAGGTCCTTTCTTTCACCCTCAGGAGGGATGACCATGGCTTACACCGTCACTTTAACGACCAGCGGGCTTTCTGCCGCGCAATTGCAAACCGAACTTGCCGCGCAACAGATCTCGTTAAATTCACACGCACTGACTTTATTTAAGGATCCCCGCTTTCACGCCATGCCTGCTGGGCAAACGTCCCACTTGCGAATCGTCACCATTGGCGAACTGGGGCTGATCGTCCCCGCTACACTCCCCGCCATTTTTCAACGTGCCCAGGTCCTTGGTCTCCAGCCCTGCCCGTTGGCCTTAGCCGTTGACTTGCGGCTACAGTGGCAAACGCAAGTTAAGAGCACCAATTCCATTTTAAGCAAGCATGAAGCGCCTCAGGGGGCAATAACGGTGATGTCACCGATTGAAGATGACGACCCGGACCTACCGAAAGGCTTTTACCTGCGGCGCATCAACGATACCCTTTGGCTGCGCGGTTACCGGTGTGACGACCGCTACATCTGGCAGCCAACCGACACCCTCGCCTTCCTTCAACCTGCACAATAAGTGCTTACCTTTACTCCTTAGAATACAAGGTGACTTATCTTAGCCACCGTCTCCAAGCGCAATCATTTTTATCCCCACCAATCAGGCGGCATAATAACGGTATGCTGAGGTAGTGAATAGTAGCCGTCATTTGATTAGCAAACTTCACCAAACCAGCAGACCATGTTTTTCCTAGGGGGGAGTTACCATGCAACATGAAGAGAGAGTGTTTGAAGCGTTCTTGCGCCAGTACAGAGAAATTTTTCGGGTGTTGATCAACGCCGCCGAACAAATTACGGGGCAGTACTCGGTAAGCTTCGAACAGTATTTACTGCTGAAACAAATTCATGAGCAACGCAACATTACGCTGAGTGAGTTGGCAGACGCGACCCACACGACCCGTTCCGCTGCGGCCCGTAAGTTACGGGCACTACTACTTGATGGATTCGTTGAGCAAGAGGCTAAGCTGGATGATCGCCGCGTGAAGTATCTGCGGCTTACGACCAAGGGGACTAACGTTGAACACGATATTCGCCAAGCCTTTCTACAGAGTGCCGAAGCCTGGGACCAGATTCCAACTAATCTGACCACCGAAAACATCAACGACTTCTTTACCCAGTACCAACAAAATATCGCCATCTGGGATCGGACGCGGCCGAAGTTCCGGCGCCCCGTTCTGCATGCCAAGAAGAAGGTTCTCGGTGAAGAATAAGTCAACCGCTGGGAGTGAGTTGCCGTGATCTGGTGGGAACGCATTAACCTGCTAGAACTCAGTCAACTAAACTCCTGGTTGGTCTATGTTTCGACCCTATGGGCCTGGGATACTGTCCCGGACCCATTTTTTAGTCAGCCAGTAAGGCGCGGCCCACTTTCATTAGATTTTGATGATAAAAAAGTTCCCTTTTGCCGTTAAAAGGGTTACTCTGTTTGTAACGATTATTTTAAGGAGGATTCCGTATGCGACTTAACCATTTAATGACTGTTTCACCAGCTGGTGGCGCTGATCAGTTTCCAGTTGACGAGTCTCTAGTTACCCAAGATTTCTATGAGGCCGTTAACGGCAAGTGGGCTGAACAGGCAACGATTCCTGGTGACCACGCAACGACTGGGGGCTTCCGTGACCTAGCCGACACTATCGAAAAGACACTGATGCATGACTTCGCCGACCTACTTGCCGGCAAGCTTGAACCAGCCAACTCTGAGATGGCAGAGTTTAAGAAGCTCTACACCCTCACCAGCGATGCCGACGAACGGGAAAAGGTGGGCACTGCGCCCCTCAAACCCGTGCTCGCTAAGATCGAAGCGCTCAAAGATTTCGCCGACCTCAACGCGCACTTAGTTGAATGGTTCAAGACGGACCTGCCAACGCCTATTGATTTAGGCATCGATGCCGACATGAAGAATACGAGTCAGTACGCGCTTTACGTGGACGCGCCGAGTCTCTTCCTGCCCGACAAGACTTACTATGCCAAGGATAATCCGGCCGCTAAACAGCTCTTGCCAATCTTCACCCAAACGGCTGTTAAACTGCTTGAGCTCACCGGTTACCCTGCAGACCGGGCAACCACCATTGTCGAACAAGCGAAACAGTTCGATGCGCAGATTGCCCCTCACGTGAAGTCGTCCGAAGAAGCCGCCGACTACGTGAAGATGTACAACCCATTCCCGCTGGCCGATGTCGATGCTAAACTCGACCACATTGATCTGACTGCTGTCGTTAAGGGCCTCATCAACGACACGCCCGACCAAGTCATCTTGCCACAGCCTCGCTTCTTTGACGCCGCTAACGACATCTTGTCGCCAGCTAACTTCGATTTGATCAAGAGTTGGATGCTGGTCAAGACGGCAATGGGTGCCAGTGGTGCCTTGACTGAAGAATTCCGCCAAGTTGGTGGGACTTACAGCCGCGCCTTATCCGGTCAAAAGCAGGCCAAGTCCCGTGAAAAGGCCGCCTTCTACCTCGCGACTGGTACCTTCAGTCAGGTCGTGGGTGACTACTACGGTCGCAAATACTTCGGTGAAAAGGCCAAGGCTGATGTTCGCCAAATGGTACTGAAGATGGCCAACGTTTACCAACAACGGCTTAAGACCAACGATTGGTTGAGTACCGCGACCCGTGAGAAGGCGATCGTCAAGCTACAGAAGCTGACCATCAAGGTAGGCTACCCTGACAAGATCGACGCTCTCTTCAGTAAGTTTAAGATCGACGAAAGCAAGTCCCTCTTTGACAACTTACAAGCGATTACCGAAATCATCATCAACAACCACTTCAGTCGTTGGGGTCACCCCGTCGACCGCGACCGGTGGGACATGAGTGCTGACACCGTCAACGCTTATTACTCCCCATCGAACAACGAAATCGTCTTCCCCGCTGCTATTTTACAAGCACCCTTCTACAGTCTGGAACAATCCAGCAGTGCTAATTATGGCGGGATTGGGGCCGTTATCGCCCACGAAATCTCGCATGCCTTTGACAACAATGGCTCGCAGTTCGACGAATTTGGGAACCTGAACAACTGGTGGACAGACGCTGACCTCGCCCACTTCAAGGACCTCGCCCAAGCCATGATCAAAGAATTCGATGGCATCGAGTTTGCTGGTCAAAAGGTCAATGGGAAGTTAACCGTTTCCGAAAACATCGCTGATGGTGGTGGCCTGAGCTGTGCGCTTGAAGCCGCTAAGTCCGAACCCGATGTCGACCTCCGCGCCTTCTTCATCAACTGGGGCAACGTTTGGCGGATGAAGGCTACGACGGAATACATGCAATTGCTGTTGTCGATTGACGTGCACGCCCCCGCTAAGCTCCGGGCCAACGTTCAGGTCAAGAACCTCGACGACTTCTACCGGACGTTTGACGTTAAGCCCGGGGATGGCATGTATCTTGCCCCTGCCGACCGAGTTAAGATCTGGTAATGCAGTCACTCTCATTTTCATAATTAGGATTTTGAGGAAACCTGTCTTGCAAACGCATCTTAACTAGAAACTCTGCTCGCAACACAATTCCATTAATATTTTATTGTCAGTCAAATAGGCTAGTCCGAATCGTAATTTTTCGATTCGAACTAGCCTATTTATGTTGAAAATCTTGTCGCTGACTAACCGGGGCTAGTTATTTAGCGCCTGATTGGAAGTATAAATTTGTTAATCCCATGCCGGTCTGAGAAGTCAATCAAGGTGACTGCATTTGAAAATAATCATTTTTTACGAACGGTTGACGTTTTCTGAAGGCGCATCTACCATTTGCGTAGTGTGCATCAGTCCCGTTTCGTCATAATTACCGAATTGAATCAAAAAGCCAGCAAAAATTCCGCGTTTGCGGTAACTTCTAAAGTAGCGTAACAAGATAGCCCAAATTTCCACGCGTCGCCCCAGTCTAGCGCGTTCTGTCAAAAACGGTCCGCTTTTAACAGCACTATCGTCAGTTAACAACTAGCGACGATTGGGGCTAAAGCTCCCCCTTAGACGACTAGCACCGCGCGTTAACGTATCGGCTTGACGCCCGAAAACCTGTGATGGCTTGGAGGTCCTGTAAATTGTTGAATAATCAGTTGTCAAAATTGGATAAATTGTGTATCTATATGGCGGCTCTACGAAAATGTGTTAGAGGTTTTTTCAGAGGCTTTTTCTTCAAAAAGAGAAAGGGCCTGCTATTCGTTGGCAAACACGTCACCCTGCTTAATAAGCGATCTATCAGCGTGGGAAGCAGAGTGAAATTTGAAGACTTTTCTGAGATCCAAGGTTTGTCAACGCATGGCATCTCTTTTGCTGACGACGTGACGATTGGAAGAAATGTAGAAATCAGACCTAGCAGTTATTATGGCGTAGGTGATATTGGTTTCGGCTTAAAGATGGGAAAAAATAGTTCCATAGGACCAGGCGGATACATTGGGTGCGCTGGGTCAATTTCAATTGGCGAGAACGTGATGATCGGCCCCCGTGTAACGATCATTGCTGAAAACCACAATTTCCGTAGTCAAGCGACCGCGATTAAAGCGCAAGGTGTTACCCAGCAAGGCATCTGCATTGCGGATAATGTCTGGATCGGCGCAGACGTCACCATTCTTGATGGCGTGACCATCGGTTCAGGGGCCGTTATTGGAGCCACAACCTTGGTGAACAAAGACGTCCCTAGCAATTCCGTATATCTTAACAAACGTGCTGTCTACACGCGCACAAGAGATTGACTGTGCGCGTCTGGGACATCACTCAAGAATCAGCATTTTCAGAAGGCTCCTCTCCTTGCCTCTCTGAAAATGCTGATTTATTTTTTGCCATTATCGTGTCGAAACGTGCGCCACCAGGCAGTCGCTAGAATTTCTTGGCTTGACGCTTAACATCCCGAGCTGCCTTGCGGTCTGCCTTTTCCTTATTGCTCAGGATTTCTTCGTAGCCGTCCTGATGATTGACGTACCGGGCCATGGCGAAGAAATAGTCTGACAGCCGGTTGAGGTAGGTCAGGATAGCGGGCTCTAAAGGCTGTTCTGCGTTGAGCGCAACGGCTGAGCGTTCCGCACGTCGAGCCACCGTCCGGGCGTAATGGATGTTGGCGCCTGCTGGTGAGCCACCAGGTAAGATGAACTCTTTCAGCTCAGGCGCGTTGGCGATAAAGTCATCAATCCGTGCTTCCAAATGCGTCGTATCGGCTGGCGTCATTTCTTGATGGCGCTTTACACTGATGTCGGCCTCCACCACGTAGAGTTTCCGTTGAACTTCACTTAGCTCATCAATCAAATCGGTTTGGTCCGGCTTCAGACTCGCGACCACGACCCCCAGGTAAGACTGGAGTTCGTCGATATCCCCCAGGGTCACAATCTGGGCGTCTGTCTTAGAAACCATCTTGCCACTGACCTGTTTCGTCATCCCTTGATCCCCGACCCGCGTATAAATCTTCATGTTTACCATCCCTTCATTGCTTACAATTATGTGTGTGTCACTTAACCATTATCTCTCTGCCTGCATTCTGACCCACCTGGCGGAAATAGTCCAGCTTAAACTTACCACTTAAAGATTGAAGCTTAAATTCTCAGGCCAGTAGTGGTCAGCATTCGCACCGATCCTGCCCATATCTGCCGGCCGGTAAGGCGACTTCCCCGGATAGCACAAGAAGCATTGACCTAGTTACGATCAATGCTTCTACAAGTTCGTGGCTATATTTTCAAAAAACTTACCGAATCGGGCAGGCGCCGCTTGCACAGTCGGACTGGTCGACCAGCTCAATATCCTTCTGATCGTGATGGCCCGTCATTTTGGCAAAGGTCGTGGCCACATCACCCGTAATCTGAGCGCGATGTTGCCGATACGTTGCTTCGTCGATGGGTTCCTTCGGTGCTTGCTTGAAGTCCGCCCCACTGTATGGGAGTAAAGACGTGGACTTGATTGTGTTGCGGTACTGCGTCAAGAGACTGCTGATGTCCTGGCCCTCTTCGGGTTGGAAGGTCACCGTGCAACTCACGGCGTTGTCGGACCAGTACGTTTGCAGAAAGGCTTGCGTTGCAAATTGCTCCGCCATTGGCACCTCACCGGCAGACGCAAATGCAGCCTCGTCAGCATGGGCCGCCTTCACCGGGAACTCCACGCACATCGTATTTTGACTGTACACATCGGGTTCGACCTTGTAGCCACAGGCCTTTAAGGCTGGCAACAAGGGATCACTGTCTTGGAACCGAATCCGTTGAATCAGATAACGAGCGTAGTGGAAATGCATCCCCTCGGAGACCCCAGCCAGCTTCGCCACCGTTCCAGACGGCTTGACCGTGGTGTGTTTGATGGATGGCTGGCAGCCCAACGTTTTCGAGTAGTCTTTATCAGCTTGAACGACGGCCTGATACAAGTCGTTGACGCGTTTAACCGCTGCCTGATTGTAAATTGGTTGCATGATCGTTTTGCCCGTTACGGCGTCCTTCTTGGCCTCAAAACCGGTGACCACCCGTTGCTTGAAGGTCTTTAAGATCCAATCCTGAATTCCTGACATGGAGACCCCAATCCGCCGGTTCTTCTGGATGGCCTTACGGGAGACTTCCCAGTCGTAGTGGCTAAACGTGACCCGTTTAGTATACCGTGCGCCCAGACCAAAGGCGGCTTCCAAGTCCCACCCTTGTTCTTCAGCAACACTAGGAAAGACTTCAAACAAGTTGCAGGGCTCCCCGTTACTCAACGAAATTTCGCCACACGGATTGGTTCCCTCAACGGCGCCGTCAATGCCTTCTTGGCGACCATCGGCTAACCGACCGTAATTCTTTGACAACTCCAGGTTGACGATTCCGGGTTCCCCATTGTGTTGGATGGAATCGGCAATGGGCTGGTAGTCGTTAAATTGGCTATCAACCGCAACACTGTTGTTGGAGGCCCACCGGTGATGGTAGAGCTTGTCCTTATCTTGCTTCATGGTGATAAAGTCATCATCTTCGGCACCACCTAAGGCGAGTTCCGCTGAACGCCGCACGTTGCCGGCAACGACGGTCTTGCCAATCATATTGCCCAAGTCCGTACAGTCGACGGCGGTCAATTTCCGCCCCACCGCATCGTTTAAAATTTGGTTGCTATCAAACAACATCTCGACCAAGGGCATCGGGCCAGAAGCCGTTCCACCAAATCCATGAATGGGCGCATCCTTTGGCCGAATATCGCTGATGTCTAGGACGACCTGCGTCTTATGGTCAGGATTGCTGCCATTGAAGTGGGCATCGATCATGTTAGCATTTGCCAGGACCCAGCCTTCACGGGTGTCTGGCAGCCGGTAATAGCGTGCGTCAGCCAAGGAATGGCTGTGCATCCAGGTTGACCGATCCACAGCGCCCAAGGCCACAGAAGCATCGTAAGAGGCACTGGCGGCATCGATCACAATGGTCAAATCAACCGATTGATCGACTTGCGGCATCTGCTTGACGTTAGCCGGTGTGACGGAAAACCCGACACCGCCACCCTTCATCAGTTGATCGAACATAAAGGAAAATGGCATGGATGCCGCAATCTGGTCGGGCTTTAAATAACTCGGCACAATGTGACTGTCGCCATAGGCTTGTGGCCGAATCGCGACGAACCAACAGTTGTTTAAGGCATCTCCATTGCGGTGTTGGTAGTCGGTCCCGGAGATCCAGAGGTTCCGGCCAGAAGGTGTGGCGGCTAGGCCATAGATCAGCTTAAAGAGCCGTTGTGCTTCTTCTGTTAAGTCAGCTACCACTTGGGCATCGACGTTATCCGTATGTAGTCGGGGGTCCAGATTGATGTTGCCTTCAACCACTCGTTTGACCGTCTCGGGCCACTCTTCGCTGCGTTGCTGATCAGGTAGCCACCGTGCATAGGTCCGTTTATAAGTGACCCAGCCCAGTTCACCCCAATGTGGCGTCACCTCCTGCTCCGTTTTTTCAATAAAATCAGCCGTCAACGTAACTGCTGCGGTCGTTGTTGTATTCATCATATCAATCTCTCCCGTCCATAAGAATGCACCATATATGGTATCAAAAATGAGATGTGAATACAATATATAGAAAAAGTTGGATTTTCCCTAGACATTTCGACTTGAGTCGCTATGTAACATAATTAACGGGTGCGACACAAGTTTTCTTCCCTAGCAGTTAATTGTAAGTGGGTAAAAATTGATAAATCCGTTTAACCGGTCAGCCCATGCCATTCCAAACGCTAATTTCCCTAAGTAGTAAACGACCTACCTTGGATACAATTAAACCGGTCACAATTTTGCCGGTTCAAAAAAATTTTTTTATTTTTTTGAGACCTTTCGTTTCAATCCCCAACTGACTAAAGTGAACTGCTAAATAGGCGCGTTAGTTTCCAGCCCGTATTGGCCAATTATCCAAAATAAAAAAACGTTGCCACCTGCAGACTGGTTAGTCTGTTGTGAACAACGTCCTTTATCATTTCCTATTTATTTTTCATTTGCTGCCGGCTGTGTGCTTTCGCGCGGAACGAGCGTCGTCCCAATCGTGACGAGTTGTGGCGTCGTCCGCCCCGTCTGGAGACGATTCTCCACTAAGTCGACGGCCGTTGCCCCTAGGAGCTCGGTATTCACGTGGACACTACTTAATTCGGGAAAGACATACTTGGCGATCGTGGTGTCATTGAAGCTAAACAAACTAACCCTACCCGGCACGTCAATATTGTTCTCGTGCAGGGCCTTCAGTGCGCCAGCTGCCATTGGATCATTGGTCACGAAGAACGCCGCAGGCAACTGATCGCCCAACTCCGCAATCGCCGTTTGCATCTCCTGATAGCCGGAATGGTTCGTGTAGTCGCCCGCAAAGACCAGGCGCTCATCAAAGGCATCCCGGGCCCTCATCTCTTGCTTAAAGGCCTTGTAACGGGGATCAACCACTTCCAGTTGCCCGTCCGTCGTCCACTCCGTTCCATACAACAAACCAATTTTTCGTTGATGACGTTGCCAGTAGAAGTCGACAACTTGACGAACGGCAAACTGAAAGTCAGTGACGACACTATCGTAGCCGTGACAAAGTTGATTCTGATCCACAAATACCAGATTCGGTGTTAACTGCGCCATCGCTGCAACCTGTTTATCACTAAATTTACCGATGGCAATAATCGCGTCAACGTCAGGTTCAATGGCCTGCAAATCATTTTGAAACGTTCTGGTCGCTAAGAAATGGCGCTCATCGCTCCGCTTCTCCAGGCCCAAACGAATCGACATATAGTACAAGTCATCGAGTTCCTTGGTTTTGGAATACCACTGAACGATGGCAATCTTAAGCTGCTTAGCTGGTGCGGCCGCTCGGTGCTTGAGCTTACTGTAGTTCAGCTCTTCGGCGACCTCAAAAATCTGCTTACGGGTCGATTCACTGACCGACAGCGTTCGATCATAATTCAAAACGCGCGATACCGTGGCCAGCGAAACACCGACCGACTTCGCAATATCTTTTAGCGTAGCTGCGATTGCCATCACCTCCTTTAAATTAAGCTGACTGATCCGCACTACGGCTGTCGGGGAGTCCACCACGATGCGGCTTTCCCGACAGCTGTTATTGGAACATCTAAATCTGTGCGATAAACTTGTCTAACGCGGCTTGACCCTTAGCGTCACGCTTGAAGACCCCTGCGTCAGCAAGGACTTGAGCAAAGACGTCACCAATGGCTTGGTGCAAGACCGCCGTGACGTTCTCTGCCGTCAACGTGTGGTTCTGCTTGATACGATCAGCCCATGCCTGATGCATGTCAGCCATCTGGTTCGGCTGGTCCAGCAGGTACTTGGTGACTTCAGCCATTTCCGTCTTGAGTCGGGCTGGCAAAATTGCCCGGCCCATGACTTCGATCAACCCAATATTTTCCTTCTTAATGTGTTGCATATCTTGATGTGGATGGAAAATGCCATCTGGATACTGTGCAGACGTCTGGTTGTCCCGTAACACGAGGTCCAGAACATAGTCATCACCATCACGGTACGCAATCGGTGTAATCGTGTGGTGCCGGACGTTATCCGTGTAGGCCCGCACGTCAACGGACTCATCAGAGTAACCGATCCAGCTATTCAGCACCTTTGTAGCGGCGTTGATCAACGCTTCGGGCTGACTCCCGGTCAACCGAATGTCGGTCATTGGCCACTGCACGATGCCCGCTGTAACACCAGCCACACCCAAGTCGACTGGTCGGTCGATCGGTGCCTTCATCATTGGAAAGGTGTGCTTCCCCCCTTGATAATGATCATGGGTCAGCATGGACCCGCCAACGATTGGCAGATCAGCATTACTCCCGACAAAGTAGGTCGGCAACGTCCGCACGATTTCCAAAAGGTTGGTAAAGGTGTGCTGGTTGATGACCATTGGCCGGTGTTCCTTGGCGAGAAAGATCGCGTGTTCTGAGAAATAGGCATATGGCGAGTACTGGAATCCCCAGGTTTCGCCGCCCAACATCAACCGAATGATTCGGTGATTGCTACGTGCGGGATAACCCAGTCGGCCCAAGTACCCTTCGTTAGTCATACACAGTTGATCCAAGGGGTAGCTCGTCTGCTTCTGCGTCTGGGCTGCCGCAATGGCCTTGGGGTCCTTCTCTGGTTTGGACAGATTGATGGTGATTTCTAGCTCACCCGCCGGTGTCTTGGCCGGGAAGACCACGTTTTTCGCAATATTTCGCGTTTTAATGTAATTGTTGTCTTGACTTAACTGATAGAACCAGTCGGTCGCCTTAGTTGGACTCTCCTGATACCGATCCCAGAAACCGCGATTAACGGCAGAAGGTAGCGGCGTCATCAAATCCATCAGTTGTGCTTCCAAAATTTCTTTAGGACTCGGGGAATCTTCAATCTTGCCGTGAGCAATCGCCGTTGCAATCAATGCATTGACCAAGTCGATGGGCGTATCTGCCGTGGCAGCCTTGGCCTCACCATCGCCAATCAAAGCGAAGATCCGGTTCGTGACGTACTGCCGATCGAGTTCCGTGTAAGGTGCCGGTGAAGACACGATGTAATCAATAAATTTTTGAATTGTATCTTCAGCCATGGCTTACTTCTCCTCAGTCCGGTCGTTGTAGCCTTGTGGATGCGTTTGTTTCCAGTTCCAAGCCGTCCGGATAATGTCTTCAACGTTGTCAAAACGTGGCTTCCAGTTCAACACTTTCCGTGCCTTGTCACTAGCCGCAATCAAGGTACTTGGGTCACCAGCACGCCGTGGGGCCATCGTTGCAGGAATCTCTTTCCCGGTAACTTTACGCGCGGCTTCCAGCATTTCTTTGTTGGAGAACCCAGTTGAAGACCCCAGGTTAAAGGCATCGCTGTCGTGACCGGCCTTCAGGTATTCCAGCGCTAAAATGTGCGCGTCGGCTAAATCAACGACGTGGACGTAATCCCGCACGTTAGTCCCATCCTTCGTTGGGTAGTCGCTCCCAAAGATGGACAATTCTTTCCGTTCACCAGCAGCTACTTGTAAGATGATTGGGACCAAGTGGGTTTCTGGATGGTGGTCTTCACCAATGCTGCCGTCTTCCTTGGCACCGGCAACGTTAAAGTAACGTAAGGCGATAAATTTAATGCCGTAAGCTTCGTCAGACCACCGCATGATCTTTTCCATCATCAACTTGCTTTCACCATAGGGGTTAGTTGGAATCTGGGGGTCAGTTTCCTTGATTGGAATCTGCTTAGGTTCACCATAAGTCGCCGCCGTTGATGAGAAGACGATGCGCTTCACGTTGTGCTTGTTCATGACTTCCAACAAGGAGACCATACCTGCCGTGTTGTTATCAAAGTACTTCAGCGGTTTCTTCATGGATTCTGGCACCACGGAGAAGGCAGCGAAGTGAATGACCCCTTCGATATCTTCTTTGTCAAAAACACCGTTCAAGAAGTCTTGATCACGCACGTCTCCTTCATAGAACCGTGCCTTCTTGTTCACTGCGGCCCGATGTCCCGTTACCAAGTTGTCGACGACGGCAACATCGTAACCTTTTTCAACTAAACGATCGACGGCGTGCGAGCCGATATAACCGGCACCACCTAAGACTAAAACTGTCATTGATCAATTCCTCCTCAAATTAATGTTTGCTGACGCATTTACAATTTCTATTTTACTAGGCGTTTTCGTGCAACGCCAAGATCCTTACCATAATTGATTAACCTATTAGAATCAAAGCTATACCACATAGTGACTGAGTCGCCTTACCGGTCGGCAGATATGGGCTGGATCGGTGCGAACACAACTTGAAGCCTCGAAAGAACCGAGTCTACAAGCTTGGTTTTCTACTAAGCCAGTAAGAAGTTCGCTTACTGACTAAGTAGAACGACGCGCCTGAGCCCATATCTGCCGACCTCACGGCTTACATTGTGCTCTCAACCAATTTGTGATAATGACTACCACAATCGGTTTCAATTGGACGAAATCACTAAGCAGCCTCGCTTTCCAACTGTTGTCGTGCTAAAACACAATCCCTGGCAACCGGAGTGCGCCTAATTTAGATCAATTTAACGGCGCGAATGTTTGCCAATACTGGGATAAGACTTGAATTTCATCTTTCAGACTTTAATTGATTAATCCTTAATTTCCTTAGGACCGTCCGCAATTTCGGCAACGTAGAATTCTGCAGGGTGGCCAATCGTGTCTTCGTAGACCTTACCAACGGCACTTTCGAAGGCATCAACATTGCTCTTCTTAACTAAGGCAATGGCACAGCCACCAAAACCGGCACCGGTCATCCGTGCACCCAAGACGCCAGGCTGTTCCCAAGCCGTCTCAACTAACGTATCCAGTTCCTTACCCGTCACGGCAAAGTCGTAATGTAAAGAAATGTGCGAGGCATTGATCAAATGGCCAAAGCGTTCTAAGTCGTTATCCTTCAATGCTTCGTAAGCCTTCAACGTCCGTTGATTTTCAAAAACGGCGTGACGGGCCCGCTTGATCAAAATATCATCGTTGATCAGGTAAGCATTCTCATCGAATTCATCTTCGCTGAGATCGCCTAATGTCTTGATATCCAGTTTCGTTTGAAGCCGACGAAGCGCTTCTTCACACTGAGCGCGCCGTTCGTTGTACTTGGAATCCGTCAACTCACGCCGCTTCTTCGTGTTCATAATCACCACGACGTACTCGCCTAATTCTAGTGGCGCGTATTGGAAGTCCAAGGTGTTCGTATCCAGCAGCATGGCTTGATCTTTCTTCCCCATGCCGATTGCAAATTGATCCATGATTCCCGTGTTCAACCCAAAGTAATCATTTTCAACTTGCTGGCCGACCTTCACCATTTCAACTTCATCGAGTTTCATCCCGTAAGCTGCGTGGAGAATCTCACCCATCAACATTTCCATTGAAGCCGATGAGGACAATCCGGAAGCGTCGGGTAAATTCCCATGAACGAAGAGGTCAAAACCATGGTCGATGGTTAGGTCCTGCTTCGCCAGCTCGAACAACATTCCCTTGAGGTAGTTGGCCCAGTTGTCAGCCTTGTCAAAGGCCAAGTTGTCCAGTGAGAACGCTAACGTCCCAGCACCTGGCACGTTAGCGGAATAGACCCGGAACTGACGGTCATCACGCGCCGAAAATGCGGCGTAGGTGCCCATACTGATTGCAGACGGAAAGACGTGCCCACCGTTGAAGTCGGTGTATTCACCGATCAAGTTGATGCGGCCGGGAGAGAAGAACACCCGTTGTGGGGCGACATCAAATTTTTCTTGGTATTCAGTTGCTAAGCTGGCGAAATCCATGGCAATTAACTCCTTAATAAAGTTTTTAGTAAAGTTTTACTACAGTCATCATAACCGCTTTCAGCGGCAATGTCAACGATTTATAAAGCGCTTTCCTTGGCGCTAGACTCTTATTACCTGGTAAACTGTAATCTATTCTTTTCACGAAGGGGCTGTGACACATCCGCCACAGCCCCTTCCAGTAATTCCATTTTTAATTTACGGTTCAGTCAAGCAAAGCCGTTACTTAGTGGCTTGGCTATCTTCTTCAGCCTCTTCAGTTTCCAACTTCTTTTCTAGTTCACGGACAATCTCAGCGTGCTTCTTTTCTGACAAGGTCACCTTGAATTGGTAGATCAATGCTGAAATGATCAATAAAATCATTGGCATGTAGAAAATGAAGGAATGGAAGATAAACATCCCGTGGGCCGTGATGTCGCTTGGCTTGGCATTCCCCGTCATCCCGGCTTGAACGGCCGCGATAACCACGATTCCAGTTGAGAAGGCTCCCGCTAATTTATCAATCAGTGGCCGTACGGACAACGTTACGGATTCATTCCGCGTCCCGTTCTTGTACTGCCCATATTCCACACTGTCCGTGATGGTCATCAGTGCGGCCAAGAAGATCATTGGGTATGGGAAGAAGAAGACGGCATCGGCAATGTACATCATAATGATGTTGGTGCCAGCAAGATTAAATAGAATGTAACCGACCAGCATCATGCAGATACCACCGACGTACACGCCCCGCCGAGTAATCTTAGAAACGATGAATGGGAACAGTGGCACGGAGATAACACCTAAGAGTGCGGTAACACCACCGATAACACTATAGGCTTTACCGTTACCGATTACGTACTGGAAGTAATAGATCAAGAGTGAATTGGTGACCACGTAGCTTAAGGCAAACAACAGGTAGGACAACCCTAACCACATCAACTGATCATTTTCACCAATGACCTTAAAGACGTCACGGAAACGCGTCTTTTCAGTGTTTTCTCGAATCAAACTCTTCGTTTCTTTGGTACCGAAGAAGGTTGCTAAGGCCCCTAACAGAGAAACAGCCCCAATAACAATGGCAAACCCTAACCAACCGGCACGAGTCTCAGCACCACCACGGGCGCCTGAGAACTTCATTGAGAAGTAGGTAACCAATGGCACAACCACAATGATGACCCCTTGGGAACCTAAAGTTGAGCCAAAACGACCAACCGTCCCGAACTTGTTGCGCACCTTCGTGTCAACACTTAAGGCAGGTAACATGGACCAAAATGAAATGTCTTTAAAGGAATAGAAGATATCCATAATTACGAAGACGATTCCGAAGAGCAAGTAGTACATCGTCCGGTTAGAGTCCGCTAACCCGAATAGGCTAGAGAACATGAGAATCAACCCAACGGAACTGACAATGGCTCCGGCAAGCAACCACGGTTTGAACTTCCCCATCTTGGTATCAGTGTTATCAACCATTCCCCCAATCATGGGATCAAAGGCAATTTCAATCAACCGAATAACCACCACCATCGTCGTAACGATTCCGGCTTCGGCCGCAGCTCCCTTCCCAACAAAGAGGGCACTGGTAACGAACATTGCAAAATAAGTATTCAGTGTTGCGTAGAAGGCGTCATGTCCAAACGCCCCAAGAGCATATGAGAAATATTGCTTAATCATTGTTTCTTCCACACCTTTCAACGATAAACCGCAACTGACAGGGCAACCCGACACACATTCTAGTGATAACGCCGTTCGATGATCTTAGAGAGAACATCTTCACGTTGTTTGGCCTTCGCCATATCGAATTGTGATTCTTCCAGTCGATTAAAGTCCTGAGCTAACAACGTGGCTTCCAAATAGAGTGTCAGTTGACGCTTAATGTACAACTTGTTTTCTTCATCAGGATACTGCGCATTTCCACCTAAAACGGCCGCAGCAAACTCCTTTGGGTCCAGCGTTATCTTCTCGTCTTTCTTAGCCATTTGAAAACACTCCTTAAATTGATCAAACTTACGGTCAGTTGTTCGGTAGCCCATCCCATTTGGGTCAGGACCTAGCAACTATCGTATCAAAAGTTAACTAACGAAGTAAAACTCGGCTTAACATTTTACTTAAATGTAAGCGCTTCACAGTTGCTATCATAAGAGTCTCATGCAGATTATGCAACCTTTTTCATTGTGTAATGATTTACTAACTATTGCACGGTAAGCTGATTTAATAATATTGCAACCGGTTGTATTTAATTGACTAAAAATTTACTAAATCTATTTCTGGTCTGAATGATTTATCGTTTAAGATGGTGTTGTTCAACTCCTCAGACGGTGATTGCTAGTTAAGCCCGGAGACACTAAAGGAGCTATGACAATTGTCATAGCTCCTTTAGTGTCTCCACGCATATATTCGCTAACTGGCTGTGCTTAGGAACGACAACGCATCCCTACTGCTTGTCAGTTAAACCTTCATTTTTACTTAATTGACCCCACGTAGTCCTTCAAGGCCTGTTCGAACCGGTCTAAACGCGCATGAGCAGCCGCATCCGTCTTGTCGCTGGTCCCAATGTAGAACTTGACCTTAGGTTCGGTCCCTGAAGGCCGAATGCAGATCCAAGTGCCATCGTTCAACCAGTACTTCAAGACGTTTGACTGTGGCAGATCGATCTTACTCGTCGTGCCATCGGCGGCCGTCTTCACACCAGTCGAGAAGTCTTCAACGGCATCGATCGTGACATCCGCAAATGACTTCGGTGCATTTTCTCTGAACTCACTCATCAAGTGGGCCATCTGATCAGCCCCATCAACGCCAGGGAACTCTTCAAATGTGGTCTTTTCGGCAAAGTAGCCATACGTTGCGTAAAGTTCTTCGATGCCATCGTAAAGGGTCATTCCCCGCTGCTTGTAATCAGCGGCGACTTCCGCCAACAGCACGGTCGATTGAATGGCATCCTTATCCCGTACGAATGGTTTGATCAAGTAGCCGTAGCTTTCTTCAAAGCCAAACAGGAATGTGTGCTCATGCGTCGTTTCGTACTGATGAATCTGTTCCGCAATGAACTTGAATCCGGTCAGGACGTTCTTCATTTCAACACCGTAAGCTGCCGCAATCTTGGTGGCTAATTCAGTTGAAACAATGGACTTCACCACGCGACCATTGGCTGGCAGTTGTCCAGCCTGCTTCCGGGCCTTTAAAATGTACGCCAACAGAATGGACGCAATTTGGTTTCCCGTCAACAATTGATAGTCCCCGTTCGGTTGACGAACGGCGGCACCCAAGCGGTCGGCATCGGGATCGGTTGCGACCAACAAGTCGGCCCCTTCCTTTTTACCTAACGCAATCGCCATGTCAAAGGCTTGTGCGAACTCAGGGTTCGGGAATGGCACGGTTGGGAACTCAGGATCAGCAATCGCTTGTTCAGGAACCATCGTAAAGTTTTCAAATCCGGCACCACGCAACGCGCGTTCGCCGATAACTTTCCCCGTCCCATGAAGTGGCGTATAGATCAGTTTCATCGTCTTCCCCACGCTGTGAACCAGGTCGGCGTTGATGGTAACACTCTCAACATTCTTCAAGTATGGTTGATCAACATTTTCACCGATGATCTGCAGTGTCTTGTCGGCACGCAGTTGTTGTTCGTCAGCGACCGCGATTCCAAAGACATCTTTGGCAGAACGGACAAAATCAGTGATCATGTCGGACGCCTTAGGTGGCATTTGCCCACCATCTGGACCGTAGATCTTAAACCCGTTGTACTGCTTGGGATTGTGGCTGGCCGTGATCATGATTCCCATGGCCGTGTTCAAATGCCGCACAGCAAAGGATAATTCCGGTGTTGGCCGCATATCATCGAAAACGTAGCTGGGAATGTGGTGTGCCCCCAAAACGTGGGCTGCTTCGTGTGCAAATTCGTTGGAATGGTAACGGGAATCAAAACTGATGGCGACCCCCCGTTGCTTCGTGGCCTCATCCAGGGTGTCCAGGTAACGGGCGACCCCTTCAGTTGCTTGCCGCACCGTGTAGACGTTCATTTGACCAATTCCAGGTCCCATAACGCCCCGCATGCCGGCCGTCCCAAAGCTCATTGGGGCAGTAAAGGCAGCCTTCTTCGCAGCATCGTCATCGGCGATTGCCGTCAATTCAGCCTTGATGTACGGAATCATCGTTGGTTGTTGTTGCCAAACTTGGTAATTTTCTTGCCAACTCATTGTAATCTCTCCTCTTACTTTCTGATGTATTGATAACTAATTAAATGGGTAACGGGCTGGTTCGCCGGTAAGATCACGTCGCCAAAGTCCGCGTGATGAATCGCGTCCGGTAAGGTTTGGGCTTCCATGGCTAATGCATTGTAATCGCGTTGATCGGCACGTTTCTCGTCCGTTGGATTAGCCGTGAAGACGACCAGTCCATTACGATCAGAGTACACTTGGACCTCCCGGTGACCCGTGGTGTCCCCCACCGTGGCGATTGGTGTGTCCTTGCTCGGTTCCACAACAAAAGCATCGTCATATTCGACCTGACCTGTTTGATGTAATTGGTCTAAGCCGTCTTTGATGGTCCGCGGTTGACTGAAGTCGTAACCAGTATTGGCAGTCGTGGCCATCTCGCCAGTTGGAATCTTCGCCTGGTCTAAGACGAGCCGCTTGGTACCGCTCAACTTCAACCATTGCTCATTCAGACTGTGCTGGTCATCAGTGACGTTGAAGTAGGTGTGGACCGTCGGGTTAAACAACGTAGCAGCATCACTTTGGGCATCAAACGTAATGTCCAAACGATTCTCCTCAGTCAGTGTATAGGTGACCGTCGTCTTGAGGTTGCCCGGATACTTGTCGTCAGCGGGGGTGGCCGTATGGGTCAGCACAACACTAGCGGTATCCGCAGTTTGTGTCGTCGTCGCGTCCCAGTTAACGAAGGTAAAGCCGTGGGGGCCACCGTGGCTGGCGTTGGGTTTCTCGTTGGCGTCCAAGTGAATCGTCTGGCCATCGAGGTCAAATTGGGCGCCGGCAATTCGGCCAGCGACCCGACCTAACGTTTGGCATAAGTAATAAGGGTTGTGGTCATAGTCAGCTAAATTGGGTAAGTTCACAATCAGTTGGTGACGTTGACCATCTTCATCAACGCTAAATTCTTGTAGCGTTGCCCCCCAGGTCAGAATTGCGACCCGCGTTCCCTGTCGGTTGGTCAATAAGTACTTGGTAACTTCTTGCTGGTGCAACATGCCAGCAGCACTTGTGGTAATTTCCATAAAAAATAGCACCTCCAATTAAAAGAATCCGGTTTCATTGTATAATACTCCGCTGGTAAGTACCAATTTTTTACTAAAATTTTCCTGATTGTCCAAATTTAACCGGACGTCCCCGTCTCTGTAGCCCCCCACACCAGTGTCGAATCCAGTAAGTCGCGTCCACAATTACCTAACGCTGCACAAACTATTCTGGGTTAAGTCACCGGTGACAGTCAAAAATCGCGAATAAGTTGCCCGTTATTCATCCGTAAATTTGACTGACCATTAACGCTAATTTTAACGACACATAGCTATCGCTGGCCATCGCCTGAAATCCCTGTTATATCAACATGAAAAGCCCTGAAGTCATTAATTTTGATTCCTTCAAAAAAAACGACTGCTACATACATTTGGAATCATGTTTATTCTTATTAGGAATAACGAATATTCTAAAAAGACGCATAATCTCTGGACTTATCAAGCGATTATTAGCTATACTTACGCCACATCGTTCAGTTATGAACAATGAAATGAGGGTCAGCTTGTCACCTTAAGGTAAAGACTGGCACTCAAACATGATAACAAAATCCGTTGCTGCTCTACCGCTTTAGTAAGCACCAAGTAAAGTGTCTACCAGCGCTAAGCGGCTACTCACAATCTTAGACTTGATAAGGAGGAACTTCACTATGCCATCCACAACAGCTGCCGCAGAGAAGCTTTTGTTACAAATGGTTGATGATTATACTGCCCGGGAGATTGCCCCTCAGGACATGCCAATGGACGCCGCCGGGGACTTTCCCGCCGGTTTTGTGCAACAGTTGACCACGACTGGCTTCTTAGGCCTCATGTTACCCCAAGAATTCGGCGGTGCCGGCTTCGGTCCCGAAGTCACGGCCACGGCCTTGAATCACATCGCTCGGGGGAACGCCAGCACGGCCGTCACCCTTGAAGGCCATTTCAAGACCATCGATCAAATTTTAAAATTCGGGACCCCCGCCCTTCAGCAACAATTATTGCCATCCGCTAACGACCGGATCTTCGCCTTTTCCATGACCGAAGCCAGCGGTGGGTCGAACCCCATGGGCATCAGCTCGACCGCGACACGCGAGGGTGATCACTGGGTCATCACCGGCGATAAGATCATGATTACGAACGGTGGCCTCGCACAAGTCTACTGTGTGCTAGTCAAGACTGCGCCGCAAGAGCTCTCCGTCTTCGTTGTGGACCAGGACATGCCCGGCTTTTCATTTGGCAAGCGTGAAGACTTCATCGGTCTACGCGGCACCCCCGTTGGTGAAATCGTTATGGATCACATTATCGTTGACGATGACCACTTACTGGGAAAACTCGGCGATGGCGGAATGATCGGTGACAGTGCTCACGACGACGCCCGCATCCTAATGGGCGCTGTGCTAACTGGCATCATGGAACATGAATTGAAGATTGCCACGGATTACGCCAAAGAGCGCAAAGCCGGTGACAAACCCCTGACTAAGCTGCAAGTCACTCACCGCAAAGTCGCTGATATTGCCATGCGCAAAGAAACGACTAAGCTCTTGTACCAACGAGCCGCCCAGCTCAAGGCTGCCGGTCGTCCTTATAGCGAGGAAGCTGCTATGGCCAAGGCCCACGGTTCACGCGCTGCTGTAAGTGCCGGCGATGACACCTTACAAATCTTAGCCGGCTACGGTTACAGCCGTGAGTATCCCGTTGAACACTTGATTCGCGACGCACGCGCCATGGAAATCGCTGAAGGGACCGTCGAAAAAATGCGGTCCGCCATTGCTAATGCCGAATTCAATAAATAGGAGGTTCCCCATGAAAATTGTGGTTTGTATCAAACAAGTTCCCGAAACCAACGACGTCACCATTGACCCGGTCACCCATAACTTGGACCGACGCGGGTTAGCTGGCGTCATGAATCCCTTTGATAAGAATGCCGTTGAGCAGGCACTCCAACTGAAGGACGCCGACAAGGATGCCGAAGTCGTGCTCCTCAGTATGGGCCCCGACGACTACGCCGAATCCTTGCGTGAAGGCATGGCCATGGGTGCCGATGCTGGCGTGCTCCTATCTGACCGCGCCTTTGCTGGTGCCGACACCTTAGCGACTGGCTACGTGATTGCACAAGCCATCAAGCAAATTGGCAACGTCGACCTCGTCTTATTTGGCCGGCAAGCCGTCGACGCCGATACGGGCCAGGTCGGCCCCATCGTTGCTGAATTCTTACACCAACCACAGATCACCTACGCCGCCAGCTTACGGTTAAGCGGCACCAACGAGGTCACAGCTGAACGGCTCTTAGAGGATACCAAGCAAACACTGGTTGCCACCCTCCCCGCCGTGGTCAGCGTCCGGAGTGAATTAAACACGCCACGTTACCCAACGCCACGCAATATTCAATTGAGTTTCGCAAAACCATTGACCGTTTGGCACCACGACGACCTCGACTTAGACGATTCGCGTTTAGGTCAGGCCGGCTCGCCAACCATCGTGACCAAGGTCTACGCACCAGAACCCGTAAAACGGGAACTGACGCCGCTGACCGGGACGCCAACGGAAGCTGCCAACCAACTCATTACGGCCCTTAAGAACCGTCAACTCATCTAAGGAGGAATCTGCCATGTCAAAACCAGAACTTTGGGTCATTGCGGAACGCCGCTTAGACCACGTCGAACCCACGACCCAACAATTAATCACTAAAGCTAAACATTTAGCCGGCGATCATTTCAAAGTCATCACGATCCTGTTGGAAGCCACCGCCGACCATTTGGAAAATGAACTCACAGCTTACGGTCCCGATGAAATTCGAATCGTTCGCGACGACCGTTTTCCCACCGCCACTGACGCTGAACACGCTGACGCCCTGAAGCAACTCGTCGATGACTACCAACCCAACTCGATTCTATTTGGGGCGACCATCACTGGCCGTTCCATCGCCCCGCGGCTACAGGCCAAGCTACAAACCGGTCTGACTGCTGATTGCCTTGACCTGCGCTTCGATGACGACACCCTGGTCGCCACTAAACCTTCCTACGGGGACAACATCATGTGTGAGATTATCTGCCCAGACCACCGGCCACAAATGGCAAGCGTGCGGCCCAACACCTTCGTCGCCACCCCAGCACCAGGTGATGCCAAGATTACCACGGCCACGGTCACGGTCCATCCAGTCGACCGGCTCAACCTGACAACTGCCCGGCCAGTCGTTAACACGGCCACTACGGTCGGCGATGCTAACCGCGTAGTGGCGCTAGGCCGCGGTGCTGCTAGTGCAGCTACGATTGACACTGCCACTAAATTAGCCGAAAAGCTCGGTGGACGCATCGGGGTCTCTCGGCCACTGACCGACCAGGACCGCTTTACGCACGACGACCAAATCGGCCAGAGTGGTAACACGATTCACCCCGAACTGATCCTAAACTTCGGAATCAGCGGTGCCGTTCAGTACTTAGTCGGCATGCAGGACTCACAGACCATCGTGGCCGTCAACGCTGATGCGCAGGCCCCCATCTTTGATGTCGCAGATTACGGCTACGTGGGGGATGCCCAAGCCTTCATGTCCGCCTTGCTTGCACAATTCAATTAGCCTGCCGCCTTACCGTTCGCCAAATTTGGACCGGAACGCGGTGGGTAGGACGGCCAAAGCCTGTGGAGCGGTCTTTGACCTCGCTTTGAGCCGGAAAATTCACCGTCTCAAAGTCGCCATTTTTCAAGCAATACACTTGAAAAATCCCACGGCTGAGTCCAAATTTGGCTCACTCCCGGCTACTTGAATAGTTAACAATTATGGTGCAGAAAGCCATTGCATTAGAGATATGCTGGCTAAACGTCCCTACTTTTCCCACAATCCCTATTCACGGCTGGCTCCATCCCTGGCATTCTCCGGCGCGGATTGTGTTTTAGCATAAAAATGGCTGTCAAACACGGTTACCCAATATTTTAGGTCGCCATTGATAACGCCGGTTATAGTTAATCTCAATTTCGTCTGAAAACACAATGTAAGCCGAGAGGTCGGCAGATATGGGCTCAGGCGCGTCGTTCTACTTAGTCAGTAAGTGATCTGCTTACTGGCTTTAGTAGAAAACCAAGCTTGTAGACTCGGTTCTTTCGAGGCTTCAAGTTGCGTTCGCACCGTTCCAGCCCATATCTGCCGGCCGGTAAGGCGAATCAACCACTATGTTGCCTAGTTATATTATTAGAATAAGCCTAGCCGGTACTTTGGAACTTTTAATCTTCAGGTGATTGCATAAAAAAACGTAGACACTATCTCGAAAATCAGATGGTGTCTACGTTTTTCGTTTGCACATTTGCTATCATTACGCTTGGCCTGACAACCAACTCGCTGCTAAAGGTCGAAAGCCGAAGTTCAAGTCTCATCCCAGTGTGGGTCAGAAATGATGCCAGTCCACCTCAAACGGGTCTACAACGCCAGTAGCTCTGCCAACAATTCTCGAGCTGACTCATTCAGCTTCTCTTGGGACTTGTCGTTACCCAGGTGGGTGTAGATTTCGCCGACATAAATGTCATCCTTAAACAATTGGTCGAAGACGGCATCGATGATCGGTTGCGTTGCAGCCTGTTCCTGAACGGGACCAAATGGGTTAGCAAAGAATGTGGTGCTCATCCCCACTTCATCCGTGGTGCCCAAGGCTTTCCGTTTTCCTGCAACGAAGGTGGCTTCTGCCGACTGTTGATCCGCAAACCGGTGCACACCGACCGCATCATCGTAGTTGTTCGCGTAGACCCACATGTCAATTTCGTGATGCGCGACGACCCGGGGCCAGGTGTTGGCCGGGATAATGACCCGCGCATTTTTCTGTTCCGGATTCATATAGATACCGCGGTCCATGTTATTAAAGGCCACTTCGCTGCTCAGGTCGTCCAGCCGAACAAAGGCTCCCGTCTCGGTTCCCTGCGCGTACAATTTGCCATCAGCCAGCGTAAAGCTGCCCATGTCATCGAAGATGGTTTCGATGTTGGCAATCTGTTCGTCGGCCACCGTCTGTAAGGCTTCAATCGACTCGGACTTACCGGCACCGGAATCGCCGAAGAACACGACGGTCTTGGTCTGCCCATTGGTAAAGGTAATCTTGACCATCGAGCCGTGGATCGGTAGGCGCTTTTCGGCGATCATATGCAGATTATGCAACGTCAGACACATCTTTTTCATGTAGCCAAAGTAAGTGGTCTGGTCGTTGTAAGGGACTTGGCCAACGTACAGTTGGTTCTGCGCATCGTAGAAATAGTGGCCGTTTTCGGGTTGGTCATCCCCCGCTGCCCCAGGCGTTCCAAACAACAGTACCAGGTCAGGCTTCTTCCCCACAATTTGGTCGCGGTCGGCCAATTGGAATAAGTTCGCTAGTGCCAGGCCAGACGCCAGATAGTCGCGGTGGAAGTAGATGTAGGCCAAACTTTCCCCAATCAAAGCGGGGTAGCAGTACCAGTCGTCATTGGTCCCCGTAAAGTTTTCAATTGGGTTGACCGCCGTAGCCGTGAAATGGCCCTTCCGCTTGTTGCTCTTGGTGTGGAGCATCATCGGTGGTCGTAACATCAGCCGGCTCATGAAGCGAATATTTTTCAGCGCCTCGTACCCCGCTGGCACCGGCCAATCGACCTTTTGCAGCAAAACGCAGGCCGTCGAACCAGCATTGACTTGCCGGTAAACGTGGTTGGCGTGACCTTGTAATTTTTCTTCAATCGTCCGATACAAGCGAATGACTAAGTCGTTAAATTGTTGATCAATCGTCATAAATTCGCTAGCCATCACGTCATTATGTTTGATGGTCATCGTGGCGACCCGCAGGTAGGTCCGGTAATAAGAGTAGAGATCTTCAATGCTGGCTAAAATCTCCGCTGGCTGAAACTGCTCGTAGGCGTCCGTCCGATCCGTCAACACAGCCTTAATCGTCGTGAGGTACTCTGGCGCCGACACCAGATTAAAAGTCGTTGCGGGATTGGCATCAGCCGGCATCTTGGCGCGCTGTTCCGTCAAGAACAGTTGCACGAACTTAGCCAACTCATCGCTATTCACCAAGTCAAAAATACTGGTCATGAAGTGTTCGTTATAGTTTAAAACGGCAACGCTACGGTCTGGATTGGCGTAAAAAGAAGCCAAATCAATCGGTGCTGGTGTTTGCATGGGAAAACCCCTTTCAAATTTGTTTGCTACGGTTCTGACGCTAAGATGATCTCCATAAGTTGGTAACTGGGTTAGAACCCCTAGGGTATGTACGGTCGTCTCAATTTTCGTTGTCATCACAACGTTTCAGTTCCGCCCTAAATTTTTAGACCATCTTAGACTTATCCGCTATTTTAGCGTACTTAAGACGCTGAGGGAAGCAACTTCTTACTTGTCTTGCTGACTAAAGAGGTGAAATAACTGCCGAAGATACTCATGCTGCGGATTGTCTGCCTGATACATCGCGTAAATGACCCGTAAGTCCTCCGGCACCGCCACCGGAATCTTGACCACATTGAAGGCTTCCAAATACAGCGTATCCGCGACTAACCCAACCGCAGTGGACGCTTGGACCATCCCCGCAATTGAGATTTCATCCGGATAAGCCGCCGTTAAATGAAGGCGGTCGGCTACGCCCTGGCGCTTCAACGTTCGCTGCACCTTTTGCCCGATCAATAGCTCTGGTGTATAAGTCAAGACGTGCTCGTCCACGAGATCCGTCAACTGTAACTGCCGTCGCTGCGCTAACGGATGGTTGGGGGCCGCGATGACGATGAACGGTTGTTTGAGCAACGGATGGTATAAATAACCCGGTTCCCGCCCATCAACGGCCGCAATTCCCAAATCCAAGGTCTTGGCTGCTAACCCCTGTTGAATCTGCTCGGTCGTCACGCTGTGGAGTTCAAAGCGCACTTGTTGCGTGTGTTCCTGCTCGAATTCGTGCAGAACCTTCGGTAGATACGTCCCAATAACGGTCGGAATACACCCGACCCGAATCGTAATTGGCTGGTGCGCATTCGCCGCAATCACCGCGGCCACCCCATCGTCTAAAGTCTGCAAGCTTTGTTGAACCACCTTTAGCAGGTCATGGCCTGTGTCGGTCAGCACAATGTTGCGGCCTTGCTTGGCAAATAATGTCAACTGGAGTTCTGCTTCTAACCGATGAATGGCGTTAGTCAAGCTGGGCTGACTCACATGTAACTCCCGCGCGGCCTGCGTATAGTTTTCCAAGCGACCAATGCATTCAAAGTAGCGTAGTTGATTTAAATTCATTCGCATCCCTCTGTTCTTCATGTCACAACTAATAGTCTCAGGCTATGGATTGCTTTCCAATCGGTATTGGTATTTTGCTTGCTTCCAGCCTACCATAAAAGGCGTAAGGAAGCGCTTCTAAATTTAAGCTCAATCATTCACTTATTCCTAAATTCTAGTTAAGGCGGTGCTTTATTATGGATACGACGCAAACAACTCCCGTTTCCGGTCATCGGCGGCTCATCTTCACCGCCGCCTTCATCATTATTTTCTGTTGCTCAGCCTCGGCAGCCTTCTCCGTTTTTGCTGATACCTTAGTCAAAGCCACCAGTGCCACGGCTTCGCAAGTAGCCTTGACCCTGACCATCTACCAATTTTTCATGGCCGCGTTCGGCATCATCTCCGGTCGAATCATTGACCACTCTTCACCGAAAAAGTTGATGTACGTTGGCGGCTTTATCTTCGGCCTCGGCTGGTTCTTAGGGGCCTTCGCGCACAACATCTGGTTCCTGTACTTCTCCATTGGGATTTTAGCCGGTAGTGGCAACGGTCTCCTGTATAACCCGGCCCTCCTGACCACGTTGAAATGGTTCCCCGAAAAGCGCGGAACGATTTCCGGCTTGCTCCTCGGGGCCGCATCACTCGGGCCGCTGGTCTTGGCTAAGGCCGGTGCTTGGCTGTGTGACACGATGGGGGCCAATGGTCTGATGCCGATTGGTATTGCCTACTTAGCACTTATTTGGTTGGTCGGCTGGTTGATGGCCTCACCGGAAACACCAGCGGAAACCCAAGATCACCCAGCACCCGCAACGACTGGAAAGTCACCTAAAGAAATGATGGGTTCTCTCAACTTTTGGCTACTACTGCTGCTCTTCGCAATTGCCTGCACGGCCGGAATCATGCTGATTGGCTCACTGTCTTCCATTGCGCAAGTCCAGCTCCAATTGACGCCCATCGTGGCCGCTAACTTTGTCGTGGTCAACACCCTCGCTAATTTCTTCGGCCGGATGATCACGGGCCGTGCCGTTGACAAATTAGGTGAGACTCGGACGTTACTGATCATTCTTTGCCTCACCATTCTTGGCCTGGCGGGTCTCCGCTTTGCCGAAAACATCGCCGTCTTTACCATCTTCTTGATTATTCTCGGTGCCTCATTCGGTGGTGTCCTGGTCGTCTTCCCAACCTTAACGGGCAAGACATTTGGCCAGAAGTTCTCCGGAACCAACTACGGCATCATGTTCTTTGGCTACGCGATCGGTGCGCTGATTGGACCACAGATTGCCACGTTATCCATGAGTCAGTCTGCTGGGACCCATGCATACTACGGGTCTTACTTAGTCGCCATCGGGGTCGCCGTTATCGGTATTCTGATCGACTTATATCTGATTCACCAAGGAATTGGCAAGCATGCAACGGCTACCGATGCCAACTAAGATGTCTTCCCCCAGCCGCAACTTGCACCCTAAAAAGAACCAGCACGACAAGTTTTTCACTAAAAAATTAATTTGGAGGTCATTTTTATGAAAATCGATGGACACACGCGTTTAGTTGGCTTGATTGCACACCCTGCCGGCCACTCTAAGTCGCCTGCCATGCACAACGCTGCATTTGCGCAGACCGACATCAACGCCCGGTTCTTAGCTTTTGATGTCGAACCCGATCAACTATCGGATGCACTCAATGCCGTGCGGGCCTTCAAGATGCTGGGCGCCAGCATCTCGATGCCCTTTAAACAGGCCGTGATTCCCCTACTCGACCACCTCGACAAGACGGCCGAGCTCGTGGGTGCCGTCAACACCGTGGTCAATCACGATGGCGAGTTGACCGGTTATACCACCGACGGGATTGGCTTCGTTGCGGCCTTGCGTGATGATGGCGTCAGCTTGGCTGGACAAACTATGACACTGGCAGGCGTTGGTGGCGCGGGCACGCCGATTGCCATTCAGACCGCCCTTGCCGGACTGAAGACCCTCAACGTCTTTAACATCAACGATCCGTCCGTCAAGAATGCCAAACACATCGTCCAGGTCATCAATGAACAGACTGACTGCCACGCGACCTTCTATCCCCTCGAAGACCGCGATCAGTTTAAACAAGCCATCAGTGAAAGTGACATTTACACCGATGCTACCGGGCTCGGCATGGGCAAATTAGTCGATAAGACTTTGGTCGACGACCCCACCTGGTTCCATGCCAACATGACCGTTTTCGATACGGTTTACGCACCGAGTGTCACCAAGCTCATGGGCGTTGCGCAACGGGCCAACGTTGCCCACGTCATCAATGGTCAAGGGATGCTACTGAATCAAGGGGCCGCGGCCTTCAAGCTGTGGACTGGAAAAGACATGCCCCTCAAGCAATTAAATCTTTAGGAGGAACTTATTATGACCGAATGGTTAGGATTAGAAGATAAGGTTTGCGTCGTCACCGGTGCGGTTGGCGGCATGGGAACCAAGATCTGTGAGGCATTGGCCGAACAAAAGGCAACCGTGGTGGCCCTCGATATGGACCAAGCCAAGACGGCCGAATTGGTCACCAAGTTGATCAATGACGACCACATTGCTGGGCTCGCTGTTAACTGCGACGTTACCAAGGAAACCAGCGTTCAACGGGCCGTTGATCAAGTGAAGGACACCTTTGGTCACGTTGACGTGGTCATTAACACCGCCGGCATTTTGAAATTTGATCCCTTGGAAGACCTCGACTACGCCACTTGGAAGCAAGTGCTGGACGTGAACTTAAACGGTTACTACTTGGTCACCCACGAATTTGGCAAGCTCATGATCAAACAGAAACATGGCACCTTCGTTCACATCTCCACGGTAGCCAGTGACATTCCTGAGACTTATAGTGGCGCGTACAGCACCAGTAAGGCCGGTGTCAATATGCTATCCAAGCAGGTGGCCGCAGAATGGGGCATGTTTGGCATTCGCAGTAATGTTCTCGAACCCTGCCTGGTCAAGACACCGATGTCAGCGGCCTTCTATGCCGATCCCAAGGTCGAGGATGGCCGCAAACAACTGACGGCCAGCAAGCGCATTGGGAGGACCGATGACATTGCCAACGCCATTCTCTTTCTGGCCAGCGACCGTTCCAGCTACATCAACGCGGCCGGCATCGCCATTGACGGCGGCTTCAGCGTCATGATGCAGAACCAGATTCCTAAGCCGGGCGGCCGTCGTGGTTTTGCGGAAACTCACTAATTAAAAAAATCCAACGACAAGTCATCGAATAACACTGGTACCTCATTCAAAATCGGTTTTTTCAGCGCGCAAAAGTTCTGAAAAGCCGATTTTATTTTGCCATTATGATTTTCCGTTCATTTAGCCGCTTGTTTTCCAGGACCGACTAGCCTAAACTTAATCTCAATTAAACCTAGCCTAAGGAGGCCATTTCCCATGACAGTTGAAGAATTTTGGCAGCAATTTAAGGCGGCACACCCAGAAGTGACAACCAACGACTATGACGCCTACGCTTTCTTTGATGCCGATGCCCTCGCCCACTTGGTTAAAATTGGTCGTAAGACCGCGACCACTTCCGCTCTGGAGCTCTATGATGCCAGCGATGCCCGGCCACAGGTTGGCGAATACAATATCGTTTTAGATGGTCAGGGACGGCCCGTCTGCGTGACGCAAACCAAAGTCGTGGAGACCATCCCCTTCGACCAAGTTTCCGCCGAGCACGCCTACCATGAAGGTGAAGGCGACCGCACCCTTGCCTACTGGCGAGACGTACACCGCCGGGTTTTCAAGTCCTTTTATCACCAGATGAACCGCGAATTTAGCCCAATTTAACGGTGCGACCGCTTACCCATCGTTTATTAATTAAGCCTTGGTCTTGCGGCCGTCGCGGAGAAGAGCGGCAAAGATCCACCCCACCACAGCAACGACTAGGAACGTTGCGAAGACTGCTCGATAGCCAGCTAAGTTGGCCAACATCGTCGATTCCACTTTGACATGGCTGGCCGTGACGGCGGCTAAGATTAAAGTGGCAACTGCCACCCCGGTCGATCCCAGAATTTGCCGCACGGTCGTAATGACCGCCGTTCCATGAGAAATCAACTGGTCGGGCAGCGAGTTGGCCCCCAACGTAACAGCGGGCATCATGACGAAGGCATTGCCCCCTTCAATCAGAGCGGCAATCAGAATCATCGCCAGTAGCGATTGCTTGCCACTAACCAGCGTCAACCATAACCACCCCAGCACAATCATCGACATCCCGGTCAGCATGGTGGCTTTGAACCCAATTTTGTCGGCTAATTTACCAGTCAACGGATTCAGCAAGCTCAAAACTACCGCACCGGGAACCAACGCCATACCGGAAGCAAACGGTGAAATTCCCAGTACCTCTTGGTAGTACAGTGGGAAAACAATCGTGACCACGATCAAGGCGATGTACGACGTCCCGGTCAGCAGTACAGCTAAATCAAAGTTAAACGTCTTTAAAACCCGTAGATCCAGTAACGGCGTGTCCACCTGGAACTGCCGCCAAACAAAGAAGGCCACCGCTAACAGGCTGACTGCAAGCAAGCCACCCATCGCACCCCAGTTGACTGCGGCCTTACCAATCTGATTGACGACGTACAAGATGCCAATGAAACCTAAACTACTCAGAACAGACCAATAGTCCAAGTGTGCCTTGTGTTGCGGCATCACGTCTTTGATTGTTTTCAGTGAAACAACAAAGACGACCGTAATGATCAGCATGAAGACCACAAACAGGCCCTGCCACGTGGTGTATTTTAGAACAATTCCAGAAATAATCGGGCCAACTGCTAACGCCGACCCCATGACCAAGCCAGCAAACCCCATCACACTCCCCCGTTGTGCTTCTGGCGTGATTCGCAGCATGACCGTTTGATATGAAGGAAACATAATTCCAACCGCCATGGCTTCCATGACCCGCCCCAACATCATCAGGGGAAAGCTAGTCGCTAAGTAAATAATAAAGGTCCCGACGTCAAATAACGCAAGCATACTGATAAATAATACCGGAAAGCGAATGTTATTCAACAACCACGGACTGACTGGCATCATGACCACCATGACCAGCATGAAGCCCGTCGTCAACCATTGAACGGTCGACGCGGGGATGTTGAAGTAGTGCATCAAGGTCGGGTACGCCGTCGACAGCGCTGATTGGCTGATCGACATGGTAAAGGTCCCGGCAAGTAACGTCCAAATAAAGGCAAGGTGACTGTAAGGCCGCCCGTTTAAATCAATTGCTTCCTGCATGTAACTCCCACTCCCTTAGTCCTACTTTAGAAACATTATTAACTGGAATCTATTCTAGTCCTTTTCGGAAGTCCTGTAAAATGATTGGACCGTTATCGCCTTATGCAATCAAGTTACTTCTCCGTAAATCTCTGTTACAATGGTATTAATTGGCAGTTGGTAACCTTACCAACCCCAGCGGACTACGCAAGGAATTGAGGGTAAAACATGGATTTAGTCGCATATTTAACGGATGAAATCAAATTTCTAAAGGAACAAATGGATCGGGCCGAGGAAGAAAAGGACAACGCCATGCATTTCTTGTGTGACGCACGCATCACCGAAGCCAAACGAATCTTAGATCAAGTCAACGACGGTAAAATCACCAGTCTAAAGGCTTAACAACTCGGGCGCTGTGGAGTAAATCTACGGGGCCTATTCTATTTCATTCAACCAACACCAGTTCACTATCCAAGAAGGACTCCTAACATTTACCAATCCCCCAACAGGTCGATAACCTGTAGGAAAAAGCGTTATGTCGTCAAGTCTGCCTCACCTGATGAAGTCTTCACCAGCCGCAGACGACCGCACCAAACATTTTTCCCGGCACAAGTCGCCGAAATGGCAGAATTGGTGTAAATTAGAAGAGTACGATAATTTTAGAGGAGGCAACACGTTGATTACACTTAAATCAGATCGTGAAATTGAAAAAATGGCCGCATCCGGTGCCGTTCTGGCCGGAGTCCACGTTGGCTTACGGGACATCATCAAGCCTGGTATCTCAACTTGGGAAATCGAACGCTTTGCCAACAAATACATTGCTGAACACGGCGCTACCCCATCCGAAAAGGGATTCGAAGGATACAAATACGCCACCTGTGTCAGTGTTAACGATGAAGTGGCCCACGCCATTCCACGTAAAGAATTATTACTTAAGGAAGGCGACATTGTCGCTGTCGACATGACCGTCAACTTGGACGGCTTTGAAAGTGATTCTTGCTGGACTTACGCCGTTGGTAAAATCAGTCCAGAAGCCCAACACTTAATGGATGTCACTAAGAAGTCCCTCTACTTGGGAATCGACCAAGCCGTTGTTGGTAACCGGATCGGTGACATTGGTCACGCTATCCAAGCCTACACGGAAGGTCAAGAACACATGGGTGACGTTCGTGAATTGATCGGCCATGGGATTCAGCCAACGATGCACGAACAACCCAACGTTCCTAACTACGGTGAAGCGGGTCGCGGCCTACGTTTACGTGCCGGCATGACCATTACCATCGAACCCATGATCAACTTGGGGACTTGGGAGATTGCATCACGTGAGACCGACGACAAGTCTTGGGAATACTACGTCACGGCTGACGGGTCATTGTCCGCACAATACGAACACACCCTGGTGATCACCGATGACGGTCCTAAGATCTTAACGTCACAAGATCCTGACATCGACGCTAAATATTTGCTCTAATCTAGGAGGACTTGCGCATGGCACTGACGAATCATACCCCAGAGGACAAGGTGCAACAGATTTTTGACCACATCGCGCCGCAATATGACCACATGAACAGCGTCATCAGTTTGGGGACACACCGTATCTGGCGGCAAAACGTGATGCGGTCGATGACCATCAAACGCGGTGACTTTGCCCTGGATTTGTGTTGTGGTACGGGCGACTGGACGTTGGCACTGGCCAAGGCCGTTGGTCCCGCGGGTCATGTGGTCGGACTGGACTTTAGTGGCGTCATGTTAACACAGGCTACTGCTAAGGTCCGCACGGCTAAACTTGAAGACCGCATTACACTGCGTCAGGGAGATGCCATGCAACTGCCCTATCCAGACAATAGCTTTAACGTGGTTACAATTGGCTTTGGCTTACGGAATGTTCCCGATGCCAACCAAGTCCTACGGGAAATGGCGCGCGTCGTCAAGCCGGGCGGCCAAGTCGTCTGCTTGGAAACGTCGCAGCCCGCGAACCCTATCGTTCATGCCGGTTGGCAACTATACTTTGGCCACTTGGTGCCGTTGATGGGACGGGTAGTCGCACATCACTATCAGGCTTACAACTACCTGCAGCAGTCCACGCACCGCTTTGTGTCGGTCGACGAACTGGCAACCATGTTTCGAGCTGCTGGTTTCGTCAACGTTCATTACCAGCAGTTTAATCTAGGGGCGGCGGCCGTGCACTTTGGCACCAAGCCTTACTAGAATTTTCAGCGGTAATTCAGGTCTGTTTAAACATTAAAAGGAGGTCCTGCCTCGCAACGTCATCAGTTGTGAGGTAGGACCTCCCTTTTCTTTATTCCCAAGAAATAATTTCAAGCTGAACCAGCTAGCCATTTCTCAGCCAGCAGACGTCATCCCCGGTAGCCATCCTGACCCCAATTTAGACTAACTTAAACATCCCGCAAACCGTTCACGGGGATTGCTATTAGGCCAAAGAAAAAGCCGCAATTCGTTGCAATAACTTTTGGTTATCATTTAACCGGGCAAAGGCCGCCGCGTCTTGTAGATCCTGGCGAATGGCGGCGGGATCAGCATGCTGATTCTGTCGGTTAATGGCGCGCTGGTAGAGGATTCGCGCGAGATAGTAGGTCACGTGATACTGGGCACAAATTTTAACGCCATACGTGAGCAGATCATTACTGGTCGTCAAGTCGTTGATTTTACCGTAGAAACAGCCGGTGTAGTAGACCACATTCAGTGCCCGCCAAACATTGTGCCGATTCTTAAAGTTCAACTCGCGGGCTTCACCAGCAACCTTGTTGAAGTAAAACGCTGCGCGGTCATTATCCCCGTGATTGCTATAAGCGATTCCCATTCCCGTGTAGGCTAGCGTTGCGTACATGGAGTGGTGGCCTTCATCAAACCGATTGAGGATCTGGGAAAAGTCATAGAGGGCATCTGCAATCGTTCCACCATTGAGGGCCGTCAGATAGCCGCGGATAAAGTAAAAGCGCATTTGAAAGTTGACGGTCCCATTTGCCGGGTCCCCCAACTGTTGTAAGCTATCTCTGACTTGGTCGTATTCCCCTTGTAAGAGTTGAAATTCTGCTTGTTCCAGTGCTTTAGAGCGTACAGAATCCTCATCGTGATTCAATGGAAAGAGATCGTTTAAGGTCAGTTCCAACCGGTCACAGAGTTGTAGTAAGATTTTTAATGACGGTACTTTGCCGTTTCGTTCGAATTTGCTTAAAGTCGCCTGTGTACAGATTCCCCGAGCCAGCTGGTCTTGCGACAAATGGAGTCGCTTTCGCGTTTCGATAAAGATATCAACATTCATTTAAATTAGCCATCCCTTAAACATTATGCGCTTATTATAACAATCCAAACGCCCGCCGACTAGTCCTGCCAGCCATGATTTTCGCGGTCCCAATCACGCTTCCGACTGCCGGAGACAAACGGGTTGCCAGCGACCGTGTAACGTAGGGGTCGGTCTTGCCAACTACCAGCACTGACACCGACCCGTGACGTCGCCGCAATGCGTTGGGGGTGCCGCGTCGCGTTGGGGGTAATCGTCAAGTTATGCGCACCCAACATGGTTCGATTTAAGTCCTTAGATTGGATACCCAATGCCGCCATCAGTTTACCCGGTCCATTCGTCACGTCCGGAACTGGCTTGTCACGATTTTGCTGCATTAGTGCTAAGCCGTGATGCGGTTCGATACCACGAATCAGGATTCCTTGCGGTGTTCCCTGAGATTGGGTTGCCACATCGAACATATAGTATCCCCGTAAAATGTAAATGTAAATCGTGCCCGGAGCGTCATATAACGCCGCATTGGCCGCCGTATAACGCCCATTGAAGGCGTGTGCTGCGGTATCCTGTTCACCAAGATAGGCTTCGGCCTCAACGATCCAACCACTCATGGTTCCCGCTGGCGTCTCGTAAACTAACTCGTGGCCCAACAACTCCCGTGCAATTTGTTCAGTTGGTCGCCCCGTATAAAAGTCGCCGATTGTCTGCTGCATGATTAAAAATGCCCCCTCTGAAACACCTATGCTAAAATGAACCCATGGAGATGATCTTTTATGGCAATTAAATGCGAACGAATTTACGCCAAGCCCGCTGATCTCGACGGTTATCGCGTTTTAGTCGACCGCCTATGGCCCCGCGGAATTTCCAAAGTCAACGCGCAACTCGCCACGTGGGAAAAAGAGATTGGTCCCTCGACCGACCTGCGCAAATGGTTTAATCACGATCCTGAGAAATTTCCGGAATTTCAACAACGCTATTTAGCCGAAATACAGGCTAATCCAGCGCTCTCAGACTTTTTAGATCTCCTGGCGGGTCAATTACCCGACCAAGACGTCATCCTACTCTACGGCGCTAAGGATGAGGCCCACAACCAGGCTGTGGTTCTCAAAGATTTTCTGCTTAAACGGTTGGCAGACCGAGTACCCGCTGCACGGCTGCAAGACTAAGTACGTTCGTTGCCGGCAACATCGCATCCGCACCAGGTAATGGCTGGGGATTGATCCCAATGGTCAGACACCCGGCTGCTTTGGCCGCCTGCACGCCGGTCACGGTATCCTCCAGGGCGACACACCGTTGGGGCGCTTGATCGATCAGTCGTGCTGCAGCCAAGTACACGTCCGGTGCCGGTTTACTGGCGCGAAGATCCGCTGCCGCAACAATCTTCGTGAAGACGTGACCCAATCCCAACCGGTCAATTTCGGCTGGCGCATTCGTCGAAGCTGAAGCGAGTGCGATTGGATAGTTAGCGGCCAAAAGTTCATCGAGAAAAGCGGTAATCCCGGGTAGCCGGTTTGCCGGCGTCATCTGCGCCACGAACTGACGATAGAGCGCATTTTCATGGTCCGTAATGGCGAGCAACTGGTCCTCACTGAACTCACTTTGGCGGTTCACGGATTTCAGAATCGTCATGAGTGACTCACGCCGACTCATTCCCGGCAGTAGCCGCGTTAATTTTGGCGTCCAGGGAACCTTCAGTTCCGCTGCAATCGCCTGCCAAGATGCCAAATGATATTGCCACGAGTCCGCAATGACCCCATGGAGATCAAATAAAAAGCCGCGAATTGGACTATCTTGCATCGTCAACTCCCCCTTACTGTGACCATTTTCGTAAGGTATATTATACACCAAAAGGGTTCCCGCCTAAATTGCGAGAACCCTTTTGGTTTAGCGAATCACAATAACTGAAACGTCTGATTTCTTAGCTAGCCGCAACCCGATAGCACCGGGATGACCATGACTAGCAAAGTCGACGTCGGCGCCACAAACGACCAGGTCCGGTTGAAAATCTGGAATAATCTTCTGTAAAACCACGTCGTCCACATCGCCACCTTCGGCAATAATGGACCGAACATCGTTGACACCAAAGGCTTGGGCCTTCGCTGCATACTCCTGCACAATAGTCCGCAGGTGGTCACGTTTTTCATTTAATTTCGTAGGCATTAAAGACTCATAGATGCTAATATCATCGCTTTCCAAGACGGACGCAATGCCCAGATGGGCCTGATAATCGCGCGCCATCGTCAAGGCAAAGCGAAACGCCCGACTGGTTGATGGCCGGTCGTCTTCATCGATGGTAATCAAAATTCGCCGGAAGAACAGCGGATTGGTCGCTTCGTCGTTGGTACTTTCATCTGCCATAACTATAATTCCCTCCAATGGATGATTCGGCTTCATTGTATCATATCTACACTAAAAATCGTACTGTCGTTCATGTCCGGTTCGATCATCTAAGCTTGGCTAACTTGCCAATCGGCGGAGCAACCTCAGCATTATTGACCACCCGCATACGACCAGCTGACAGCTGTTTCTTTAGACAACAGTACCCGCAACCGGAAAAGCTACAGGTTACGGGTACTGATTTTAGTTGATTAAATGATTACCGTGCGTGATCTGGGGATAAGATCATTGGCCCACGAACGGCACGCGGCAATTCGACCGTAATCCGCCGAATAACCACGGGCTGTGGCACCACAACGGGTACCGGCTTGGGTTTGGCCGCCAGCATGTGCCAGATAGAATGTAGCAACAAGATGCAGACAAACATCAACGGGAACCCGGCAATCGTCGAAACCGTTTGAACGGTCTTAAAGCCACCGACCATCACAATCCCAAAGGAGAAGATGATGAACACAACGACCCAGACCATCCGGTTCCAGCGACTAGGTTCTTCGCCATCATCCAAGTTCAGACTGGTAAATGATGACACGATGAAGGCGGAAGACGAAATCGTCGTTGCCAAGAAGATGAAACAAGAGATACAGTACAAAGCTAAGATAATCATCTTAAATGGCAAGGTTGCAATCACCGTGGCAACCACGGCAGCTTGTCCCTGCGTATTTAAAATGTGGACCAAGTTAACGGCACCGGTCCGTTGAAGCCACAACGAGTAGCCCCCGAAGATGGCGTAGAAACTCATGCATCCTAAAGCCCCATACGTTAACATCCCGACTAAGACCTGACGAATCGTCCGGCCCTTAGAAATCCGGGCAATGAACAGCCCCATTACTGGCATGTAGGACAACCACCAGCCCCAGTAGAAAATAGTTTCCTGCTGTGCGGTACTGTCCCCACCGTTAGGCAAGGTATTCGTCGACATCGCGATGAATTTCTGGGCCATCAGGCCAATACTGTTGGTTTCAGAGTTTAAAATATAAATTGTTGGTCCGATAATTAAAATGATGGCCAATAAGCCTAGCGCCGTCCAAATGTGAGCGGAACTTAACCGGTTGATCCCACCGTTCAGGCCATGGAAGACCGTGACGGCAAACAGGATAAACAGAATGATAAAGAGTTCAATTTTCAGCATTAAATTATCTTGTACACCGGTAAGCCGACTGAGCACTTTGGAGATAATTGGAATTTCCATCCCCACGGAAGAACCGATACCACCCATGATACCGAAGACGACTAAGAAGTCGACCACGTGACGGGCAACGACTTTTCCCGTGCTATCGCCTTGCAGACTCGTAATGGCTGCACTGACCCGTTGAACCTTACCATGCTTGACGTATAAGACGTAAGCAATCGCAATCGTGGCCGGCGCAAACATCATCCACGCCATTGGCCCCCAGTTGAATTGGCCCAACATGTGAGCGGCACTGTACGCATTGCTGGAGAATGGCTTGAAACCAAACGCCGGATGCTGTAAGTACCGTAATGGATCGACAATCGACAGCATTAAAATGCTGGCATCGATCGCCGTGGCAAACACCATGCTCCCCCACTGAAAGTTGCTGTAGTGAGGCTTGTCGTCAGGATCGCCCAATTTGACTTTCCCAAACTTACCAAATGCCAAATACATAAAAAATAAAAAGTTGACCACGTACACCATCATATAGGCCCATGACATGCGAGTATCAATCCAGTTCAATAATGAACTTAGTGTGGTTTGTAATTGATTCCCACCTAAGATAAATAGCAATGACGCGAGAATAAATAAAACGATGGTTGGCACGAATACTAACTTATCAATATTTTTACGCGCTAAAATAAATAATCCTCCTCATTTGTTTCCTGAAAGCCAAGCTTCCAGCGGATGATGTCCGGCGAGATTGTACGAAAAAAGCGCTGTAACTGGGGTCGTCATGCGAGCCACCTGTACAGCGCTTAAACGTTAAATACAAATTGCCTTTGTCAATCTCTCTGAAACGATATCCAAAGTCCATTATACGCGGTCAAAATAATTAGTAAAATCTTGCGGATGGATAAGTTTTTTCTATCGCAAATAAAGCGGTTACACAGCCGATAACCATAGTAATCTAAGAATATGATTAGAATTTGAAATTCAACTCAATTGTGGTTACTTTTTCAACTTATCCGGCCATTGTTCGCGCGCCCGCTGATCACCGGCAGCACTGTTGTCAATCTGCTTGATCACCCGGGCTGGGTTGCCGGCAATCACAACGTTATCGCCAAACGATTTGGTTACCACAGAACCCGCGCCAACGACCACATTATTGCCCAGCGTCACGCCAGGCAAGATGGTCACCCGACCACCTAGCCAAGCATTATCACCGATGGTAATTGGCGCCCCCATTTCAACATCGTTGTTCCGAGCCATGGCGTTCAATGGATGAACTGGCGTGTACAGCCCAATGTTCGGGCCAAAGTAGCAGTGTTCGCCAATCGTAATTGGGCAGGTGTCCAGGAAAGTCATATCGTAGTTACCATAGAAATGGTTCCCGATATGAATATTCCAGCCATAGTCAAACATGAAGCTGGCCTCAACGAAGAAATCATCACCAGTGTCCGCAAGCAGCGCCTGATAAGCGGTGTTGCGTTGCTGGTTATCATCGAGCTGATTAGCTGCCTTAAGTTGCTTCCGTGCTAACACTCGGCGGTCGATCAGTTCCTTATCGAATTGTTCGTAGGGCTGACCGGCCGTCATTTTTTCCCGTTCTGTTGCCATATCATCAATCACTCCTCTTGCCCTCATGATACCACATCGGTAAAAACTGATTGAACCGGTATAAGCCAACCCTACGGTAATTATCAGAGATTTCGTGCCTAGAGTCTAAGACAACACGCCCAGACTCTTTTGCACTCCGAACGTATCCGGTCAAAACGTGGAACCCAAGACAGTCAGCGAACATTAACCACCGTTTGGCCCACACCCCTGAATTTAATATTTATAAGCCCTGCTAAATCATAAACAAAAAAGCGAGCTCCGTAATGAACTCGCTAACATAAAGAACTATTTGAAATTCCTTCTAGTCTTAGGACAGCTAACCTTCTGCTTTTTTCAATAAGAGCTCATCCTTATGTTCACGTACATATGCTTTGAACATTGGATCTGAAAAATGCCAATAATTACGATCATCACTAGTTAAAATTTCCAAAGCTGGCCCTTTAAGCTTAGTTAAAACCGGGCTTAGCGAACTAGAGCTCATCTCTTTACCGTTGCGTAGCTCATTAACAGCACTCAGAATTCCTTGCGTCGTCATCGTATTTTCTTCAGAATTAGCCATTGCATACAAAACATAGTTTCTTACTGTTGTTTTAGTACTGGTTTTATTCTTTGCTTTGTCTAGCCGTGAACGGTACTCCAGTTCATTAACCGCAAACACTTCTTGAATCGCGTCAGTAATATACTTATCTTTCATAGTTTGACTATTTTCATCGAGTGCTGCATAACCCGCATTTCGTCCCAGTTCATGGAGCACCTTGCCAATCCCGGTGGAAATATAAACTGTCTTATCAATCTGCCGTTCAGAACTTTTTAACTTGGCATTATCCCAACCCGTTTTAATAATCAGCTTGCTCTCAGTTTCATTTAAGTATGGGACAGCTATCGTTGCCAAGCGACTCCTCAATGACTGAACATCATGCCAAAGTTCCTTAGCCGTTTCAGCAATTCCGACAAAAACAATCTTAGCATAAGAATCTTCGTAGTTAACAGCATCATCAGACATGTTCTTCGCAATTTCTGCCAATCTAATTCTGAGACCATCAGCTTCAACGGATAGATTTTCCATATCATCAACAATAAGAACCGTATTCCGTTTAAACAGGACTTCCTCAAGAATCGCGAAATCATCAATTCCCATGTATTGCTCAGTAATATTTTGATTCGTACTTTGGCTCTGCACTTCAGCCCGCAAGGAAAACCAACGCAGCCCAGCCTTTGCCTCTGCTTGAACACCGTCTTCGTTAGTCTGAATTCTCTGAACTACTCTGCTCAAATGCAGTCTACCAGCAACATCTGCAATAAAGCTTTCAATTGTCGTTTTATTGCTCATGGTGACGCGAACACTTTTAGTACCATGGGACTTCTCTAACTTCTTTAAATTGTCCAAGACCATGCTTGTCTTTCCAGCACCAGTTGGCCCATAAACCAACACTTGTCTTCCTCGCTGGGCAAATTCACGCATAATCGTTCTGTCCAAGTTACCTCGATCAACATAATTTTTAACAGCGGGCATACTTGGCGTAAACCAGTTGTTTAATGCATCTGCTGCTTTCTCACTCCAACTCCAAGCCATTAGTACTCCACCTTTAAGTGTTTTGTGTTTTGTGTTTTGTGTTTTGTGTTTTGTGTTTTAATTATATCACTGTTCAGCGTCCTTCTAGGCGTGTATGCATTGCATGTTCCAAATAAAAATAGTCTTCATATCTGATCTCGCTTCGAGATATATCGCCACAACTATTAGCCCACTTCTCCAACTAAAAAAGGCTGCGACTATTCTCAGTCACAACCCTCGCTTGAATTTCCAAATGTAACGGTTCATCATGCTTCACTAGTCTTCTGTGTCCGGTTGGGCTGGCATGGCTTGTTCCCGCAGAATCCAGGTAATACCATATGCATCAACAATCTGGCCCATCTTGCCACCAGTTACCTTGGAGAAGGGACTGATGACCTTAACGTCTGACTTCACCAGTCGTTGGTAAAGCGCATCGAGTGCCTTGACACTGGCACTGTCATCTTCATCCACGGCAAGCATCAACGAAATCAGCGTCGATGACGTCGGCTGACCCATTAAAGCATCTGCGCATTGAACATTTAAGCCCAAGATACGAAAGCCACCATTCATGGTCATCTGGTCTAGATCCACCGTTGGTTCCAACCCAAATTGTTCAACCTCCGTGGCCGTTGGGCTGATTCGATAAACATCGGTCGCACCAAAGACACTTTGATAATAGGCAATGGCCTCTTTGGCATTTTCAAACTCCAGATATGGAATTAATTTTGCTTGCATGATTCGGTACCCCATTTACTTACTATTTTTTAAGATGTGTTTGGCTAGCCCCTAGCTGACGGGTACTAGTCCCCCCAATTAGCTGACCCACAGGTAAAATCTAGGTCTCATTATACCCTTAATTATCGCTAAACGGTAGGTTACGCAGACTCTGAGCGATATCAGCTACCGATTGTTCCGTATCCGCCTGATGTTGCGTAGTTGGCGTACTAGATGAAGACAAAGGCTGTGTTGGCGCGGCTTTTACCGTTCTGTCTGCCCCAGCAGGTCGCTGGTGCATGCCGTCCATTGTTTCATTCAGTAAATGGTCGACGAAGACGTTTCCTTGATTGGTCGCATGGCCTTTTGTCCACTGATAGGTCAAGTGGCTAAACTGTGGTAACAACCGATCAACATCTTGCCACAGTTCCGCGTTAACTAGCGGTCCCGCACTGCGTTTCCAGCCCCGACGTTTCCAGCCCGCTAACCAACCTTTAGTGACGGCATTTAGGACGTATTGTGAGTCCAAAACAAATTGAATTTCCGTCTGTGTTTGTCCTAAATCCACCAAACGTTGCAACGCGTTACGAAACGCCATGATTTCCATACGATTATTGGTCGCACCAAACTCGCCAGCAGACCCCGTCACGGCCCGATCGGGTAATTCGATTCGGTATGCCCAGGCAGCCTTATCGACCGACCGCACGTGACCACCGGCAACGTTACCCGTATTCCGTGAGCCGCCATCCGTATAAACGGTGATGGTTGGTGTCCCCGTTGCCCTCTGCGTGGTTGTTCCCGCAGCCCTCTTTGCCGTCGGTGTTGACGGGGGAGTCGCCTTGGCTGTCATAAATGACTTGGCAGCCACTTCCGTCGTAAAACTTTTGTACTGTGCACCTGAAAAGCCACTAACTTGTTTTTGTGTTTCCGGCCAAGTCCGATAAATCCCTGGTTGCCGGCCCCGCCGAACTGCGTAGTATTTCTGTGCCAAATGTATCCCCGCTTTCGAACTGATGTATGCTAGTTTACCATACTTTATCCTGGCACTGGTCATATCCACCATTACCACATTTGTGTACCCGTTACCATCCTAATCCCCTCTAGACAAATTTTTTTCGGTAGTTGACCGTCAGAACCGCAAATTTGCCTAAAATTTAAAGGGTAAATTGTTTCCATAACTTTTAGATTATGCTAACCTAGTAAGTGTGAATACTGGCCGGAGACTGTCATTTTCACTTATTTTTTCAATTTTTTGAGGGGGTTTTTTATGAAGAATCCGATTCGTGCAACCATTATTTCCGTCGAGCAAGCCCGTGCTATGTTGAAAGACCAGCACGAACAACGCGACGAACGTTTTCCACAACTCGCCATCTCCGGTCAATACATCTTACCAGACTACCGGCTAACCCGTAAGCGTGAAGCTTTTAAAATTCGGAAACATACCTTTTTAAAACGTCACTTTCGCTCTTACGTGGCCTTTGACTCCGATAACGGTCAAACGCTGTGGATTCACAATTTTCCCAGCTTGTCCGAAGCGTGCTTCTGGTTAAATACCGGCTTAAAGCCCGGTGACACCGACTCTGCCAAGTCTTATCAAGATTGGAAGGGCGAACATGCAGACGAGATTGAGGTCTTAAAGGAACAGCTACGCACACAACACAAGGTCAAGAAACAGCCCGTTGTGTCTAAGCCGTTAACCGTGGCCGCCGTCAAGAAAGCACATGCTAAAAGATAATTTCATAAATAAGCGCCGCGGTAGAAGTTTACCGCGGCGCTTTTCATTTGCTTTAAATTTGAAAATACAATAGCTGTTACGTTCCTAATTAGAGGTTCATGTGAACTTGCTTAGGGTCAGTTTGCACGATAATTTTACCGTGGTGAATGGAGTAGAGCACTTCTGAGCGTTGATTCAATGCGTCATAGAAGTTGTCATTGTTCATAACGACCAAGTTAGCTGGCTTACCAACTTCGATACCATAGTGGTCGGTCACATGCATCGCCTTGGCCCCGTGAGTCGTGACAAATTGATAGGAGTTCATAATGTCATCGTAGCCCATCATTTGGGTCACGTGAATGCCCATGTGAAGCGAATCCAACATGTTGCCGTCACCCATTGGGTACCAAGGATCCTTAATGTCGTCTTCACCAAACGCAACGTTAACGCCGGCCGCATTTAATTCCTTGACCCGCGTTAAACCCCGCCGCTTAGGATACGTATCGAAACGGCCACCCAAGTGCGTGTTGATCAGGGGGTTCGAAATCATGTTGATGTGGGACATTTGCAACAAGCGCATCAGCTTGTAGGCGTAAGCGTTGTTGTAAGAACCCATCGCCGTGGTGTGGCTAGCTGTTACTTGGTCGCCCAAGCCCGTTTCCAAGGCCAACGTGGCTAGCGTTTCCAGTCCACGAGAAGCCGGGTCATCGATTTCGTCACAGTGGGCGTCAACGAGCTTGCCATATTTTTGTGCCAATTCAACGGCGAAATGGAGTGATTCCACGCTGTATTCACGAGTGAATTCGAAATGCGGAATGGCCCCGATAACGTCAACTCCCAGCTTAGCAGCCTGTTCCATTAATTCTTTACCGTGTGGGAAGGACAGAATCCCTTCTTGGGGGAACGCAACCAATTGCAGTTCAATAAAGTCCTTAACTTCATCACGAACTTCAATCAAAGCCTTGAGGGCCGTCAAGCTAGGATCAGTGACGTCCACGTGGGACCGAACGAATTGGATTCCGTTGGCTGCTTGCCGTTCCAAAGCCATACGGGCCCGTGTCTTGACGTCTTCGATACTCAACGTCTTCTTCCGTTCAGACCAGATTCGAATGCCGTCAAATAGCGTTCCTGATTGGTTCCATTCCGGATCCCCGGCCGTCATGGTACTATCCAAATGAACATGTGGATCAACGAATGGTGGAATGATCAGTTTGTTCTGAGCATCAATCACCTTTTCATTATCTTGGGGCGTTAAATGGTCGGCAATGGCTGTAAACTTGCCATCCTCGATTCGAATATCTTGTGGTTGCTTGGCGTTTTCAATACGTCCTTGTTGAATTAACATGCGTACTTTCCTCCTGATCGATTTAACGAACATTTTCAATAAAAACCAGAAATTGTCAATCCCAGCAGTAACAGCGTGCTATCAGTGATTATTCCAATCGTAGCGGCAATTGCAACCACCGTTGTTGGTATCAGACACCACCATGGCCCCCGGCGTGCAGAACGAACAATCCCTATTAAGCTTATCACAGTTAGTGCTAATCCGAACGTTAAAGTCAGTGGTTCGTTGGGAAAGTAACGATACAACGTTCCCACTGACCCCATAATAGCAACCCAACTGGCAACAATTCCGGCCAAACACCAGCTTAATGGTCGGATAATTTCTGTTCGCATGGCAACTTCCCCCAATTCCTGTAATCTTTCCGCTGAACGACCCCAACTGGATACCCGTTTCTCAGGTCACGAGTGGTCCCTACAGGCGCCGGAATATCTGGCATATTTGCAACTATCACCTAACCATTGGCTTATTCCGCAACGTTGTAAATCCCTTGGCCCACCTGGTTTGCGGGAACAAGTTAGTATAACGAAATTTATACCCGATATCGTTGGCCTTTGCCTAGTCATTTATGCTATGCTGAGGCTGTTCTAAATTTAAAGCGGAGGTTCGATGAATCATGGTTGTTAATTCTTATCCACAAGCCCTCACCATTGCTGGGTCCGATAGCGATGGCAGTGCCGGTATGCAGGCCGATTTACACACCTTTTTCGCCCGTCAAGTTTACGGGGCGTCCGTCATTACCGCTTGCGTAGCCGGCAACTCTTACGGCATTCACGCCAGTGTTCCCATGCCCACTGACTTCATTGACCAAGAATTTGCGGACCTTGCCGCTGATTACCACATTCGGGCAGCCAAGACTGGGATGCTCGCCGATTCAGAATTGATCAATGATGTCGTGAAAAACTATCAAAAAGCCGATTTCGGCCCACTGGTCGTCGATCCGGTCATCATGACCAAACATGGCAATCAGCTATTGGAAGAAAGTGCCTTCGAGACATTACGAACCGCGCTCCTCCCATTAGCCACGGTTCTCACGCCAAATTTTTACGAGTCCGAGAAGATCGCTGAAATGACGATTACGTCCGCCGACGATATGGTCAAGGCAGCCCATAAGATGCAACAAATGGGCGCCAAAAATATCATCGCTAAGGGCAGTCACGCCAACACTGACCAAACCGAGGTCCGCGACTTCGTCTTGCTTGAGTCCGGTGAGGCGTTCTGGTTAAGTGAACCTTACCACCAAACCGACCGGGTCAACGGTACCGGCGACTCGCTTTCAGCATGTATCACCGCTGAACTAGCTAAGGGAACACCCATGAAGCGCGCCATCGAAATTGCCAAGCAGTTTGTTAATACGGCCATCGGGAGTCCCATTGAAGTTGGTCACAAATTTGGCCCCGTCAATCACTGGGCCGCTCAAAATCGCGACTATTAAAATTTCTATCAGAGGAGCTGTGACGGTTGTCATGGCTCTTTTAGCATCTCCGACTAAGGGTCGAAAGCTTCAAAGCGAGCGAGAAGACTGGTGTTTTTCCAGTCTGAAGCGTCCCCACAGCAGGCGGAATTCCTGACAGCCGTACTGCGCCCATTTAGACTAATTTAACGGCACGATTACTCACCAACGATCCGGTCGCCAAGTCCGACCATCGACCTCTCCCTGCAATTGATCATGCCGCCGATCCTGTTCCGCAATCAACTTGTCTAATGCTACCCAAAATGCCCGGTCAGTGAATTGCGCCTGTTGACTGGCCAGCGTCTTAATCTGCGTGTGTAACCATTCTGCTTGCTCAGTCATCTTCCTGCTCCTTAATCATCGCCAGCGTATCGGCCAATGCCTCAATATCGTCTTTTTGCTGCTCAAATTCCGCCTGAATCAATCGACCGGTCGCCTGTTGTTCTGGCGGCAACTGATCAATCATGGCGGGTAGCCTATGGGCAAACCAAGCTTGGCGCTGCTCTAGGCCATCCGGCTGTTCCTGCGTGAGGTAGCGCTGATAGTCCACGACCAATTGCAATTTTTCTGGTTCCTCCAGATAGCTAAATTGATAAATGGGAAAGGTCGGTAACCACCGCATGTGCGCGCGTTCAGCGACTGCAGCCAGTGGTGCCAAAGCCGCGTCCAATGTGAGGCCTTCTGCCCCGCCTCGTTGGAAGGCTTTTTCTGGCATGCCCGTTGTCACCACAATACCCAATTCCTTATCAGTCAAAGGAAAACGGTGGTCACCATACACGAACGTTCGCGTCAGCACCGAATCCTCCCACTGCTTTAGACCAGCCGGCGCTGCATACCAGTACAGCGGAAATTGCAAGATGATTCGGTCAGCCTGCCGGAGCTGGCTTTGCTCCCGTGCGACATCGAACGTCCCCTGACTCTCCAGATGTTCCCAAGTCACATTTTTCACCGGTAAACTGGCCTTTAAAAATTGCTGGCTGGTCGAATCGGCCAATTGGGGATGTGAAACTAATACTAGGGTCTTCATGCCCCCTCAACTCCTTTATGCTTCCTATTGTTGCATTTACTGTATCACAAAATCTACGAAAGCTTGCCGGCAAAGTCTGGCTCGTTTCGATTGGGCAAGTCACGCTGCGTCGGCGTAAACTAATCCCAATCCGTCACCTATGACTGCTAATCAGCTACGATTTTCAAAACCACCCTACCAGTTTGCAGTTCCACTTATCGCCTGAAAACCAAATTGCTTGTATTATTAGATAAGACAGTTTACTATTGGTGTAAATCAAATAGGTGGTGAGTCTTGTGAGTGAAAAAGTATTTAATCAAACTGAATTAGCGAAGTTTAACGGTCAAGACGGTCAACCGGCTTATGTTGCGGTTGCTGGTGTTGTCTACGATGTCACCGGCGTTGATGCTTGGGCTGGTGGCAAGCACCACGGCAATCTCGCTGGCCAGGAACTGACTAGTGTTATCGACGGTCAATCCCCTCATGGGCGGAAGGTCTTAAAAAATCTGCCCGTTGTCGGCCAATACGAAGATTAAGTTAAGTAACTTGCTAACTGACGATTGGGAATCCGTGCATCTATCGCTTCCGAATCGTCTTTTTTAACACTATTTTTAATCCAAAAGTCTGGGACATAACTCAAAAAATCAGCTTTTTCAGAAGGCTCCTTCTGAAAAAACTGATTTTTTTGCCATGATCATGTCGAAACGTGCGCCACCAGACAGATTGTTGCGCTTAACTCGCAAACTAACCGTCTGATATTCCACTCTTCTTCACGTTTACCTCATTCAATTGATGTCGCAAGAGAGATTCGAACCCTCGACCTACGGTTTAGAAGACCGTTGCTCTATCCAGCTGAGCTATTGCGACCTAATGTGGTCTGATAACCAACAACCTCTTAATTATAGAGAAGCCAATGCGCCGTGTCAATTCCAGATATTAAGGGAGTGGTTAGTTGACGCTCCCCCTGCTTTCGGCTAAAGTTGGGCTAAACTACCCGGGGGTGTTCCTCATGACCTACATTCATATTGGTGCCGAAGTTGTCGTCTTTTTCGCAGCCATCACGCTGATCTACTACTTCTTCCAAATTACACAGGCACTGGGTGAACGAAAGCAAAATATTAAATACCTAATTATCGCTGCCATTGTCCTCTTCATTGCCTATCCTGTCTCTAACCTGTCTGGCAAGGCAACGGTCAGTCCCACCAACCAGATTTCCAATCAGGTTCGGAAAGCGCAAAAAAAGCACAAGGAGAAGCAAGAGTCAGCGAAGAAAGACGCTTCTAAACAGCGAGAGAGTTCCTCAACCTCAAAGTAAACGCGCAATTGCGACCACCTTATCAGTGCTGGTTATCCCGCAAAAGACGCTCAGTTACCTAACCTCAAGTGCAGCAACGATTTGTTCCACCTGGAATTGATAATTAAGCGTACTCACCCTTTAGCTCATCAACCAATTGTTTCCAGAAGTTACGATCCTCTGAAGAAATCATTTTTTTAGGCAAATGGCTTGCAATATTCCTGTAACATTAAGATAATATAACTGTAACCTAAAGTTGATGGGGGGAATTTCTATGCATGCTGTTATTGCCATTTTACTAATTATTGTAATCGCCGCACTAGGTCAATTGTACCTGAACGATCGGGCTGCTTTTCGTCAAAAGAGCAAGCACCTTGCCAATCACGACAAATTCCACAACAATTCTGATCGACGGTTAAGTTAGCCCTATCTCTATCCCAGCGCTCGGATGCGACCGAACGCTTTTTTATTTTTTAGAAACAAAAAAGCCACCGACAAAATGTCGATGACTTTTTTCGACTCGATTAGGCTAATAAATTAGTCAACAACCGAAACGTTAGCAGCTTGTGGGCCACGGTCGCCTTGTTCTACATCAAGGGATACGTGTTGGCCTTCTTCAAGAGTCTTGAAGCCTTCACTGTTGATAGCAGAGAAGTGAACGAAAACGTCTGAGCCGTTTTCCAAAGTGATGAAGCCGTAACCTTTATCAGCGTTGAACCATTTAACAGTACCTTGTTCCATAAGAATGAAACCTCCGTGCGCATAGCGCAATATATTTGCATTTGAAAGCTGGGGTAAAAAGGAGCCATTCTTAAAGAACGTCGAGCCTTTAAAACTTCCGAACCATAAATACATTAACCATAGGATAACAGGTATTTCCGATAATAGCAAATGGAAAGTGCTAAAAAGTCTATGAGTTTTTAAATATCGGTCAATAATTTTCTGCTAACCAATTGTGGGCAGCCATGACTTCCTGCGGGGTCAATTGGTGGGTTCCCCCCGTCACTTCTACAGTGGTCGTCATCCCCGCGCGTTCGCAGTCTGCCGCCACTTGTTGGACCGTTGCCACCCGCACCAATGGGTCGTGTTGACCGGCTGATAGCCAGACCCGATACCCTGGCCGCTTGATGGCCATGGGCACGGCCACACGTAGCGGATGAAATAAAATTGCGATTTGCCCAGGAAGCAGTCCCATTTGCACACCATAGGCCGCCATTGTAGCGCCATTCGAATAACCGACCACCACTAAATCATCAAGTGACCAACGATGGCGTTGACAGATCTGTTCGACCGTTGCCCCCAACCAAGCCGCTTCTCGCGAAATCTGTTTGGGGTTCGCTGCTTGACTAGCCGTCTGTTGGAAATATTGGCGCTGGGCACCAACACCGATTCGACCAGCAATCGTAATCAGCGGACTTTGTGGTGCTAGCCGGCGACCAAACGTTAGCATCTCTTCATTCGTGCCACCCGTACCTTGTAGCAACAACAACGGGGGTGCCGTATTGGCTCCCGGTGCCGTCTCAATTAAGTCTGATTCAGCCACGCTCAGCCCTCCTCAAGTTAGCGGTGAACGATCAATTCAATTTGCCCCTTTTGAGGAGCAAAGTTCAAGCCGTAACACTCTTCCGTTAAAATCTTTGCGTATTCTGCCAACACATCCGCTGGCATCGGGGTGTGCGTCCGTAAATGTTCGATAAGTTCAGTTGCTGAACTGACATCTTTCAGGGTTACAAATAACAGTGCATTATTAATTAAATCATGTAGTAGATCCGTTAATAAACCGTTGGGCTTCCCAACTGGATCAGTTACTACGACCTGATGGCTCTCAACTTCTTGGTGATTGACCGAAATAAATTTCAACACATCAAAAACTGTTTGCATGATTTGTCACTCCCTCATCAAACCGGTTTGTCCTAATTAATTAGATGATACTGCAATTTGGGGACCACGGAAACTAATTCCTCCCAAATGCATCTGGAAAACCTTGCTTTTCGTAACGCGCCATTATTTTTTCCTGTACCTTAGGTAGCGGTAACGCCGCAATCTGTTCAGCCGGAATCCATTTTCCGGGGTAAAAGGTCAGCTTGGGCGTTGTCGTTAGGGTGGCCATTAGTAACTTGACCTGCCAACGTTGGTGGGTATACGTGTGGCTAACCGGTTGGCCGCCCACCGGAGACAACTTCACTGGTACTTGGTACTCGGTCGCCCAGCGTTGCTCTAAGGTGGCGATATCAGTCGCTAGGTCGGCTGGTTCGGTAGCAGCCTCGTCTTGAAGGTCGGCCTGCAGAAATAGTGGGAAGGTCCAGTACCCCGCCAACATTTCTTGAGTCGTTCGTTGCGTGAGCAGATACCCTGTTGGCGATTGCACGATGACGGCATAGTAGGGCATCAACTTGGGACGTGGCGCTTTTGTCTTCACGGGAAAATCAAGCACGCGGTTCGCCTTAAATGACGCATCAAACGCCTTAACTGGTGAATGTGCCGTATCTGGATTTTTACTGGTCATGTAGCTCGACCCCAGATCCATGATGGCTTGGTTGAATGCACCTGGTCGGTCGGGGTCAACAATCGGTTGAATAATTTGCTCAAATAACTGACGCGTCTGGGGCTTGGCAATGTCGTCTTCAATCATCAAAAGCCGACTAAAGACACGAAAAGCATTGCCATCAACCGCCGGGACGACTTCGCCAAACGCAATACTGGCAATGGCACAAGACGTGTAAGGACCGATGCCAGTCAAATCAGCTAACCCGGCTGCCGTTTCCGGCCATTTGCCATGATAGTCGTGCACCACCTGTTGCGCCGCCCGCTGTAAATTACGGGCCCGCGAGTAGTAGCCGAGTCCCTGCCAAGCCTTCAATAAGGTCTCTTGATCCGCTGCAGCTAAATCTTCAACCGTTGGAAAAATCGCCATAAAGTTCAAGTAATACGGAATCACCGTCTTAACTTGTGTCTGTTGCAGCATAACCTCGCTGACCCACACGTGATACGGGTCTTGATCTCGCCGCCATGGCAAGTCGCGGCCCTCGCGATCATACCACGCCAAAAGGGTCTTGCGAAACGCCTTAATCGTCGTTGCTGACCAGTGTTCCATCATCATTTTCCGTCCCTTCGCATCGCTAATTGTTCCTATTCTAGCTAATTTCTACGGCTGGAACAAGTGATGGGGCAAATTGTGCCCGGCCAGTCATCATAACCGCTTTTCCTCACAAGTCGTAACGCGGTCATGGCTACTGCCCCCTCAGCACGTAACTAAGTCTTGACGTGACCGGTTGACTCCCCTATCATCAGGAAAGAATGACAACTAACGGAGTGAATAAAGTGAAGCATTGGGGAATCTTTTTAATTGGCCTGCTACTATGTGTTGGGCTGACCGGGTGCACCGTCGTTCAAGAAACGATGTCGCCCAGTGATAGTAAAGGGGTCATGACAAAGAATCAGGTGCTTAACCTTTCCACGTCGCAGCCCTTAACCACCTTAGATACCGACAAGATGAGTCAATTTGGCCGGCTCAATAATACGATTGAGGGGCTCTTTTCGGCGACTGGCGATGGTCAAACTGAACTGGCCCTCGCTAAAAAGGTCACGCTCAATCAGGCGCGCACGACTTACACCTTTGACCTCTGGAAGGATTCCTATTGGAGTAACGGCGACCTCATCACCGCGAAAGATTTCGTGTACGCTTGGCAACGCGCCCTCGCACCGCAGACCAAGGCACCGGATGCCGATCTGTTTGTCGGCATTCACAACGCCCGAAAGATCCTCGACGGCCGCTTGCCCGCGACGCAGCTTGGTGTCAGTGCGCCTAGTAAGTTTACATTAATCGTCCACCTTGACCACCCCATGGCAGAGCTTCCGCAACGACTGACCTATCCCCTATTTGGCCCCCAAAATGAGCGGATCGCCAAAAAATTCGGGAAGCGCTATGCCACGAAGCCGCAATATCAAGTCTACGCCGGGCCATTCATGGTCGCGACGACTGGCAATACTCAGACGCATTGGCACATGGTCCCCAACCCACACTACTGGGATCGCAAGCACGTCTACCTCAGTCGCATCAACGTTAACGTTTACCGTAATCCCAAAAAGGCTTGGCGCGCCTATCAAAATGGTGACCTAGATGAGGTTCGCCTCTGGTCGCAATCTAATATGAAATACTATGAAAAACAAGCTGCCTACACGGCACGCCCTTATTCGAGAATGGTCTCACTCGCCTATCGTCAAAATGGCGCGAACATGACGGTCAACCAACTGCTCCAGCAACGGGTTGCCCGCCTGGCCATCTCCCATGCCGTCAACCGGAAAAAGCTGGCCCAGGCTTCCTATGGTAGCACCTCCCTGCCAGCACAGGGCATCGTTCCAGCCGGACTCAGCCGCGGTCAACGGGGAACCGCTGATTTTGCCGCAGCACAACCGAACCAAAAAACCATGGCCTACCAGCCTAAGCTCGCCAAAAAGGAATGGCAGTCAGCACTCAAGTCTATTGGCACGAAACACGTCACACTGTCCGTAAGCTACCTGGATGCGATCAATAGTAAAAAGCTCGCTAAGAAGTTACAGCAACAACTTGAAGCGACCCTCCCCGGCCTAACAATCAAATTGAAACAACGCGGCTGGTCCGTTGAAGAACAAGCGGGACCACTGGAAACTGACCTGACCATTCTCACGCAACGCGCACAATACGCCGATCCGCTGGCCATGCTGGCGCTCTACACCAGTTCAAGTACCGCTAATCTGGGTCACTGGTCAAATCCCACTTACGACAGCCTGATTGCAGAAGCCAGCAACGCCCCTTCATTTAACGTCCACCGCTGGCAAACGCTTTTGAAGGCCGATGGTGTCCTGATGACCCAGCAGGGCGTCACGCCGCTGTTACAGCCCGCTAGCACCTACCTGATCAATCCCAAGCTTAACGGGGTGCAGTACAACACCGTGGGCACGCAGTCAAACTTTAAAGAAGCTTACTTTGTCAAATAGCCATCAAAAAGAGTGGGCCATCAGGCGATTAGTTTGCGAGCATTAACGTGAGAACAGGGGTTATGCCTGGTCTTGGCATAATTCCTGTTCTCGGGTTAAGCGCAACAAAATGCCTGATGGTGCACGTTTCGACACGATAATGGCAAAAAGTGAAATCAGCTGTTTCAGAAGAGAATAATTCTTCTGAAACAGCTGATTTTTGAGTTATGTCCTAGTATGTTTTGGTCGTTCAGTTATAACGGCTTATGGTAATTTTTTAACGGCAGTCTGTACAAGCTCTTCCCCCACAAACTCACTGGTCAGCCGCTGCATCGGCGTGAACCCATGCCGATCCTTGTAGGCCACCGGATAAGCAGCGACGACTGCCACTTTTAGGTTGTTCTCGGTTAAAAAGATTTGGCCAAGGCCCTTGTACTTGCCCTTGCTGTGCCGACCAGTTCGCCAGGAATGCAACTTGAAGTCACCATCCGGCTCCCGCTTGATCTCATATTGACCGGAAGCATTGGCTGCCACTGGCACGCCGATGTATTGGTTCACGTCATACTTAGCCTTCATGCGGTGCCTCCGCTGTCAATGCCGTGACGACTGGGTTAACCGCAGCGTTACCCAGAATGGCCAGCACCTCTGGTTGACTGAGAACCGCCGTGACTGCGGCCGGCGTTGCATCGATACCAGTTAGTTTTTCAGCGACCGTGTGCAGTTGATCCGGCGTCGCCACGGTGCCGAAGAGCGCAACGGCCTTGAACTTAGCCGCATGCACCGTAAAGTTTAAATGAAGCTGGCCGGTTGGCAACAAGACCGCCCGGTACTCCCGAAAGCCAGGATTGGCACCATAATTCCACTCGTCCGTTCGGTACTTTTCACTGAGTCGTTGGTCAATGATCGACCAATCATGCGCGGACAGGTGATACGTCTCAATCTGATCAAGCCGGTCGACCTCAAAGATATGGCAGAGTAAGGCTTCCTTGAACTCCTGAATGTCCAAATTCTGATATTCAGGGGCGAGGTACTGACGCAGATTGGTAATGGGAACCCGGTTCGAGGCGACCCCTCTGTGTGGTCGGTCGCTGGCAGGCAATAGGGCTTGGTGAGCAGCATCAACGTTTAAATCGTACATGATTGTTCCCCCGGCCGCATAACCATCACCATTCTTAAACATGGTCATCCCGGAAAATTTCTTCCCATCGACGATTAAGGCACTCTTGTTACTGATGCTGGGTGAATCCACCCCCATAGCCGCTAATGCCCGGAGAATTGGTTCGGCAAAAACGGTATAGTCGCCAAATTTGGACCCATCTTGCGGATCACCATTCACGATGTGCTCAAAAATCAGGTTTCGTTCGTCATGATAGACGGCACCACCACCGGATGTCCGCCGAACGAGCTGAACGTCATGCTTGGCAAGGTAGTGAAAATCCACCTCAGCCGTCACAGTCTGGTTAATGCCGACAATGACCGCCGGTTGATTCACATACATCATTAACCCATGCCCAGGAAGCTTCAGGTCGTTAACCAAGTAATTGTCGATTGACTGGTTCACAACGGCATCCGTAACGACCTTTCCTTGACGATTTGTATCAATTAAAAACATGCTGAATTCTCCCTTCGTTCTCCCCCGATTAAGTGCTTACATTTTAGCATAGACGCCGACCAGCAACAACCAACTATGATTCGTGAAGCAAGTGACAAGCGTCTTATTGTCAGCGGTTGCAAGCAAAGGGTATACTAAAGGGTAAACACGATGGCTGGTATTCAAATCAACCAGCCGCCAACGACACTAGGGAGGAATTTATCATGACCGAACACCCACAATCATTTTGGCAACGCCTGTTAGGCTGGTTTCATCACGACAGTAAGCCCGCGACACCAGCAATCACTGTAAAGGATGGGGTCTGGTTACAAATGCGCGATCAAGGTCATTATCGTATGGGTCTTTCCAGCGATGCCCTCGAACAAATTGGCGACATCAGTTTCGCTGACCTCCCCATCATGACCGACGACGTTCTCGCTGCCGGCGATGATATTTTGGAAGTTGAAAGCGACAAGGCCGTTGAAAACTTCAAGACGCCTTACGCTGGCACCGTAGTCAAGGTAAACGAGGATCTAGTTGCTGATCCCACGGTCATCAACCAGAATAAGCAACCGGACAATTGGATTTTGGAACTGCAAGTTGCTTAATTAAAACTAACCACCGCTTAACCGCCTATCATTTTAGCAAGCTATTCTAGGGTCTGGGGCTTTTGCCCCAGACCCGTTTGCGTCTCCAAATCTATATTGACGAGACGTGCGGCAAAGGACAGTTCTTTTGATTACACAAAATTTCAGCCACTTAACCCGGGTTATAACCAACTTTTAGGTCCCGCAACTAAACGGTCCGTGCAGTTAATGCTCGGGTTTGCTAGGCTTGAAGCAATTGTTAATTGGAGGCATCATTTATGAATATCGGCGAACAAATTAAAAACCAACGGGAACGTCAACAGTGGTCCCAACAGGAATTAGCTGATCAGCTAAGCATCTCGCGCCAGTCCATTTCAAAGTGGGAGCGAGGAACCGCCCTCCCCAGTTTTGCCAACGTTGTCACCCTGAGCCAGCTCTTCCAGGTGACCATCGATGACTTGATTAGAGAAGACCCACACATGATGAAACGGCTAGAACGACCAGTCACCGGCCCACTCACCTTGATTCTGCTGAGTAGCTGCGGCCTAGCACTAATTGGCGCCATTACTTCTCTCAGTTTCGGTGTCGGCATGACAGCCTTTGTCGACGCGACACAATCGCTCATCCTGATTGGTGTTCTTGTCTTACTTGGTCTGGTCTACTGGAACCAGCGCCACCACCAAGTGCCGTTGACACGCTGGGTAATTGCTCTGGCCATTCTCACGTTGACCCTGCTACTTGTCCCACAAGTTGACAGCATAATCATGGGTTTTCTAGAGGGCCTGCGGGAACAGACAAATTAAGTTGTTCTGCCTCAACCCCGACCTACAATGAAGTACCTGTTAAACGAAGGGCACCGCTACCATCTGATTTCTCAGACCATAGCGGTGCCCTTTATGACGCCTTGAACCCGTCGCTTAGCTTCATTGACAACTGAACGTTTGCCATGTCTCTAGCTCATTGACGCTTTACCAGCGATATTGAACCGGATTCTTAATGTATTTATCGTAAACGTCACGAACAATGGCCATCTGGTCTGCCGTAAAGGCTGGCAATTCGGCCGCGGCAACGTTACGTGTGATTTGTTCTGGCTTAGAAGCCCCCGGAATCACCGTGCTGACCGCATCGGCCATCAAGATGTAACGCAACGCCATTTGTGCCAACTGATTGCCGGCACCCAAGCGGTCCTTCAACTCATCAGCTGCTTTAACCCCAGTCGCATAATCCACGCCAGAGAAGGTTTCCCCCTGGTCAAAGGATTCGCCGTGGCGGTTAAATGTCCGGTGGTCTTCCTTGCCAAACGTGGTCGCCATGGTGTATTTACCACTCAATAAACCACTGGCCAATGGCACTCGGGCAATAATCCCAACGTTATGTTCCTTGGCCATCTTGAAGAAGTTATCGGCTGGCCGTAACCGGAACATGTTGTAAATAATTTCAACAGCAGAGATGTCGTAGTCTAAGGCTTTCATGGCTTCCTCGACCCGTTCAACACTGACGCCATAGTTCTTGATCTTCCCCGCTTTTTTCAACTGATCAAGCGTGAAGAATACTTCTGGCGTGTAGTAAACCGGTGTTGGTGGACAGTGCAATAACACATTGTCCAAAGCGTCGACATCCAAATTGGTCAGGCACTCTTCAACAAACTTCGTTAAATTTTCCGCCGTGTAGCCGCTGGCAACGTGGGGATCTAGCTTCCGGCCAATCTTAGTCGACACGAAAACTTTATCTTGCTTGCCCTTGATAAACTTAGCCAAAGCCCGTTCACTCTGACCATCTTGATAAATATCGGCCGTATCAAAGAAGTTAACTCCCGCATCGTAGGCCGCAGCTAACGTGTTTTGGGCATCCTTTTCATCGAAGGGATCACCCCACTTTGAACCAAGCTGCCACGTTCCTAAGGAAACTTCACTAATTTTAAAACCCGTTTTACCTAATACCCGGTAATCCATGTTAAGTCCTCACCTTTCAGCCGTCTTGATTGACGTTCTCCACCCTATTCTGCCGGTTTTTACTAAGACCGTCAACGATTTCCAGTAATCTTGGCAACGAAATATTTACCATTCGCGTTTAAAAGGACTACCATGAACTTGAAGCCGGTGGCATATGCCAAAAACAGAAACCGCTGACCCCAATTTTCATTTTGGAGGTAATTGGTTATGGCTGTTGTATTTAAGACTGCTTTATTGGATGAAATTATGAAGGATGTATTCGACTGGTCCGATCAGGATATGCCTGTTCGTGACGCATTGTGGGATTATTTCATGGAATCCAATGGTCACAACACCGATGAATCTGAAGCTTCTATGAAGAAGATCGATGCTAAGTCTGACGATGAAGTTCGGGCTTACGTCGAAGAAAACCTCAAGAAGTAACCGGCTGTTTCAACCTAAAAAAGAGTCTGGGATTAATTCCCAGACTCTTTTTTCAACTTCTAATTTAATTTAGGCGTGACCCCATAAGCCGTCAAATAACGCCGGCCCGTAGCCGGATCAATCATCATCTGAGTCACACTGGTATTCGCCGGTTCAGGCAAGGCCGTGGTCGCCGGTGCACCAATCATCAACAAGGCCGTGGCCTTGATGGTGAGGCCATGACTGACCACCAAGATATGGTCATTTGGGTGGTCGACTACTTCTTCCGCCAACCACTGACCAACCCGCCGTTGGATGGCCAGGTAAGACTCGCCACCAACCGTCCGTAAGACATCTGGCAAGGCTTCCCCAGTAACCGCATCGAAATCCTGTGGTCGTTGCTCACGTAAGCCAACAAAGTTTTCGCCTGTCCACTCCCCATAGGCTACTTCCATGAGACGGTCGTCGAACTGCGGGGTTAATGGTAACACTTCAGTCAGTGCGGCCGTCGTTTGGCGTGCGCGGTGGAGTGGACTGCTGACGATTTGATCGTACGACCGGCCACGCAGCCACTGTGCGACCCGTTCTGCTTGTTGGAGCCCAGTTACCGTTAAATGTGTGACGGCACTGTCTAGTTGTCCTTGCATGACCTGGTCCACGTTTGCCTGCGTTTGCCCGTGACGGATCCAATCAAAAGTCGTCATATTGTCACTTCCTATTGTTTCTCAAACTGCGTTTCGATTTTCCGGCGTCCTTGTTGTAACAGGTAAATGGCCACAATGACCAACACCGACCCAATCACTTCCGCAATTGTAATTTTCAAGCTTAAAAATAGAATCGATAACACAAAGGTAATCACCGGTTGCGTGGCATCCACGATACTAATGACATCGGATGGCGCAAAATGGCTACTGTAAAGTAATAATGAGAACGGCAGAATCGTCCCGACGATGATCACCGTTGCCATTGACCCGATCAGTGTGCTTGTAATTGGCGGCATGTTCATGAATACGGGGTGGTATAAGTTAAAAACGACCCCCGCAATAAACGTTCCCCAACCCAACACTGTAATCGGTGCATGACCATAATCCCGAACTAATGGCCGGGGTAAAACCACATAACAGGCCGCCGTGATTCCGGAACCGATTCCCCAAAGTAGAGAATCTAACGGAATCGCGAGTTGCGAGATATTCCCCCGCGTAATGGCCAGGAAGACCCCCACCAGTGCCACACCAAAAGCGATTAAATCACTTCGCAATGGCCGCTCATGTTTAAATAATAGACTTCCTAGCACAATAAATAAAGGACTCAAGTACTGAAGAATGGTCGCAGCCGCCGCATTCCCGCTTTGAACCGCAATGTAAAAGGTCAGTAAATTGGCACCCAACCCGATGAGCGCGTAGGCGACCATCCAAAAGATCTCCCGCCAACTATGAAAAACGGCGAACGTTTTCTTACCGTATAAAATAAAACTGATAATCAGTAAAATAACGCCGGCGCCCATCGTTCTAGCGGATAAAAACCAGCTGGCGGGAATGGCTTGTCCCTGCGAAATAAACTGTAAAACCGTTCCCGAAACCCCAAACATGGCCGACGCAACGGTGGCCCAAAAGATACCCTTCATGACGTTTTCCGTCGGTGCTCCAATATTCTTCAAAACGTGATAAATCCTTTCTCTCCCATACCCGTAGTGGCGGTATGCATCTTAAATGTAATTGTTAAAGTGTGCTCTTGGCTAAACTGAGCTTGTCGCTATTGACTAACGCTCACCCAACCATTCACGCAATTTGAACTGGACTGGAGAAGTACTCCTCAAGCTACAGACGGGCCCTGACGACCAGCGTGCACCCCACTTAGACTGTCCATAATTTTTCTATTTTACCGGACGACCATTAGAATTTGACGGCAAAATGTCTAAAATCTCAATTTTTTCGTGTCACCATTTAAACGACCGATACCCCCTCATCTGGTTAGCCTATTTTTCTATTTAGTCATTTAGACATCTCTTCATCACAAATGGGAGCAACCGTTTGGGCTGCTCCCATTTTCGCTTATTCTCTATTGAGTATAGCCGTCCAATGTAAACCCGTAAACCCAATACTCTTATAAATAAAATAGTGACCGCAACCCTTCGGCTACAGTCACTATACGATGACTATTCAGAATCAATTCAATCTCTCGCGGAAGACGATAACCTGTCCAGTGCGTTGTACCCGCGGCCTAGGCCGTATGGTCGACCCGGCGGGCTAACCAGTCACCCACCAATTGAATGATGAAGACGATGACTAAAATGATCAACATGGCGAGGAAGATCACGTCGATTTGAAATTGGTTATACCCGATGTTGACGGCCAAGTTCCCTAAGCCACCACCACCAATGGCACCAGCCATGGCGGTCAGGTCAATCAGACTGATCAACGTTAGGACGGAAGAACGGATAATATCCGCCAAACCTTCCTTGAGATACACCCGAAAGATAATGGCAATGGGACCGGAACCAACCGATTCAGCGGCTTCAATCACACCACGATCCACCTCAGCTAGCGCATTTTGTATCTGCCGCGCATAAAACGGGGCAGACCCAATGACTAGCGGCACGATAGCTGCAGTCGTTCCAATCGCCGTTCCGACAATTAGCCGTGTAACTGGCGCAATGATTGCCAGTAAAATAACAAACGGAATTGACCGGAACAGGTTAACGAACTTATCTAAAATGTTATAGACAATGCGGTTCTCTAAAATGCCACCAGGTTGGGTCACAATCAACCCAATCCCAATTGCCATCCCGATAACCCCAGCAATAATTGCGGTGATGGCCGTCATGTACAGCGTCTCACCCGTTGCTTGGATGAACTCGCTCTTCATCGTCACTGCGTTTGGAAAATACTTTGCGAACCAACCCAATTTAGGCCACCCCCGGTTTCTTTGGCTTTAAATGCGTAATGGTAATCCCAGCGTCCTGACAATATTGCCAAGCCGCTTTCAACTTGTCGGGTTCCCCGGTCATCACAACAATCAGGTTCCCCAGCGGTGTGTCCTGTAAAATTTCAACGTTCCCATACAGAATGTTTGAGACGACTTCGTACCGTTTGTACAGCTCGGTAATCAGCGGTGCATCAGTCGTTGCTCCCACATATTGTAGTTGAACCAGTTGATGATGATCGTCTAAGCCTAGCGTGCTAGCCTGTCGGTAAATCTTTTCCAACGCCTGATTAATCTGCGTCGCGGTGTTGATAAAGTCCTTCGTCAATGGCTGTTTAGGTTGACTGAAAATGGTCACCAGATCGCCACGCTCGATGATTTCGCCGGATTCCATGACGGCCACCTTGTTACAGATTTCCTTGACGGCTTCCATTTCATGGGTAATCAAGACCACCGTTAGGCCCAATTCCTTATTCAACCGTTTCAACAGTTCCAAAATGGCTGACGTCGTCTTGGGATCCAAAGCACTCGTCGCTTCATCGCTAATCAAAATCTCAGGATCGTTAGCCAGTGCCCGGGCAATGGCAACCCGTTGTTTTTGCCCACCGGATAGTTGCGCGGGATAATCCGTCGCCTTTTCCGTTAAGCCCACCAAATCAAGCAGATGCGCAACCTTCTCCTGCCGTTCACTACGCGACAACTTGCCGCCCTTCAAGGGATAGTCAACGTTGTCCGCAATCGTCCGGGAATTCATCAGGTTAAAGTGTTGAAAGATCATGCCGATCTTGGTCCGCGCCGTCCGTAATTCATGGGAACTCAACGCCAAAATGTCTTGACCGTTTACCTCAACGCTACCGGCAGTTGGCTTCTGGAGCCGATTAATTACGCGGACGAGCGTACTCTTCCCCGCTCCGGAATAGCCGACGACGCCGTAAATGTCACCCCGGTTGACCGTCAACGAAACCTGCTTGACGGCTTCAACGGTTTGTCCTTTATTATGGAAGGTTACGTCGATATCTTTTAATTGAATAATCGCTTCGTTAGTCACTAACTTCATTCTCCTTACTCGCCAATGCCGGCAAATGCGTCTACTTCAGCTTCAAATTCCAAGCAGGAATGGATAAGCCATCGTAGGCCTTTTGAATTTCTTTCTTAGTTGATTCCGTCTGGTACGCCTTGATGATTTTCTTGAAGACTGCCTTATTCTTGTCAGACTTGTTGACAGCCAAAATGTTGATGTATGGCTTGGACGCCTTGTTGACCTTTTCTTGGAACAATGCCTTTTTCGCATCCAGCTTAGCACCAGCAGCAAATTCATTGTTGATAACTGCAGCGGTAGCATCAGACAATGACCGTGGCGTCTGAGCTGCATCCAGTGGCGTAATCTTCAAGTTCAACTTGTTTTGTGTAATATTCTTAGGTGTTGGCAATGTCACTTTAGGGTCAACCTTGATCAAACCAGCAGATTCCAGCAAATGTAAGGCCCGGCCTTCGTTAGTCGCGTCATTGGGAATGGTGATTTGGTCACCCTTCTTGATTTGAGAAACCTTGGTGATTTTCTTGGAGTACAACCGCAGTGGGGCTAAGTAAGTGTTCGCAATACCAACTAAATTAGACTTGTGCGCCTTGTTCCAAGCATCCAAGAAGTAGGTGTGTTGGAACGAATTCATGTCGATTTCGTGATTAGAAAGTGCCGAATTAGGCTGGTTATAATCCGTAAACGTGGTCAATTTGATCGTAATGTTTTCCTTGGCCAACTTCTTTTGGATTGGTTTCCAAATCTTTTCATCGGAACCCATGATACCAACCTTAACCGTGGTGTTCTTGGAAGCGGACTTGCCACAACCAGCAACAATCAATAATGGAATCAACAATAATAAGAGCCAGCTAATATGTTTAAATGATTTCTTCATTCTTAAAACCCCTTTGATATCCCTATTTTTAAATCCATCCGCAATACGAAACGCCACAATTGAAAACAGCGACCAAAACAAAAAGTCCGCTCCTAAATTAATAGAAACGAACTTTGTCGTGGTACCATTCTAATTTAAGTTAGGCTAAAAAGATGCCCAGCTCCTCATTAACACTCGCCAGCTTTCGCCTTAAAGTGCGTGCACGATAATGAGTGCCAGTCATCACCACCTCATCACTAGGACTTAGCAGTGCCAATTCATTTCAGGCCATCTTCACCCCGTCGTTGGTTACCCACTTGCAGCAAATCGTGGGCTCTCTTGAAACCGGTAACGATGGTTACTCTCCTGATCACATTGTTTTCAATCGCTTAATTTATCAGTAAGTCTAATGCAACTTTAATCCGGTGTCAAGCAAGAATTGCTATAAATTATTTTATAGCAAGCCCCGTCAAGCTGGGATTTGACCACCAGCGTAACAACTAAATCGGTTTCAGTCAAGCTTAACTTCTCACTCAAATTTCACACAAACACCGAAGCAGATTGCAGAAATTAACGGCTAGCCATCATTTTTTGACCAGACCGACCTAGTCGTCCAGAACCTGTTCCTTCAAGATACCAGCCGCCAGTAAGAACATGTGCGTGACCACCGGGCCCACGAACTTGAATCCCCGACGTTTAAGATCCTTAGCAACTGCCGAGCCCAGCGTTGACTGGTTGGTCAACTCATCGCGTGTCACCGCCGGTAGGAGCAGCGGCGTCCCATTGACGAATTCCCACAGATAGTCCGCAAAACTACCAAACTCCCGTTGAACCTGTAACAACGCCCGTGCATTTTGAATCGTGGCCCGAATCTTCCGGCCGTTGCGAATCATCGTTGGGTCCTGTGCAATCCGGTCACCATCGATTTCTAACTCGAAACCAGCTACCCGCTGTGGATCCATCCCCGCAAAGACCCGGCGATAAACGGGAAGTTTACTAGCCGCTGCCTGCCAACTCAAACCAACTTGGAAGACACCGACCGTTAACAGTTCGAACAAGACGTGGTCGTCGTGAGTGGGCGTCCCAAAGTAAGCTTGATACTCCTGCACCCCGTCCGTCTCCCACTGCCGACCGTCATCTGGTCCAATTGCCATGTTTCGTCACGCCCTTCACTAATCTCCATCTACTATAGCAAAGACCGAGGCTAAACAAAAGGACAGTCCCCGCCACGACTGTTCCTGGCAAGGACTATCCCAATGGCTTATTTACAGTTAGAGTCCAGCAACACTTGCACCACACGTCCGACTAGCCCCAGTAAATCTGCCCACGGGCCGGCAACACGCCTTATTTTTTACTTGATGTAAGCGTACTTGTAACTCCACTGCGTTCCGGCCGTGTTATGAATGATGCCCTTCACGTCAGTCCGTTGGAGGTAAGCATAGTTCGCTTGGTAAAGTGGCGTGAAGCTCTGCGTCTTGTTGATCAGCTTAGCCGCTTGAACCATATCCTGCCAACGGGCCTCATCGTTACCGGCATCCTGATTCTGGGCCTTAGCAATCAACTTGTCATAGGCCTTGTTCGACCATTTGCCATAGTTCAACGAATTTGAGCTGACTGGAATCTGAAGGAAGGAAATGGGATCGTTGAAATCCGCGCCCCAGTGAGATAGGTACAGATCAAAGTCACCACTAGTCGACCGCGACTGGGCAACGGAAGCGGGGACATTTTGAATCGCCAGATTGAAACCTTTGAGATTCTTCTCCAAAGCACTCTTCAGGTACTGCGTCACGGTGCTAGCCGCCACGTCATCGTTGCCCGCCATGATGCTCAGGTCGACCTGCTTAATGCCCAACTGCTTCAAACCGGCCGCCCATTTCTGCTTGGCTAAAGTTGGGTTGTAAGTCGTCGTGTTCTTCACAGCCTGTTGCTTGGCAAAGTCCTCACCCGTCTTGGGGTCACGCGCTAAACCACTGGCGACGAAACCCGTTGGCGTCACGGAACCATCCCCCAGCACCTTCTCTGTCAGCTGACTGCGGTTGATGGACAGCGCAATCGCTTGCCGAATATTTTGATTACTCATGATCCGCCGTTTTTCCTTGTTGGCATCTTGGAAATTGTACTTCAAGTGAATCACAATGGAATATGGATATTCCTGAAACGCACTGTTATTCTTATAATTCTTCACCTGCTCGTTTGACAGCTGGGCGAAGTCCAACTTCTTATTTTGATACAGACTCAGCCCCGTCTGCGGATTCGTGACCACTTGGTAGTTGATCTGGTGGAGCTTCACGACCTGCTTATCCCAGTACTGATTGTTCTTGACGAAGGACCAGGTGTTGCCAGTCCCCGTCCAGTTTGTGATTTTAAATGGGCCGCTGTACACCATGTACTGTGACTTGGTGGCGTACTTTTTACCGTATTTGTTGATCACCTTTTCGTTTTGTGGGGCAAATAACGGGTACGCCATCAAAATCTTAAAGTAGGCAATGGGCTTCTCTAATTGAATAACGACCGTCTGCTTGTTCTTAGCGCTAATCCCAATGGTGTCGGGATTAGCCTTTCCCGCAATAATCTTATCCCCGTTCTTGATGCCGGAGAACATGTTCGTGTAAGACGACTTGGTCGCTGGCGTTAATGTTCGTCGCCAAGAGTAAACGAAGTCCTGCGCAGTAATCTTATCGCCGTTGCTCCACTTCGCGTTGTCCCGAATGTGAAACGTCCACGTCTTTTTGTCTTTAGAAACGTGCGCCGTATCAGCTAGTCCGGGGGCTACCTTGCCGTTCTTCCCCAACCGATAAAAGCTTTCAAATACGTTTCCTGTCTGACCATAACCCGTTGCTTTGGCGAGATCGATGGTGTCTAACTGTGCCGTCGCCGGCAGCCGGAGCACCTGCGAGGGTTTTGCTGCTGACGATGATTGGCCACAAGCTGCTAACCCCAGGCCCATAGCAATCACTGCAGCGACTAATCCAAATCCAGTCCATCTCTTCATAAACTTAATGCTCCTTTTTTCCTCAAATTTAGTGGTGTGCAATCCCTAAATTGGCCATGGTACAGAAAAAGCGGGTTACCCTTCACTCGCATCGTGAAAGGTAACCCGCTACACTGACAACCGGAGTCGTCGTTATGTATTGCTACGGTTTAGCCGAAAAATCACGAATTTGAGCAACGCAAAGAACACACGTTACATTCGCAACATGCGGCAGTCATCAATTGAACTTGATTTGCGTTGATCATCATCGTAATTTTTCCTCCTTACTTTTTGTAATTAGTTGGATTGCACAAACTTAAAGTTACCCTACTTCAAAACATTTGTCAAAAGTTTTGTTTTCGTCAAAAGAATGTAACCGTTTCAATTGTTGATATAACAGCGTCTTATCGTTGCGTCTTTCATGAATTTATCGTGTTAGTGCATTAGCAGGTCGGTTGAAATTAATCGCCGAATTCGCCAGCCACGACAATGGCGTTGACCAGGTTTCTACCAACTTGCCCGCACCCCTAGCGACTACTTTAAGCGCATAAGACATCGGCTGCTCTGCTAGACGACAATCGAAATTCCAATAGCCGTGAGCTGGCTATTTTTATGCAATCTATCTTTTAAGATATTCGTGAACCGCTAACATCTCCGCAATGAAAACGGTATACTAGAAATAATGAACGAGTAGAAAGGATTTGAACGTATGGACATCGAACGAACGCTTGCTGCACTCACGCTACCAGAAAAGGCGGCTTTACTTTCGGGTAAAAACAATTGGTACACTGCCGCAATTAACCGCTTAGATATTCCCGCCTTGATGATGACGGATGGCCCCTCGGGGTTACGAAAACAGGATTCAAGTGCCGGGGCCAACGACATTAACGCCGCCGTCACGGCAATTACCTATCCTGCTGCCGCGTTAAACGCCAGCACTTGGAATCAACCGTTGTTACGTCAATTAGGCGAACACCTTGGCGAAGAAGCTCGGGCCGAACAAGTCAGCTTATTGCTGGGACCCGGCGTCAACCTAAAGCGCTCCCCACTGGGCGGTCGGAATTTCGAATACTTCTCCGAAGATCCCCTAGTTGCCGGAAAGCTGGGTAGTGCCTACGTTCAGGGGGTACAATCCAAGCACGTCGGCGTTTCGGTCAAGCATTTCGCTGCCAACAACCGGGAAAATCAACGGTTCACAGCCTCTAGTGACATGTCACAACGGACGCTGCGTGAACTCTACTTACGCACGTTTGAAATTATTATTAAGGCGGCCTTACCCGCAACCGTCATGACCTCTTATAACAAGATCAATGGCACGCTGAACTCGCAAAATCAACGCCTATTACGCCGAATTTTGCGTGACGAATGGGGCTTCCATGGCGCCGTCATGTCTGACTGGGGTGCGGTTGCCGACCACCCAGCTGCATTGCGCGCTGGCCTTGATTTGGAAATGCCCGGTAAGGGACAGGCTTCCGTGGACGAAATCATTCACGCCGTTGAAACCGGCGAGCTGGACGAAGGCACGCTGAACAAGTCCGTGCGCCACTTACTTCACGTGGTCGACAACTGGTTACCAGCGCCTAAGCCCGGCAAGTACGACCATGTTGCGCATCACCAGTTTGCTCGGAAACTGGCCGATGATGGGATTGTCTTGCTCAAGAACCATCAACAAGAGTTGCCATTGACGCCGGACCATGCCGGTAAAGTAGTCGTGATTGGTGAACTGGCCGACCATCCTCGTTATCAGGGTGCCGGCAGTTCTCACGTCAATCCCAGCGATCTCGTGACGCCGTTAGCCGCTCTGAAAAAGAGTGGTCTCAGCGCTGACTACTACCCTGGCTACCGGATTGATCAGAGCGAGACTGACGATAGCTTAGTTCAAACGGCCTTAAAGGCAGCCAAAACGGCGGATCACGTCATCATTTTCGCGGGGTATCCTGCGAGTGCCGAATCAGAAGGCTTTGACAAGTCTTCCCTGATGTTACCCGAAAACCAAACGGACCTCATTGGGAGCTTATCCAAGGTGAACGCCCACACCACTGTCGTCTTGCAAAACGGTTCTGCGGTCGAAATGCCTTGGATTCAGAATATTGCGGCCGTCGTTGAAACCTACTTGGCCGGTGAAGCCGTGGGTGAAGCTACTTGGGATGTCATCACCGGTGCCGTCAACCCATCCGGGCATTTGGCCGAGACCTTCCCGTTGAAGCTAACTGACACACCGATGTCGCCGACTTTCGGTCAAGATCCGCATCACGAATACTACTCCGAAGGCATCTTCATGGGCTACCGTTACTACGACACCCACGAAATGCACGTTCTCTTCCCGTTTGGTCATGGCCTGAGCTATACCAGCTTTGAATATACCAATCTGGCGATCGACCAAAATGAACGCGGTGCAACGGTCACCTTTGATGTGACTAACACGGGCGACTATGCGGGCCAAGCGGTTCCCCAACTCTACGTGGCCAATCACGCTTCTCACGCACCAATGCCGACTAAGGAATTGCGCGCATTTACCAAGATCATGGTGGAACCCGGTAAGACTGAACCCGTTACCCTCAAGCTGGAACGACGTGACTTTAGCTGGTGGTGCGAACGCAATCACCGGTGGCAGGCTGACTCTGGCGACTACGAAATTATGATTGGAGAATCTTCTCGCGATATGCGCCTGCAAACGAAGCTCACCATGGACTTCAAGAATTCGCCGGCTCCCGTTACGAGTGAGACTTACCTGTCAACGATTATTCAAGATCCCGAACTCCTGAAGATCTTTAAGGAAACCATCATCGCGCCACAAGCTAATGGCGACAATAGTGGTAATCCATTCGTCGATACCGATGAAAATGGCGAGTCGCTAGCCTTGCAGGACCGCATGTTCCTGAACATGCCGTTGCGGGCCGTCATCGCCTTAGGGACACCTGCTAAACTAATCAATAACTTTATTTTCGTTGCCAATCAACGGCGATAATTTAACGCATGACAATTGATTCATACCATACCTTTGGTCCCAAAAAAGGTCTGAGACAACGCCTCAGGCCTTTTTTGTACGTGCTAAATTTAGTCAATCCTATTGTTCATGATCCACCGGTAAAACCATATCCAGATGGGGAATCCCTGTATCCAAATAGACCTCACTGACTGGCTGAAACCCAAACGAGGCGTAAAATTTCTGTAGGTAAGCCTGCGCTTGAATCACAATTTGTTTTGCTGCCGGATACGTGGCTTTAGCCGCTTGAATGGCATGCGCGACTAAGTCACGACCCGCACCTTGTTTTCTAGCCGATGGAGCCACAACGACGCGACCGATTCGCACCTGTTGCCCCTCGTCCATCAGTCGTGCATATGCAATTAAATGACCGGCGTCATCGGTGCGCAGCAAGTGTTGCGCCGTCAGGTCCAGATCATCGACCTCCTGATACGCACAATTTTGTTCCACCACGAAGACCGCCACTCGCAGCTGATAAATTTGAAACAGGTCTTGTGAACTTAACTCGATAAACCTTTTCTGAATCATCGGTTTCATTGGCACTCCCTAATTTAATTGATGAACGTGCGGTTTATGGTCCAACGGATATTCAACGGGCGTGTCCCAATCCGTCAACATTTCATCGGTAAGTTTCACGCCTTGTAATTCAAGATTATCGTAGGGTTCCATGTAGTAGGCACGTTCCTCAAGACTCATGTAGCCGCGATACTGCGTGTAATCGCTGTGACCATCGGCCTTTAGTTTAACCCCTTTCGGAATTGTAACCCCATCTAGTAAGTGTTGCAACAGGTTCAATGTGCTAGGCACGTCCGCTCTTGGCTGGCTATAGTGGCGGTTAAATACGGTGCGGACAAAGCGAGAAGGCGACGTATAATCCCCAGGCAATCCGAGGGCGCCAGTACCCGGTCCCTGTGTCTTAAGCTCGAAGCCCATATAATCATGCAGTGGCCGGTCTTCAGCAGTTAAAGTCCCATAGGTACTCAGATTTTGCAAGTGCCAGCTGAGTTGTGGTGAATTGGCCATAACCCCCACTGGATCATCAATCAAATGCAGATTCTCACTGGTAGCTTCCAGAACAGCGGTATCACCGGTCGGATCACTAAAGATAAAATGTAGCGGTGTCGTCAACCCTAACAAGGCGACTGGAACATCTAGGATCTGAATGTGCTTGACCTGTTCCCGCAAATCGGCAACGCTCTTAGCATTTCCCAATACCCAGGCTGTCACATCGTGAGGTGCCAAACCCAGTTTATCCGCCGGAGCCTCCTGGGCATACTTGGCATACGCTGAGAAATATAGAGCCGCGGCACCAAGACCATACTCATTGACCCCATCAACAAACATGTAATGGCTGAGGTCTCTCCCGGCACCAATGAACCCATACTTGGTGGTAAATTCACCAGCATCTCCCTGAATCTTTTGGTTGCGTGGCATAAAGATTGGCTGACCACCTAGTTCGAAAGCAAAGTCCATGGTCCGAGCCAAAAAGTGATCCCCACGACTGTTTTCATAGGTCAAACTCGTACACATCAAAATCATCCCGTTTCTCTTTTATTTAAAGCACATTGTAAACCTTTCAAATTGATTATGCACGCATAATTGTTAATTATATGATTAAATTTATTAATCAACCGTTCACACTGTACTATACGGGGTGACGTTTTACCGGAAAAACCTTTACTACTAGCAATCGTTTTACACCAAAATTAATTCACCATTCAAAGTTCACCGCCGAAACTACACTATTTTGCCTCATCTCATGCTTTACGGATATCTATAGCCGTTCAAGTCAGGTATCCTTAATGTGAAAAGTATCTTAATTTGACCCAGCTACCTCGTGGGCCTTGTCCACCTGGCTGTTCTGTCACCAGTAAGCCTGACATTGCTAATTATCGTCCCCTATCGATTTCGGATAACTAATCTGCGAGAACAGTCAGTCCTTTGGCCGGCGTTCAAGTCTAAACTCAGGCCAACCCCTCCTTTTCCCAATGGCAGCCCCAGTAGCTTGATACTTTTCAAAAAAGAGTCCAGGACAAAAATCCCGGACTCTTTTTGCGCTCCGAACGTCTATGGCTGAAGCGTGGAATCAAAGGCCGTCAACTCCACTTAACGCCGTTCTATTCTGACAACAACTGTTTAGTTTTCCGAGACGTACTTGATGGTACTCTCACCATTACCGCCAGCTACAACTTGAAGTTGGTTCGTCACTTGATCGCGCAATTCGCTCACATGACTGATGATGCCAATCATTCGGTGCTTCCCTTCAATCGTCTCCAGCGATTCCAGTGCTGTTTCTAAAGCATCCTCATCCAATGAGCCAAAACCCTCATCGATAAATAGGGCATCTACATCAACACTCCCCGTGGTCTGTTGAATCACTTCACCCAGCGCCAATGCCAATGCCAGTGACGCAATAAAGCTTTCACCACCAGAGAGCGTGTGCACGCTTCGTTGACCGCCAACATGGTCATCATAAACGTTGATCTCCAACCCAGAGTTTTTCTTATAACTAGCTGACGACTCATCGATGACAAAACGGTAGCGGCCATTCGTCAATTGCTGTAGCCGGGAATTTCCGACCTGTAAAATTTGCCGCAAATAAGTCTGAAGCACATAACGTTCCAAACCCACTTTGCTATTCGGCCCATCACCATTTACGATGCCACTCAGTTCAGTCAGTTCTTCAGTCTTCTTCAAAGCCACCGCTTGTTGGTCAATTTGCTGCGTCAGCTTTTTAACGCGCACCTCATTTTGTTGCCAAAGGTCTTGATACGTATGCAACTGCGCTTGAAAATCTTCAACTTGCTGATTGGTTGTTTTTAAGGCTGTCTGAGTCGCCTCGCGGTCGGGTGCTGGCCGGCCAGCGATTCGTTTGGTCAAATCATCGATGGTTGCCGCTACCTGCACCACTTGTGTCCGATAAGTCTGGAGCCTTTGCCGCTTGCCAGACAGGCCTGGTAATTCCGTTAATTGCGCCTCAATTAGGTCCTCCGTTGCGGGAGTCACCGTTTCAAAATGGCCTGCCAGCGCATCTGTAACGGCAGCTTGGTCCGTCCGCAATCGTTCCTGACTCTTCTGATACTCAATCGTGGCCGTCTGCGCCTTAGTCCTCATTACCGCCGCTTGCTCTTGTGTCCGCTGAACGTGGTCGGTCACACCCTGCCACTGCTTCTGATCTGCCTGTAACTGCGTCTGCAAAGCTTGTTCTTGTTCCGTAAACTCAGCTAGTGTGGCCGCATTTTCAGGCAGTTGTTGACGCTCGGTTGCCAATTGTGTGGTCAGCCGATCGACGTCTCTTTGGGCAGCCTGCCTGGCCTCATCTGCCGCTTTTTGCTTCGCCGTTAACGTCGTTGCCACAGTCGTCAATTGGTCCAAATCTTGCTGCGCGGTCTTGATGGCCGCAAGTTGTTGCTGGTTTGTCCTCAGCTCATGCGCATAGGTCGCTGCCAAGCTGGTCACTTGCTGATCCAGATCTTGTAACGTCGCCGACTCCGGTTGATTAAGCTTTTTTTGTAAAGGCGTTAGCTGTGTGGCTAGCTCATGGCGTTTTTCTGCTAAAGTATTTTGCCGTTGTGTTAACGTCGCTGCTAATTCACTGGCTGTTTTCTCAGCCGCACTCGCTTTGGCCTGTGCTTGTTTAATGGTCTCCTCAGCGACCTCGGCAACGGCTGTCACTGCCGGATGCGGATGTTCCGTTGCCCCACAGACTGGACACGGCGTCCCCGCTTTTAGTTGCGAGCTAAGTCTGGCAATTTGACTCCTTAAGAACTGCTGGTTTATCTCCTCAGCAAGCGACCGTTGTTGCTCCGCTGTCCCTTGTGCCGCAGTCACTTCAGCGGCTTGCGTGGTCACCTGCTGGGTTAACTGGGTAACTTGTTGTGCTGTCACTTGTAGCTCTGCTAACTGATGACGCCAATCCCGTAAATCTCCCGCGCGCTGGGTCAATTCTTGCTGGGTTGCATACACTGTTGGCTGCTGCACCACAATTTTCTGCTGCTCATCTTGAGCCGCTTGATTGGCCACCACTTTGCGTTGTGCTTGTTTGAAATCCGTGGCCCGTTGTTGCCCAGATTGCTCAGCATCTGTCAGGGCTTGGCCTAATTTTTCTAGTCGCTCATAGACTGGTCGAATCGCCGCTTGGCGGGCTAACTGATCCTTTTCCTGGTCAATTTTGTGTTGCACAGGTGCCAACCGCTGTTGCTCAGCAACTGCCATTTGATAGGCCTGTTCAGCGCTTTTGACTGTCTTTGCTGCTTGGTTCTGCTCTTCTTGACGCTGTTGAACCGCCATTGTCGCAGTCTGGCGTGCCTGCCATTTCGGCTGTAATTCTTGAATCCACTCCAGCTCAGTAATTGCTTGTCCCAGCTGGTCCATGTCCGCCTCTTGATTAGCCAGTTGCTCACGCTGATTTTGTTGTTGCCCTAGCTGTTGTTGGTCATGCACCAATTGATCTTCACTCATACCCTGACGTATCAATTGTGCCACTTCTGCTTGGGCCGTTGTGAGCTGTTGTTTGATCTGCTCACTGGCGATTTGAACGGTCGTCTGTTGCGTCGCCATGAGAGCTAATAACTCTGTTGTTTGGTGGTTTTCAAGTAAGGCCGTGGCTTGACTCGAATTCGTTTCCGTCCACTTCAATTCGCCTTGCAAGCGGTCTAAAGTCGCAGCGGTCTCCCGATTAGCATTCTCATTTTCTCTCAGTTTGGACTTCAGTAATGCGGCCCAGCGCGCAAAGACTTCCGTATTAAAGAGTTGCTCTAAGACTGCGGCCTTGTCTTCACTCGGTGCCACCAAGAACCGGCGAAACTGACCTTGCGGTAGGAGCACGATTTGAGCGAATTGGCGACCATCCATTTGTAACAAGTCTTGCAGGTAATCCTTCACCTGCTTTACTTTCGTCAATTGCGTGATTTCTTGCTCACCCTCAAAAACCGTCAGTGTTACACTAGCTGGAACATTGCGTTGCCCAGTTCCACGCTTCTTATCTAACAGTTGTTCAGGCTCACGAACAATTTCGTAGCGCCGTTCTCGATGGGTAAAGGTAAAACTGACCCGCGTCTGATCCGCCGATGTCGCGAAATCTGACCGCATGGCCTGTGCCGTCCGGTCACCGCCGGAGGTCTGATCAAATAAGGCGTAGCACATCCCATCAAAGATAGTCGTTTTGCCACTCCCCGTTTTGCCACTGATCAAGAACAGTGGGGTCGCTGAGAACCGGTTGAAATCAACCGTTTCGTCACGGTAGGGCCCAAAATATTCCATGTGTAACATGACTGGACTCATTGCGCGTCATCCTCCTTTAACGCCGCTTGGAGCGTGCTCTGTGCCCACGCTTGTTGCTGCGCTGTTAATTCATGCTGCGTTGCTTGTTCAAAGAACCCAGTCATCAATGTTAAGGGATCTTGTTGGACTTGTTTCACATCTAACGTCGCCTGTGCCACCTCAAGTTGGTTGACTCGTTGCAGTTCGACAACCTTAGGGAAACGTGACTTAAGCCGCTGCATAACGTTGCTGATCGGTGTGGTATCCGTCAGGTCCACTGCCACAAAATCATCTGGAGTTACCGGATAAGCGTGGTCAAAATCCATAAGATGGTCAAAACTATCAGTCAATACCACTAGGTCATGCAAGGGTTTGAGCGGCTTGAACGTTACCGTAACCGGATCTGTAGCCGTGTCCACAATCCAGACGCCCTTGGTATCTTCCGCCTCACTGGTCGAAAATTTCAGTGGTGACCCACTGTACTTGATCTTCGGTTCGTTCTGCAAGGCTTCCTTACGGTGTAAATGGCCCAAAGCAACGTAGTCAAATGGTGCCAGTAAGTCCACCGGTACGGCATTTAATCCCCCCACTTGCACTTGGGTCTCTGAATCCGAATGCTGACTGCCCGCCGCAAAGAAATGGGCAATCAACACGTGCTTCTTGTCCGGATCAAATAGCTTCTGCATCGCCGCAACTAAACGGACCATTGCCTCATTGACGGTTCGAATATGGTCATCTTGAAAATACTGGCGCGCCGCAATTGGCTCAAAGTAAGGCAATAAGAAAAATTGCGTGTCCCCCATCACGATTGGCTTCAAACTATCCGCCAGACTTGTCCGCAAATAAAAGTCCGTGCTGGCAAACCATTCCTGCCCATAACCCAACCGCACGGCAGAATCATGGTTCCCGCTAATCGCTAACAATGGGAATCTTTGTTTTCGGTTCAAATCAACCAACATGTCATCCAACGCCGTGACGGCAGACTCGCTGGGCAATGCCCGGTCATACAAGTCGCCAGCAATCACGACTGCATCCACGTGTTCTGCCTGCGCAATCGCCTTGATCTGCTCATACGCATCTCGCTGCTCCGCTAAGAGGTCATACCCATGAAGTTTCTTGCCAATATGCCAATCAGCCGTATGTAAAAAGCGCATTTTCTATCCCTTCTTTGTCTGATTTTCCGGTGCCCAATCGCAATCCATCAGGTGATCATTGATTAACCCAGCCGCTTGTAAGAACGAGTAAACCGTCGTTGGGCCCACAAACTTCAGTCCCCGCTTCTTCATTTCCCGCGAAATATGCTGAGCTAAATCAGTGGTTCCAGGCATCTCACTGGTCTGAGTAAAGTGATGCCGAATGGGTTGATCACCAACAAAGTGCCAGAGCCAGGTTTCAAAGTTTCCCTCTGGCCAGTTTAAGATAACCTGAGCGTTATTGATCGTTGCTTCCAACTTGCGCCGATTACGAATAATTCTGGCATCTTGGAGCAAGCGTTCGACGTCCGTTGTGGTCATCGCTGCCACTCGCTGGAGGTCAAAATCATAGAAGTCCTGGGTGAAGGCAGTGCGCTTATTCAGCACCGTTTGCCAACTCAAGCCCGCTTGATAGGTCTCTAAACATAGTAATTCGAATAACTTGCGCCGGTCATGTTCCGGACGGCCCCATTCCTCGTCATGATACCGTTGCATCGCCGGAGAAGATGTTGCCCAATCACACCGTTTAACCAATTTTGTTACCCCCATTTTTGTCTTTAGATTCACTATACCAGATTCAATCGCGTTACCCAAACAAATGTTCTATTTATTATTTTATAGAAAGCGTTACCACCGCTGTAGCTTGTAACCATGCACCTCATTTTTTTCTTGAATTTTATCACTTGACCCCAATCAGTGAAAAGCCTATGCTATTGTAAATGTTAATGTTTTGGGGAATTGAGGGAGGTTCATATCATGCGCAGATTAAACCATTTAAAGGCTCGGTCACTTTTCACGCTAGCCGCCGCTACTGTATTACTAGTGCCCGCCGTCACGACGAGTACCGTCACCGCTCAGGCGGCCAGTGTTAATCCTTCAGCTGCGACGTTGAAGAAGAGCAAGGGGTATTACCAGAAGCACGCCAAGGCTTTAGGCAAGAAATATAAGCTGGCGTTCGATGCCCAAACGGGACTGAAGAAGAATGGTAAAGCCGTGGTCTACGTGAAAACCAGCGATAAACAACTCAAGCAGAGTGTTAAAGTTGCCATGGCCTACTGGAACAATAAACTTGGGAAGAAACAGTTCACCCAAGGAACTAAGAAGAATCATACGTTGACCTTCTCCGTTTCCAAAGCTAAAGCCACTAAGAGTGATCAAAGTGACGCCTGGTGGACGCCAGCCAAGAAGCAACTCCAAGTTCGTTGGTCTTACTATCAAGCCGAAACCCAAAACATCGGGATTGCCATGACCAACCAACTGAACGATTCCTTCTACACGACTTACTCTAGCACCATTGAAGCCAAGGCCAAGGCTAATCTAGCCGCCAAGGGAATCTCGACCAGTGATAAAAATTATCAGAGTCTCTTTAATCAGGAAGCCAGCCACGTTGAAACATCCCTTCCCGCCTACAATCAACTGAAGAAAGACGTCACTAAAGTCAAGACGTCTTTAGCCAGCGAAGGGCGGATGTATGAATACGCCAGCACCATTGCTCACGAATTCGGTCATGTGATGGGCCTGAATCATTCGCCCAATAAAAAAGATTTGATGTACTTTGAAAGTGGCAGTAGCAACGTTTACAGCTATAAGCAAGTTTCTGCCGGTCTTTCTAAGTATAACCCGGTCAAAACGACCGACAAGAATCGGGCCAAATTAGCCTTAAAAATTTACACCGCCGTACATTAACTAACTCCGTAAAAAGCTGTCCTTTATTTTTTAAAGGGACAGCTTTTTTATTTCCACCCATTAGTTTGTTCACTTCCTGACCGTCTTGTCCCATCAGTCATTGTGTGCATACTAATTTAAGTTTACCATGCCCCTTCCCCAATTGCTGTTGCAGCGGACTTTTTAACGTCGAACCGACTTGCAATCATCGCTTTGCAATCGAACTGTAACTTAATGTAAACCAGTAGTAACCTCCCATCCGACCAGACCGTGTACAATGGATGGTAAAGACTGAGGAGGATGTATTCTATGCATAAGACGTTACACAAACTGGGTGCTGGATTAGCTGTTTTCGCTGCGGCTTTAGCCGTTGGCGTGGGGTTGAACGCGACGACCGCTAGCGCTGCGGGAAATAAAGTTGCGGACATTTCGCAATATCAAGGGAATATTAACTGGAGTAAGGCATCTAAGGACTTAAAGTACGCCATCATCCGGGTGCAACACGGGAGTATCGGTGACCCTGGATACGTGGTTGATACGAAGAGTACTGTCAACGCAAATGGCGCCTACAAACACGGTGTGCCATTCGGTCAATACATGTTCGCCGAATTTACAAGTGTTAAGGACGCGCAACAAGAAGCTAAGGATTTCTATAAGCGGAGTAACTCCCACACGAAGTTCTTTGCTTTGGACGAAGAAAAGCGGATGCCAGGTGCGAAGAATAAGGAACAAACTTACGTTAACGCCTGGTTGAAGACGATGCGGAGCTTAACTGATAAGCCATTGGTTATGTACTCTGGTGAGTGGTATGCCAACTCCAATAACCTTGACTTTTCAAAGTTTGATGGCACTTGGATTGCCAAGTACAGCTCCACGAAGCCTAGCGTTTCCGGGACTTCTGTCGATCTATGGCAATACACCAGCAAGGGACGCGTTGCCGGTATCAGTGGTAACGTTGACTTGAACAAGGTCTTGAACAGTTCCGTTGTTGATAGCTGGTTCTCTGGCTCAAACTCGAACTCTACCACGCCTGCCGCTAATTACTACACAACGGCAACCGGTGTGAACGGCATTCAAACTAAGAAAACCGTCTACCAATACACCTCGACTAGTTTCACCAAGAATAAGCGGACTAGCAAGGTGAAGACTGGGACGAAGTTAGCCGTTACGGGCGTTGCTAAGAATAGTAAGGGCGCTTACCGGTTCCAATTAAGTAATGGGAACTACGTCACTGCTAACCAAGCTTACGTTTCAACCTACTAAACCTAACTTTTAATGGGGACCCGAGATGACTTTCTCGGGTTCTTTTTTTGTCACATTATCAGCAAAAAAAGAGTGCACCAATAGCCTATTAGCATCCATTCTCTGCCTGTTTGGGGTACAAGAAAGGGCATGAGACAAAAAGTCCCAGCCCCGTTTGTGTCTCCAAACCTATATTGGCGAAACGTGCGCCAAAGGGCAGCTGATCGCCCTTTACTCCCCTTTCTTCTTTTTACGCTCTGTTCATCCCTTACGACAACGCAGTAACAACCTGTAGTGTTGCGGAAAAGTAGTTTTGTTTCTCAATGCTGCTTGGCAATTGCTTAGCTGTTTTTTTCTGGAGCGCCGTTTGCTTCAGCACCTTGGCGCCGTAATTAACCGGTGCCGTAAACGCGGTGTTGACGTAGTTGTTAACGGCCTTGCCGCCCAACGTGTAGACTGCTGTGATTTTCTTTTTTCGATTATAGAAGGTCAATTGTTTCTGCAACGCCTTTTTGGTTGTAGCATCCTTACTAATTTTGTAAGTCTGTCCTAGTCGCCAAGGTACCCGACAAGCATTGTAACCGACTTGATTGTCAGTCCCTGATTCAATACTGTAAGCGGGCACCGCTTTTAGCTTCAACCCACTTCCAGTCACAAAAATAAAGTCGGGAAACAACCCAGTCTTATGCCGGGCACTCAGCTTTTTGACGGCTGTTCGACTGCGATTGGCCACTTTAGTCCAAGTCCCATCGTGGGTGTACTTGGCAAACGTCTTAAAGTAACCAGTCATCAAATCCGCCGTTCGTAACTTGCTAACATCATAGCTCGACGTCGCCCAGTTGCCCATTGTTGGCAAGTATGTGGTCTGATTGATTTCTCGACTCTTGATGGCCGTCAACAGGCTCTTAGCAGCTTGCCGATAGTTAACGCCCTTACTGCCCCACTGCTTATCTGCCAAAATCAATGCATAAGCAATATCCAGGTCGCCATCCGTCGCACTGTTCTTCTGGGACCCTACGCTGGTCATCTTACCCGAACGCTTGGTTTGTTGCCAAGCCATCAACGGAACCTTGCTAGAAACCTGGTGTGCGCGATAATACTTGTACATCTGATTAAAGGTGGTATGAGTATTCTTCACGCCCTTCTTAGCTGCCAATACGGTTGCAAGCATACCATATCCTTGGCCCTCGGACAGCGCAGTCGTTGTCCCCTGACCGTTGTTACTCTTGACATATTTCTGCGTCTTGCCGCCAACGTAGACCTTCCGCCACTGTTTGTAAAGGGTTGTCGCCGAAGCGGCCTCTGCCGTCGTTGGCTTAGTCGTTAAGCTGTTTATCCCCAACACTAAACCACTAACGAGCACCACACCAGCTAACCCAATCATGACCCGATGTAATTTCATCCGTCTAAAAACTCCTTTCGTTCTAAAACTTTGGCATCAATTTCAGCCACCACATTAATTTCATTATAAGCCCGGTTCTTCTCGACAGCGAGGGACACAATTGGGAAAAAGAGTTAGTTTAATCGGCAACACAGCGTCAACCAACCCGATTCCAGTAGCACAAAAAAGCGGTGACCCGGTATTTTCCCGCATCCCCGCTCATTTCATATTCATTTTACTTAATCCGTAAATATTTCCTTAGCAATGTTGAATGCCGACCAAGCCTTAGGCCAGCCCACATAGAAGGACAGGTGCGTAATCACTTCCGCAATCTCATCCTTGGTAATCCCATTGCCCTTACCAATTTTCAAATGTGCTGGTAGCTGCTCAAAGTTGCCGGCAGAAATCAGCGCAGAGATTGTAATGAGACTGCGTTGGTGCGCAGACAATTTATCTTCGCGTGACCACACTTGACCAAATAAGACATCATCGTTCAGTTCCGCAAATTTAGGGGCAAAATCACCCAAGTTATCCCGACCAGCGGTTTGTTTCTTTGCCATAATCATAGCCTCCTAGAGTGCATTGTACGTTGCGTCATCGACTGGTTCCAACCATTCTGGCGTCCCAGCCGTAATCGCAATGTGACTAAACCAACTATCCTTAGTTGCGCCGTGCCAGTGCTTGACACCATCTTTGGTCACGACCACATCGCCGGGAACCAAATGGCGAGCTGGTTGACCTTCTTCTTGGTACCAGCCTTCCCCACCCGTGACCAGTAAAATCTGGAAACCATCGTGGTGAATATGCCAGTTGTTCCGGCAACCAGGCTCAAAGGTCACGTTACCAACACCCACGTTCACATCCGGGTCGTTAACTAAATTGTTTAAATAACTTTGACCGACAAAGAACTTTTGGTACGCTTCGTTCTTATCGCCCGCTGGAAAAATAACACCATTTTTGACATCTTCATTCTTAGCCATCTTTATCCGCTCCTTGTTCGTTGAATTGTTGTAAGTAATCATGAAAGCTTTCGGTGTCCGCAATCGTCTGGTCAACTTTACCATCGTACCAATCGATTTTGTGACCTAGCACTTGCAAATGCATTTGTAATTCAGCAATATCAGCTTCGGCATCGTCCTTAACTTTTTGTAGCATGTCCCGGCGTTCTTCGATTGTCGCATCACCCTGCGCCCGTAACCTTACATAGCGCTTTAAATCGTTCAATCGCATCCCGGTTCCCTTTAAATGTAGAATAAACCCGACCCAGCGAATATCCGCCTCCGTATAGAAACGCACATCGTTGGCATCGCGGTGTGCGACGATCAACCCCTGGTCTTCATAGTACCGAAGTGTATAGGCCGATAGCCCAACGAGTTTGGAAAACGCCCCAATACGATACTGCTTTGTCATCACGATAACCTCCCGCTATTGCTGACAAGTCTTAGTAAACACCTTAAAGTGCACTCTAAGGCAAGTAAATTTTCAAGAAACCCAAAACATCCGGCGGTTAGTTTTTGGCGCACATGTCGCCACGATAATGGCAAAATAAAATCAGCTTTTTCAGAAGGCTTCTGAAAACTGATTTTTGCGTTATGTCCCGGACTCACTATTTACACGCCTCTACCTCACTAATCAATTGTCGTGAATTGTGCGATTGCCAATTGCATAGTTTTTTCAAAACGTTCCTGCACTTGTTCAGGGGGCAACTGCAGGAAGCCGCCCATTTCCTGCATAATAAAACCAAATAATGCGGAACGATAGAGTGTCGACTCCACTAAACCTGCGGAATCACTCTCTGCTAAATGGAGGCTAGCAAACATCTGATGATACAGCGTAACTAAGGCCAGATGTGTCTGCTGCAGTTGCTGTAAGTCATTGGGATTTAGCAAAAGGGGTGCCAAATGTTGTTGTTCATGACATCCCTGCCGAAATTCACGTGCAAAGACCATCAGGGCCGCCTTGCCCGAGACGCCCATCAAATGCCGCATCAACCGTTGTTCAATCTCATGAACGAAGGCAACGCCGACCTGATCCAACAAATCATTCAGACTATCGACATAGTTATAAATGGATTGTGGTCGCACATCCAGCGCATCGGCTAGTGATCGAATCGTTAGCTTATCGATGCCATTCTCCGCAATAAGTTGGTTTGCTTGTTCAATGACTTTATCTTGTGTTAGTGTCCGCCGTTTAACCATACTGTTGCCCCTTCCAAAGCCCTTTTCGTCATTATACGCTGTCTAAAATTTAAAATAAACTGATAATAACAGTTTATTTTCTTCTAAAAACAGTCTATAATCACTTTTAACTTCAGCGGTCGCTCATCGCCGAGACAAAAAGAGGGAGATTTTATCATGAAAGATACAAACGGCCGGCCATTCAACCGGAGCTGGTTGATGGTCACCCTAATGTGTAGCACGTTCTGTACAGCGCTGACCACCAACATGCTGGTCACAGCCTACCCAACGTTAATGATCCGCTTCAGCATTTCCAGTGCCACCGTTCAGTGGTTAACCACCGGATTTCTCCTAGTCATGGGGATCATGATTCCCATCAGTGCTTGGTTAGTCAACAACTTCAGCCTGCGGACCATCTACCTGACCGCTCTCAGTTTCTTCTTAGTTGGCCTGATTATCAGCTACACGGCAACCAATTTTGGCCTGATTTTTCTCGGTCGCTTGATCCAAGCCATTGGCGTCGGCATTACATTTCCCACGATTCAGACCGTCCTGTTAGTGACCTTCCCGGCTGACAAACGGGGCGCGATGATGGGGCTCGGTGGCATCGTCATTGGGCTTGCACCAGCTTTAGGACCGACCCTCTCCGGCTGGATTCTTGATAATGCCACCTGGCGCGACCTATTTGGCATCATGATTCCGCCCGTCATTTTGGTCCTACTCTTATCCTTATTCTTTGTCCGGCCAGTCATTCCCGTTAAGAAATCGCCGATTGATACGCGCGCGATTATCCTATCCACGATTGGGTTCGGCAGCCTCCTCTACGGCTTTTCCGAAGTCGGTGAAAATGGGTGGGGGTCTGCTAACGTCATCATCGGCATTGTCGTTGGGCTCGTCTTTATCGGTCTCTTTGCTCGGCACGAATGGCCTCAAGCTGACCCCTTTCTTAACGTTCGCCTCTTAAAAGTTCCTTCATTCACCATTGCCTCTTTAGTCACAGCGCTTTCAAATACCGCTATGATTGGAATTCAAGTTGTTTTACCGATGTATCTCCAACAGGTTCGTGGCCTCAGTCCTTTTCACTCCGGACTGATGATTCTGCCCGGCGCCTTGGTCTACGGCATTGTCAGCCTAATCAGTGGGACCCTTTACGACCGCATGGGTGGCCGCCGCTTAGCACTGATTGGCACTTTTCTGCTCACGCTCGGCACGCTACCATTTGCCCTGCTAACGCGACACACCCCGTACAGCTATATCATCTGTGAATATACCATGCTCATGATTGGGGTCGCACTGGTCACCATGCCAATTACGGCGGCCAGCTCCATTGACCTCAAGGGACTTCAGTTGAGTCACGGGACGGCTGTCAACAGTACCATGCGCCAAGTCACGACCTCCATGGGAACTGCCATTTTGGGAAGCGTTCTTGCAAATGTGATGGCTAACCATACGCCAGCACACAGCCTCTTGACTAGCGCCCCACTAGCTTACCAGAGCCAAAGTTACGCAGCCGCCATGGCCGGTTTTCACGCGGCCTTCTTAGTTGCGACGGCCATTGGGATGATTGATTTACTCTTCGCAAGCTTCATTAAAGATCACCGACGGGAGGTGGCAGCATGATTCTCATCGCGTTGTTTCTCGGCATCATCATCTTTGTCGGCGGATTTCTGCTCATGCCCACCCAGCATCAGCGCCTGCTATTTGGTGGTATGGGTCTCATCGTCCTGCTCGCCAGTGCGGTCCTTATGATTGGTAATGACAACTGGCACTGGGGCATGCATCACCACAGCGAAACGACAACCACGCAGATTGCATCCATTTCACCCAGCAAGCAACTGAGCGTCTTAGTTTATCAGCCCATTCGAAGATCCAATACCGAAAGCGTTTATGTCTACCGTCAGACCACCAGCAAACGCCAACTGCACACCGCTGCTAGTCTCAAGACCACGAATCGTGTCCAGTACCGCAATGTGACCCAAGCAAAATTGGTCACCAAAACCACGACCTGGCGTTACAACAATTCATTCTGGCGTTGGCTGTTCTCTTGGACTGGCACCCATCATGACCTGGTTGGTCGGCAAAATACCTTTGTATTGCCCAAGTCCTGGATCACACTAAGTACCCACCAGGCGAAATGGCTGAGCACCGCCGTTAAGCAGCGAGAAGCGGCGGCAAAGATTGCCATGACTCACGCCGTAACGGCCTCCGTTAAGAAAGCGGTCGACGCTAATCCCAACTTAACAGCTAAGGAATTGGCTCAGGTCAAACAACGAGCCGTAACGACCGTGCAAAAAAAGGCACAGCAACAAGCTGCACCTATTCTGAACCAACTGATCACCCAGGCTAAAGCACAACCTGTTCATTGAAAAAAGGTGATCGTCTTTAACTGACTGTGCAGGTGATCCACCTCGCTAATGGCGGCTATCATCTGCGACCAAAAACTTTTCCCATATTCATTCTTTTACTGACTAGCTCAATCAAACTCCTCATATTCATTTGGATCCTGGCCTTCGATGCGGCCATCCGGTTTGTCTAATGCATTGATGGCTTGAATTTCGGCCGGCGTCAGTTCAAAGTCAAAGAGGTCTAAGTTCGTTCGTTGATGGACCAGATTGCTGGCCTTAGGAATTGGCACAACGTTGCGTTGTCCGTGCCAGCGCAGAATAATTTGACCGACGTTCTTCCCATATTTCTTCGCCAAATCAACGATCACTGGTTCCTTCAATGCCGCACTTCCACGACCTAGTGGGCTCCAGGCCTCCGTAACGATACCACGCTTGGTGTCTTCCTGAAGCATCCGCGCTTGAATCCAATACGGATGGACTTCAAGTTGGTTGACTGCCGGCATCACACCAGTCTCTTTGAATAACCGATCAAGATGTTCCGGTTCAAAATTGGAGACCCCAATTGACCGAATCAAGCCACGTTGTCTGGCATCGACCATCGCCTGCCAAGCCTGTACGTACAGGTCACGTTTGGGTAATGGCCAATGGATCAAGAACAGATCAAAGTAATCCAGTCCCATGCGGTACAGGGATTCTTGAATCGCCATGGTGGCATCTGCATACCGATGATATTTACCGGGAAGCTTCGACGTCACAAAGAACTCTGCACGCGGAATACCCGAACGGCGAATCGCTTCACCCACGGCCCCCTCGTTATCATAGTTGGTCGCTGTATCTAAGCTACGATAGCCGTCCTTGATTGCGGCTAAAATCTGATTGACACCTTGGCCCCCACGGACTTGAAACGTCCCAAGACCTAGCGCTGGCATCTGAAACCCATCGTTCAACGTTATTTCTGGAATCATCGAAAAACCTCCTGCGTTTTGCTAGTTTCAGCTTAACGCAGGAGGTTTTCATTGTGAATTAATCCGTCGCTAATTGCTTAGCTTTGTGATTTTTAATGACACGATTTAAGATCACGGCCAGCACCAGTGAAATCGCGGCATAGACCGCGGCTCCCCAGCTGATGTGATTCAAACCAACCGTGCCCAACATCCCGGAAGCCGTTGCCGACCCCAACGAGATGCCAAAGTTAAAGAAGATTGAATTTAGCGATGAAGCTAATACAGCCGATTGCGGGTAATCTTCTTCGGCGATATTTAAGAAGTGAATTTGAATGGGCGAGTTTAAAATCGTTACGATTAACGTCAGAATCAAAATAACGGCTAAGCCACTAATTTTACTGCCCAACGCCAATGGCATTAAGGCTAACAAAATCACGTCAGCCAGATAGAAGCGTGGCATGATTCGCAATCCGTCGCGTTCCGCCAGCATCCCAGATAACCGATTACTGATGATACTCATAATCCCGATGACAAACAACAACCAATTTAAACTAGTCGTGCTGAACCCTAATGCGGTTGTCAGCAGTGGCCGAATGTAGGTGTAGTACGCGTACATCGTGGCCGCCGTGAATAGGACCAAGACGATGCCCACGTAGACGCGCCGGTCCTTCAGCAGAACCAACTGATTCTTAATGCTCCCCTGAACTTGTTCCACGTGACGGGGCAGCAACCAGCCCAGCAACACACAGGTAACCGCACTGACGCCTGAAATCAGGAAGAATGCATCGTGCCAACTGTAGGCGGTACTGATCGCCGTCCCAATGGGCACCCCGAAGACCGATGCAATACTGAATCCAGCGAAGATCCACGAGACCAATCCTGCTCGCTTTTCCCGTGGCGCAATGGTGCTGGCAAACGTCATGATCAATGAGATAATCGCACCGGCAACGACCGCCGTGATGATCCGCGATAAGAGCAGCACGCCATAGTTCATGGCAAAGCCACTCAACGTATTCCCAATCAGGAAAACCACCATCAACGTCATCAACGTTTTGTAACGACTAAAACGGTTCGTTAAAATGGTGATAAACGGCGTGCTGACCGCATACACCGTGGCAAATATCGTGACTAAATAGCCAACGGTTGCCTGGGCAATTTGATATTCCTTTGCAATGTCAGAGAGGACCCCAACGACAATAAATTCATTGCAGCCCAACATAAAGGCCACTAATACAAACACAATGGCTTGCCAACGATACTTGTTCACAGTTTCTGTTCCTCCGATTTTCCTTTAGTCTTCTACCTATCAGAGTACACTATCTCAGCCGAAATTATCAGGGGGAAGACTCATGTAATCGTCTCCAAATTGAAATTAATTTTCGGGAGCGTTTTCTTCCCGCTGAGCAGCAATCGCTCGATTTAAAATGATGGCCGTGATCAGCGAAAGACCAGCAAATAATAGGCCGCCCCACCCCAACTGCTGTAAGCCTAACCGTTTTAAACTCACGGCAGCTGTGGCGGATCCTAACGAAATACCAATATTAAAGAAGATCGCATTTAATGACGATGCAAACGCTGTCGCCTTGGGATAATCTTCCTCCGCTACGTCCAAGAAGTGCACCTGAATCGGCGAATTAACTACCGAAATAATCAGCATGAGTACCAGAAGTAACGCATAGCCCGTCCAGGCGTTAGTCAACGCGAGGGGCATCAGCAAAAATAAAACCATGTCCGCAACGTAAAATCGCGGCATCGTCTTTAGCCCATGCTTTTCGGCAACCGTCCCCGACAACCGATTTCCCAGAATGCTCATGATTCCGATGACCACGAGCAGCCAATTCAAGGCCTGTAGGCTAAAACCCAGTCCAGTCGTCAGGAGTGGCCGAATATAGGTGTAAAAAGCGTACATGGCCGCAGCCGAGAACAGCACCAGAACAGCCCCCAGATAGACGCGGCGGTCCGTCAACAAGACCAATTGATCCTTAATCCCTCCGGAAACATGGGCCACACCACGCGGCAAACTAATTGCCAGCACGATGCAAGTCAGGAGGCTCAGGATAGAAATCATATGAAAGGCCGCGTGCCAACTGTAAGCCGTGCTGATGGCCGTTCCCACGGGCACACCCACGACCGCCGCAATGCTAAAGCCGGCTGCCAGCCACGAAATCAGCATTGCCCGCTTCTTACGCGGCGCAATTGTATTGGCAAAGACAATGATCATCGCCTCAATCGAACCAGCTACCGAGGCCGATAATAGTCGTGAAACGACAAAGGCCCCATAGCTGCTGGCAAAGCCACTCCACGTGTTCCCAACCAGAAAAATAATCATCAACACCATCAACAGCGGATAGCGGCCAAACCGGTTGGTCAAAATAGTGACCACGGGCGTCCCCGCCGCGTAGGCAATGGCATATAACGTTACCAAATAGCCCGCCGTTGCAACCGTTACGTGCAGTGAACTGGCAATGTCTGAAATCACCCCGACCACCATGAACTCATTGCACCCCAGCATAAACGCCACCAGCACTAAGGCACTGGCCTGCCACCGATATTTTGTCATCGTCATCGCCCCCCCTTTATTCGTGTTCAAGCCCCGGTGTCTGTCTTCGTTCAGCAATCGCCCGGTTCAATAAAATCGTCAGGATCAGGGCGATCACGGCAAATACGAGACTCCCCCAGCTGAGATGTTTGAGGCCAAAATGAGTCAACGACCCCGCCGCCGTTGCCGACCCCAATGAAATTCCAACATTATAGAAGATAGCATTGAGCGAGGATGCAAAGGCCGTTGCCTGCGGATAATCCGCCTCGGCAACATCCAGGAAGTGAACCTGAATGGGTGAGTTGATAATCGGGATCAGTAACATCAAAATCAGTAAGACCGTGTACCCGGGCCACGTTGCCGATAGCGCGACCGGCATCAGTAAGAACAACCCAATCTGTGCCAAGTAGAACCAGGGAAGCGTGCGGACGCCACTTCTCCCCGCAATCGTTCCGGATAGGCGGTTGCCGATAATGTCCATGACCCCTAGTAAGGACAGCATCAGGGTCATCGTCTTTAAATCAAAGCCCAGTTGTGTGGTCAGTAGCGGCCGAATGTACGTGTAATAAGCGTATAACGTTGCTGCTGAGAAGAGAACCAATACTGCCCCTAAATAAATGCGACGATCCGTCAGTAAGACGAGTTGATCCTTAATGCCCCCAGAAACGTGAGTCCCCTTTTTCGGCAGCAGCCACCCTAAAATCAAGCACGTGATCAAGCTCAGTCCGGAAATCAAATGGAAGGTCACGTGCCAACTGCTGGCGGCACTGATGGCAGCGCCCACAGGGACCCCAACCACGGAGGCCACACTGAAGCCCGCCGCAATCCACGAAATCAGCATTGCGCGCTTATTGCGTGGGGCAATGTCATTAGCAAAAACAATGATCATGGCTTCAATCGATCCCGCCACGGCCGCCGTAATCAACCGTGATCCTAAAAATGTCCAGTAAGTGCCGGCAAACCCACTCCACGTATTTCCAATCAGAAAGATCACCATCAGCGTCATCAATAGCGGGTAGCGGCCAAAGCGGTTCGTCAGCACCGTAATCACTGGCGTACTGATTGCATAAACAATGGCAAACATCGTCACTAAATAACCGGCCGCAGCGACCGTGACGTTCAGCGAGTGGGCGATATCTGAAATCACCCCGACCACCATAAATTCATTACACCCCAACATAAAAGCGACAAGTACCAGTGCGATGGCTTGCCAGCGATATTTTTTCACGACCGATGACCTCCTTGAAAGCGGTTTTAAGATTCTAATTAACAGTGTACCGCATCCCAGTTGACCGTGGCAAAGGTAAATCAGAAAAGTCATCCGCATAACTTACTAATCAGTAAATTTATTCCAGTAAATTAACGTCAACCATTGGGTGACAACTGTTTAAAATTTCCCGACATCCCTTACTTTTCCCGAAATACAGTTCAAAATCGTAGTTTTTAGGATCTTAGCCCAAACTAACTAGCTCCAGTGCCCCCCTTGACGACACCGATTTAACCCTGCAACCGTTCACTTCTAAACCTACAAAAATAGTCATGCCCAGCAGACCAGTCTACACGACTTCTGATCTTTCCTAGCATGACTATTTTTAATCCGATTTTACTTACTGATTGTCCGTACGATTTGGGCTGTAATCAGTTTTAAATCTGCCTGCTCACCCTGAACGAGGTCGGGGACAAAGGTCGATTGAATCACGTACATGACCAGCTGCCCCGCTAAAATACGCATCAGGCCAGCAACGTCAATGTCATCTCGCAATTGTCCCGTCCGGCGAAAATCATTTAAAAGTTCACCAGGGAAGTTAAAGTTATTGGTTATCGCTAATTTGCCAAACAGTTGCCGCATCTCTTCATTGGTCATCATCTCCATGGCCAGGATCTTAACGGCTTGCTCGTTATTCTTGATAAATTGATAGCGATCGGTCACGATAAATGCCACCATTTCCGGTAACGTCTTGCGTTCACTGATACCGTGGAAGAATTCATCCCGGTAAGCTGGAAAAAGGTGTTCCATGACCGGCTTCACAATCGCCAACATCAGGTCTTGCTTCGTGTGAAAATACTTAAAAATCGTAGCCTGACTAATTCCGGCTCGCTCCGCCACCTGGACGGTCGAGGTCCCATCAAACCCCGTTTCGGAAAAAAGTTCCATGGCGGCCACCAACGCCGCCTTTTTCCCCTTTGGCATCTTTTCATGCTCTAGCCACTCGCGATAACTGCTGAAAATATTTGGCTCCACATCATTCACCCTTTCTGTTAGTTTCTACAGCCGTATTCCCATTATACACGGTCGCGTACGTAAGCTGGTTCGTTGAACGCTAGCCTAAACTTTTCGGTAACGTTTCAATCCCACGACGTTGAGGACCGTCAAAACCACCAGGAATGCTAGGAGTACCAGCAGGTTACCGCCTTCGTTAAAGATCGATGTCCCGCGCATGATGATATCACTGACGGCATCCCCAGAGTATTTCAGTGGAATGATGTAGGAAATGTCTTTGACCCAATCAGCCATCGAATCCAACGGAATAATGCCGGAGAAGAAGACTTGCGGAATCACAACCAGTGGAATGAACTGCATCATTTGGAATTCAGAGTTGGCAAAAGTTGAGAGCAAAATTCCGAAGGCCAGGGCTACTAAGGCCAACAGTAGGTTAACGACCACGACACTCACCATGTTGCCAACAACTTCCATACCTAACAACCAAACGGTGACCAGGACAATGACAATCGTTTGAACCACGGCAAGAATGCCGTAACTCAACATGTACCCAAAGACGATGGCAGACCGTTTCACTGGCGTTGCCAATAAGCGATCCAAAGTTCCCGTTGTCCGTTCCTTCAACAGCGCCATTCCAGAAATCAGGAAGACGAAGAAGAAAACGAAGAAGCCCATCAGAATTGGCAACATCTTTGCAAAGTAGCCGGTATCCTTATCACCATAAACGTAATGGTTGGTGATTTTCGGCGTGGTCTGGCTGGTACTCTTGGTACTGTTGTTCGTTGCCGTCGCCTTGGTGGCAGTTGCCTGTTTGGCAGCCACCGCAGCGGCCGTCGCGTTAGTCGGTGCCTTTGCGGCAACTTGCTGCTTCTGCATGGCTTGTAATTGCGCCTGTAACTTGACCATTCCGGTCGTGCTCTTCTTCAATGCCGACTTCAATTGACTGATACTCGTCGCGGTCAAGCCATTTTTGAAGGCTAATTTCACAGCGGCCGTCTTGGTAGAGTCAGTGTTGGCGTAAGTCAAGCTGTAGTTATTGCCATTTTTCTTAATGATGGCATCGATCTTTTCATTAGCCAACGCCTTCTTCGCAGCACGCTTCGTGGCGTAAGTCTTCACATTAACGTGCTTAATGCTCCCCATCTCTTGATTTAGTTTCTGAGTAACTGCAACCGTCCCCACGTTTACATCGGTCGTGGAGTTGGTGTTAAAGATCACACTCATCAATAACATGACTAGAATTGGCGCCAAAAACATCAGTGCCAATGTCCGCTTATCCCTGAAGAGTTCCTTTAGAACCCGATTCATAATCGCAATCGTTCTCATTGTTCAACACCCTCCGCCTTTAAGAATACGTCTTCGATCGTTGCAACCTGGTACTGGGCTTCTAGGGAGGCCGGCTTGTCGAACGCCATGACCTTGCCACCCAGCAGCAATGCCACCCGGTCACACAGCTCGGCTTCATCCATCACGTGGGTCGTGATTAAAATACTCCGGCCTTCGTCGCGGATACTTCCCAGTTCTTTCCAGATCTGCCGCCGCAATGCGGGATCGATTCCCACGGTCGGTTCATCCAAAATCAGCAGTTCTGGGCTTCCCAGTAAGGCGATGGCTAATGACAACCGCCGCATCATTCCCCCAGAATAACCCGAGACCCGTTTGTCTAAATCATCCGTTAAATCCACCACTTTAGCGGCGTGATCAACTTCCTCTGTCATCGCTTGCTTGGAAATTCCTTTCATCTGGCCGTAAAACTTTAGGTTTTCGCGACCAGTCAAAGCATCATACAAGGCATCGGTCTGTGCCATATACCCAATCCGCCCTAACAGCTCACGGTTGGGCATGACGGTATCGAAAACTTTAGCGGAACCACCGCTCGCAACTTCCATGCCCAGTGTCACCTTGATGACGGTCGACTTACCAGCCCCCGATGGTCCAATTAAGCCAATGATTTCACCCTTTTTCAGGGTCATGTTGATATCTTTTAAGACGGTCTCGTTGCCAAACTTTTTCGCAAGATGATCGAGTTCAATAATTGCATTTGTCATTAGACTACCTCCCAAAACAATTTTAGTGAGTGAGTAATTACTTACCTGATAAAGTGAGTATAAGCTCACCTGACTTTTTTGTCAATAAAAGCTGGCTATTTTTTCAAAAAAAGCCTATCATGTATGTACACGATACAAAAAGGACGTGTTCAGATGCCCCATCATTTTACAACCACCTGCGCTTACTTCACGGCAGCCCGCTACATGCGATCTATAGAGCAACTCGCCGATAAAATCTACGCCCCCACCGGGATGAAACCCGCCTACGCCTACATTATGATGACCCTCGAGGATACCCATCCCCTGACGATTCAGCAACTCAGTCACCGTCTCGGTTATGAGCGCTCCAGTATTTCGCGAATGGTCAAGACTTTAGCCAACAAACAACTGGTCACCTTGACCGCCCAAGGACGTGCGACTCAGATTGCGCTTGCTCCTGCGAGCGTTGGCTTTCTTCAAATCGCCAATGCCTGCCTGGCCACCTTTAGTCAGACGACCGACAACTTATTAGGCGACCAAAAGGCCCCAATGACGCAGCTCTTAACCAATAACAATCAAAAAATTCGGGAGGACTTGCTATGATTAGTTATCACACCACACAAATTCAAGGTTTATCAATTTTCTATCGCGAGGCCGGCCAGCCTGATCGACCGACGCTACTCTTATTTCACGGCTTTCCTTCGGCTAGCCACATGTTCCGGGACCTCATGCCCCAATTGGAAGACCATTTCCATCTGATTGCACCAGACTACCCCGGTTTCGGCCAATCTGCCTCACCGGATCGCAGTCAATTTGCCTATACCTTTGACCACCTTGCGGAAATCATGACGGCCTTCATGGAAAAATTGGACTTAACTCCCGCTTACCTCTACGTATTCGACTACGGGGCACCAATTGGCTTTCGGATCGCCACTCAGCATCCAGACTGGATTCAGGGAATTATAAGCCAAAATGGGAACGTCTACCAAGAAGGATTGGGACCTAAATGGGCTGACCGTCAAGACTTCTGGACACAGCCAACAGCTGAAAAACGAGCCAGCTACCGAACTGCCTTTGCACCAGCAACTATCAAGGGTCAGTATCTAACGGGGACACGACCTGATACGGTCAGCCCTGACGGCTACACGCTGGACATTGCCTACACGCAGACGCCAGGTTACGCTGAGAGACAGCTAGATCTGATCTTTGACTATCAGAACAACATCAAGCTTTATCCAAAGTTTCAAGCCTACCTACGTGCACACCAACCTCAGCTCCTGGCCGTTTGGGGGAAAAATGATCCCTCATTCATTTACCCCGGTGCCGAAGCCTTCAAACGAGACGATCCCAATACTGAGGTCGACCTGCTCGATGCTGGTCATTTTGCGTTGGAAACTCACGCTAGGACCATCGCGCAACTGATCATTCAGTATTTTAACGTTTAGTTCAATTACTAAAGATTGAAAGATAAAATTCAGGCCTCATCTCAGTATGGTTAAGCAGTCGCGCCGTTAAATTAGGCTAAATTGGGCGCACTCCGGCTGCCAGAGATTCCACCTGCTGTGGGGACGCTTCAGACTGGCAGAACACCAGTCTTCTCGCTCGATTTGAAGCCACGAAGACCACGTGTCTCCAAAGTCGCCCGTGGTGTAAGCTGGCTGAAAAAAATCGCCAGCTAACACCACTTTCACGGCTGGCTCCATCCCTGGCCTCCTCCGGCGCTGACAGTGTTTTATCAAGATACGATTGTAGACCATAGCTACTTGGCATTTTTGGGATTCAATTGATAACGACCCTTACGGTTATTCTCAAAGTCGTCTGAGCGCACAATGTAAGCCGAGAGGTCGGCAGATATGAGCTCAGGCGCGTCGTTCTACTAAGTCAGTAAGTGCTTTTCTTACTGACTTAGTAGAAAACCAAGCTTGTAGACTCGTGACCTTCGAGGCTTCAAGTTGCGTTCGCACCGTTCCAGCTCATATCTGCCGGCCGGTAAGGCGACCAGACCACCAAGTTGCCTACTTTTAAGGCCACTGTTGTTAGAATAGGCATGAGCCATGATTTGGAACTTTCAACGTTTAGTTCAATTACTAATAAAGCAGGTGACGTCCACAATCGACGGCACCTGCTTTTTTGGTAATGATTTAGTTTGTCTGATCAATCGCGTTATAAACCGTGTGCGTCCCTGACTTCACGTACCACCCAATTCCAATCTGGGTCGTCTCTGAACTAATCAAGTTCAACCGGTGACCCCAATTGGAATCCGCATCATCGTACAAGTAGCCATCGGCGGCATCCTTCCCAAAGTTAAAGCTTAAGGAATCATAACCGGACATGTAGAGACATTCCGACCAGGTTAACCAATTGCCGACACCAAACTGATCTGCTTCCTTTTCAAACATGGCATTGCCTTGCGCATCCGTGTGAGAGAGCGTATTGATATCCGCATTGTCCTTTGCCCGCTGATTGGCAAGATTGGTCAGCTTGCTATTCAACGTCAATGGAGCTACCCCAACCTTTGCCCGTTCCTGATTGACGATTGCTAGGAAGTTTTGGGACATCTTAGCTGCATCAAAGGCGGTCTTGGTTGTGGGTTGCGTAGTAGTAGTAGCAGTAGTAGTTGTTGCTACTGCTTGAACCGACTTTTGGGTTGACTTTGTGGTTGATTTTTTAGCTACCTTTCCCGCCTTTAAATAACCGTGCCAGATCCAACCCTTCGCTTTTCCTTTACCTATGTAGTAATAAACGGCCCGCTGGTGGTTTGCCTTACGAATCGTCGCGTGTTTGGTAACGTACAGCGTTGTCCGCGGATAGTTCTTGGCGTTATGCGCCACCTTGGTCAGGCTCGTGTTGCGATAAATCTTCCCCTTAGTCGCATGATACGGCTTGGTGGTCACTTTGGTCATCTTAAGCACGATTCCCTTGGATGACTGTTTTGCCGCTGCTGGGGTCACACTCGCAATGCCCCCGATTGCCAGAACCAGGACCAATAGTCCTTTCAGTTGCCGTGATAATTTCATTAGTTGTTTACCTCCTCATGATAGCTTAAGTATAGGAGTACATGTCAAATGGCACAACCTATTAATTACTATTTCCTATTACTAATTTTATAGCACATGCCGCGCACTATTAGTCCGTAGTGTGATTTAAACCAATCAAAAGGGCCATGACCATTGTCATCGCCCCGATTTCTTTACATTCACAACGACACTGAAGCTCCGTCACAATAACGGGCTAACTCTGGCGTCGTCGGATATTGCCCCTGCTTGACGATTTCATTGTCGACCATCGTAATGGGCAGGGCCGCGCCACCCTTGGCCGCAATCAAATCCGCTACACGTTGATCACAAATAAATTGATTGCTATCCTGCGTTAAATCGTAACGTATCAGCTGAACATCGTCTCGTTGATTCAGTGTCCGCGTTGCCATGGAAATACGGGCCAGATTGGCCACCAACCTACTTTCAGTTTGACCTGTTGCACAGCCAGATGTGCCTTCGTATATCTTAATCTGCGTCATCTTGCTCCTCCTCAACTCCGGACCGATTCGCAACCGATCGCGTACTTTCAAACAGTCCACCGACTCAGTAATCACGGGTCATGTCTATTTGAATGATAGCGCTTTCAGACACAGTTCGCAACCAAAGATTTTTGTAACCTTTTTCACACATCCTTTTCATAACCGTAGCGTACGCTAACCAGTGACTGTCAGGGCGAACCCCGACTATAACTCGTCATCGCAGCTGTCATCGGGGCGTTCTCCGCCAGACACTACGTTACCGCCAACTGCCTGGCGTCCCACGTTTTGGCTCCCTAATAGCAAAACAAAATCGACTTTTTCAGAACTGAGTGTCTAAAAAGTCGATTCTAAGTTATATCATTTTTTCATCAATTCCAAGACCAAGCAAATCTCACGACGGACATCCGCCCGATCCATTGCCGCCGGGTTACGGCTATCTCGAATCAACAGTTCGTCATAGACCGTGCGTTGAAAAATAGACATGATCAGTTGGGCAATGGTGGCTAAGCGCTCCCGCTGTTCGGGCCGCGGATCAACACCGCGGAGGGCCGTCGTAATCTGCTCCTGAACGCCTTCGATCGTGCTGATCAGCCATTGCGACTGTTCGGCAGATAGCAGGGGGCGTTCCCGAATCGTAATCAGAAACGATTGATAGCCAGCATCATTGTCGAAGGATTGCCAAAATGTGTGAAAGAGGGTCATCACTTGGTCTGCCAAGTTATCGGCGTGCCAATCCTGCAGTTGAATTGCCGCAGTATTTCTTCGCGCGACGATGCCGTCATGCACGATGGTATCTAGCAACTGCCGTTTACCCTGCGGAAAATAGTAGTATAGCAGGCCTTCTGCGATACCTGCCTGCTCATTGATCATGCGAGTCGAGGTCCCCGCATAGCCATTCTTCGCAAACAGCGCGCGTCCCACATCGATAATGTTCTGCCGTTGCTGGTCACTCTTTTTCATCAGTCGTCGCTCCACTCATTTCTTCTAGTCTAACTCGTCACTACCACAATAGCTGACTAGCTTAATTATACTGCCAGATATCGGCTAGAACAGCCCCTATCTGCCGACCGGTAAGGCGACCGAGCCACCAAGTTACTCAGTTTTACCCCACTATTATTGCTAGAACAGGCATGGGCCATCCTTGGAAACTGTCAATCTTACTCGTCAGGATGAACTGGCAGCCGTTCGCCGCGCCAGCCAGCAACATCATCGGGTTCGAACCGATACGTGAGCGGCTTTCCATAAGCCTGCTCATAAGCCGCCTTCTTCTGCTGATAGTCAATCGCCATCATGGCTCGGCTATTCTCCCGCACCGACTGGTTGGGGTCCGGATAGATTGGCTTGAGCACGTGCATCACGTAGCGCGTCTGGTCAAACTCGGCATTGTCCACGCGTGGTAAATCCACAATTTCTACAAAACACGAGATGATGGGCACCCCGAACTTAGCGGCATAATAGTAGGCGCCCCGCTTAACCGGTCGTGGCTTGCGGTAATTGAACCACATCTCCTGTTCCGGGTAAATTAAGAGATATTGCTTGGCGGTCAGGACTTTTTCGACCAACTGTGGGAAAATTCGTCCTGCATATTCCTTATCATCACTAATTGGGATCGTATCGTAGTAACGCATGAGGTAGCCGATGACCCCGCCCATTTCCAAATTAGTATCGCGACTGACAATGTACAGCCGCTTTTTACTAGTGCGCTGGACTAGCCGCCGAACGACCGTATTGTCCAGGGGGTTAAAGTGATTGCTGGTAATGATGGCGCCACCGGTAATGCCCCTGAGATTCGCGACCCCTTCAAATGATGTCCGCCGATTAAAGTATCGAGTCGCCAAGCTGGCCACCTGCCGCGAGACGTGGTTGTTCAAGCGGTAACGCCACGTGCCGTCCTGCTGGAGGTACTGCCGGATAACCGTTTTTTGTTCGGCCTTCGTAAAGACGGGATCGCTCACTTCGACTTTTGCATTGAGATTACCAGCCAAGACATCCTGTTCAATGTTGGCCACAACTTTTTCCTTCATCCCACCAATAATCATATCGCTCACTCCAATTCTGTTCGCATCCGTTGAACGTCATTGTTTGTCAATTTTGAAAACTTGTCGAGTTGCCCCAAGAGGCCCTGCTCCGTTGTACGATCCTGCTTCCGTTGGTCATCCGTATAGCCCTGCTGAATGGCTTTGATTTCAGCGTAGTATGGCGATTTCGGTGCCAGCTCCCAGAAGTATTCACCGTTCTGGGCATCGCTATAGTGCCACGGCTTCCCAAACAAGCTGTAGTGCAGGAGCTTAGGGTCGGCCACCCGCGCCTGGGTCGTTGGCATCACGTTCCAGGCCCGGTCCAACTTCAAAACGCGGTTCCGGCACAACAGGTTCAGGTAATCTTGATCCGGAGCAATAAACTCGGCGTGGTAACTGGTCAACAGATGGCTAAAGGTCTCATTGAATCGCTCTGCACGCATCTGCTTCAGGTTCATCACCATCACACCCGAATTAAAGTAATCGTCGATCGGCAATTGTAAGTGGTGCTCAACGTACTGAATACTCTGGGGATTGTCCGCCGCAAAGGTATCAGCGACGGCACCGACTAAATTCGTCCCCAAGTCATAATCGAACAACTCCGCAATGTCCGTTGTGGGCACCACATCCGCGTCCAAATAGATGGCCTGATCGTATTGCGGAAACATCGCGGCAATGAACAGTCGGAAATAAATGGTGAGCGTAAAGGTATCGCCACGGAGCTTCATGTGTTCCCCCTGTAAGGCACTCAACCGATCACTCATCGGGACAAAATGAATCGCCACATTGGTCGTGGCTAGGCTTGCTAGGCGCATTTGATTTTCCCGACTCAAGTCATCGTACAGAATCGTTAAGGTGTAGTGCTGAGTTGGCGTTGCGTGAGTCGTGATTGCCGTGATTGCAACAGATAAAAACGGGGCGTAGGCATCATTGATAGAGAAGAAAAATGGGATTGTTTTGGTCATGATAAGTTCCTCCTTACAGGGTCACAATTAATTTTTGATAGTCGGCTAAAATGTCATCGTATTCGTGCAATTTTAATTTACTGTGCATCGCATCGACCTGCCACGGTTTGACCGTTAAGACGTGTAGCCAAGGGAAAAAGCGAAAGCTGGTCGTAAAATGTTGAAAGACCGTGTTGCGGTGTAATCGCCGTTGTTCGTTGTACCGCCGTGGCAACACCCGTTTGTGGGCAACGAGCTTGTTGAGTGCCGATTGATCGGGCATGAACAACTGTTGCGTTTGGCACATCTGGCGGCAACGAGCAAACAGGCCGGTTCGCCTGATTTCGGCTAAATTGAGGAGTAAGATTCCGGAATTCAAGTAGTCGAAGTGTTGCCAGTGCTGGTGAAAAAACCAACGACCATAGTGGTCCAACACGCCCGCCAATTCGAGCCCCGTCAGGTCTTGCTGATAAAATGACTGACAATCTAATCGGCAAATAACGTCGGTATCTAAATATAAAAGTCTGGCGGGCAACTCGGAAACCTGGTCGGCATACAGCCGCAACAGACAACACGGTGTGAAGATAGTATTCAGATTGGCCGTTGGCGGCGTTGCATCAACTAAGTCTGTGATGTCGATCAGGGTCACCTGATTCTCAGGATTAGCGGTCTGAACGAGGCCGTTAAGTCGCTGCGCCGTCGACTGACTTAATGGTAGATATTGCTGTGACGCATTTTCCATCCGAGCCGTCAGAATATAAATCTTCAAGGGGGCCTTGACCTGCTTCATCAGCGACAGGATTGAAATCAACAGACCCCGTTTCATCGCCGCATCCCCACAATAAAGAACATTCACCGCTTATCCCTCCTCGTAATCAATGTAAATCGCGTTACTGCTAGCCGCGCGCTTCGTCATGCACGTTTGAATCTGATCGGCCAGTTGATGCTGCTGTTGCTTGGGTGACAAGTTTCGGTCTGGTTCAAATGGACCATCGACGTACGCCACGCGCTTTGGCCGTCGACGCCACCACCGTTTGTGATAGGTCACCGTCAAACAGTAGGCCGGCACCTGAGCCGCAACCGGAAAATGAAAGGCACTCAGATTGAACGGCCGAATTCCGGTGTAGTATGGCCAAACGTGCTCTTCCGGGTAAATGACCACCCATTCTCCCGCGCGCAATTTGTCAGTCACGATCGCGTTGAATGTCCGCATCTGTTGCAGCCCCTGCGGCGTTGGGAGCGCACCGCCAAGGCAGATCACCGACCCCAGTATGGGGATTCCCAGATTGGCGGGACTCGCCAAGACATTGAACCGTTGCCGGTCACCCAAATAGTACGGCATCAGTACATCACCGGTTGGCTGTGTATGGTTCCCATACAACACGTAGCCTCGTTGGCCGGCTATCTTCAATCGCCAAGCATTCTTAAAGGTCACGGTCCAGTGGCAGTAAACGATGCTGGTGACCTTTGCCAGTAGCCGAACGAGTTGCCGCTGCCAACGCTTCCCGGGAGCTTGCCAATCAAACTCCGGTGGTAACCGATAATCCTGATGACGGCTGGTGACGACATCGTCTTGAAAGGTCCGATAACTAATCATTCGCATGGTAAGTTCCCCCCTTACTCGTCACATTTTAAGTGAGTGCTCAATTACTTTTATAGGCAGAGTGATTACTCACTTACCAATTACAATATAGCACCTTTCTTTTAGAATGCAAGCGTCTTTCGCAAAAAAAGTGAGTGTCCACACACATAAAAAAGGACGTTCTATCAGCACCATTGCTGGTGTCAGAACGTCCTGCTTTGCTTACTGCATTAAATTTAAGGTCACTAATTGATACGTGTAGTTGGCATGTTCCGTATGGGTTGTTGCGTGTTTCTTGGTCTTCACATAGAGATGTTCTGTCGTATGCGACTTAACCGTCTGAATTTTGGTCACCACTAATTTGGCACCGGGATTCAATAGGTATTCCTTCTCTCCTTTGTTTACGGAGAGTGGATCAATGTAGGCGCCATGATAGCCAACTGGTAAATTGATCTTTAAAATGACCTTACTTGCAAATCTCTTGGCAATCGTTGTGTTCAAACTCGTTGAAGAAAACGCGGCATCCTGATAGACGACACCTGGTTTGACGGCCTGCTTACCCACGGACAGTTTCAAGCCCAACTTCGAGGTTCCACGATACACGGTCAGCGGCTTCGTCAGCTTGAAGGTCTTCAAACTGGTCTGTAAAGACTGAACCCGCCGTTGTGTCTTCTTGCTAGCTTGCTTCGCCGGATTCCGCAGGGCGGCGTTCATCTGTTCATACGCGTCACCGGTATAATCGCCGACGACCTTAACCTGCTTGGCGCTTAATTTGCCAGCCCACGCCTTGGACTGTTTCACTAACCGTTGATAATCAGCCTGAGTCAGCTTGATGGCCCGATTGCTGTAGGTGACCTGTGCTGGGATATTGACGAACAACTGTTGATCACTCCCGGCCACCTTGACGACATCGCCAGTCGCCTGCTTCTGGACGATGGTCAGCGCCGTGTTCTTAGGGACGATGACCGTTGTAGCACTCTGCGTATTCGCGTCAGTCATCACGAAGGCCTTAACCGCCTGGTTGGTCACTAACTGTTGGGTCCCCCGTGACGTGGTCGAATTGGTCTGACTGGTAATCATCACAAAAGTTGGCTTTTCATGTTGCTTAGCACTCGCCGTGGTGGTCGTTGCGGCCACCCCACCCAGCAATGCTAGTCCCAAGCTTGCCACCACCAAAAAGCGTCTGTTTCTCATCATTAAAAACTCCTCCTCTGAAGTAACGGGGCCGCTGAATTTCCCCGTCAGCGGCCACCCATTTAACCTCGCAAATGATTATACCATAATGGTATGCTGCTTGAACCATTAATCCTAAAAACTGCTTAGTGATGTCCAGTTAGCGCCAGACTTAAGCCCGATTATGACCAGCATGCCTGTCTGTAGTGACTACATCTGACTAGTCTTAGCGCCCCTAATTATGCCGTTCAAATTTAAAGACGGGGACACCGTTGGTTGTGCTTAACCACAAAAAAGAGATTATGCCAAAATCCAGCACAATCTCTCTTCTTACGTTAATCCTCGTTGACTAACCGCCTAGTGTCCCCCGCTCAGTCGGCAGTTATAAAATTCAATAGTTGATAAAGTGCCAGCTGATTGGCCGTTGCCACTGGCTTAGCAAGAATCTCCGCTGCAGTTTGACCCAGGACAGACCCCGCAATGTAATCACCGTCATTCACGACCATTTCGCGGACGTTGTCGCTCAGCGGTTCCAAGTGAAACTGAAGACCTAAGACGTTGCCGTTATACAAGTAACCCTGATTGCGAACATGTGCGTTGGAAAATAGCAATTGCGCACCGATCGGTATCTCAAACATGTCCTCGTGCCAGTGTAAGACGTCCAGTTGGTCTGGTAACCCCGGAATCACATCGCTCTGCCGACTGACAGGGGCCCAACCGACTTCCTTGGCAGGTGCCTTGCGCACCGCAACGCCCAGCTGTTTGGCTACCTGTTGCGCCCCGAAACACGCCCCGAAAATTGGGGTATGCGTGGCCAATAGTTGCTGAATCAACTTGCGTTCCGCAACAATCCATGGGCGGTCATCATTAGGACTGATTGGCCCCCCTAAGATGACCAAGAGATCCGTTTCGGCCGCAGTGGGTAACTTTCCAAACTGAGCAGGATGGTAAACAAACATAGTGTGGTGCTTGGCATGCACCCAATCCCGAATCGCGCCGGGACCTTCGTCGGGCGTGTGTTGTAAGACATTGACGCGCATCAGCATCGACCCTCCTTCATTGTTGGGTCCATTATACGCCCGTCATCGGCAAGTTAATCCAGGAAGAAAACGTTTAATGACCGTTCATACGGCGAAATCAACAATAGTAGCTGTGCTGGCAAGTGTTGGACCAGATATCGACTCTGGTCACCTTCAACTAACGACAAGAAGAAAAAACCACCGAATTTTTCTTCTTCCATAAAGCTAACTATTATCCAAAGTGCAAAAACGTGCCGCCAACTGCCGACACGCTTTGCTAATACACTATTCGATTACAAATGTATTGAAAGAATGCGCCTGTATCGCTGCCGTAAAGATTTCACCCTTCACTTCTAGCGAAATATCACGTCCATTATTCATGCTGTTTGACATGACCACGACCACCTGACCATTTGGATTTTCAAAGGCAATTGATTCCCCCGACAGGTGACCCTTGTAATTCAACATATGGGCCCCCGGCTTAACAAAGTGGGCGTAATGCTTCATGACATAATATTCTGGATTATAAGTTACCGTGCCAGATTCCGCATCAATTGAAATTAGGCTATTTTGTTGCCAACCCCAACTACTCTCACCACCAGCATTTAGAACAGAGTTCCAATACAAGTAACCATTGACTCCATTGTTAAAGTAGTGCCGGTATAGATTGAAAATGTATTCTGCATACGTCCACGTATTTTTCCCATTTCCACATTCACTTTCTGATTGCAGATAATTAAGCTCTGGGAATGACTGGACTGTTCGCTGAAGCACTGACTTACCAGCCCACTGATACGTCACGCCTTTGATATACTTGTAAGCTTCTGGATCGCTCAGCACCGTTTCCGTAATGACTGGATAGTCTGTTGTCTTGTCCTCAGTCATTTCTGTATCCTCTAATGGCGAATTAATTGTTCCCAACCAAATATCGGTCTTCAAGCCCAGCTTTGCAAAGGTCGGTCCCAAGTAGTTCTTGATGAAATCACGGAGCTCCTCTCCCGTCCAGTAACAGGAAGGAAACTTTTGATTCCGCTGTGGTTCATTTTGCACATACAGTTCGCTAATGTGAACTCCCTCCGCGTCATAGGCCCGGATAAACTTTGCAAAGTAATTTGCGTAAGCCTGTTGTGTCTTTGCATCATGCTTCAGGATGCCGTAATTATAGACTGGCTTAGTCTTCATCCAGGTTGGTGGACTCCATGGCGATGCCGAGAACTTCAAATCTGTATTTCTCTTTAGTGCTGCCTTGATGTAGGGAAGCAGATATTTCTTATCTCGTTCGATAGAGAAATCTACTAGATCATAATCATCCGGTGTTTCATCTGAACTGTACCAACTAATCGCGTAATCACTAGCTCCAACTGGGATTCGGCAAATACTGTAGTTCATCCCCACACCCGGTTTAAAGAGGTCATCCATAATTTCTTCACGAGTCTTAGCTGATGCATTCTGCAGTGCCACAGCTCCTAACTCGTTAAATGTCTGACCAAACCCCCAGATTTCTTGTTGTTTAGTCGTTCCAACACTTAAATGGTTGTGGTTGATGGTTGTCGTTGTTGCCAACTGCTTTGCGACCAATTTTTCCTGTTGCGTGGTTTCATACTGCGTTGCTTTCACTTTTCGTCACACCTTTCAATTTTTAAGCTGCCTATTTAACACCTTTAATCATTAGAACCATAACACCACCAATTAAGGCGAGCGCTGCACAAATTGGAAAGATCCAATAGTAACTGCCACCAGCAGCGGTAACAATTCCAGCGGCCACAATTGGGCCTAAAATTTGTGATCCGGTGTTAGCTAGATTCAAAATGCCTAAGTCTTTCGCTGCATTCTCTGGATTGGGTAAAACTTCCAAGTTCAAAGCCTGATCAACCGCGAAGAAAATCCCCATCCCAAGACCAGCAACGGCCCCATACACTAGCATGGTCCATGGTGCACTGGAGGTAGCTGGCATAGCGACCCCGATTGCAACCAGCAATGCCGCAGTAAACACCGGAATCTTTCGACTCTTGATCTTATCGGAAATCGGTCCTGCTGTAATCGACATTACAATTGCCGTAATCATTAACAACGTTGAAATCAGCGAGACATACCGTTGCTGACCGTTTGTATTCAATCGAATATAATCACTTAAGATATACAGTTGATAAGCCATAATGGCGGAAGTTGCCGTATTGATAAACATTTTCCCAAAGAGCGCGAGATAGAAGTCTCTGGCATTATGTAATGGAAAAATAAAGTTTTGTACAAACATATTCCAGGTGAAACTCTTCTTAGGCATTGCATGACTAGAGGGTTCTCGAACAATCAAAGCGGCAATTGGTCCCGCCAACAGTGTCAAGAATCCCATGACGATAATCCCAGTTCCAATCGACTTCAAAAACTGTGCCCCAACAATTTGCCCACCATACTGACCAATAACATATCCAAAAGCATAGATAGAGGAAATCGTTCCTCGATGCTTAGGCGCGACCTGGTCAGAAATTATCGCTAGTAACGGTGCCACAATCGCATTTAAAAAGATTTGATAAATACACCACGAGACGACCAATCCCGTCACTGATGTCACCATGTTGAAAACAACTAGCATGACGCAACCACCAATGGAACCGGTAATAATCCATGGTGTCCGCCGCCCCCATTTAGAACGAGTCAGATCGGATAAGCCACCAATAATAATATTGGCTAGTGTCGCAACAATCATCGCAGCAGAAGCCATTAAGGCAACAACCGCAGCTTTATTACTTGGCGTGATCTGTTCAACCTTTGCCGGTAGTAAGACAGCATTCACACCTAGGTACGGTCCTAGCCAGAGGAGTGCTCCTAGCCCCGTTGCAATCCCAATCTTGATGGGCGCTTTCGGTTGGCGCTCATCTGGAATGGAATCAATCCAAGCCGGATCTCTTTGTTCTTCTTTACTCATTTCAGTCACCTTAGTTTCATTTATTTAGTCCTACTGAATTCGCTTACATTTTTACTTTTTACTACCTCAATGGGCTTTCCCAGACAACAATTTCATTATCCCCGGAATGTAATTGACTAAACGGTCCTGGGATATTCTCTCCAGCATCATCATTTGGCCAACCAAAATAGTCATGATCTAGTCGCAACGTACTTCCATCAGAATTTTCAAACCTCATTTCTGATAACCGAGTTGGACTAAGCGTGGCTGTACTCTGAACCTGTCCGCGAAATGTCTGGAAAGTTGCTGGCAATTTCAAGCTGACTTTAACGGTCTTCCTTGATTGAATCACAGTAAAATGCGTATCGAAATCAGCATCCTTAAACGCATAATGTTCCTTAGTAAATCCCTGAGCACCTTGTAAATAGACATTATTGTTGATATAAGCAGGTTGTCGTACTGTTTCAAACAGCTCAACGTCTCCCGGCAAACGAACTTCAACGGCCTGTACAAAATCCTCCATGGACAATGAACTGCCATCGTACGCTTTAGTCCCATTTATATATGACTGATCCGTCGATCCAATAAAAATGTTGTTCATATACCGGTCATCACTTCCATAGACCATCGCATATCCCTTAATAGCCGTGCTATGAGGAAGATGATAAGGTGTCGCACGATTTAAAACATTTTCAATTGCTATTTCACCAGCAATCAGATTATTGATAAACGCACCGCCTTGAGAAAACTCATCAATTGCGTGAATTGACGCAAAGACATTATCTGCAACTAAGAATGGGCCATGACACATCTCAATCAGCAAGTCGCGTAAATTGTGATGATACAAGTTGCGTAAAATCTGGGTTCCCTGGGCTTGCCAATCTAGCCACGTTCCTAACGTATTGTGATCAATTTGATTATCCTCAATAACCGTATCAATACCGGCATGTAATTTCAGTGCAGCAATTTCCCAACCACCAAATTCAAACTTCGTGCCAATTTCATAAATATGGTTATGACGAATATCACTGAAGATACCACCGAGATTACCAATAATGCCACCCTGACCACAGTGATGAATCTCATTATTACGGATCAAGTGCGATCCCACCATTTCTCGACTCCAGCCTAATCGCTGTGCTTCAAATACCTTTTCTAACTGATATTGATAACCTGGTTTATCATGATGCTTAGAAAAGGAATTTTCTTCACCGAGCCGCGGTGTTCCAAGACTGATAGCACTACACTTAGCATCATGGAGATCATTATTTTCAATCACCCACCCTTTAGCCCAGTGAGGACCGACCATCCCAATCTGCTCAGTTGTTGGTGGTGCCCATGGCGTTGCAGTCTGACAAATTTCAAAACCCGTAACTGTAATATTGTTAACCCCTAATCGCGACGGATAAAAGCAGGTCTGTCGAACATTAACCTCTGTTAGTACCTGATTCGGGTTCAGCTCGTGAAAGTTAGCAATCAGTGTCGTCTGATTTTTGCCGACTTCTGCAAACCACAAATATCCAGTTTGGTCAGTATGCGGATCAGGTACCGTTACATTAGTGATGTACTCCGTGACCAATTTCCGCTTAGCTCCGGCCAATACCTCATCCAACGTGCTAGCCTCATAAAACGATCGTCCGTTAACGTAAAGATCACCTGCATGGCAACCATTGCTCTGCTCTAACCAATCCCCCCGCAGTTGCTGGGAAAACGGATTAAATTTTCCAAATAACTGATTATCAATGATCGTTTGCCAAACACCTTGTTCTACCTGCTGCCAGTTTGTCACCACTTCAGCGCCACTGATGGTGACGTGTTCACCGGCAGCCGCTCGGTAGATAATTCGCTGTGTTGCCGTGCCGGACCGTCGCGGATCAACTCGCTCACGATAAACGCCTTGATGAACAATAATTGCATCTCCTGCTTTTGCTATCTGCGCTGCATGGTTGATTGTTAAAAACGGACTAACTTGATTTCCAACGTTTCGGTCGTCACCCTGTTTAGAAACATAATATGTTGACATCATTCACTCCTCCTGCCACATTCAACTGATGATTTCCGTTCATCCTGTGGAACCGACTTAACTAAATCTTGTAATCAGTGTAAGTTAAATGGCCTCACAATAATATATTGATTTTTGGCTAACAATGAACAATAATTGTTTTGTAAGGAAGTGATCAAAATGGCTTTTTTTCAATATTTCGGTATGGAGAGCACCCCTGTCTTCAAATATTTTGACTTAGAGGACCTCAACTTTCCACTCCATTTGCACCGTGCTTACGAGCTACTGGTCGTGCAACGGGGACGTCTTCACGTCCAAATTGATAATGCTGATTACCACGTTGACCCCAAACAATTTATCATTATCTTCCCTAACCAAATTCATGGTTTTGATATGGCTCCAGCAACTAAAATTACTGTTGTTATTTTTTCACCCGAGTTTATTGGCTCCTTTAGCGAACATTACCAAGAAATGGTACCTGTCAATCCGGTCATCTATCTGAAACAGCCGTTGAATTTTAAAAAGACGTCAACCAGTTACGGCATCAAAGGCCTGCTTTACAATTTATGTGATACTATCGTTCAACAAACCGAGTTTACTGAACGTAAACGTTCCTCGCAATTCGAAACTGTTTATCAAATTTTAGATTACGTGACAAATAATTTTCAGGAAGCCTGCACCTTAAAGGACTTAGCTAACAAAATCGGCTTTGATTACTCTTACCTGTCTAAAACATTCAAAAAAACTATGCATCTGTCCTTTCCTGAGTATCTTAATAGTTACCGAATCTCTTATAGTCGTCAACTCTTAAAAAATACGGATCTATCAATTACCCAAATTGCCTACAATTGCGGATACGCTAGTGTACAAAGTTTTAATCGCAATTTTAAGCAGTTCAATGACTGTACCCCACAGGTCTTTCGGCACTCCGTTGTAAAATATGACAAGAGTCTTAAAGAAAATTACATTAGCGGTTAGCCACTACTACAAAAAAGTTCGGTACACCACGTCTATTTGTGGAATACCGAACTTTTTTAAACACTCTGTTATGCATTGAAATCGTCTAAACTTAATAATCTCATAGCCAACACGGTGGCCCTTTACCAACTAGAGAAATAGATTTGTTGTCAGCTCGCTAAACTATTGTGTGTAGGAAATTATTCCTTGCAACTACAATATGACGGATGAGTTCTCACTTACTCCGGCTGTTCATCATCTCCATAATACTCTGGCACCGGTGCGACCACGGGATGGGTCCGCAACCAAGCTACAATCTGCCGGCCCAACGACTCTCCCATCGGGGCCGAGGCTGCGATTTGTGCCTTGGTAATCTGATTGATGTGGATGCCGGCTGTGATTGTACAACTGCCCGGCAATACGGGTTGGACGACTCGGGCAATGCGTTCGCCAACAAAGTTGTCCTTGTGGAATCGACCGTCGTGACTGGGATATTTAATGGTCTGCAGTGGCGTTTCTCGCGTCAAGGTAGTCACATCGCCAATATGGGGGTCACTGCCGCCGGTCACCACAATCAGTAAGTCCTTGCCAATCACCGTGACGGCCGCGGTAATCGTATAATCTTCTTGCGTCACGCTAAATATCGGCACGGTTAGTCCCCCTCCCAGCGTTTCGCCGTCACCAGCGGAATATCAAAGGCATCCAACACCTTCATGCTCTGATGGTCGACTAAATCTTGAATGGTCTGGGGATGATTGTAAAAGGCCGGAATTGGCGGAATAATCTGCGCGCCTAATTTTGCGAGCTTAGTTAGGTTTTCCAAATGGATCACACTCAATGGCGTCTCCCGGGGGACGATGACCAATTTACGCTGCTCCTTAATGGTCACATCCGCCGCTCTGGCCACCAAATTCTCGCCAAAACCGTAAGCAATACTGGCGACCGTCTTCATACTGGCCGGTACGATCACCATGCCGGCATTCAAGAACGACCCGCTGGCAATTGCAGCCCCCTGGTCGCGATCACTGTACACCACATCGGCCAGGTCCTTGATCTGGTTCAACGTATAGTCCGTCTCTAACGCCAAATTTTTCTTGGCCCAAGCACTCATCACCAAGTGCGTTTCTACCTCTGGATTGGCCCGCAATTTTTTCAACAGGTCAATCGCATAGATTGTTCCCGATGCGCCGGTCACACCAATCACGATTTTCTTCATCAGTCACCCCTCCTTGCTTATGCCAAATACTTTTGCCAATCTGGTACGTCCATAAATTTCGCCCGGACGAACTGGTCCTTCATGTCAAACGGTACGGTGCCATCGATCACCAACTTTGATGACATCCCCCGCGTCCGAATCGACTTGGGATCGTATTCCGGTCGCTCCGAGGGGTCGAGTGGGTGATTGCGCATTCCCGGCAAGACCATGAGATCCTGATCGGCCTGAAAACGTGTATTCACTGTCCAGATGACATCGTTCATATCAAAAATATCAACATCCTCATCAACTAAAATCACGGTCTTTAGCTCTTTAAACGCTGAAAATGCGAGCAAAGCGGCCTGTCGTTGGATTCCTTCATCAGCCTCGTCTTCCTTGTGAATCTGCATGATGGTCATGAGTTTTCCCCCACCGGCTGGCGGATTATAAACGTTCAACACCTTGCCAGGAATGGCCCGGTTCGTGAGGTCTAAAATGCTGGCCTCAGTGGGAATGCCCGCCATGCTGACGTGTTCCTCGGAAGGCCCAATAACACTTTGCATAATCGGATTCTTCCGGTGCGTCACGGCCGTCACCTTGATGACCTGAAGTGCCGGATTGGCATCACCGTCGTAGCCCGGAAATTCTGGCATCGCTTTGCCCGTATGCGTATTGATATCCTCTTGAATCCGCTCGTTAGGCATAATATAGCCTTCCAAGGTAAATTCTGACCGGGCGATGGCGTTTTCATCGACAGTCAGTGCCGGCGTTAGACCAACGGCTTCCTGCCGAATTGCGCCAGCTACGCCCAGTTCGTTATACCCCAGTGGCGTGGTTGGCGGCTCGAAGGTACAGCCAATGGTAATTGCCGGGTCTAGCCCAATGCTGATCGTAACTGGCATGGGTTCGTTTACGGCCTCATATTCCTTGGCAAACGCGCCAATGTGCCGACCACCGGGCATGATGTAAATACCCAGCTTGTCCTTATCTTCCAAAACCATTCGGTGAATCGTGACGTCACTCATGGTCTTGGCCTTGTTGGATCCTAAGACGACCCCCACTGTGATATAGGGACCGGCATCCTCCGGGGTATTGGTCGGTGCTGCCACCAATTGCCGAATATCGAAATCCGGATCAGTGGCCTTATGCACGACCTCATGAGCAGGAGCATCCTCGACCATGATTGGAGGAATCGGTTTTTCCACAGAATCGTTCAAAAATTGGCCGAGGGTTTGCGCATCGTGGTGAAACATCAATCCGACGCGTTTGCGACTGGCCATCAGCCCCGTCAACACTTTGGTACCGGGGAACCCTTTAACGTTGGTAAACATCATCGCTGGCCCTTCCTGTGTTGGCCGCGCAACGGTCCCGCCAGCGCCGATGTAACGATAGACGCCAGAGAGCTCTGCGTTGGGGTCGACCGCAACGTTAGTAGCGTGATACTGGCCTGGATGGGTCTTCAGTTCTGTTAAGACTTTGCGTAAGTCATATGGTTCATCTGTCATGCAATGACCTCCTGAATTGGTTTACATTGATTAGAATAGTCGCCAAATCGGTTGCAAACAATTCAAGTTTCGACTAACGTTATGCTTGATAGGAATAACAAAAAGCATTTCTAGAAAGGACGTCCGCATGACCATCGATGACTGCTACAATTTCATCACGCTTTATCAGACGCGCAGCGTTTCTGACGCTGCCGTGGCCTTAAATATTTCGCAGTCGGCACTTTCAAAGCGGCTGCGTAGCTTGCAAGACGAACTTGGTGTCGCCTTAATTTCAACCCGCAACAAGCGCCAACTGACCATCACGGAAAGTGGTGAGGTTTTCTTCCGCTATGCTCAGACAATTACAGCACAGGTGCAATTACTCCAAAACGACCTGCTCGACTATCAGGACTTGCGACGGGGGACGCTCCACATTGGCAGTGTGCCGGTCATGGCACAGTATGGACTGGCTGAAAAAATGCGCCATTTCATGCAGGATTTCCCCCAAATCAATCTGCGGCTGGAGGAACTGGAGGGCGCCAACCTGCTGGCCAAATTACAGAAGCAGGAACTCGACTTGGGCATTCTCCGTGACGTCCAGAGCCAGCAACTCAATCAGACTCAATTTGATACTGTGACGCTAACTAGTGACGAGCTCCAGGTCGTACTGCCAGCCGACCATCCCCTGGCCCAACTCCCCGCTATTGAGATGCGTGACTTGCAAAATATTGACGTGGTTTCACTGAATCCCGGGTCTGGCGTGTACGAAAAAATGGCCACCCGCTACCAGCAGGCTGGCTTCACCCCCAACATTCGCTTTACGACCCCTCACATCGAAACGCTACTCGCGATGATTGCCCACACTACACAGGTCACCTTTCTGTTTGCCAAATCCGCTGCGCCCTTCATGACCAGCGATGTTGTCTTACGGCCGTTTGCAACGCCGATGGTCAGCCATCTCCAACTGGTCTACCCCCGAGGAACACGCTCGCAGGCAACGACTAAGTTTCTACAGTATTTGACGGACGCGGCCGACTAACTGCTGGGATTTCGTTCAATTCTGCCGAACTACTTTTGCCGTTAAGTCTGACCTGACTAATTGGTTCGGCAAAATTCCGTCTAAAATGAGAGCGCTTAACATGCTATACTAGAACCTAACTTAGCGGTGGCTTCTGCGACCTATCGCTGACCCCTGCGTGGCAGCAACAACAGTGGCCATCATCGCGTCCCCATGGTTGCGCCAAGCAACTTACTGACCGTGACGAAAATTCACTAACGTTCGCTCGCCCGGCATTCTTTAAGACCAACTTTAACCATTCATTTTACGCAAGCGTCGCTGGGACGCCTTTTTACTAGCACCTGTAACTACAACATCACGATGAAATTTAAACAATTTTTGGAGGCTACTTATGATTAAAACCGTCGTTCACGACCAAGCTCGTTTAGCACAAAAATCGCGACCAGCAACTAAGGCCGATGCCGCAACCGTCACGGATCTTCTCGATACGCTCAAAGCGAACAGTGAGAACTGTGTTGGTATGGCCGCCAACATGATCGGCGTTAACCTGCGAATTATCGTCGTTGACATGGGCGTGATTCCTGTCGCCATGATCAATCCTGTCATTACTAAAAAAACCGGTGCTTATGCCACTCAGGAAGGCTGCCTGTCACTTCCCGGTGAGCGGCCCACGACCCGCTACCAAAGCATTGACGTGACATTTTTAAACCAGAGTTTTCAGCAACAACACCAAACCTTCACTGGCTTCGTTGCGCAAATCATTCAACACGAGATTGACCACTGCAACGGGATTATTATTTAAATTAGATAAGGAGTGTCTTGAGCACATGATTGAAGAAGAAAAAAAGATGCTGGCTGGCAAGCTGTATGACGCCACCATTCCCGAATTGGACGCACGCCGAGTAAAGGCCCATGCCCTCTCACAAGAATTGGGGCAAACACCCGAAACGAGTCCGCGCCGCCAAGAGATTCAAGCCGAATTGTTTCCCGACAAGCCACAGGGACTCTTTGTTCAAGGGCCCGCCTTCGTCGATTACGGCACTCACACCCATTTTGGCAAGGATGTTTACCTGAACGCTAATCTGACCATCTTGGACACTTGTGATGTTGTCATCGGCGACAATTGTATGATCGGCCCTAATGCGAGCTTTGTGACTCCCATGCACCCGCTGCTTTCACGGGAACGCAACCTGAAGACGCGACCGGACGGCTCTCAGTATGACCAGGAATATGGCAAACCGTTGACCGTTGAAGCTAACTGTTGGTTGGCCAGCAATGTGACCGTCACCGGTGGCGTTACGATTGGCCATGATAGCGTCATCGGTGCTGGTAGTGTCGTTACGCGCGACATTCCGGCCAATTCACTGGCGGTCGGTAATCCTTGCCGCGTGATTCGGACCATCACTGAGGAAGATTCCGTCGAATTAAAAAAGGAGCTCTACTAATGACAATGACTGAAGAAGAAAAGATGCTGGCGGGTAAGCTGTACGATCCGAGTGATCCTAAGTTGAATGCTCGCTTACATCTCGCCCATCGCCTATCACAGCTCTACAATCGAACATTTGATGATGAAGATGAGAAACGTGAAGACCTACTGACCCAATTGGTCCCAGATCATGGTGAGGGGACCTATCTTCAAGGACCGATCTTCTTTGACTATGGCTGCTACACCCACCTGGGAAAGCACTTCTACGCCAATGCCAACTTTACCGTCCTCGACTGTGGTCTGGTCACGATTGGTGATAGCTGTTGGTTTGGGCCAAACGTTACGTTAGTTACGCCCATGCACCCCCTCCGTTACCAGGAACGCAACTTACAACCACACGCTGACGGGACGTTATTCGATATCGAATACGACAAACCCATCAAAATCGGCGACAACTGTTGGTTTGGTAGCAACGTGACGGTTATCGGCGGCGTCACGATTGGCAGTGGCTGTGTGATTGGTGCCGGAAGTGTCGTCACGCGCGATATTCCAGACAACAGCTTGGCAGTCGGCAATCCTTGCCGCGTGGTTCGCGAAATTACGGCAGCTGATGCAATTAAACTGAAACCAGAATTGTACTAAAAAAGAGGCACTTGCCTCTTTTTTAATTTCTAATATTTTCAATTCGTGGACCAAAGGAAGCTGATGGCTAGTCGCTGCCCCACTCTGTTTCTAATCATGACGCGCTAACTGCATCCACCCCCAGCCAATCAGACCCAGGTTGAAAATCATCAGTAGCGACCACAGCCAAACATACTCGCTAATGCTAGGGGCAATGGTACTGTGCCAGAGGTAAACGGACATAAACGCAATAATGCCAGCATTTACCACTAACCCTACCCTTTTCAATCGCCGACTCCTTGCGAAGAATGTCAGGCATACGATGACGCCTAAAACCGCGACCAATTGCAGGGAACCGGCTTGCCAATGGAGCTCAGCGCCCAGGCTGGTTAGCGCATCCGGTACAAACGTCAAGATCAGCAAAAAATAGATTTCACCCACAATATTTAACAGTGGCACAAACGGATAGAGTTTCTGCATGGCAGTCTCCCCCTTTTGTTGGTTTGTCCCAACTGTAAAAAATTAGCGCCTGAAAGTAAACTAAAACGCAACCTTTAAGTTATGTCAGGGGACTAACTAATCGCTACCGCTTCTTGAATCAAAAGTAACCGCTACGACTGGTTAACCACTAATTCTCACTGTCAACTAAGGGATCAACCCTCATCTTTACAGTTTCACCCCTTAGTTTTCATCATCCAAAACGACTCGCTAACGGTCGTTTTTTTAGTTTGCGTTAATGTGGCTGACAAAGATGATCAATCCATGCAAAAAGTTCTGGTAAGTCATAGTCACCACTGTGCGGAGTGGCCCACGGGAAGGCGAAGTCAACATCCTTTCCCAGATTTTTTAATTTAGTGGCGAGAATCATCGGTATCGCAAATGACGTGTCACGGTCAGCTGCGCCATGACGAATTCGCCAGTGTCGAGCAATGTGACTTTGTGGCTGCAATAGATAAGTTAACGGATTGATAGCCGCAACTAAATCAGCATCGGCCAGTTGACTAGTGACCGTTGTATGCGCCTGGGCAAAGGACGTAAAGTGCTTCGCGGCGACCAACCGACTGCCGAACAAATCTGCCTCTGGACTACTCAGATCAAGTGCATCAAAGGCGGGCACACCCTTCATCCGCGTAATCGCCCGGAGATATTGATTCCAATCTAGCCGGGTAACTTGCCCATCAACGACCGTGATGCCAGCGTACTTGGTCACATCGATGCCGGCAGTCAAAGCATGCTGTGCTGATTGCCGGATCTTCGTGATAATCGCATCCTTAAAACTACCATCGCCTTCGGCCGTCAACGTTAGCGGTTGCCCAGCTTCATTCGTCAATTTTAATCCGTTGAGGTAGCCACTGAAATCGGCCTGCAAGATCGGCGATAATCGCCGCTCAGCTGGTGTCAATTTACCATGAATCGGTGTACAGATTCGCCGATTGTCGGCCACACGAATCTTCTGGCGGTGCCATTGATAAATACCACCAAACTCCCATTCATAGGCGGCATCCGCATGTTCCAGGTTATGGATCGGACAGTAGGCCGAAACGGCAAAGACGTCATCGGTCGCTGGCGCTGCCCCAAGTGTTAGCAATGGTGTGTCAAAGTAGTCAGCATTGCCACTGGCCCCCATCAACGCCGAAGTCGCGCCACCAGCACTGGTCCCGTTAGTAATGATTTTCTCGGGATCTCCGGGAATACGGCCGGCGTTGAATTTTACGTAACGAACCGCAGCCTTCATATCCACGATAAACGCTGGGGCTTTGCCGATGTATTCGCCCTGAAAATTGGTCTGGGTTCGTCCGCGAACCCCGGCTGATACCACAACGTAGCCTCGCTTAAGTGCCTGCAGAATCGTCTCACCACGGCTAAATGGTTGTGGATTTTTAGGAAAATCACGGGGACCCGGCATGTAGCCACCCACAGTATTGGGCATGAAAATTGGTGCGCTCACACGATTATACCCGTTGATGCGCTGCCCATTGAAGTACGCCTCCGGAACAAAAACGTTGAGTTTCTGAATATCATCGACTGGTCGCGACACGTAAGGCAGGTCCATAAAACAACGGTAGGTCAGCGTTTCGCCATCAACGGTCGCTGTCGCTGACTGATAATTCGTTTCGTCAAATCTCAAGGCTGAGGTCATGGTCAGTCCTCCATTTCAGTTTTACTATTGGCTCTACTGTAGTGGAAAACGTGACCTGAGGCAATTGATTTGGCTAAGACCAATTACGATGCGAAACGTACAATCGGTCAATCAATGGCTTTCGCCGTTTATTGCAGCGGAATTGGCTAAGGGATAGGTCAACTTCAGACCCAACCCATGCAACGGATTATCTCCAAGGGCCGACAACCTTTATCATGGATTTGTGGACATTGACCCACTTCGTTCTTGCCCATTGCTAACCCGATTCAGACGTTGAATCAATGCCATGACTTGCCATGGCTCAGTTGGTAAGGCTAGTCACGGAACGGTGTCAACGGGGGTGTGCATCTCAATCTGTGTTGGCCGGCTAAGCTGATAATCGACCACCGTGTTATGGGGCATACGATTTTTACTTCCCTGATACCCCTTCACGTAGCGGTCAACACGCCCATTGAATTGAATGCTATCGCCTCGCCGAAGCTGACCTAAACCTTGGAATCCTTTTGTCAGGTTGAACCAAAGATGGTCCGCCATGAGCCTGTTGCCAATCACCAGCCGCACCTCACGCAGGAGAATCGTCGGTTTCTCCCCGCGATAGCCAGCTTTATAGCCATATCGTTCTGCCATTCCTAATTGTTCTAATCGTTGTCGCTGTGCTGCACGTACCCTCATCGTAAGCACCCCTCTCTACTGACTAACTCCGTAAAAAGTGACGAAATATTTGTGGGATTTCAAATTAATTTAATTTTTTCTGCTAATGACTTTGCCGACAGCTGATTGTGAATTTACCGAGACATATTCGTTGTTGATACCGCTTACATCACGTAGAATGAGGGAAGCAATTTCACAAGTACATAAAACTCTGACGGCTGAACATCATTGACGAAAGCGAGCGATAATTATGCAAAATTTGTCCCGACACATCTCGTTTCCCCGCCTGCTAATTTTAGGTGCATCCAGCGTGATTGGGAGTAGTTGGATCTACACTAACGGTATTTTTTTTGATAAGTACGGCGCGGGCGGTGAAATATTTGGGTTTGTCCTGGCCACCTTCATCACGATTCTGGCTTCCCTTTCCTTTGCTGAACTCTCTTCGATCTTCCCGCGTAGTGGCGGACCGGTCGTCTATAGCTATTTAGCCTTTGGTCAGAAATGGGCGTTTGCCACAGGCTGGGCGATTCTTGGCGCCTACTTGAGCGCTTTATCCTTCTATGTCACTGCCTCCAGCATGCTCCTGGCCACAATCTTTCCCCAGATGTCGGCCGGGCCGGGCTACACGATTGCCGGGGCCCACGTTTCCCTGACTGAATTGGCGGTCGGCGTAGCGTTCACGCTCTTCATTTTTGCGCTCAATGTTCGCGGAACCAAACTGACCGCGGGGGTGCAAGCGGTGCTCTTTATTGGGTTGCTCATCTTGGGAGGCGCGCTGGTCGTCACAGGGTTTACGCAAGGCAGTCCGGCAAATTTTTGGCCAGCGTTCAGTGCGGGGAGCCAGCCATTTGCTAATGTGGTTCGGTTCGTATTGCCTGCCATGACGTTTCTGACAGGTTGGGAGGTCGTGACGATTCTGGCAGAAGAAGCGGCGATGCCCCCAAAGAAGATTGGCAAGGCGGTCGTTGGCGCTATCATCCTCGCGGCCAGTTACTATATCATTGTGCTGCTGGCCAGCGCGTGGGTCTACCCGTGGCATAAAACGGCAACGTTTCCGATGGGGTCGATCACGGCGTTTACGAAAGCGGGCTTCCCCCTGCTAGGAACGGCGGCCTACCTGATTGCCTTTCTGGGCCTGTTCACCAGCTTCATTGGCCTATTTACGGCGGCCCCTCGGCTGATTTTATCGTTGGCCCGCGCAGGTCTGCTGCCACCAAAGTTTGCGGCAATCAGTGTTAAACGTAATACGCCAATCAACGCGACGGTCCTGGTCTTGGTATTTGCAATTGGCTTCGGCTGGTTAGGTAAGGGTGCGATGACGTACTTTCTGGACTTGGGCGGCTTCTTCGTGGCGATGGCCTGGGCAATCACGGCGATGGCACTGCGCCGAACCCGCCGCGATTATCCGACACTAGATGGTGGCTTTCGGTTGCGACATCTGTGGCCGAGTACGTTGGGCGGTCTACTAGCGGTGCTGATTGCCATCAGCACGCTGTATCCTAAATCACCGGTCGCATTGGCCTGGCCCACAGAATATATCATGCTGGCGGTGTGGATTGGTCTCGGCTTATTGTTCTACTGGCTAGGCCGGTCGAACCATCAGGAGAAGGATCAAGCGTTGCACCATTTGCTGGGTGAGAAGGAATATCAACGATTGAAGAAAAATGCGTAGGAAAACGGCCACCGCTGGCAATACGCGGTGGCCGTTTTTTGATTGTATAGCAGCTACTTCTTAATTTTATGTGTTCGTCGCACGAACACCACTAAATTCCACTTTCAATCAAAAATATATTCGATAATGCCATTCACATTAGAGCTATTCCGCATCAATCGCATCAAATATTACTGAACGAACTAAAGCGTCAGTACTTTCAATTCTTCTTTTCATAGTTGAATCATTATAATCGGTATTTAAAAATGGTTTAACTTGACCTGCCAATATTTTTTTATCATCTGCTGACAGTGCATGTGTTCTTTTCTGAGGGTTATCTAACAAGTATTTAAAAACAACTCGAAATGGATGATGTTGTAGTAATAGCGTAATCAACGATATTTTCCCCTCATTGGTATCTAATTCTCGTAATAAGGTTCGTCCATTTTCATTAATCAGATAACTATCCCCTTGCTTTACACATAGATTTAAATACAAAATTAGATTTCCATAATAGTCACCTTGTCGCTCTGCATACCCAAACACACTCGCAATGTCTCTTTTATGTAATCCCTGACTATCATTGTCTTCATCAAAATAAGCATCGTTTAAAAGAGTTAGTGTTTTTACCAGCTTAAGATAAGAATTAGCTTGTGGAAAAACAATACTCTTAGGTTCAAGTATAGTCTTAGTTTCATTATAAATTTCAACGATATCACCTAAAGTTATTGGTGAATTATCAAAAAATCTATATGATCTCTGACTAACCATTTTGATCGTTGAGTAGTTATTAGGATCTGTAAACTTATACTCATTAAAATAATAGGTTCCTGCAAGTAATGATAAAAATGCAGGACGAACAGGCTTAGTCACACCTCGATTACGAATAACATAATAAGGGTAATATAACTGACGAACTAAAAAATCGGCTTCTGGAACGGCTTTAGCTTCAATAATAACAATTGACCTATCATTCTCAAAAGTAGCATCAATTTCTATTTGTGCACTGTTGACACTAAGTTTTTGTGGATGATCTGTCCCAATATTAAACTCCATCGGGCCTGATCCCATTCTTCCATGTAGCACCGGCAAAAATTGACTACCTCCATCTTGAAGTGCCTTGTTTAGCATTCCACTAGAAAAAGCCGCATCAATGTAGGTATTCTCAGACGGAATCGTTTCAGGTGTAATCGTCTGAACATTAGGAAACTTAATCAGTTCTGGTTCCTTATTCTCATCAATGTCCAAATTAGCATAGGCATTAAATCTACCTAATCGATACGTATATACCTTGTCAATATACCCCAACGGCATAATATTAATAAAATGTTTAATGTCACTAACACCAGTTTTAAATGGAGCTGGCAAACTGTAAGATCGATCAAATTTAGCTAAATTACGTACGTCTGGACCATTTAACTTATTACTAAATTCCTTTAACTCTGGCGCCGTAATATCAAAATAACCATTTTTCTCTAAGGAATCACTAATTTTATCTCCGTCAATATCAAATATCTCTTGCCATACTTCATTTTTATTTGCTTTATTTGTGCCACGTGCCATTATTTAACTTCCTTGTAGTTAACACCCCTTGGGCAGAATGTTTGTATTTACTTTATATTATACATAAAAAATTAGATCGTACTCTACTAAGTCATTTCCCGTAAAATTTTGTTTTTTATTTGAAAGCTACATTATAAATTAATAAATTGCAAATATATATCTTTGCCTCTGTAAAGGTACACATTATTCTATTTTTTTAAATTAATTTTACTTTTAAACAATACATCGTATACTATAATTGTAGGAATATGATAAGAGGGTGTCCTAATGAAGACTGGTGGAACTGGTGGTGCTAACACCAATCATAATGGGTTAACTTTTGAAAAAAAGACAGACTTAGCCGCACATATTGTACAAGATCTCTCAACCAAATATGACTTAAGGCCTCACATTTTCTCAAAAAAAGTACCAATCCATTCAAGTTTAGCCGTTTTTGATGTTATTCGTTTAATAGATCAAAAATCAATTGGAATAATCTCTAAAAAGCAGCAATTCTATAACATTATGTATGAACATTATAACGTGAAAAATATAAATTATAAGCAATGGGAACCGGACGAAACTTTCTTTAATTTTGAAACAAACACTATTTTTATAGTCGAAAAAAAGTGGCAGAACCATACTGGATCTACTGACGAGAAAATTTTCGGATTTGGCAATAAACGTAGACTATACCAAAATAATTTTAATCAGCTTCAGCTTGAACCAAAACCAACTGTTTCCTTTGCTGCCCTTTTTAATTCCTCATGGTGGTTATATGGTCTTAAAACTAAGCCAACTGGCAACCTAACTAGTCTACCTCAAAAAAACTATCAAGACTATTTCGATGCCCTTAGAATGGACGGCATAAAAATATTTTTCGATGATTATGACTATTGGTGGTTCGGTCTGTGAGGTGATCTAACATGGCATGGAATGATAATTTACGAACTGTTCAAAGATATGCTGATAATTCTTATTATACATTTTCTACAGGTACCAAAGATAATTGGCACCTTATGTACCACGATACCAAAGGAGGCCATGAGCTCTATGATAAAGACTATTTGTCTCGTATTAAGACTATTAGTCACTATTACGGTCACGAACATGTCTACACTTCATTTGTTATTGTTTTTGATCTAGTTTCAAAAAACGCTAAAGAGACTAATGGTCGTCCGGTACCTAGTCAAGAACAGCTTGATCAAATCAAAAAAATCGCACAATCATACTCTGATGATCCACAACAAATTATTATGCTCCATAAGTTATTTGATTGTTTCTACATGACAATGATATCTGAATGGTATTATAAAACTACTCGTGGACAACCTTCTAAACTGAAACATCGCATAAAAAGATTAGGAGTTTATCAAGTAATTCATGAGGGTATGTCTCCAGAAGCTGCCGCAAATTATTCAAAGCACAAGTCTGCCAGAGATTTAGATCAAGAAATGAAAAAGCACGGCTTCTAAGGTCGTGCTTTTTTTGTTACACTTGAGTTCAAACGTACGTTCTCAAGACACCATTGTTTTTTCATCATATACTTACTTTCAATCCATAAAACAATACTTTATCAAAAGAGGTGCTTAGTGAGGGAGCCGTACTATCAGAACAATTTAATTCGTCTTTATCAGGGTGATTCACTTCAACTTATGCACAAGATGATGGATAATAGCGTTGATGTCATTGTCGCTGATCCACCTTATTTTTTATCCAATGGTGGCTTCTCAAACAGAGGTGGCAAAAAGGTTAGTGTTAATAAGGGAACTTGGGATCAGCCCAACTCTAAATATGCCACCTCAGAAATATTTAATGACCTATTTTTAAAGGAAGCGCGGCGAATTTTAAAAACAACTGGAACCATCTGGGTGTTTGGTAGTATGCATAATATTTACGAGATTGGTTACTTGATGAAGAAATTCGAATATCGTATTCTAAATAATATTACTTGGCAAAAACTGAATCCGCCGCCAAACCTTAGCTGTAGAATGTTCACGCACTCAACGGAAACTATTGTCTGGGCTAGAAAATTTGCTAAACAAAAACACTACTACAATTATGAATTAATGCGTAAATACAATCACGGCAAGCAAATGAAGGATGTCTGGTCAACCCCAGTTATTAACCAGTCCGAACGCAAATTTGGTAAACACCCTACCCAGAAACCTTTGGCAATCATCACTAGGATAATTGAAGCCTCTACTACCGAAGACATGCTAGTCCTTGATCCGTTTGTTGGCAGTGGCACAACTGCCCTTGCCTGTCAATTGCTTAATCGTCATTGCATCGGAATTGATTTATCCATTGACTATCTAGAAATTGCAAAACGTCGTGTCCGCAATGAAGAAGGAGCCTTATTTTAATGTGTGCTGCAAACTCAAAACTATCTGAAATATCACCAATTATCAAATGGGCTGGTGGAAAGAAAAAGTTGACTCCACTAATCGAACAAGCTATCAGTAAAAAATTCAATTTAGATAAAATTGATACGTACATTGAGCCCTTTGCTGGTGGTGCATCACTTTTTCTTCACCTAGCAACTAAATATCAGTTTAAAAAACAAGTCATTATGGATATTAATCCGGAACTAATTAATCTATACATTCAGGTCCGGGACCATCTCCAACCACTCATGACTGGTCTAACAAATATTCAAATTGAATACAACACATTATCTAATGATGATGACTTCGACGAAAAAAAGAATTATTTTTATCAGGTACGTAATTGTTTCAATCAAACTCTGCTTTTAGAACAAAGTAAGTCTACTGAAATAGATACCACTCAAAAAATAGAACAAGCTGTGCGCTTTATCTTTCTAAATAAGACAGATTTCAATGGCCTTTATCGTGTTAACTCCAAAGGTACTTTCAATGTTCCCTTTGGACGTCGGAAACAATTAAATCTTTTTGATAATGATAACCTTTTAAACTTCTCCAATCTTCTACAAAACACCGAAATTCTCCTTGGTGATTATCAGGATACACTTCATTTTGCTGATGAAAATTCATTTTTCTATTTTGATCCGCCTTACAGACCCTTAAGTGACTCTGCTAGCTTCACTAGCTACGCAAAATCTAGTTTTAATGATGCCTCACAGATTGAACTAGCCAACTTTATTAAAGAAATTACCAAACGTCGCTCACACTTTGCACTAAGTAATTCCGATCCACACCAAAGTGATCCCAATGACGATTTCTTTGACAGCCTATACTCTGACTATACGATTCAACGAATTCAGGCTGCACGAATGATTTCCGCACGTTCAAAGGGGCGTGGAAATGTTTCAGAATTATTAATTATTAACTAAAGGAGCCCCACCCATGTCTCCCATCCAATCCTACCTCACCACTCCCGCCGCAGCTAAGCACCACACCGAGCTCGTCGCTATGTATGACCTTCTCAAGTCACTACTTCCTGATGCCACCGAGAAAATCAGTTACGGCATGCCCGCCTTCTACGTTGCTGGAAAGCCCGTTATTTACTTTGCTGCGGCTAAGCGCCACCTCGGTCTCTACCCAACGGCCTCGCCAATTGTGCATTTTGCCGACGAGCTGACGGCCTACCACACCTCTAAAGGCGCTATTCAGCTCCCTTACGATCAGCCGCTTCCCGAAAACTTGATCGCCGCCATCGTTGCTTTTCGCGTGCATGAAATTACCGATTAACCACCAAAAAAGGAGCTATGATTTTTTTCATAGCTCCTTTCGTGCTCATCGAAATTATATTGTGGCAACTTGTGTCCCGGAACAGCGTCACCGCGTATTTTTCATTCGCTAACTTAGTCTTCGCTACCCATCAGTCGACCAACGAACGCTGCCAAAATTGCACCGACTTCTGGAGCCAAAATGTACAACCACAGGTGAGACAAGGCACTACCGCCAGCAAAAATTGCGGGACCGAATGAACGGGCTGGATTTAATGAACCGCCCGTCAGATTCAGTGCCACAATGATCAAAAAGGCCAACGTTATCCCAATCGTCAGACCAGCAAAGTCTCCATTACCATGACGGTCGCTCGTCACATTTAAAATCACCAACAAAAATAGGAACGTGACCAGTGCTTCCACCACGAAGGCCAAGCCCATCGAAATCTTAGGGAAATCTGTTTGCCCTAATTGATTGGTTGCTAAGCCCAGACCACTGACAAATAATTTAATAAAGGCTGACGCCACCGTCGCCCCCAACACCTGCGCCACGATATAGCCTGCGGCATCCTTACCGCCAATTCGGCGATTGATCAACATGGCCGTCGTCACTGCCGGGTTAAAATGTCCGCCAGAGATACCGCCAAACGCGTACGCCGACACCGTGATTGCCAACCCAAAGGCCAGTCCAATCGTCAACGTATTCCCAGCAGCGACCGTTACCGCACCGGTTCCCAAGAAGACCAGCATAAAGGTTCCCATAAACTCTGCAGTATATTTCTGCATGATAATTCCTCCTATCTCACTTATGTAAATAATTATAGAACACTTCAGTAAACGACGGTACCAATACGCAAAATGTCCCGGCAACTCATCTATTTTTGACTACCGACCCGTAAAAAAACGCTCCCCCTTCTCGGAAAAGCGTTCCTAGCTCACTCTGTTTGCTGCACAATGGCCGTAATCGCCGCTGTGATTCCCCGTACGTCATCCGCCAACGCGAGCGACGGCGTATTGGGCCGGTCAGTCACCTGACTCGGTAAAAATGGAATGTGCATGAAACCCGCCCGCAACTCCGGAAACTCAGTCGACCGCAAGTACTGGACCTGATACATGAGATGATTGCAAACGTAGGTCCCCGCCGTCGTCGACAAAGTGCTTGGCAGACCAGCCGCCCGAATCGCTGCAACCATGGCCTTAACTGGGAGTTGCGTGAAGTACGCTGTCGCCCCATCAGTCTGAATCGGCTGATCGACCGGTTGTTGGCCGGCGTTATCCGGAATTCGACCATCGCTTAAATTAATGGCGACCAGTTCCGGTGTCAACGCCGCACGTCCACCCGCTTGACCAATGCTCAAAACCACGGCTGGTCGCTCACGTACAATCGCTTCCCGTACAACCGTCGCACACCGATTGAATACAGTTGGAATCTCTAATTTTACAATCGTCGCCCCCGCAATTGTCGCTGGCAACTGGTTCACCGCTTCAATCGCCGGGTTCATCGTTTCCCCGCCAAACGGGTCAAATCCCGTCACTAAGACTTTCACTGCCGCCACCTCCGAGCAATTATTAGCCCTATTATACGCTAAAGGGGCGACCACGCCGCAACGCAATCGCCCCTTTGCTGTTCATTTTTTACTTCTCAACCGCATCGATTACCAGCAAACGGGCACTAAAATCAAATGACTCCTCGATGCCTTCCGTGCTGTCTTGCAGGTGCGGGATGAACACACCCGCGTTCATCAACTCGTCCCCGTAGTAAACGTGGTCGTTGCCCGCGATGCGGTAGCGTTGATCCGCTTGTAGGCCACGCAAATACAGGCGATTGTAGGCTGGGTTAGGATGATTCAGCACTTGATAACGAGCCGCAATCGCGTGCTGACCATCCGCGCTGACGACCTGCCAACTACCAACGTTACCGTCACCCGCAAATGGGCTGTCCAACCGGTAAAATTTTCCTTGCTGGAACAGCTCACGATGGGCCTTGTAGAACGCAACCTGTGTCTTAATGGCCGCCTTCTCCGCCGTCGAACATTTCGTCACGTCCAGTTCATAGCCAAGGTCACCAAAGTACGCCACGGCCGCCCGCGTTTCAATCGGCGTGATTCGTCCCGTCTGATCATTCGGCACAGCCGATACGTGTGCACCCATCATCGTTTGTGGGTAGCCATACGACGTGCCAAATTGAATCTTCAGCCGTTCCACCGCATCCGTGTCGTCACTGGTCCAGGCTTGTGGCGCGTACGCCATCATCCCCAAATCAAAGCGCCCGCCACCGGAAGCACAGGACTCAAACAAGACATCCGGATAATCCGTGGTCAACCGGCCATACAGCTGATAAACACCCAACATGTAGCGATGAGCAAACTCTAACTGCTGACTGGCTGGCAGGGTTGGACTGTAAGCCTCCGTGATGTTTCGATTCATATCCCACTTGATATAGTCTAGGTGGGCATCTTCAATCAACCGACTGATCTTACCATACAAGTAGTCAACCACTGCTGGATTGGCCATATCAATGACAAATTGGTTGCGCCCTGGCGTCATTTCCCGGTGGGGCGTCTTCACCGTCCACTCTGGATGGGCGCGGTACAGGTCGCTATCGATTGAAATCATTTCTGGTTCGAACCACAGACCAAATTTCAACGCCATACCATGAATTTTGGCGGCTAAGTGCGCAATCCCGTTAGGCAATTTTTGCGCGTAAACATCCCAATCCCCTAACGACGTTGTGTCATCGTCACGGTGACCGAACCAGCCATCATCCAGGACAAACATTTCGATGCCCAATTTCTTAGCGTCACTGGCAATCGCCGTGAGTTTCGCCTCATCAAAATTAAAATAAGTGCCTTCCCAATTATTGATTAGGACCGGTCGCGGTGCCTGCGCGAAGTGCGGATTGACCAGATGGCGCTGATAAAATTCACCCATTTGCTGGCTCAACTGGTTCAGACCAGCATCCGTATAGCTGAGCACTGCTTCTGGCGTCTGAAACTGCTCACCCGGTGTCAATTGCCAGCCGAATTCCTCTGGATTGATGCCGATTAAGATTCGGGCCGTCCCGAAAGCATCGACCTCGACCTGATCCAAAAAGTTTCCTGAATAAATCAGGTTGAACCCAAACGCAGATCCGTGGTCCTCATCCGTCGTCGACCGTGCTAAAATCATTGCTGGATTTTGCTGGTGACTGGAAGCCCCCCGGAGGCTACCAATACGCTGCGTCCCACTATGTAACGGCGAACGAACCAGATGGCGTTCACGTGCCCAACTTCCGGAGAATTGCATGAAATCATAATTGGCATCCGGCAGATCCAACTGACTACTCATGGCCCGATTCAGCATCAGTGTTTGCTGGCCAGTATTTGTGAAGCTGGCGCTACGCACAATGACATCCTGATGGGGAAAGACTGTGTACTGCAACGCTAACGTTAGCTGTGAAACGGTATCATTCAACATCAGGGTCAGGGTCTGAACGTCATCGTCCGTGGCAAAAGTCGACGGTAGACCGGCTAATCGCTGTTTCCCAGTTTCGAGCTGATAGGCAACGTAATGAAATTCCGAGATGCGACTGCCATCTGGTGAGGTAATTTGAAAAGCCGGATCACGATAATCCCCCTTACCTAAACTGGCAAACTCCTGTTTTAACGTTTCCGGTTGAAAGTCTGGCCGGTTGAGTCGCCACGCTGGAATGGCCCCGTGCTCTTCTCTAGCGGTCAGGTCAGGATAGCTAGTCCGATCATGAATCCGTCGCCCATAGTACAACTGACCTAGCTCGCCATTCTCCATGACCTGAAGAATATAACTGGTATGGTCCGTCTGCAGATGAAATTGGTGATGCTGAACTAAAATTGGCATGTTCGTTGCTCCCTTCAAAGTTGACTTCTGCTCTCATCGTAGCATATCTCGGTACCGCTTACAGTTATTTTGGATCAAAAAACAGTTCCGACCATTAAATGGTTGGAACCATAAATTGTATCTCAACTAAACGTTAGCCACAGCCCGTGAAATTGCCTGTTGACCACTCCCCATCATAATTACTTTTCCAATCGTATTTGTTGCCGTCGCCAATTTAGCCAGTACACCTGCAACATCAGCCAAGGAATTTTCACCTGGCTTCGTCACGTCAAAAGTCACTTTCCCAGTCGCCGGTTTTTCAGTCAGTACACCCGGCTGTAGGATCGTATAAGCGAGATTCGTCTGTGTCATCAACCACTTATCGGCAAAGTATTTAGCAATATTATAGTCCGTGATTCCAGCCAAATAGCCTTCATGCCAATGCTCTGGCTGCAATGCAAACGCCGAACTCAATTGAATGTAACGCTGGACGCCACTTAACTCGGCGGCCTTCATGATATTAACCGCGCCGTTTAAGTCCGTTTGCAAAAGATCATTGCCTCGTGATCCCGCTACAAAGTAGATTAAGTCCATTCCTTTTAGCTGCGGGGCTAGTTTCTCAGGTGCTGCATGCAGATCCAGCGTCATCGTTGTCGTTGTATTTACCACCTGTCGAGATGCGCTGATGACTGTATGTCCCCGTGCGCTTAACTGCTTTGCCAGCAAGGTTCCAATTCGACCGGTACCACCCACAATTAAAATTTTCATTTTCATATCCCACCTAATCCTTTAAAGTTAAAAATTGTTGATTGCTGGCCCGCGATGAGCCAAATTTGTTGATAGGATTGTCATTTTCATATCCCAATGCAATCCCCATCACAAATCGCTGATCATCATCAACTTGTAGCAAGCTTCGTAGATTATCTGGATAACGAACAATCTCGTAAGCTGGGATTGACTGAACACCACGATTAGCCGCGCTCAGCATTAAGGTTTGCGCAAACGCCCCAAGATCAAATACTGCCCACTGATTAATGGGACGCGGCAGAACTAAATAGACCAGAGCAGCCGCATTAAATAAATTATCTTGCGTGCGGCCATATCCGGCCGGTCCGGCTACCGTTTGCTGCAAAAATTGACCTAGTTCACTATTCCAAATTGCCATGTTTTGTCGTGCTGTATCCGACCATTCTGTACGATGTGCTACCGTAAGATCAGCGTTACCAGGCAAGCCTTGACGACTACGCAACCGGTGCTGCTGTTTAATCGTTGCTAACGTTTGTCCAGTCGCAATGATGACCTGCCAAGGCTGTGCATTAGCCCACGATGGGGCTTGTTTGGCGTCCATCACGATTGCCGTCAAAGTCGCTGCTGAAACCGGACGATCACTAAAGTCTCGTGATGAATGTCGTACATGAACTAATTTATCAAATTCCATTTTATCCCTCCTGGTAGACAGCCTGCCCTACAAATGCTAAGCTATTTTTCAACATGGTGTTACTTTAACACCGCCAACACGTTAGCTACAAGGTGAAAAATCACCACTCATCTAGATTCGAAGTGTGCATAATGAACACCAAGGAGGATACTCATGAAGAACGAAACACTTTTGCTACGGGCCATTGAATGTACGACGTTTGATCAAGTAACCGCCTTACTCGCTGACTACTTAGACCAGACCGTTTTAGTTGTCGACCAACACGGTCACATTGTGAGTCAGGGACGGTCATCGTTGGCTCAGGTTCCCACCGACTGGTTAGTCCCCACAACTAATACAGACATCTATCGTCAAGGTCAACAAGAATTTATTCGTAGCGTCGTCAACCCCTTAGCACTCACCAAATGGTACTTCTTCGCGTCACAGTCTAAAATCTATCCATTGACTCTCGGCCAAGTTCAATTGGCTCTGCAAGTTCTCAATCGGTTCATTGACCGCTATGCACTGAATCCCAATCAGGGAGAGGTCAACAATGTCTTAGCAACGTTGTTGTCACACCCCGCAACAACGGACGTTAGTTTGCTACGTAACGTCGTTCGCGGCCGGATTGTCTGCGTAACCGCCACGGCTAAAGCGACAAATCAGACCGAATTTATTGCGACCCTTCGCAACTTAATTGCACCACTTCCCTTAACTGAAGACTCAAAGCAGGGGTTGATTTTCCTATTGAACGAAGCTGATATTCCACAACTACGTCCACAACTAGAACGTCTGGGGCGAGAATTTGACCACTATTTCTTCATTTCAGAGGCTTACCAAGATGTCCTCAAGACACCAGAATTTTTACAAATCTGCCAGCAAGCCAATCACCTGGCACATCGGTTACGCACTTTGACGGTCGTCAATCTCACTCAAAAATACAACATCTATATCATCCTATCCCAAGTTAAGAATTCTCCACTGTTAAAAAATACGATGTGCGCGCAGCTTCTCTTTTTAAAACAGTATGATGATGACCATCACACGGAGCTTTTCATCACCCTCCACGAGTTCTTAGAAAATGATTGTCGCATCAGTACAACTGCTGAACAGCTTCACTTGCACCGCAATAGTCTCTCCAAACGACTCAGTAAAATTCAAGGGCTGATTGAAATTGACTTCAGTAATCCCGACAAAACTTTTGGCGTTCGGCTGAGCTACCGACTATTTAACTATCTTCGGCTTCAATAGTCCTTAATTGCAGTCAGTACTGCGTATTCTCCTAATCATGAAAATAAAGAAAGGCTCTGTAACCATGGCATTAACACAACTTAATCTTGGTAGTGAACTCGGCGTCGAGGTACTGAATCAACGTTGGTACTCCTTGATCTTATATCAACTAGGCCCCCAGCCTACAGATTTTATGGCACTTCGCCGCACCGTTCGTGGTATCTCTACCTTTAATCTTCTGTTGCAACTCAAACAACTCACAGATTTAAGACTAATTGAAACGATAGCAAACGACGACTACAGCTATCGCCTCACAGATAGTGGCTACATGTTGCACAACATCTTATTATCCCTCGAGCACTGGGGTAACGAGACCTTAACATACGAACTTAGTCGCTAATCAAAAACGGACGCTCCCCCACCCTTTAGGTTCGGAAACGTTCGTTTATTTTTTCCATGATATTTACTTTTTAAAGACGGGATCTTCCGCAGCCGCCATCGTGGGCTGATTTAACGCGGGCACAAAGCCAATGTGCGCCCCACCAGCATCCATGCCAGCCAAAAATTCGAAATACGGTGATGCAATGCCTAACTCATCTAAGTCGGTCAGTGGCAACGTGTAACGAATACTGTCTTCAGCACCCGCTTCAACCTTCTCGACCCATTGTGGTTCACGAATACTTTCACGCCCGATTGCCACAAAGTCAATGCCAGCCGTCATGACCCGTTCAGCATCCGCTGGCGTCGCAACACTCCCCACAGAAATCAGCGGTGTTTGGGAAACCGCCCGTTGAATCTTCTTGATTAGGGGTTCCTGATCATCCTGATCACGCAACGATGTCCGCCAAACATTGCCCATCGAAACATGTAGATAGTCCAAACCAAGTGTATCTAACTTCGCAACAAGCTTTAGGGTATCCGCCATGGTAATTCCTGGTTTCTCTATTTCCTCCGGCGAGAACCGATAGCCAACAGCAAATGGCCGGTGACTATTCTCCTGAACGACCCGTTGCACTTCAGCCACGATTCGCAGGGGAAACGCCATCCGCTTTTCAACGGAACCGCCCCACCGATCCGTACGTCGGTTGCTGTGTGGAGAGAAAAACTGCTGAATCAGATACGTGTTGGCGCCATGAATTTCAACGCCATCAAACCCCGCAGCAATGGCGCGGCGGGTGGCTTCACCAAAGTCGGTAATGGTTTGCTCAATTTCGGCATCCGTTAAGGCAACTGGTGTCTCAGCACCGGGACGTGGCGCCGCAACGGCACTTGCGGAAACGGTCTGTTGGCCCCGTAAGATTGCCGACGTTGACATCCGGCCAGCACTAAAGATCTGCAAGATGGCTTTCGTTCCGTTCTGCTGGATAGCCCGTGCCAACTTGGTTAGACCAGGAATAAACCGATCCTCTGCAGCTGACAGTTGCCCTTCAAAGCCTTTTCCCCGGGAATTTACATAAGCAACTGGCGTAATGAACAATCCCACACCACCAGTATGAATAGCCGCATAACGTAACTCTTCACGCGAAATTTCACCGTTTTCCAGTCCCATGCATTCCGTCATTGGTGGTAAAACGACCCGGTTTTTAACCCGTACACCAGATTTTAACGTCTTAGCTTGCAAAAATTGATAGCTCATCACAAAAGCCTCCTATACTTCATTTACCCGACTCATTTCTAACCAGTCTGAACCGGCTGGGTAACGCTTACTTGTCCAATGTACCAGAAGCGCTTATGATAAGTAAGAGACATTTTGTACTTTTTGTTCATTACTAAACAAAGCCCATATTCTGTCTAAAGTAGGTGAAAAAAATGGATATTCGACAACAGCTTTTTAACGCCGTCTACACGCTTGGTCAGCACCAAGAAATCAAAAGCATTACGGTCAACGACATTCTCCAAACTGCCAGTGTCAGCCGCGGTTCCTTCTACAAATACTTTGCTGATAAATATGATGTCATTAATAATTATTATCAAGAAGCGATGATTGAGATTTTTAAGGACTGCCATGAATATACTTGGGAGGGAATCTTTACCAAATCCTTGACCTATCTCAAGGCCCACCAAGCATTCTACAAAATGACCTTTCAGGATGCCGGTCAAAATTCCTTCACCGAATTCTTTCACGGCGAACTACTGCGTGAATTCTCCAATGCCATCGCAATCCACAGCACTCACCCAGCGCTCACTTCTGACGAACAAAAAGCCCTTGCTTTCTATGTCGATGGGTTCGTTACCTATACGCGTCATTGGGCCTTAACCGGTATGCAACAACCAGCAGCGGAACTCGGACATGATCTACATTCATTTATGCCTGAACTGCTCTGCCGAATCAAGCTGAACATCCGTCACGCACCACTAGTATCCGAGTCGCATTCGCGTGCAGCCATGCAGCAATAAAACCTATCTTTACTTTGATCACCACAATCCCATTTTCACCCTTCAGTTCTCACCACGACTGAGATAATTAAAAACGGACGCCGCCAAACCACTTAAGTTCGACGGCGTCCGCTATTTAGTTGACCTATTTGTCTTCGACGTCATCCTTGCCCCAAGTTTTTTCCAACTCGGCAACGATTTCCGCATGTTTCTCTTCAGTAATCTTAACTTTACTCAAGAAGATAATGGTCCCGATAATCACGGTTACGATCGGTGTGCCCAGCATGATAGCTTTCAACGTCCAAACGTTGCTAGCCGTCATCGCACTCACCTTGGCATTACCGGACATCCCGGCCATCACTGCCGTCATCCCCGTAATCCCAGTCACGATTGCTCCAGACAATTTGTCGATCAGTGGCCGAATGGACAGAACCAAGGACTCATCCCGGTGTCCCAACTTCAATTGTCCATATTCCACGATATCGGTAAAGGTCATCAAAACAACCAAGAAGACCAGTGGTTGTGGCAAGTTGAACAGCGCACCAGCCAACAGAACTAACCAGAGGTTCTTATCAGCAAAGGAGAAGATCCCGATTGCGATAAAAATAATCACAACACAAATGACGAAGACATTCCGCCGTTTGAATTTTTTAGCCAACGCTGGGAACAGGGAAACGGCCAGCAGGCCAATTCCCATGTTCAGCATCCCCAAAATAGAGAATTTAGCGGCGTCACCCAAGACGTAGGTGAAGTAGTACAGCATGAGCGAGTTGGTCAGGTAGACCCCAGACCCGTACAGTACGTACGCTAACGCCAACCATAGCAGTTGATCGTTGTGGACCAGAATCCACAGCACCTTCTTAAATCCGGTTTCTTCTTTATTTTCCCGCAAACGAGAGTTCACTTCTTTGGTCCCAAACCCAATTGAAACCGCTCCCAAAAGTGCGATGATAGCGGCGATGACGGCGTACAGGAACCACCCTCGGCTATCCCCAGTACCACCCTCGTTAGTGGCTGAAAACATTAAAATCATTGGGATGATTGTCACGGTTACGATTGTCCCACCTAACGTGGACCCAACCCGTGCAATCGTCGCGGTCTTTTCCCGTTCCAGTGAGTCAAATGACAACGCTGGCAACATGGACCATAGACCAATATCTTTGAAAGCAAAGAAGATATCCATAACGATGTAGACAAAGGTAAAGATAAACAGGTAATACATTGGCTTACTGGTCAGGCCCCACATATCACTGAATAAGAGCATCATGGCTAAACCAGAAACAATGGTCCCCACTACGACCCAAGGTTTGAATTTTCCCCACCGGGTCTGGGTCTTATCAATCGTATTCCCAATGAAAGGATCAATGAACAATTCAGCGACCCGGAGAACGAAGATGATTGTCGTCATGATTCCAATCATTTTATTGTTGTAGGCCGTATCTGAAGAATTAAATAAGTGGTTCGTGACAAACATGATGAAGTAACTGTTCATGACTTGGTTGAACAGGTCGTGACCGAACGCTCCAAATGCATAAGATGTCCGGCTGACCCAACCATGATTTGTATTGTTTTCCATAATCTCGCGCCCCATTTTCCCTTAATTTGACGATAACTTACGGTAAGCTGGTAAAGATTGTAACGTTACCGATACTTGCCGTTCAGCTGGTCCTGTAATGATTGTGGCCTCGCCAGTGACGGATTGCCATTGGCCAGCAGGGAAGTAAATGGCCTTTTGGGTCGCATGTTGCTCTAAGACTGGAGCAACCAGGAAATCGCTTCCCAGCATAAACTGTGTATTCAAGTATTGGCGCTTGGTTTCGGCGAAGTCGTAAGCCATGGAGCGCACGATTGGCGCGCCGGTCTGCGCCGCATTTTCTGCTAAGGTCGCAATATCACCGGCGAATTGCTGGTGAAGCTTTGCCGCTTGACGACATAGGGCGAGATGTTCCTGGTCGAGTACCCGCCATGGCGCCACTGAGAATTGCATCATTGGCATCAATGCCGAACATTGTGCAGAGCGGACAATAAGCTCTTGATCAAAATGGTCGAGGGTAATCAAACTACGAATTTCACCGCCACCGATCATATCTGGACAACTGAAGTAGTAACCCAGCAGGCCTTGAGCAATCGTGTCCGGAATCAACTCGGATAGGCCATCTTTGCCCCATTCAAAACGCTTGTCTTGCAGGCGATTAACCAACGGTGCCCCTTCATTACGGTAGTTGGCCCGAAATTCGTTGTAAGGAAATTCTGCACCAAACTCCCCCCACAGTTGGGTCTGTTGTTGTGGACTCAACTCACCGGCCGAAACGTCGGTATCCTTGTAGAAGTGGGCATCACCCGCGTCGAACTTAAACCCATCAACGCCAGTATCGGCTTGTAACTTTTGCAGCGTACCTTTTAGCCAGTCATACGTCTCTGAGTTACTCAAATCTAAGACGGCACTGTAACCATTCCACCATTCACGGACAGCCGGCTCACCCGATGGTTCGCGCAACAACATCTGTTTATCGCGCAATTCACGATACTCCATCGAGTCCGCACTAACAAACGGACAAACCCATACCATGACCTTGAAGCCCATGTCGTGAAGCTCATCGACCATGGCACGAGGATCGGGGAACTTTCGTGCAGAAAATTCCCAACGTCCATAGTAGTCTGCCCACAAATCATCGATCATGATAATTCCAGCTGGAAACCCATTATCAGCAATCCCATGCGCGTACTTTAAAACATCAGCCTGATTCTGTTGATAGAGTAATTCGATCCAGGTATTCCATTGGGGCAAATCAAAGAATGCCCGCGGTGGCATCTTACCCAACTGAAAGGCCTGTTCAGCGACCACTTGTTGTGCGCCACGAAGACCATCAGCCCCGGTGACCACTGTGACGGAATCGCGCGTAATGATGTGAAAGACACCATCAGCCAACGTTAACTTGAAGGGGGTCGCACTCCAGATGGCTCGGCCCTTCGTAGATAGGAAAATGGGGGCCACCTGGTTGCCATTCACCAAATGAATCAAATCAAGCTCATATGTACTCTCACGAGTTAACGGGTACTGCGAGCCATCAGCCACACAACCGCCGTACCACTCTTCATCTTCCAAAACGGGGATCTCCAGTGGTGCCGTCAAACTTGCTGTCAATTCATCAAAAGTTATCATCAGAACTTCCTCCCAATATTTGGTGATTTCTGTCTTATCATAGCCAAATCTATTTCGAAACGATAGCAACTCGAATCGCTATCGTTTTACCCCTTGGAGTAATTAAGTAACTTAATTTTTTAACCAACCCTCCTGAGACCTGGCTCCGAACGCTATGTAATGGTTTTGTTTGGTTAGTGTATTGTTTTAATTAACCCTACTGACAATCTCCAATTGCTACGTTATGATGTGAATGTAACCAGAAATGAAAACGTCACCGCACTTTTGAAAGGCAGGTATTTTCATGAAAAACAGACAACGTACTTGGACCAAGCATGCCGCAACGATTCTTTCTTTAGTTGCCGTGACGCTTCCCATGGCAACAACCGTGGCTAGCGCCGCAACAACGACTGACGATCTCTCTACACACGTCGCCCCTTATGGCTACTTTGTAGATACGTACCAACAAAACATCAAGAAAAACACGACTCAGACCAACAACCCCGTTATTGGTGAAATGGCCGAGTTCTCTACATACTGGAATAACGACAAGGCGACGAATCCCGTCCTGTTAGGTGAAAACGTGGGTAAGTCTGCTGCCATTACCCAGAAACGAACGGATGCAGAAGCCACCCGTTCCTATCTGACCGACCGCCGCAATCTGCGCTACAACCTGATTTCTGGCTTAGGGCCCTACGCATCGGCATTCATTAAAAATGCTGATGCTAAAACTGACTTTAGTACCATGCCAAGTACCCCACTTCCTGCAAATGCGCCCTACAGTAAGGTAACTTGGGCATCTACGACCTCACCACTTGGTCCCCTGGTTAAGCTGGTGGATACCACTGCAAGCTCACCATTCTCCGGTACCGGTGTCGTCAAACACGTCGTTCGTTACGTTCGTCCTTACCGCCAAAGTAGTGACGTTAAAGTAATCCCTGCGCTATCTAAAGTGATGGCAGCTGCTAAGGCTGACGACTACGACTTCCCTAGTGGTCACACGACTGCTGCCTTCGAAACCGGTGAAGCGTTGGCTTATGCCGTTCCCGAACGGTTCCAAGAATTGATTACCCGTTCCTCTGAAGTTGGTTACGACCGTATTTTGGCCGGTCGGCACTCACCTTTAGCCGTAATGGGCGGCCGAATGGTCGGAACCGCCATGACGGCTGCAACTTTAAATGATCCTAAGAACCAAGAACTGATGAAGCAAGCCTACGCCGTTGCCCATACCGATTCCCTATTGAAGACCAAGGAACTCTCCGCAACCGACGACTTTAAAGACTACCAAATTAACCGCGATGCCTACCGTTTCCGGATGACCTATGGCTTTAGTCAAACTGGCAACACCACGCAAGCCATGCGCGTTCCTAAGGGAGCCGAAGTGCTCTTAGCCACACGATTACCTTACCTAAATGCTGCCCAACGACGTGATGTCCTCTTCACGACTGGGATGCCATCTGGCTACCCGATTATGGATGATGCTGAAGGTTGGGGTCGCTTAGATCTCTTCTCTGCCGCCAACGGTTACGGTGCCCTCAATGACCAGGTCACGGTCAACATGGATGCTAGCCAAGGTGGTTTCAACGCTAAGGACAACTGGCGGAACAACATTGCCGGTAAGGGGCAACTGACGAAGACCGGTTCAGGTCATTTAACGTTGAGTGGTAACAACAGCTACACGGGCGGTACGCTGTTAAAGGCTGGGACCTTACAATTGGCAACGACTTCCGCTCTGGGTAAAGGAAATGTCACAATTAAGGGTGGCCAACTTCAATTAGCAACCACTAAGGTCACTATTAAGGGTAACTTCCAACAAGCCAAGGCTGGTCAATTGAAGCTAAGCCGTGATGCTCACGTCAACATCAAGAAGACGGCTAAGCTGAACGGGACGCTAAAATTAACGGCCGGCGCCTTAAAGAACGGATCAAAACTGATGACCTTCCATGCACACAAGGGGAAGTTCAACCACGTTTCCGGTTTACCTAAGGGCTGGCACATTGTTTACACGAAACACGCCGTTATGTTAGAAAAGTAAAAAGCAAAACAAAAATCTACCTAAAAAGGACCGTGGCGGTTGTCGTCACGATCCTTTTTCTGTGTCTTCATTCGTTTCCTGATATGCCAACAAATCTCCCGGCTGGCAGTTTAACACCTGGCAAAGTGCCGTCAGCGTTGAAAACCGAACCGCACGTGCTTTGCCAGTTTTCAAAATTGATAAATTAGCCATGGTAATGCCGACCGCATTGGAGAGTTCTGTTAGTGTCATCTTGCGCTTCGCTAGCATCACGTCTAAATTAATTACAATCATATTGTCAGCTCATTTTCTGTCTTAAATGCAAACGCATTGGTCACCAATTTTTGCAGAATGCTAGCAAAGATACCAATGGTCATCGCTACGGCCAAAATAATACACGATAATAGCAGAATTCCTGGGGCATCAGCCGCGTTCGCCCACCAATAAGCTAACGGTAACATGGCTAAGAATACGATTGCCACCAGATAAGCACTCCATTTAATTCGTTTGAACGCAATAATTGACTGCGGTGAAAAAGCCGTATTCTGATCAACTCGCCGTAGGAGCATGTAGGCTTGCCCGATTGCATTTAGCACACAACCACACGTTACTAATAGCCCGCCACCCATGACGAATGAAAAACCGTGCAGGATGTGCATCGTGCCATCCACCAAAAATGGCACCACAACTAGTCCCAACCCAATGACGACCAAACCGATAACAGCTAAAGCTAACTTTAGCAGCAACGTTTCTCGTTTCACGACGGATCCCTCCTTTTGTCTAAATTCAGAATACACCATTTATTTATTGATAAACAATAAATAAGCATTAAGATACAACAAATGCCAGGTTGAAACCAGCAAAAAAGCGTGGTCCCGCTTTCTATCGCGATTCACGCTTTTTCTGACTACTCTTTAAATTGAATTCTAACGTAATCTTTGTAAATTGGCAGGCTGGCCATTAATTCCTGATGGGTGCCATGACCACTAATGTGCCCATTTTCCACAAAGTAAATATTATCTGCATCGACAATCGTACTCAGACGGTGCGCAATAATCAATGTCGTGCGGCCCTTCATCAATTGGCTAAGCGCTTGTTGGACCATCGCTTCTGATTCTGAATCCAAACTAGCGGTGGCTTCATCCAACAACAGAATCTTAGGATCACGTAGGAATGCCCGCGCAATCGCCAGACGCTGGCGCTGACCCCCACTAACTTTGACCCCGCGTTCACCAACTTGTGTATCCAAGCCATCGGTCATATGACTGACAAACTCATCCGCCGACGCCAACCGCAACACGTGCCACAATTCCTCGTCACTATAGGTTTGGTCAGAACCATACGTCAAGTTATGCCGAACTGTGCCCGCCATAATGGCTGAATCCTGGCTCACGTAACCAATCTGTGACCGCCAATCACTCAGATTTAGAGTCGCCACGTCCTGACCTCCAATCGTGATCTGGCCATTCTGTGGCTGGTAATAACGTTCGAGCAGTCCAAAGATCGTCGACTTGCCACCACCAGATGGTCCCGCAAAAGCCACTACCGAGTTCGGTTTGGCCTCAAAATTCACATCATGCAAAATCATTTCACCATCATCATCGTAGGCAAAATCAACGTGTTCCATTGCCAAAGCTTGGTCGCTGACGGATTGTGTTACCCCCGTCAACAATTGTTCTTCCGGTTCGGCAAGTAAATCCCGAACTCGTTCAGTAGAACCACTGGCCTTTGACAGCGTCGTGAAGAAGCGCGCCAGGGTCCCCGCTGGGCCGATGATTTGGAACAAGTACATCAGAAATGAGAACATCGTCCCCATGCTCATGGTGCCCGCCGAAACTCGCGCCGCTGCGTAAGCCAGGACACCCACAAAAACCGCTAACATACTTGTCGTCATGACCGGACCCGCAATAGCATCGTAAATGGCTTCCTTTAGTCCAATCTGATAAAGGCGCCCAATCTGTTGACTACCAGTCTGTGTTTCGTAACTCTCTGCATTGGAGGACTTGACCAACCGGATTTCACCCAACGTTTCATTGGTTGCTCCACTGAACGCTGCCATGGTATCTTGACGTTGATGTCCAATCTTATTACTCAGACGCATAATGGGAAACATGACTAACATCATCAATGGCACAGCAATAAACATAATGGCCGTCATCTTCCAGTCCATGAATAACATGATGACGAGTGCCCCACCAAGTTGCAGGAGGGCAGTTACCATTTGTGGGAACGAATTGGCTAACAAGTCTTTGATCTGCATAGTATCGTTAACGAGTCGCGAGGTCATTTCCCCGGTCTTAACGCTATCAAAATAACTTACCCGGAGCCGGACCAGCTTTTGCCACAGAATCTCTCGCAACCGGGCAACCACGTTTTCACCGAAGAATCCGAGTAAGGCACCCGAAAAGGCACTCACTAAGGCACTGACAATGAATAAAACAATTACGCCAATCAGCAACGGCTGATTTAGCGCATGGCCCAACCCGTTGATTAAGGATTGGGCCAACTTGGGAACGGCTAGTTGGGCCCCCGTGGCCAATGCCCCTAGGCCCAGTCCCACCCACAATTGCCAATACTTCGGCTTAGTTTGGCGAATCAAATGCATAAAACCTTTAAAATCGAATTTGCTCCCAACTCGGGACCGTTTAACACTTGGTGCTGCTACTCTTCGTTCCATCTCTCTTACGCCTCATTTCAAACGTGATTAAAACCAGCGGGGCCCAAAACCATGATGGGGCCAATCGTTTCCGCGATGGTTTAAATCTCCCCAATCCAAATCACTCACTTGATGACTCAATTTCGTCAATAAACGTTGTAAATCCGCCTGTTCATTTTCATCTAAGCCACCGAATAACTTTTCAGACAAACCATCTACCCGTTGATCATACTGTGCAAACATTTTTTGTCCTTGATCACTGAGTTTAACAATCACGGCCCGCTTATCAGCTTCACTAGGGACCCGTTCCACCAAGCCCATGTCTTCCAAACGACTGATAGTCGCACTAACGGAACTCGGGCGAATATCCAAAATTTCCGCAATATCTGCGTTGGTCATGCCGTTTCTAGCGTGATGCAAGAGCTGCAATAGCCGCATCTGTCCTCGACCACCGTTACCGTTAGGACCACCATGACCTCCCATGCCGGCTTGATGGCCAATCACCATCAAGAATTCTCGATTCTGTAGTAATTTTCCAAAACTTTGCAATAAGTCACGACTTTCATCTGACATGCTTCAGACCTCCTCTTTAAATTCGTGTCATTATCTTAGCACTTTAGTTAGCTTTTAACAACAAAAACTAACTAAAAGCTAACTAAAAGCTGGAGATTACCGTCGCACCGGCATTTATTGGTCAAAAAAAGTTGTGACTCACGCCACAACCTTTCAAAAATTATGCAGTTGCTTGTCCGACGGCGAAATAAATACCGTCCGGATCTGGAAAACCAAATGCCAGCTGACCATTGTCATCAACAATTTCAGTCGCACCAGGCAATTCGTCATGCAATTCCTCAAACCGGTCACTAAAGAACATTAATGAAGGCACATTATCCAAAACCTCTGGCGAATATTTCTCAATAAACTGACGTGAGAATAAAGAAAGTTCCGTCCCCGCACTCACTGCCAAAACCACATTTTGTGACCCATCTGCCAACGGCGTCTTGGACACCAGTGATAACTCAAAGTAATCTTGCCAAAATTGCGCAGACCGCTCGACATCGGTTACGTAGAGCATAACACGTGTTTTTTGCATTCGATTCACCTCATCTTTTGATGCCTCACATTCTACCATCAAAAACTAATTTAGAGAACTTTCAAGTTTTCCTAGCTTTTCACCGATAGAACAGGTATGCTTATCTATGCAGGTTTGCGCCTGCCTAGTTGCTCTGTACATTCCAGATGTAACCTATGGATCAACTAGTTGCCTCCATCTCGGATTGATGGGGGCTTTTTTGTACCCATTTTTTAATTTAATGCACCATTAATCGCTTACAAAGTGGCAATTCACTAAAAGTTATTGAACAGGTGTTGATTTTTTTTAGTTGAGTGCTTATACTATATATCGTTATGTTGATTAAACATAGTTAGAACCATTCTATCAATGATTAAATCAGATAGTTACTTATCGTTAGAATAACAGATAGAAGGTGTTACTCAATGGACCGTAGAAGTCTTAAGACTCAGCGCTTAATCAAGGATACTTTTCTTCAACTTTTACAACAAAAACCATTGCAAAAAATCGCGGTTTCCGAGATTACACAAATTGCTAATATTGGACGAGGAACGTTCTATGTTCACTATTCAGACGTTGATGATTTATATGATCAGATCATTAACGAGGCCATTGGCAACTTAACTAAATTATTCGATCAAAAATATCCCGCTGTCGTGAAAAAGGACAATGATGACTTTGTTGCCCTTTTCCGCGCCGTTACACAATATTTAACTGCTAACGCTACCCTCTTCAAAGTTCTGCTTCAGAACCAGAAGAGCGGTAAAGTCATGCAACAAATCAAAGAACTCTTTGCCCAGCGAGTCATGGCCGAAAGACAATTCGATCCGAACGATTCTACTATTCAAGTGACGGTTGCCTTTACCACTGCTGGTGCCATTGGTGTTCTTACCGACTGGCTTACCGGAAATTTAGCTGTCAGTGCTGACCAGCTCGCTCAAATTATTGATACGCTTCTCGCCAAGTTCTCACCCTAGGAGGTCTCGATTACGCTTACTTTAACTCCCTTCAACCATACGTCGGTCAAAGATCGGCTTGCTGTCCGACGCTTATATTTGCAAAGTTGGCCCACAACTGAACAGGTTCCCTTTTCTATTCTTCGAATCAAGGCGCAATCGTCAATCGTCCACTTCTACACGCTCTACGATGGCAATCAATTTGTGGGTTTTGTTTATCTCATCTTTCACGACGACACGATTTACATTTTCTATTTAGCCATTCAACCGGCCAGCCAAACCAAGGGCTACGGTGGCCAATTGTTAGAGCAATTAAAGGCAACCTATCCGCAAAAAAGGCTCAGCGTCACCATCGAATACCTTAGTGCGCGTGCTGAAAACTATACGCAGCGTGTCCAACGCCGCCGCTTCTTTGAAAATCACGGCTTTCAAATGGCGCCCTTCTGGATTGAAGAACAAGGGTTGCCCTACCAAGTCATGACCTGGAACGGTGACATGGACAGCAAGGAATTGGAAAAGGTCGTTCGCCATTATTCCGGCATCCTTTTTCGGTTCTTCGTCAACCTAGAAGTCCATAGTTTGGGGATTCCTGACAATTACTAAATAGGTAAAAGCGTCCAACTCGCAAAGGTGAGTCGGACGCTTTTTTCTATTCCGGCTAAAAATTTGTTTGCTTTAGCCAGTCCCCTACACCTAATTTTTCAATTAGTGTGCAGCTTTAGTTAATAAATTGGCCTTGATTGCCTTGATTTGGGCTGGCGTAATCTTCAGACCTTTTTTCACGTAGTTATCCATGGAGCCGTATTGCTTGTCTACTTGCTTGTAGAAAGAATTCAATAATGCTGGCCTAGCCCACGTCACGTTTAATTGCGTGTTGGACAGTAAGTAGTCACGTTCGATGTCACGCTTGCTTACGCCTAAGATGCTGTAAATGATGGCTGCTGACGTCCCCGTCCGGTCCATTCCATGAGAACAGTGGAACAGAAGTGCGCCTTTTTTGTTTTCAGCGATTTGTACTAACAGATTACGGTAACTACGACGAGCAGCACCCTTGGTCGCCATGTCGAAGTACATACCTTCGTCATCGTTGTCGTAGTTGGACTTCGTACCCAAAACGGAAGCCTGCATATACTTTACACCGTCCATCACGGGATCCGGCTTCTTCAAGATTTGTTCCGTCGTCCGTAAATCGACAATTTCACTCAAGTGATAGTTAGCCGTCAATTGAAGTTGATCAGAAATCGTCAATTTTTCTAAGGAGTCACTCCGAAGCAGCTTGCCCATCTTAACCCGTTGACCCGTCTTGGTCTTGTAGCCCCCCATGTCACGCATGTTTTCAGGACCACTCAAATGAATCGGCCGGCTCACCTTTTGTGAGATAGCGGGTTGCAGTTGTGCATCTGTCGGTGTTGCGGTAGCGGCGTAGGCTGGTGTCACCGCAGTCGCTAAGACTAAGGAACAACCGAGTGTTGCCAGTACTGTCTGGAATCGCATAGTTATTAATTTCCCCTTTCTGAATGTTTTTAGAATACCAAGTCTATGTAAAGGACCGACAAATTTCATGTAAGCATTTTGTATAAAATCTTATCAAATGTATAATGAAAAGGTCGTCAATCCCGGTGTGTTGACTTTCCTCGCCAAGACATTCAGACTTGACGCTAAAGACTTTAAGGAGGGCTCCAGATGTCCTGGTTATTAATTATTATCCCCTGCGTACTCGCCGGTCTCGTGCAGGGACTAACTGGATTCGGTGCGGCAATTATCATGATGATTTTTTTACCATCACTGCTGCCTATCGACCAAAGCGCCGGGGTCGCCGCACTGATTATGTCGGCCAGCGTGCTCACGCTTGTCATTCGCTACCGCCACGAGATTTGCTTCAAACGAATCGTCATTCCCTTTCTCATCTACGCTGGTGTGGCATCTTGGTCCGTTCACCTGGGACGAATTCTCGATACACAGTTGCTCCGTGCCCTCCTTGGTGGGCTACTGATTGTCTTGGCCCTCTATTTTTCCTTCGTTAAGCGAACCAGTAATCAACAATTTCCCATACTGGTAGCCGGGATATTTATGATTATCTCGGGATTTTTCAATGGCTTATTTGGCATTGGTGGGCCGCTGATGGCCCTGTACTTCCTGTCCTTAGCGAAAACAACCCCCGAATACATTGCCAGCGTTCAAGCCTTCTTCCTGATCGACATCATCTATATCACCACGCTACGTGTCACCACCGGCATTCTGGTCGTCCAAGACATTCCCATTATCCTCGTTGGCATGGTGGGCGCCGTCGGGGGAACGATTATTGCCAATCACCTGTTGAATCGCATGAATATGACCATGGTTCAGCGTCTGGTCTACCTTTTCATTGGCGTCAGCGGCGTCTACTATCTATTCTTTTAACTAAAAATCGGATCAGATGGCGGTTTGTCATCTGACCCGTTTTTTAGTTAATCTGCTTTCTGCAACTGTCGTGCTAATAACCAGCAGACAAAGACCATCCCCGTTGACAGGAGATAGCTAAACTTAATGCCGACCAGCTGACTGTCCATCGACCAATGAATGTGGCTGGTGCTCGTCAGACTGATGATGGCCACCAGTAACGCCGTCCCAAATGAAGCTGCCACCTGCCGTAACGTATTGAAAACTGCCACGCCGTCCGGAATCATTGGCAATGGGAGCATGGACCAAGCGTGCGTCTGAATTGGAATCAGCACCAACACCAATCCTAGTTGGCGAATCGTCTGCCCAGCGATCACGTACGCCATCGACGAGTGACTCCCCGTAGCACTCAACAGTAACGACCCACTCATATCAATGGTCAAGCCGACCATCACCATTCGTCTAAAATTGTACTTGTCATAAAATCGACCACTCAATGGTGAAATAATGGCCGTACAAACTGATCCCGGCAGCAATGTCAGCCCCGAGATCAGCGCACTTTGATGAAATACATTTTGTACTAGCACTGGAATAATAATGGCATTCCCATACATCGTGACCATCAACAACATGTTAATGATCAGGGGTAGATTGAACTGCCGGTAACGAAACACGTGTAAATTTAGCAGTGGTGCCGTCTTTGTCCACTGACTTTTGGTGAACAATCCTAACAGGAACGCTCCCAAGACCAACGGCACAATGCCCTTGAGTGACAGGAATGCCGTTTCCCCCACGTTGGAAAAACTATAGAGCGCCAACGTCAACCCTAGTCCAGACAGAAGTAACCCCGTCCGGTCCAACGGCTGGCGATGCAAATCGCCCACATTTTCTAAAAACTTAGGTGCTAAAAGCACGTCGAGCACCATCAACGGTAACGTTAAGCCAAACAAATATTGCCAGCTCAGATGCGTTAAAATGACCCCCGCGACCGTTGGCCCCAAGACTGGCGCCAAGTTCAACGCTAACCCAACGATTCCCATGGCCGCTCCCCGCTCACTGGGTTTCGTTGACGTCATCACGACCACGTTGACCAGGGGGATAATGATGCCCGCGCCCAATGCCTGAATCATCCGACCAAGGATTAGAATCGGATAAACCGGTGCCGTGGCGCCAATCAGCGACCCCAAAATAAAAATTAGTGAAGCTGTGAAATAGAGTTGACGCGTCGTGTACCGTTTGATCAAATACGCCGTAGTTGGAATCATCAGCGCGTTGATCAATAAGTAACCGTTGTTGAGCCACTGTCCCTGGGCCGTGGTAATGTGAAACGCCCGCATGATTGCAGGTAAGGCAGTCGACATCAGCGTCTGGTTAAGAACGCTGAGAAACGCACCGATCATGATCAGCGCGAAGGAAAAACGATTCTTATGCATAACTTGCCCAACAACCTTCATATGTAGTTTCGCATTTAGCCGCAACTGAGCATTGCTGACAACCTAGTTGCGTCAAAAATTGCTCTTTTTAGCATATGGATACGACTGCTATTTGTCAACCTGAGGCGCGATATGGCCGTCGGTCACTCGCGGCCACCTTACCAACGCAAAAAGAGTCCAGGAGCTCATCCCAGACTCTTTTTCATTTATTTAGGATTCTTCAATTCCAGAGATCAATGACAGATCATGCATATCGTCGCCTAAATCCTTGTAAAGGTTGCGGTAAAGTTGGTAATACTGATTGTAGGTTGCATGTTGTGCTGCCCGTGGTTCCACCTTGTCACCCAGAACTTGCCACTTTTGAACTTCATCCGTGGTCAACGTGTCCGTTGCCAGGCCAGCCAACATCACGTCACCTAAGTTGGCTTCGGCATCATCAACTGGTGTCCGAACAGCGTAGCCCGTAACGTCAGCAAACATTTGAACCCAGGCTTTGGAGTGGGTCACCCCACCAGCAATGACGATGTAATCACCTAAGTCACGGCCAGTACTCTCGATACTGTGCCGCAATGCGTAACAAACAGCTTCCTCAAAGGCATGGAAGAGATCGGCCTTCGTGTGGACCAGTGACAGCCCAAAGACCATGCCCTTTGCATCGGAATTCCAGACTGGTGCGCGTTCGCCCATAAAGTAAGGCAGAACCACTAATCCCCGACTACCAGCCGGAACATCCTTCGCTTCTTCACCCAAGGTCACGTAGGCATTCTTACCGCCTTGGTTTTGAACGGCAACTTCTGCATCCCCGAAGTTATCCCGGAACCATTTTGTAATGGCCCCCGCTGTTGCGGATCCACTGAAGTTGTAAACCAAGTCACGTGACTTGTAAGGGTATGGCCAAACGATCATGCCCCGACCCTTGATCGGCTTTTCGCTAACCAAGGCAGCGTTCATGGAAGACCCAATTGCAGCAACGTAGCGTCCCGGTTCCAGAACGCCCATCCCGATGTTGGCAGCACCAACGTCGACACCACCAGCGATAACGGGGGTTCCTTCATTCAGCCCTAGATCTGCAGCGGCTTCTTTGGTCAAACGCCCGGCAATCTCCGTGGCATCCACAAACTTCTGTGGCATCTTATCCATTGGCACACCCATGGCATCCATCATTTCTTTGGACCAAGTTCCCGTGTTGATGTCGTAGAAACCACCGATATTACCAGCGGCAGAGTAATCAATTGAAACGGCACCGGTCAACTTGTAAATTGCATAGTTGTTAGGTGGCAAGAACAAAGCCGTTTTCTTCCAATTTTCTGGCTCGTGATTCTTAATCCACAGAACCTTCGTGTAACCGTAGTACGGATCGACCACATCGTTGCCAGTAATCTCAGATAACCGGTCAAGGTCAATGTGTTCCTTGACCCATTCCGTTTCCTTAGCTGCCCGGCGGTCCATCCAAATCAGATCCGGTCGAACTGGATTCATGTCCTTGTCAACGGGAATACCAGAGCCACCGTACAGACCACTTAAGCCAATTCCCTTAATGTCTGCAGCGTCAACCCCGCTCTCTTGCACAACGGCGCGAATGGAGTCCTTAACTCCCTTAACCCAGACATCTGGCCATTGTTCTGCCCAGAGTGGCCGGGGAGTTAACACGTCATATTCTTCCAAATCTTGTGCAACCAAATGACCGTTGGTGTCCATCAGAATACTCTTCGTTCCTGATGTCCCAATGTCAGTTCCAATTAAGTACTTCATGTCGGCGTTCCTCTCTTCTCCTAAAAAAGTTAAGGTCAGACTTTCGTTTTAGGCCGTCACCTAAAGCGTCAGTTCCACAACGAATTTAAATGTAATTATTAATCAGTGCGCTACAATTCACACCGATTGGCCGGCAGTGGCCCCAGATGCCACCACCGGTTTACCTGAATTCCAACGTAATGGCGGTAAATTCAGCAATGCTCAGGGTGAATCCTTTTTTCAGAAATCAACCGCTTACATTGTTAATCGTTACGTTGTTTACTGCCAACTTCGAGTTGGGCTTAAGTTCCCAGCATCTGCAAATATCTAAGGAGTAGCACTGTGGGCTTAAGGTTGGTCGCGACTAACAACTAATCTAACAATGCTAGCTTGATATTAGTCAGACACTTTCTCGACGTGACAGCCATCCTGTGCGTTACTTAACGCTAATGGACGGTTTACCATGCTGTAAAGGCACCATCAACTAAGTAGTCACAACCAGTTGAGAAGCTGCTGGTATCGCCGGCCAAGTAAACAGCCATGCCTTGTAATTCTTCTGGCTTACCTAAGCGGCCAAGTGGTGCCCAGTCATTCCAAGTCTTGATCAATGGCTTCAAGTCAGGTGAGTTCAAGGTCAAATCAGTTCCCATGTAACCAGGACTCATGGTGTTGACCCGCACACCCTTCTTGGCCCATTCAATGGCTAAGGACTTGGACAATTGAATGACCCCGGCCTTAGTTGCGTTGTATGAACATTGTGGTTGTGGCCGGTTAACGATGTGGGCCGACATTGAAGCCGTGTTGACGATTGAACCAGAACCTTGCTTCAACATGTAACGACCAGCAGCTGTTGAGCAAAGGAAGACCGCGTTCAGGTTTAAGTTAACGACCTTTTGCCATTGTTCAAACGTCATTTCTTCGGCTGGAATGTTCATGCAGACACCAGCGTTGTTGAAGGCTGCATCCAAACCACCTAATTCCTTAACGACTGTTTCGACCATGTTTTGAACTTGTTCAGGGTCGGTAACATCCGTCTTAATGGCGATTGCCTTTTGACCAGTAGCCTTAGCAATCTCAGCGGCTGTTGCCTTGGCCTTGTCGATGTTGATATCAACGATGGCGACATCGGCACCTGCTTCTGCTAATCCGGTTGCCATTGCTTTACCTAATCCTTGTGCACCGCCCGTAACGTAAGCTTTCTTACCGTCTAGACGCATACGATCTAAAATACCCATCATGAATCCCTCCATTTTTTGTTTGAAAGACATTTTATAAAACGACTTTCTTTAATTCGTAAATAAGCATAATTCCAAAAGTTCTAGAAGTCAATAGGTTTTTGACAACGTTTTCATTTTCTATTCTGTTGGTGCTGTTTCAGTAGGTGCTGATTGCTGTGACTTCAAGCGTTTCCGCAGTTCCGCAACAATTTCAGCATGCTTGGCTTCCGTTAAGGTGACCTTGGTGTAGAAGATGACCGCGGCAATCACCAATAAGACGATTGGAATATAGAACATGAACATATTGAATTGGGCAACACCTCCCGCAGTGATATCCGCTGGTTTTGCATTGCCAGTCATCCCCGCAACCACGGCAACAATACCCACGATCCCGTTGGAGGCTGCCCCGGCTAGCTTGTCGATCAGTGGCCGGACAGATAGGGTCACCGATTCATTCCGGACACCATTAATTAATTGCCCATACTCAACACTATCGGTAATCGTCATCAACGTTGCCAAAAAGATCAGTGGGTAGGGGAAGAAGTAAAACGCAACTGCCACTAGAACTAGGGTTAAATTCTGCCCTGCAAACAGGAAAATCACATAGCCTATCAGCATGAACGCAATTCCCCCAACGTAGATGGCCTTACGTTGAATCAACGACTCTAGCGCCGGGAACAGGGAAACCGAGATCACGCCCAAGATACACGTGATTACCCCAACCCAGGTGTAGGCGGCCGCATTTCCTAACCGGTACGTGAAGTAGTACATCAGCAAGGAATTGGTCACCACGTAGCTAAAAGCAAATAGAAAATATGACGCTGCAATCCACAGCAATTGCTTGTTACGCCCAATTGCCCGGAAAATGTCGGATACGGTGGTGTGCTTGACGTTTGCGCGAATCAGATTATGCTCTTCTTTAATGTTCAAGCAGGTAATCAGCGCGCCACCGACACACAACAACGCCACGATCAGAACGTACCCGGTCCAGCCGGCACGCGTTTGTTGCCCGAATGGCACCTTGGAAATCCAATGCGAAAACAGCAGAATTGCTGGCGTGATAATCACAATAACAATCTGGGCCCCCAACGTTGATCCAATCCGGGAAGCGGTTCCAAATTTAGTCCGCGTCTTGTTATCCAAACTCACAGCCGGCAACATCGACCACAGGGCAATGTCACTAAACGAATAGAAGACATCGATCGTCAAAAATGTAATCGCTACCAATATCAGGTAAAAGATTGGACTGTTCCATGCTAGACCAAAGTAGTCGGAGAACAGAAAGACGAGACCAATTGCGGCCACCGCTGACCCGATCATAATCCACGGGCGGAACTTTCCCCAGCGGGTATTCGTGTTGTCCACGATGCCACCGATCATCGGATCAAACATGATTTCACCGACTCGAATCACCACGACCATGGTGGTGACAATTCCCACCATTTTTTCATCGCCGGAATTCGTGAAGAGCTGGCTTGTCAGAAACATCATGAAATAAATACTGAGCGTATTGTAGAACGCATCATGACCAAACGTCCCTAATGCGTAGGAAATATACTTTTTCACCAGAAACACCCCTCTTGTAAAATAGAAAACTGTTTTATAAATGCATTTTATAAAATCAATTCAGTTGCCATTATATCTGCAATCGGTTACATTGGCAATTGATTTTCCATTTAATTATCTATTTCACAGGTTGCCTATACCGTTTAGGAGCCCTTGATACGACTAATTTCCCCCAATCTTTCGGTCGTCAAATTTTAGCTAGATAATTATTCTTATCTATAAATTGAACAAGAACCCCGTTTGCTCCTAATTTTTAGTGACGACTCCCCTGAAATTACCTAGACCAGTTATTCATTCACTTTAATTGATAACGGTTACATTATTTTGTAAATTGACTTTCTATTTGGATAAACTGTGATAAACTAAGTGTAATTACACCACTGAAAGGAGCTAGCTATGAGTACAAGTAACATGCAGTCCATTCAACATTCGAATTACTCCGATATTTATCACTTGCTTTACGCTAATGAAAAATTATCCAAGCAAGATATCGCAGACCAATTGAACCTGAGTCTCCCCACCGTTAGCGCCAACTTGCAGAAACTAACTAAGCAGCAGTTGATTGTCAAAAGTGGTCAGCTCAAATCCTTAATTGGCCGCCGCGCCACCGCCTATGCGATCGACCCGAATGTCAGCCTAAGTGTCGGTGTCGAAATTTTTGCGAACTATGCGACCATGACCGTTTTGAATTTACGTAAAGAAGTGCTCACGCTCCACACAATCTCACTGCCCTTTGCCAATGACGACCAGTATGCCGCAGCTTTGGCCCAACAGATTCTCGCCGCCATCAAAGACCGTGGCTTCAGTTTGACTCAGATTTCCGGCGTCGGTATTGGGATTCAGGGACTCATCTCTAACGATGGGACCACTATTCTCTATGGTAAAATTCTCAACTGCACAGGGATGAAGGCTGCTAATTTTGGGCAATACCTGCCCTTCCCCGTCACCTTTTATCACGACGCGGATTGCGTGGCTCGGGCGGAATACGCGCAGCATCCGACCGACGGGATCTTTCTGTCGATTGGCGAACACATTGGCACCGCCATCATCATTAACGGTAAAATGCTCAACAGTCCCAGTGGTCGAAATGGCACCATGGAACATATCACGTTGAACTCCATTGACGGTCCTGTCTGTTACTGTGGCCGCCGTGGCTGCATTGAAACTTACTGCTCATTGAGCTCCTTGTTACAGCCCAACGAAGCTGCCGCTAACTTTTTCAGTGACCTTCGCCATCACGATCCGGCCGTCAGCAAGCGTTTCGAACGCTACCTCGACTACTTGGCAGAATCAATTTACAACCTGCACATGTTTGTCGACATTCCCTTAGTTCTTGCGGGAGCCATCACCAAACACCTGACGGAGAAGGACCTGACCGCCTTAAAAGCGCGCTTAAAAAAACTATCCGTGTTCCCCGAAACCGAAAGCTATCTCCACTTGGGAACGGTCAGCGACCACGCCGTTGCAATCGGCGCGGCCATTCCGGCCATCCGCGAACAATTGGCCAACCTCTAACAATGCCGCCTTACCGTTCGCCAAATTTGGACTGGAACGCGGTGGGGAGGACGGCCAAAGCCTGAGAAGCGGTCTTTGGCCTCGCTTTGAGCCAGAAAATCGCTGTCTCAAAGACGCCATTTTTCAAGGAGAACACTTGAAAAATCCCACGGCTGAGTCCAAATTTGACTCACTCACGGCTACTTAACGCGCTGTCAATTAAGACGTCATCCTAGATTTAGCAATGAGCTAACTGTCAGCGCTAAAAGCAAATCTAATCATCGCTGCTGACCAAGATTAGAATCACTTCTTCAGGCTCAATTTTTAGTTGCTATCACTCAAAAAGGAGCCAACCTAGCAATAATGCTAAGTTGACTCCTTTTTAATCTGATCAAAATTCTAATTCGGAATCGTTTCAACCCACTTCTTTAGTAGGAACACGTTAATAATGGCTTCCACCAAAGCAATCACTAGGACGCCGCAGATGTTAAGGATAAATTGCGTTTGCATCCCCGTGCTGAGCAAGCTGCCGAAATTGTTGATCTCGTTAAAGACAAAGATGGCAATCCGGACGAGTAAGTAGATCACGATAATGTATAACACAATGTCCACTGCCCGCCGACTGATATTTGGTAAGAAGTTATTCGTCGCACTCACCGTCAAGTGGACCAAGGAAATTGTGGTCAGTCCCATTATGATAATTGAGAGCCCCAGTATAAACATTCCCAGCGTTGCCTTCACTGCGGTTGCAGTATCCGGTCCACCACTAATATCTGAAAATAGACGCAATAAGTAATCTTTTTCGGCCATCATCGTGACCAGGTAGAAAATAACTTGCACCACGGCAAAATATAAAATCATGGCAAAGGCTGATAATAGATTAACTGTATATAGTTTCGTTTCCCCAATTGGAATCAACCGGTACGTATCCCGCGTAAAGACCCGCTCATTGGCGACGCTTAACATGATGAATACAATCCAGAAGGTCGGAAATGACCAGGCGCCCGTGACACCAAAGATTTCGCCGCCTTCCACGCCGGAGGTCATCAGGCTCCACAATAGGGTTACCGCAATCACAGCCAGCTCTGCCAAAATTATTTTATTCACCAACCGGAATCGATCACGGCTCATGACTTTAAACAACGTTCCGAAACTAGTCATGGTTGACGCCCCCCTCATATAGACTTTCGTAGTATGCTTCGATGCCCAAGCCAAACTCTTCGCGAATCTCATCACTCTGTCTGTGTGTATAAATGGTGTGGTCCTTAACCACCACGATCTCATCTAGGATCGGCGCAATTTCGGAGACATAGTGGTCACTGATGATCATCGTGGCGTCGTCCGGCTTCCATTTGATGATACTGCTGATGATGCGCTTACGACTCATGCTATCAATACCACTAAACGGCTCGTCTAACAGATACAAGTGCGTTTGGCGGGCCAAGGTCAAGGCAATGACTACCTTTTCCTTCATCCCCTTGGACAGTGCCCCTAATCTTAAGCTCGTATCGATCTGTAAGAACGTCACGAGCTCTTCGAAGCGTTGGCCATTAAAGTCTGGATAAACCGCCCGGTAAAAATCAACGATGCGATCAATCTTAGTATTCGCCCGAAAGCCTTTGAGTTGTTCGGTAAAGCTGACGTTGCTCTTTTGATGGGCGACTGCCCGATCCCCACAAACCGTAATCGTTCCAGACCCTTTGGCACTCCCCGTAATTAACCGCATCAACGTTGTTTTACCGGCACCGTTTTCCCCTAACAGGCCGACAATCTTTCCCGTTTCCAGGGTCAAATCAACGTTCTCTAAGATCGTTTTTAAATTGTGTTTATAGGATAACTGCTCAATCGTTAAAACGTTAGTCATGTTGTTGCCCCCTTCGCTCAATATAGGTCTGCAGACTCGTCAAAATCTGCTCATCCGTTAAATTTAACGCATGTAATTCGTTGTAGACGCGTTCCAATTGCTCGATGACTAACTGCTCCTTTAGTTGGGTAATTCGATTCGTATCCATCGTGACGAAATTCCCCTTTCCCCGCTGAGACTCGATTGTCCCCTCCGTGATCATTTCCCCGAGTGCCCGCTGAACGGTATTGACGTTGACCGTTAAGTCAACCGCTAGCTGGCGAACTGCTGGTAGCTTATCCCCTGGTCCAAGCGTGCCAGTCATCATTTCATGATAAAGGTAATTCTTGATTTGATAGTAAATTGGTACCTTATCATCAAACTTCATATTGTCCTGCCTCCCTAGTGTTATATTTTACCATTACACTATAACATGGATTTTGATGATTGGCAAGCCCTCGCTATTTAGTGGCCGCCTACACCCCACTGGTCGCCACTAACATAGCCCCTGCCAACAGATTGTTCGCTGACCGGGCTATCTCCTGTCCAATGCCGCCTACACCTTATGCCGTAGTCGTATACTGTGCCTAAGCATTGAGAAAGTAGGCGCATTCTAATGGAATATCTGAAGAAAAGCGAGTTTGCCACTACTATCGCTATCTTTGTCTTCTTATATCTCGCCAGTACGATGACATTCACTCTGATTCACATCTTGGGCTTAACGCTCTACGTGGCCGGTTCACTTGCTGTCATCATCAAACAGCGACGAAAGGAAGACTCCTAGCTGTAAAACATCAGGTCATAAAAAAGCGTCACGCTAGCCACCAAATTGGCAACTAACGTGACGCTTTAATTTGACGCATTTACAATTTCTGCTCGCTTACTCCAAGTATTGCTTCGTTGAAGCGACAATGTCTTGCAGCCCCTTCTTAGCATCGGAGAAGAACATTTGCGTGTTGTCCATGGAGAACAGTGGGTTTTGCACGCCGGCATACCCAGTACTCATGGAACGCTTGATCACCACGACAGACTTCGACTTGTCGACGTCCAGAATTGGCATCCCAGAAATTTCGTTACCACTTTCCCGCGCTAACGGGTTGGTAACATCGTTGGCCCCAATGACCAGCGAGACGTCGGTACTTTCGAACATTGGGTTGGCATCGTCCAACTGCTTCATTTGTTCATAAGGCACGTTGACATCCGCCAACAGCACGTTCATGTGACCAGGCATCCGTCCAGCAACTGGGTGAATGGCATAGTTTACATTGATGCCTTTATCGGTCAAGACCTTGGCCAATTCGGCAACTTCATGTTGTGCTTGCGCAGCGGCTAACCCATACCCAGGAACGATCATGACGTTCTGAGCGTAGGCCAATTGCAACCCAATATCGTCAGCAGAGGTTTCCTTAACGTCAACTGGTACGGCGTCCGCAGCACTACCTGTATCGCTGTCACCAGTCCCAAAGCCCCCAGCCAAAATGTTGGCCACGGACCGGTTCATGGCGTCGGCCATCTGTAAGGTCAAGATGGTCCCGGCAGCCCCAACTAAGGCACCGGCAATGATTAAGACTTGGTTATTGATAACGAACCCGGCAAAGGCAACCGCTAAACCGGTGAAGGCGTTTAACAGTGAAACCACGACCGGCATGTCGGCCCCACCAATTGGCAACGTCATTAACAGCCCGAAGACCAAACTCATGGCCAAGGCTAAGATGACATACCAGATATTGGTTGGTGAACCGATCATGAACCAAGCTGAAGCTAAAATGGCAATGACCACAATAATGTTTAAGATCCGTGCACCAGGCACCGTAATTGGCTTCCCGGAGACGTGACCTGAAAGTTTCCCGGTCGCAATCAATGACCCGGAGAAGGTGATTCCCCCAATGATAACGTCCAGCAAAACTGGTAGGGAGAAGGCGATACTTAAGCTAGCACCGTCACCTTTAAGTAAGTAATCGAAGATCCCGATAACGGCGGCAGCACCACCACCAACGGCGTTGAACAGACTAACCAGTTGTGGCACATCGGTCATTGGCACCTTACGTGCTTTGACGACCCCATAAAGGATCCCCAGAGCCAGGCCCAAGATCAAGACAACCCAGCCAATGGCATCAATTTTACCTTCAACAATAATCGTCACAATAATTGTGATGACGGCCAGGAACATCCCAACGGCTGACAGGCCATTCCCGCGCCGAGCGGTCTTTGGTGAACGCATCATGTGCACACCGAGAACGTAGCAGACCGCGGATATCAAATAAATTAAGGAAGAAATCGTCTGTAAGGCACTCATTTCTGATCATCCTCCTTTTTGGCTGCTGGTTTGCGGTCAAACATTCCTAACATCCGGTCGGTAACGGTATAACCACCCGCAACGTTAACGGCCGCAAAGAAGGCCCCAAAGAATGCTAAACAATAGAAGACCCAGCTGTTGGCCTCAGCCGCGATGACAAATGCCCCCACGACAACGACCCCGTGAATCGCATTGGCCCCAGACATCATTGGGGTCTGTAAGGTTGCTGGAATTTTACTCATAACTTCAAATCCGACTAATAGACTCAAAACAAAGATTGCTAAGTTCGTAAATAGTTCTTCACTCATGCTTGATCAACTCCTTTTTTATCGTCTGGTTGATCGGCGGGCGTCTCCTCCGCGCTAGCAGGGTGACGTTCTGGTAGCTTCATCGCCGAGCGTTCGCGACTACTGATAATTTCCCCTTGGTACGTCGCGAGCAATTCGCCAACCACTTCATCGTCCACGTCAAGGACAAGTTCGCCATCTTTGGTAATATCCGTGATGACCGACTGAACGTTCTTGGCGTACATGTCAGAAGCGGAAGCTGGCAGTTGACTGGCCATATCGCCGGCACCCACGATTTGGGCGTCATTTGGCGTCGTCACCGTTTCATCTGGCTTAGAACCAGCTACGTTACCGCCTAAATCACTGGCAGCTAAATCGATAAAGAGTTTGCCGGCCTTAGCTTCGTCCACTGATTTCTGGGTAACCAGTAATGGTGGCCGTCGCCCAGGAACTTGTGCGGTCGTGATGACCACGTCGTTTTGGGCAATAAATTCAGCTAATTCTGCCTGTTGTTGGGCGGTTTCTTCGGGAGTCAATGCCCGCGCGTAACCGCCTTCACCAGTGGCCGAAACAGAGGTCGTCAGGAACGTTGCCCCCAGGGATTCAACTTCGCCCCGTGATGCTGGACGAATATCGTACCCGGAAACCATCGCACCTAACCGTTTAGCAGTCCCAATCGCTTGCAGGCCTGCAACCCCAGTCCCTAAGACTAAGACCTTGGTTGGCTTGGCAGTCCCCGCAGCGGTGATCATCATTGGCAGATACCGTGAGAACCGGTCTGCCGCCAACAAGGCTGCTTTGTAACCGGCTACACTGGCTTGTGAACTTAAAACGTCCATCGTTTGTGCCCGTGAAACCGTCCGTGGCAAAAGTTCAAATGCCAACGCATTAACTTTTTTAGCCGCTAATTTCTTAACGAAATCTAAATCCGTTAATGGTGATAATAACCCTAAAAGCGTCTGACCAGCTTGTAATTGGTCGACAACGTCGTCACCCGGTTGGCCAACTGTTGCGATAATGGTCGCCTGCTTAACAGCAGCAGCGCGGTCAACAACTTTAGCCCCCGCATCCGTGTAGACAGCATCCTGATAGAAGGCGCTTTCACCGGCGCCCTGTTCGATCAGCACTTGATAATCACTTTTGACCAGCTTGCGAACAACGTCCGGTGATAGAGCGACCCGGTTCTCGCCAGGTGCTTCTTTCAAAGCCGAAATGGTAATTGACATGCCATACATCCCCTTTTGATAAAGTCTTCACAACTTAACTATAGGGCATTTTCGGGCGCAAAACAATGCTCGAACGGCCGAATTGATAAATATCTTGATATTTTGTCGAATTTGACGAATTTTAGGGTCATTTAGTCGACTATTTCTGTAAAAAACGGGATTAATCATCAATACTGTTCTCATTATTAAACGTCATCAGCCAGTCAATGGTTATAAAATCCCCCGTCCACTTGCACCAAAATTTTTCCATTAGTCGCAGCTGATCTTGGAAAAGTATCCTTACAATTTGAACATTGAGTGCGCGGTGGTGTCCATCAAATTTATAAAATTTATACCGTCCCACGCCGCCAATCACGTAGCGCCAAAAAGGCCCCGCACCGATTTGCTTTCACAAACTGGTACTGGACCTATTTTCATCACTTGACTAACTCAACCAGCCGTCCATCCAGAACTTTTTGGTCACAATGATCTCACTCGCAGCGGTCGTGAGTTGTTTGACCATCTGGGCGTAGGCATCGTTGGCCGTGACCTGTTGCAAGCGGCCAGTCAGCGTGGTCATTTCGGTCTCACCAAATATCCAGTTCAACGCGTCTTCTTGCTCTAGGATGATCAAGAGATTCAGCGTCGTGTGGGTCACCTGACCGGATTGTAACTGCTGCTTTAAGGTGGTGATCACCTGCTGACGACTGGCCGCCTTAGGCTCGTAAATCACGTGTGGTGTCAGGTTGTTTTGAAATAAAACCCGTTCCGTGGTCCCAGCAGCCAAGGTCTCAGCCCCAATGCCATCGTAAATGGTGTTGGCAATATCCCAGCTGGTCACCAATTTTAGAATCGACTTTAACTGGGGGGTCTGCATCAAGTCATTGCGCAGCCGCATCTTAAAGGCCGACAGATAAGACGGGAGGTTCTCCCACTGTGCGTCGTCCGCAATTGCGAGGTTATCCCCCGTCACGACCAGCACCCGTTGATCGATCAAATCGAGTAAGGCGCCCAAGACGAAATAGGCTTGGGCTGTGAACCGAGTACGGAGAGTCGGTTTCTGCCCGATTCTTTCGGTCAAGAGTAAATAGTTTGTTGCGGTCGTGAGTGTCACACGTGGTTCCTCCTTGATGATTTAGGTTGCTTGGCGCTGCTATTTAAAAGTCGTCGCCGCAGGTCCCTAAAATTTCCAATTTTATACATTCTGAATTTCTTACGAATGGTTAGTATACCACACCCACTCGTGGGAAGCGAGGCGGTTCGTGTCCGGTAGATCGCTCATTACTGAAAGTGGCCTTAATCGGGCGATAAAAAAAGCGTGTCTTGCATGACACGCTTTTTAATGCACGAGCTGTATATTTAGCCAATTTGGCGGGAGAACTTTTTAAACCCAAATAGCTTATCGATTCGGGTAAAGTATTCTGCTGGAATGTCTAAATCAATGGCCTTCAAATTGTTCTGCAATTGCTTAGGCTTGCTGGCACCGGTAATCAGGCTGGAGATCCGTGGGTCGCGTAAGCCCCAGGCTAAGGCAAATGTCGACAGGTCCGTGTCCAATTCGGCGGCCATCTTGACCAACGCTTCAACCTTATCCAAGTTGTCGTCGGTCAGTAACGCCTTAATCTGTCCTTGATAGGTTGCCCGTGAACCCGCTGGAATCGCTTGACCCTTACGGTACTTACCGGTCAGGAGGCCCTGTGACAGCGGTGAAAATGGGACAACGCCCAGGCCGAGCTTGCCACAAACATCGAGTAGTTCGTGTTCAATGTAGCGGTCAAACATGTTGTACTGAGGTTGCACGACAGACATGGGGTGCAGGCCACGTTCCTGAATGATTAATTGGGCCTCCAAAATCTGCACGGGCCGCCATTCACTGACGCCGTAGTACAGAATCTTACCTTGGTCGACCAACCCGCTCAGCGTGGTCAACGTTTCGGCCAGCGGCGTTTCGGGGTCAAACCGGTGACAGAAGTACAGGTCGAGGTAGTCGGTCTGCATGTTGCTTAACGATTGCTCCAATGATTCCGTAATGTGCTTGCGGGAAAGGCCCCCGTCATTCACGCCCTCACCCGTGGGGAAGAAAACCTTACTAGACATCACCAATTCTTTACGGGGGAACTGCTTCAACGTCTTACCCAAGAAGCGTTCAGCCGCACCACCACTATAAGCGTCGGCACAGTCAAAAAAGTTGATACCATTTTCATAAGCTAACTTGATACTCTGTGCGGCCAAGTCCTGCTTGTCGCCCGCACTCACGTCAGTCATCCAGCTTCCAAGTGCCAGTTCACTCACGCGTAATCCTTGTTTTCCTAAATGCCGATACTTCATGCGAAATCCTCCTAAGTTTGTTGTGATGGTCGGAATGAAAACGGTCTCACAACGTCATAAATTTAGTCTACCAGATTTTGCACAACTAGGTCAGTAACCTGATAAATATTCGCCAAAAAGTTTGAGGATGATAACCTTTTTAGTCATCAATATTGGTCATCCCTTGAATCCTCACCACTAAAGAACACGTTCATGCTATGCATTGGCCCCATCGGCTTCTTCAATGAGATCAGGGTCTGCCTTAATCATCCGGCCCCCCGCTTCGAATCACCCGTTGATGAACAGCAACGTCACCGGTTGGGCAACATGAAGCACCCCATTCCCAGAATATCAGGCATTTCATCTTTTTTAGCCAACCACCTTTACTTCAGAATTCTTCGTATACGCCGCCAAAATTTGAGCGTATAATTAAAACCATTAATTAGTTCACCAGACATACAACTTAAAGAAATGAGAGTCAGCCGATGAAACATACAGAACCGCAATCATTTTTGGGAAAACTCTATAAATACCGTACTTATTTGCTAGGACTCGTCATTTTAGTCGTCGGCATCGCCAGCATCGTTGGTGTTCAGGCCCATCAGAAGAACGCGGCTGAGAATGCGACCACTTCGTTGGCAGAAGCTAAGGGCCCAACTCCCCATGAAATCACGGTCCAACAAAAGCGACTCAAACATAAGCTGAACCGCTACTTGAAATCGGTTACATCTGACGGGACAGCCAGCGTCAGCTTCTATAATTTAGGACCAACCGCTGGCAGCTCGGCGGCAAAGTCCCAGACGACCCGCCAGTTCTATAAACAGGGCAAGCTCGCCACATCGGCCAACGCTCACACGCCGATGGTCTCCGCTAGCACCTACAAGTTATTCATCGCCGCCTACCTCTTCCACCAAAATCACTTAGGCTACTACGATTGGACGCTCACCGAAAAGGAAGGCTTCCAACGCATGATCGTCAACAGTGAGAATGACTTTGCGGAAGGCGTGTTGGATACCTATGGACTGACGACTCTTGATGACTTCATCGCGAGCGAAGGCTGGTACACGCCCACCTTCGTTGCTAACCAAGCGTCCGTCACCACGGCCTACAGTCTGACGTTGCTCCTGAAGAAATTGGCCCGCCAGCAGGCCCCATTTAACCATCTTCACGACCAGCAGTGGCTACTTTCGCTCATGCGCAAACAGATCTACCGGACCGGGATTCCAGCCGGTGCGGCTACCGCGAAAAAAGGGACAGTCGCTGCTGACAAGGTCGGTTTTCTCGGGGATACCAACAACGATGCCGCCATCGTCACCCTGCCCAATGGCCAACGCTACGTGCTGGTCATCATGACCCACGGCCACGGTCAAAGCGGCTTCAGTGGCTTCCCCCGGATGGCCGAAATCACCACGCACATTCAGAAGATGATGTATGACCCCAGCATTGTTCAGGGCCTCAATCGGTAAGTAAATAGAACATTTGGGAACTATGATGAGAAAAGCCATCATGGTTCTTTTTTTATGCCCTGCTAGTTGCTTTCTAGACTAAACACAGGTCTGATCCGTGCGACGCCAACAGCGATTCCGGTAACTACACCACAACCAGTTGGCACCTACTTTTGCCCCACAACTAAATTTGATAATCACTTTATGTTGACAAATGTAATCGTTGGCGGTAAGCTACATTCATAGATTACAAACGTAAACAAAGAAAGCAGGAATTTCTCATGATCAAATTAATCGTCCTCATAGTTGCTGCGGCACTGATTGGCTTCATCGCCTGGTGGTTCTTCGGCAAACACACCACACGAGCTGTTGATGCTGCCATGACTGGTCAATCCCAGGATGCTGCAGTTGAAGTCAGCGGTGGCTACTCGCCCAGTACGGTCGTCTTAAAGCGCGGTGTGCCCGCCCACATCACCTTTAACCGTAAGGACCCATCAAGTTGTTTGGAACAAGTCGTCTTTCCTGATTTCGGAATCAACCAGTTTCTTCCTAAGGACCAAGACCAGGTCATCGACATCGACACCAGCAAGGCCGGCGAGTTCGACTACGCGTGTGGGATGAACATGTTTCACGGTAAGGTCATTATTAAATAACGGAGGTCTTCATCATGACAAACAAACAAGTTGCAACCATTATCGTTGATGGCGGCTACGTTCCCGCTACAGTCACATTGACTCAGGGTGTTCCTGCCGAATTGACGTTTAATCGGATCAAAGATGCCGGCTGTCTGGATCAAGTCCACTCGCAAGCGCTCAATTTCAATGAAGACCTGCCACTCAACACACCACGGACCGTCACCATCGACACCAGTCATGCCGGTGAATTCGACTTCAGTTGCGGTATGGATATGTTCCACGGAAAGGTGGTCATCAAGCCATGAGCATCAAAAACCGGTTTGTCTTCTCACTGATTGTCTCCCTCCCCATGCTGGTTGAAATGGTGGGCCAACCCTTTGGTTTCATGCTTCCCGGTGGTGCCTGGACCATGTTTCTCCTGACCACCGCCGTGATGGCCGTCTCCGCCGGTCCCTTCATCGAGAGTGCTTGGGCCGCCTTTCGTCATCACCACGCCAACATGGATACACTGGTCGCCATTGGAACGGCGACGGCCTACCTCTATAGTTTCTACGCGACGCTGACTGGTAAAGCCGTCTTCTATGAAAGTGCCGCCTTCGTGGTCACCTTCATTTTGCTCGGCCAGTATTTTGAAGAAAAAATGAAACATTCCGCCTCGGGCGCGGTTAGCAAATTAGTCGACCTGCAGGCCAAGGATGCCGAAGTCATGCGCGATGGCCAACTGGTCAAGGTCCCCTTGGCTGAAGTCATTGTTGGTGATATCGTGCGCGTGAAGCCCGGCCAAAAAATTGCGGTCGATGGCGTCATTACTGAAGGGACCTCGACCATTGACGAGTCCATGGTTACCGGTGAAAGTATGCCCGTCACGAAACAAGCTGGTGATCACGTTATCGGTGCGACGATGAATAACACGGGAACGTTCTTATTCCGGGCCAGCAAGGTCGGGAGTGACACCCTGTTATCGCAAATTGTCGAGATGGTCAAGAAGGCTCAGACCAGCCATGCCCCCATTCAGAAAACGGTCGACAAGGTGGCGGATATCTTCGTTCCCGCCGTTCTGATGATTGCGATCTTAACGTTTACGGTCTGGTACGTCTTTCTCGGGGCCAGTGTGGTCAATGCCATGCTCTTTGCCGTCTCCGTTGTCATCATCGCTTGTCCCTGTGCCCTCGGCATCGCGACCCCCACGGCCTTGATGGTCGGTACTGGCCGGAGTGCTAAGATGGGCATCCTGATTAAAAATGGGGAGGTCCTCGAAGCTGCTAACCGCGTAAAGACGGTGGTTTTCGACAAGACTGGCACCATTACGGCCGGTCAGCCACAGGTCACTGACATTGTGGGCGACCCGGAGACCGTCCTGGACGTTGCCGCTAGTTTGGAAGTCTCATCTGAGCATCCCCTTGCCGCCGCCATTTTAGATAAGGCCAAGGCTGACGGCCGAACCGTGACCGCCGCAACTGATTTTAAAGCGATCGAAGGCAAGGGGGTCCAGGCCACGGTCAATGGCCAAGCCGCCCTCATTGGTAATGACAAATTGCTCGCTGACTACGCCTTGACCACAGAACTCAGCCGCCAAATGACCAAACTTCAAAGCGAGGCCAAGACCGTTGTGCTGGTCGGTCTGGCCGGCAAGATCATTGGTCTGATTGCGATTCAAGACGCACCGAAAGCGAGCTCCGCTGGTGCCATTGCTGCACTGAAGAAACGGGGTCTGCGAACCGTTATGCTGACCGGGGATAACCAACGGGTCGCTCAGGCGATTGCCGCCGAAGTTGGCATCGATGACGTTATTGCAGATGTGCTCCCCGGCGATAAGGCCGATAACGTTAAACGGCTCCAAGCTGATGGCCCGGTCGCCTTTGTGGGTGACGGCATCAACGACGCCCCAGCCTTAACCACTGCCGATGTCGGCATCGCCATGGGCTCTGGTACCGATATCGCCATTGAATCTGGCGGAATCGTCTTGGTCAAGAATGACCTCCAAGATGTCGTTCACGCCCTGGAACTCAGCAAGAAGACTTTCAGCCGGATTAAGCTGAACCTGTTTTGGGCATTCATCTACAACACGTTAGGGATTCCCGTGGCTGCTGGCGTCTTCTTCGCCCTTGGCCTCTCACTGAGTCCGGAGATTGCCGGACTGGGCATGGCCCTCAGTTCCTTATCAGTCGTTGCCAGTTCCTTGTTGCTGAACACGTCGAAATTGACGTCTGCACCAGCACCCACTGCCGCATAGGAGGGATTCGCAATGGAAGAAAAATTTTGGCGTAAAAGCACCTGGCAAACAGCGTTGATTGCCATCGTCTACACGATTGTGGCAATTGGCATTGGCGCCTTGATTGGCCATTAACATGGCAAGCAAAGGGATCATCGTAGCGACTAGGGCTGCGATGATCCTTTTTTACGTAAATATCCTATGCAACCTGATTTATCTGCATTTTTTTATTTAATTTCCCCGTTGGTAGCCAAATGACATATTATGTCGTCCCCTCCGCGTAGAATCACAATTGTAGTGAAAAAGACTGAAGAAGAGAGCTGATATCGTGTTTAAAAACAAAGGTTTACTCAAGTTTGTAGCCTTGATGGGACTTGGAATTAGTTTATTAAGTATGGGCAGTGTTACTGTGAATGCCTCCAGTAAGCCATATTGGGGTCATTTCGATTCAAAGAAAATTACTTATCATATTGATTCAACTTCAAAACACTATCGTGGAATATTTAAGGCTGCTGTCAAGAATTGGGAAACGAATGGCGTAATAAAATTAGTAAACACAAAGAAAAAAAGTAAGGCAGATATTAGAATAACATCTGTTAAAAATATAAAGCATGATGCACCAGATAGGAATAACTCCAGTTTATTTGGAGGTAGTATTATGAATACTCAAATTCGTTTAAGTAGGCATTATATTAAAAAATACAATTATTCGGATACTCAAATTATTCAGTTTGCGACAGCCGAATTAGGCTCTGCACTAGGTTTAAATTATGTTGATTCTGATAATAGTATCATGGGTGGCAGTCAGACAATCACGTCATTTGACCGAGCTAACTTAAAGGCAGCATATAAAGGCGTCAAATAAGCGACTATCACCAACTAAATAATTAATCGTAAAAGGATTACCCAGACTGACCATAAGCCGGCCAACAACGGATAATCCTTTTTAGCATACCTATTATTTTTCCGCCAAAGCCTTAACAATATCCGGCTCAACCTTCTCTGGCTTGGTCACTGGCGCGTAACGGTCGATCAACTGACCATCGCGACCAATCAGAAACTTCGTGAAGTTCCATTTGATCCGTCCGTGGCCCGCGGTCGCCTTGAGGTAGGTGAACAGCGGGTCCTCGTCATCTCCATTGACCGCAATCTTTTTAGTCATCGGAAAGGTTACCCCATAATGCATTTGACAAAAGTCACTGGTGGCTTCGTCTGAGTCTAGTTCCTGGTGGAATTGATTGGACGGCAACCCAAGCACCTCAAATCCTTGATCATGATACTGCTTGTACAGTGCCTCGATCCCCTCTAGTTGGGGAGCTAGTCCACACTTACTGGCCGTATTAACAATCAGTAATACTTTGCCCTGATAGTCTTTGAAGTCAATGGTCTTACCACTCATTTCAGTTTCCTTAAACTCATAAATCGTTGCCATAACCCGTCACCCTTTCACATTGAATTAGTTGAACTAAAAAAACGATTGTGCACAAGTTTATCATACAACAATCGTTTGTCATTAGCTTCTATTTTGCTAGGGGCTGCGTGTAAACCGTGGCGAAGCCCTGCGCCCAGACACGTTCGTGGTGGCAACGAATCTGTTCCGCTGTCAATTCCGGGGTAGCAAAGGTCGTTGCCAATCCCGACTGAATCGCCATCTGAAACCCTTGGTTGTGGCCCACACGAATTGCCGTGTCCACGGCCAGCTCGGTCTGCAACCCGCACACCTCAAGGCTGTTAATGTTCAGATGTCGTAGTCGTTCCACTAACCCCGTTTCAAAGAAAATATCCGTCTGATAGTTGAGCACAATCACGTCACGTTGCACCTGTAACCGTGCGTCCAATTCCCACGACGGACTTCCATACACGAAGGCATCATCCGTGCGCTGTAAAAAAATTACGGGATGGTGCGCGTGATGGTACACGTCCAAGCGCCGATTAATTTTAGCAACCACTTCATCATAGCCGACTGCTTGCTGGTACCCATTTTGCACGTTGATCACTAATAAGCCATTCTGTACTGGCACAGAAACTCCTCCTCAAAAAATGAACTCTCCACCTTACGCCGCGCGACCACAGCCAACTTGAAATGCCTCCCAGCCCTCACTCGCAATGAAGTAGACCAGGACCAATGCGGCAACGGAATCGCTCCACCACCAACCGACCCACGCCGTCAAAGTCGCACCGATCAGCACCGTGGCGGCCATGTAGGCACAGGTCACGTTACACATGCCATCTTCCATCAATGCTGGCGAGTGGAGTTGCTTACCCAAGGTTCGTTTCCGCAACGCCAACAACGGCATTAAGATCACCGAGGCAATCGCGATACCGATACCGGACAGACTACTATCCGCGGCTTGATGCAGCACCAAATTGGTAATGGCTACGCCGGTCACGTAAAGCGCCAACAGCAGCAATACCGTGCCCACAATCAACGATGACTGCCGCTCAGCACGTTCAATCTCGGCTGCTGGTGCCCCCTTAGCCGCTTTACGCAGTCGCCAGATCAACGCACTCCCAGAGATGATCTCCAAACAACTGTCCAGGCCAAAGGCAATCAGTAAAATTGACCCCGCCTTTAGTCCGGAATACAATCCCACTGAAAATTCAAAGACCATCCAAGCCGTCGAAAAATATTCCGTCCGTAGACCGTGTTGCACTAACTTCCCCGTCTCATTTACCATCATCTATCCCCTCACTTCTCAAGTCACCTTATTTCCAGTCTACCGCAAGGCGGCCCTCTTGTGGATAGAAAAAAGAACAAACTCGAACAAGGGTAATATTGTTTATCCGCTTTAATTATGCTACTATCATATTTGTAAGCGTTATCATTATATTTCAGGGAGGCCAACAACATGGCTAGTTTGTCAGGTAAAACGTTATACATATTAGGTGCATTAGGGTGCTTAGGCGCAGTAGCCGGTGGATTAATGAGTCCGTCGTCGTCACTAAGCCCGCAAACCACGGCATACGCTAAAAAAGCAAAAACAGTTAAGCAGGCTAAGAACGTTCAGATTCCCGTTCAGTTCTTAGGGATTAACGATCTCCACGGTGGGTTACAGGCGACCGGGAAACTCTTTATGGATAGCAAGACGATCGAAGGTGCCGGGACCGTTGCCCGCCTAGGCGGTTACCTCGATCAAGCACAGACGTCATTTAAGAAATCCCATGCCAACGGCGTCACCGTGCGCGTTCAGTCCGGTGATATGGTCGGCGCTAGTCCCGCCAATTCAGCCCTCCTTGATGATGGCCCAACACTAAGTACGTTGAAGGCCATGAAGGTCAAGGTTGGCGTCATCGGTAATCACGAATTTGACCACGGCCTCAATCAATATGGCAACCTCGTTAATGGGAAAAAGCCTAGCACCACCGGCATCAAGAATCCCCAACAGGTCCAAGCTATTAAGAAATATCCGTTCGTGAAGACCGGCATGCAAATCGTGATTGCTAACGTTCGTGATAAAAAGACCAACAAGATTCCCGCTAATTGGAAACCCTACACGATCAAAAAGATAACGGATCCCAAGACTAAGGCCACGGTCAAGGTCGGCTACATTGGTATTTTAAATACCAATCTACCGGGCATCGCCAAGAACTACAAGCTACTTAATGAAGCCAAGACGATTGCTAAATACGATAAGCAGTTGCGGGCTAAGGGCGTTAAGGCCATCGTGGTTCTCGGTCATACCGGGGCAGTCACCCAGAATGGCAAGACCACTGGTGATGCCGTCAACGACCTCAAGCAACTTAACAAGATTGATCCGAAAAACAGTGTTGACATCTTCTTTGCTGGTCACAGCCACCAGTATGCTAATGGTCGCGTGAAGGGTGTGCCCGTGGTCCAAGCTGGGATGCAGGGTCGTGGCTACGCCAACATTACGGCTAAGCTGAGCACTAAGACCCATGATTTTGTCAAAAGTAGTGTCAAGGCAAAGGTCAGCCCTGTCTTTTCATTGAAGGATGACCCCACTGCTACGTTTGCCAAAGACAAGACCGTTAAGAAGATCAACAGCATCATTGCCGACGCCAACCACCGCGTGGCACCAATCATCAACACGGAAGTTGGGTCTGTCGCCGGTGGCAAGACCATCAGTAACGAGCTATCTGCCAACAAAGAATCCGCCGCAGCCTACGTGGTAGTCGATGCGCAACGAACGACCGCGAATGAACAGAACCATTCGGTCGACTTCGCTGTGACTAGTAATGACTCCATCCGTAGCGATATGAACGTTAACCCTGCTGGCAAAGTCACGTTGGGAACGCTGTACGACATGCAACCCTATGGCAATAGCCAGCCTATCGTTGAAATGACCGGGAAAGACCTCATTGACCTGTTGAACGAGCAGTACACCAAGTCCCAGCTCTACTTCCTGCAAATTTCCGGATTAACTTACAAGTACAGTCCAGCGACCACCGGTGACCAACTCTTCACGGTCTCCGATGTGAAAACGGCTAAGGGTGACGCTATCAACCCGACTCAGAAGTATCACGTCTTAACCAATGACTACCTCTCAACGGGTGGTGACGGTTACGCCGCCTTTACTCACGGCACAATCGTGGATAACGCCGGTCAGGATATTGACCTGCTGACGACTTACCTTCAAACACATAGCCCAATCACCACACCAAAATTAGACCGAAAAGTCCCACTGGCCTAACATCAGCATTTAACTGCATTTAAAAACGCCCAGACAACGGCCCCTTTGCACTGTTGTCTGGGCGTTTTCTGTTAGATCAAAAAAAAGATAACGACGGTTGCGGTTATTCTCAGTGTTGTCTACGCAAACTATGTAAGCCGAAAGGTCGGCAGATATGGGCTCAGGCGCGTCGTTCTACTTAGCCAGTAAGTGATCTGCTTACTGGCTTAATAGAAAACCAAGCTTGTAGACTCGTGGTTTCCGAGGCTTCAAGTTGTGTTCGCACCGATCCAGCCCATATCTGCCGGCCGGTAAGGCGACTCAACCACCAAGTTACCTAGTTTTAGCCCCACCGTTGTTGCTACTATACTTTGGACCTTTTTCACCGTAGTTAGATACCTGTCGTCAGAGGAGCGGTCCGCCGGTTATATTCAGGTCTTACTTGTCGTAAATGCTCTTCAAGCTCTTCACATCGGCCGTCGACAACTGCGTGTTCCCATGATCAATGGCAGTCATCACGGAGTCCCTGTCAGAACTGTGGTCGAGTCCTAGGGCATGACCTAATTCGTGCACCGCCACGGATAGCTTAACTGCCTGCGTATAAGTCACATTCAATTTGGCTTGACCGGTGTTGGTGGTTTGAATGCCCCGCCAACTGATGCGCTGTGTAATCTGAGGGCCACCGTGCCCCAACTCTACGGTTCCTTGCCTGAGTTCCTCTTCCTTGCGATAAGCACTCAGCGTGACCTGATTCTCATTGGCTTTCGCTTTGCCGGCTGTCAATTTGACGATGCCGGTCTGATTGTAGACCCGAATGGCCGTGTTGAACTTTTGTTTGACGCGTGCTGGCGTTCCCACCGCGTAATGGTAACGATACGTTTTCTGCAAGAGGACCCCCTGCATGGCCTCTTCGACCGGCGTGTTGTTCGCCCCGGTCTGAGTCGCTGCATCAGTGGTATTTCGCAAAATATACCCACTCGACCGATAGTCGGCGGACTGCGTCGTGGTCGTCTTGCCAGTCACTAGCCCCGTTGCCAACGTCGCTAACGCGGTTCGGTAATAGCTGAGTGAACGCCAATTGCTGACGACAAAGAGGCCTACTGCCAACGTCATGACCAACATGAATCGCCTAAAAATTTTCAACCTCACTTCGTCCCTTCCCGCTCTCTGTCGAAATACTTAATTCCGTTTAGATTTTAGGACTTCTAGTTGTGGACATCAACTAGTTAGGCTCGCTAGTTTTCACTTTACTTTCATTGGCGCAAAAAAACGCCGTCACCGATCTACAGACCGATGCCGACGTTCTTGGGTACAATTTAAACTAAAGCTAATACCGTAAAGTTAATGATAAACAGAATGGAAACGATCCAAATCAATGGGTGAACTTCCTTGGCCTTACCCAAGACGACTTTCACCAGGCAGTAGAAAATGAACCCAGCGGCGATTCCGTAGGTAATGTTGTAGGCAAACGCCATGATAAACGTAGTCATGAAAGCTGGAATGGCTTCATTTAAATCGTGCCATGGAATCTTACTGAGCGAGCTCATCATCATGATTCCCACCAGAATCAAGGATGGCGCAATTGCGGCGGTCGGAATGATCGAGAGCAATGGTGAAGCCAGCGAACTCAAGAGGAAGAGAATGGCAACCACAACACTGGTCAATCCGGTTCGCCCACCGGCACCGATCCCCGCGGAGCTTTCCACGTAAGTCGTTAGGTTAGACGTCCCGAAGATGGAACCCACCCCAGTTGCGATGGAATCAGCGAATAAGGCCTTGTCCAGCTTGGACTTGAATCCGGGTTGGCCTTCCAATTCGAGTTCCTTGGTCCCGGAGAAGATACCAGTTTGACGCCCCGTACCAATAAACGTCCCCAATGAATCGAAGGTGTCGGATAAGCTAAACGACAGGATCGTCATGAGCACCAAGATGACCCGGTTGTGCTCGGCAAATAATGACCCCATCCCTTCGTGAGAAAATGCCGCTAAGAAAGTCGTGCCCAACTGATGAACGGAGGAACCAATCGAATAACTGCTAGCTAAATGAAGATTCGTCACGCCCATGGGAATCCCAATTACCGTGGTGGCTAAAATCCCGATCAATAACGCGCCGGGAACTTTCCGTACCTTGAAGATGACGGTAATTACCAAACCAATCAACGCTAAGACCAACGCTGGTGAATTAAAATTTTCCAATGCCGGAACGATTCCCCCACCGGTCACAACGGTGCCGACACCTTGGCTAAACGCCTTTTGGGTCGCATCAAACGCCTTACCGTTAATGGACAGGATGTTACTAGCATCACTGGTAAACTGCAGGAAGTTCGCATTTTTCAAGCCGACGTAAGCAATGAAGGCTCCAATCCCACCACTGATAGCAAGTTGCAGATTCATCGGAATTGCCGAAATCAGCATTTTCCGAATCTTAGTGGCGGTAATAATGATATTGATAATACCACAGAAGAAGACTAGGGCCAGGGCTTGTTGCCACTTGAAGCCCAACCCCATCACTACGGTATAAGTGAAGAACGCGTTCAACCCCATTCCGGGCGCCAAGGCGTAAGGAACGTTTGCGAATAGTCCCATGACCAACGTGCCGGCAACTGAGGCAATGATGGTCGCCAAAAAGACCGCCTGTTGTGGCATGCCGGTCTGGCCTAAGATTTGCGGATTGACGAATAAAATATACGACATCGCGAAGAACGTCGTGATGCCGGCAACAACTTCGGTGCCAACAGTGGTTCCTGATTCTTTAAGCTTGAAAAACTTATCCACGGTGGATTCCTCCTAAAAGCGAATATTAATAAAATTATAGTCAGAAATCGTTAACTAATACATTCAAAACTATAACAGAGCAACGCTGAAAAAGCTACAAAAATTAAAAATAAACGAACTTTAATGCAACTGGCGTCATATTTAATTCGCTAGCTAGCCGTTCGGCCCTACGGTTAGTTAAAGTTGTGGCCATTAATCAAGTTGACTAATTATGGCCGCTAAGTTTTCCAGAATCTAAAAAGCAGTTGCCAGCCCGCAGGCCAACAACTGCATGTACCACATTCTATTGTCAATTGTTACCGACAGCTTTGCTGAGCGTCCTGCCGTAACCGCTGCAAGTCGCGATCACTCACCACTAGCTGGACCGCTCCGGTATCTAGGTCCACTTTAGCCTCAACAGTCACTTTCTTGTCACTCACGCTATCTCGCTTCAACTTCAAGGGTCCACTAAATGCCAATGTTTCTAACTTCTTCTGCACGGTTCCGACTCCTCTCTGAATTTCACAGCCAGTTTAGCATAACTTCAGGCTGGATTCTGCGAGAACGTCTTACAAATAATTTTATAAAAAATGACCTCCCAGATTCCACCAGGAGGTCATCGTGTCATTTACAATTAATCGTCTGCAACGACACCCGCTTCTTCTCGTCGGCGTCCCAGTCGCCCATACACGACGAGCATCACCACACAGGTCACCAGCATGTAGACGGGTAACGTGACGATTGAGCCATTGTGAACCAGACTCATGCCGTACGTCACAGCGCTGACCAGCAAATAGTAGCCCAAACTGAACCAACCACTGGCACTCCCCATAACGGCTTCATAACCGACCAACGCCCGGTTTAAGGCATTGGGTAACGTGATATTTAAGCCTAAAAAGGTGATGAAGATGCCCCCAATCATGGCGATTGCTGACTGCAGAACAGCCGCAACGAGTAGACCGCCGCCAGCAATGACGCTCAACAAGAGGCCTGCCATCGCAGCCCGTTCTGGTGACCAGAAGTTCAATGCAAAGTTGACGACGACCGCCCCTAACAGACTGGCACTCGCCAGCACCAGCCCCAACCAGCCATAGTGGACCGCAGAATAGCCAAAATGGGTCATGAAGATAAACGGCGCCTCCGCGTAGTAGCTAAACAGAATACCGTTGATCCCACCAATCAAGATACCGTACCCCCAAACGACGGGGTCGGTCAGCAAACGGCCAACAACTTGCCGCTGATCAACCCGCGGCGTGGTCGCCTGAATCGGCCGCGTTTCGGGGAGCCGACTCAGAGCATACATCCCCACAGCGACCGCCATCGTTATCAGTGTGGCAAAGACGCTACGGTATCCAAGATACGTCTGAACCAGGCCGCCGATCAGTGGCCCTAGAGCCGGAGCTAACGCCATGGCGGCACTGGTGCGAGCAAAGATTTTGGCCCCCGTGATGCCGTTAAAACTCTCGCGCATAATCGTCTGCGTGACTACAGAACCTGCACTGGCCCCGAAGGCTTGAACTAACCGCCAGCCTAAAAACGGGAGGAAACTACCGCTCAAATATAAGCCGCAATTGCCAAGCAGGTAAACGGCGATCCCCGCTAACATAGCCGGACGACGCCCCCATTTATCGGCTAACTGGCCCCAAATAAGGACCCCGATGGCAAACGCAATGAAGTAGGTGCTCATGGTCAATTGTACCCGGTTGGCGCTCACAGCAAAGGCACGCTGGAGCTGCGGCAAGACCGGGGTAAAGATAGATTCGCTGATTTGTGGAAAACCAACGAGGACAATAATTAATCCCAATGATGGGACAGTGTGACGGACGTTTTTCATCGTATTTCTCCTTAAAATTTACTCTACGGAAAAACGTCCTTGCCCGTTTGCGGGGACACACGCCATTAATTTTTCTAAATTCATGAGGCTAGCCCCCCTCTCAGTGTAATATTGTCCTACCATACGGGAGATTGTGGAACCTGTCAAGTCGGACAAAAAAGGCCAGGAAGTTAATTTTCCGGCCCTGCTACATTATAAAATAAACTTTTCAATGGCATCCGCAACGCCACGTTCGTAGTCGTTCGGCGTGACAAATTTCGCAACTTGCTTGACCTCATCGATGCCATTCGCCACTGAAATTGGCAACCCGACCTTCGTCAGCATGCCCAAGTCATTGGCATTATCCCCAATAGCAATGATTTCAGCGGCCGTCACGCCCAGTTGCTTACCAAGGTCCAGAATCGCAGTCCCCTTATCGACGCCGAAATGGTTGACCTCCATGTAGATTCCCGAAGAGTAAGTACAGTTGATCTGCCCATCAAAGGCCGCCGTCACGGCCTGCAACATCTCCTGTCGCACACTGAAGTTCGGATTCATGGCGATGACCTTCATAATCTGATCATCCTTAAATTGGTCAAACGCTCCCACCATTTCGTCGAAGTGAACGCCCCGCGTTTGCAAATAATGCCTATCGTCAGTCCGTGGCTGATAAATATACAAGTGATCTAGCGTGTAGACGTGAATGTCGACATCGTACTGGCGCATGATGTCAAAGACCCGCTGTGCCTCGTCAAATGGCATGGCATTGCTGACAATGACGCGGTTGCCTTGGTTCTCGATCACGGCACCACCGTTGTACGAGACGACGTATTCATTCGGCTGCTGATAAAGATGCAGTTGTTGCAGCAAGTCCTGAATACTGGTAAAACTCCGGCCCGTATTGGGAACAAATTTAACCCCTTGCGCCGAGGCCGCGGTAATTGCGTCGATGTTGGCCTGTGAGACCGTGCCATCTTTTCGCAGCAACGTTTCATCTAAATCACTCGTAATAATCTTGTACAAATCGCTTCGCCCCTCTGATTTTCGTTTAGGTCAACTATACCATGAGAAAGGCACTTGGTATAGGCCAATTTATACTGGCTTAGCCCGTCCATAGATGGCAAAAATGCCGCTAACCGTTAAGGTCCCAACACAAATAACGCGGCCAACCACGTAACCAACGGCGTACCCGGCACTCGCGGCGCCGTTGGCTGCATTCGATGCTAACAAGCTAGCTTCCGGTTGCCCACTAACTGTGACCACGATGACCGTGTTCAGAATAATTGCCATGATCGTGATTAAGGCCAGGTGCCAGCCATGAACTCGCCACGCAGCGAAGTCATGGTAGGCTGGAGCCAAAATAATCAGATTGATTAACATTAAGCAACCAGCAAGTGCCCCCAACCGATGTCCTGGTAAAAAGAGCAAGATATAAGTGAGAAATAGAAACGCAATATTCGCATAAATGGTCGTTTCCACGACGCGGTCATTCCACCGACTAACCTTTTCTTGATGTTGATAATGTTGTGCCATTCCCAAGTCCTCTTTCATCAAACGATCTAGTGAAATCTGATAAACGTCCCCTAGTTTTACCAGCGTTAGGATGTCCGGATAGGTTCGCCCATTTTCCCAACTTGAAATGGTCTTCCGTGAAACATGTAATTCGGTCGCGACATCCGCTTGCGTCATCCCTTGCTGATGCCGGACACTTTTTAAGTTGTCCGCAAAGTTCATTAGCCCCGCCTCCACAAAATAGCTTACCGAAAATGACGTTAATCGACAAGCTCGGGTTTGTAGCATTCGCGGCATGACGGCGTTTAACGCACCTTATTTGACACACTATTTGTTGCAAAACGGTGGACGTTAGCCATCACAAAACGGGCGATGGGTTGGACAATGAAGGCCTCAATGATAAAAGCAATGGTGAAATTCCGGGGCCATTTCACTACAAAATGAATGATGGGGTCTGTCGTAATCTGACCGGTGCAATCAGGTTGACTGAAATCAGTGAGATAATCGCCATAAATAAGATTGTTTCCCGTAAGTTCTGTGGTAACCGTTGTTGAAATTTCAAAAATAAACACGCCTTCAACAAATTAGTGACAAAAAAATCAGCACGCCGACTAAAGAAACTAGCCGACGTACTGATCAATTATACGCAATAGCGACATTCTTAGAAATCGTAACAAAATCGTCATTAGTCCGTTGCTTGCCACAAATACTTCGCATCCAACTCATGGTCAAACGACGTCAAAATCTTTGGGCCATTGTCGGTCACGACCAGCGTGTGTTCATACTGGCAGCTCAAACTACCATCGATGGTCCGAATCGTCCAACCATCATCGGCGGGATCACTACAGCCCCAATCGCCCACGTTGATCATCGGTTCAATGGTAATGGTCATGCCGGCCTTTAACCGCGTCCCGTGGCCTGCTCTACCATAATGGGGAACGTCTGGATCTTCATGCATGGTTGGCCCGATGCCATGGCCCACGTAGTCACGTACGACGCCGTAGCCCAATTCATCTTCGGCATAGGCTTGAATGGCATGGCCAATATCACCGATACGATTACCGACAACGGCTTGGTCGATACCGAGATACAGGGATTTCAGCGTCACATCCATTAATTTTTGAACCTCGGCAGAAGCTTCACCCGCCACAAAAGCGTGGCAAGCGTCACTGAGGTAGCCGTGGTAGTCGATGACTGTATCGACTTTGATCAAGTCGCCCTGCTTAATCAGAATGTCTTTGCTGGGACAACCGTGACAGATCATGTCATTGACGCTGACACAGGTCGAGTACTTGTAGCCTTCAAAATTCAGTTCTCCTGGCGTAGCGTCGTGGTCAATAATGTATTGGTAAGAAAAGTGGTCGATGTCCCAAGTCGTAATACCGGGCTTGATGTAATCGGCTAACGCGTGAAAGAGGCCGGCCAAAATGTCGCCAGCGGCCTGCATGCCGTTAATTTCACGGGTTGATTTTAGTGTAATCATAGTGTCCCTCCTGAACGGTAGTTGTGCTTAATTTCAGTATACCTTACCTGACCGAAAAGAAAAATTCCAGTGGCTTAGGCTTGCGCATGCCGGAACGCCTGTCGCATTTCCCAAGCTAAAATAAACTTGGCTCCTTCATCGGGAGTGTCGTTGCGATCAAACCACTTGGCTTGGGCCAATTCATCATGTTCCAATTGAATGGCTTCCGGCTGGTCCAGCTCGGCGAAGAAGCCCATAAGTAGCGACTCGGAGAAGGCCCAGGGCTGGCTACCATAGTAATGAATGTTGCGAATATCTAGTCCCACCTCTTCATGAACCTCACGGCGCACGGCATCTTCAAGGGTCTCACCAATTTCAACGAAACCAGAGATCAACGTGTATGGTTGGTAACCCGTTAGGTATTTCGTCAACAAAATCTTATCGCCGCTGGTAACCCCGACCACCACAACTGGCGAAATTCGCGGATATATTTTCTGCCCACACTGCGGACAATCCATGGCCCGTTCTTGCTGGTCGGGAACCATGGCGTGCCCACATCGACCACAGAACTGGTTAGTCTCATACCACCAACCCAGGTGAGCAGCGGTCGCGCCTGCATAACCTAACCAGGTCGGTGAAAAATTACGAAAGGCCCGAGCATTTGTGTATTGATAGTCTGTATCGGGCGCGACTTTAGCCGCCACCAAATAAAACGCTGTTTGGTCGATTTGAAAGAGGTACGTCATCTGGCTTGGCCGCAACTGCCATTTGACCGTGACTTCCTGAAACTTCGGCAACGCACGCGCTTGATACATGACAACCTGACGATCATTGTAAATAACGACGTAATCATCAGCGCGTGGTGCTCGCCGCTGTTCATAGTGATTGTCGAAGACTTTAGGGGCAATGTCCTGAAACATGTTTTAACCTGCTTTCTTGAGATTGACGAGAAGTAAAATCGTAGTTTGATTTTACACCTTTATTGGGTGAAGCGTAGGCCTTCTGAGACCCAGAACGCAAAAAGAGTCACTACATCACGTAATGACTCCCTTGCAATCTATTCTAGCTGATTTACTTGACTAAAGCATGACTAGCAGTAACGTAGCCGCCAGCAACTCGGTAGTGGAGAACACCCTTGTTAGAGTAATCCCAACCAGTCACTTTAAGCACCGTCTTCGCTGAGATTTGGTGCAGTTTGTGCTTGAAGTTAACATCACGGTAAAGATTGATACTCTGTTTTACCGTAATTGTCTTTGGCTTCGTGTGCTTACCAGTTTGAACGTCTTGCTTATTAGCTGAAACGTACTGTTTATTGGTTAATTGGAAACTGTACTTGCCATTTTGACGGACAATTCGTTTCACCTTTAACACCTGGCCTTGACGATAATGATGCTTCGTCTTACCAGACAGTTTGCCGTTGCTATAAGCATTGAGTCCCTTGGCGTTGATCACTGTAATCATCTTAGCAGCTTTGGTATATGTTGCCGACTGAATGTACTTGGAACTAGCCGTGATATACCCAGTCTTACCATAGCTCTTAGACTTTTTGTTCACATCGCGAACATGGTAACGCAAATGCCCTGCTTTAGACTTAGCTGTCCCTAGGACCTTAAACTGCGGCTGGTGCATTTGTGCTTGTTGCCGGTAAGCCACAATCCGCCCCGACTTGGAGAAGTCTGGTTTCCGGTAAAGGGCCATACCCTTAACAGCAGTAACAACAGATGGTGTTGACTTCTTGTGTGCCGAAGTTGACGTCGTTGGCTTTGAAGTCTCCGCCGTTACTGTTGGCTTTGCAGGAGTCGTTGGTTTTGTAGCCGGTGTTTCATGCGTTGGTAATGTTGGCTTGCCCGGCACTGTTGGCGTCGTTGGTGGTGTTGGCTTACTTGGTACCGTCGGTTTTGTCGGTGGCGTTGGCTTGCCTGGTTCCGTTGGCTTTGTTGGTGGCGTTGGCTTGCCTGTATCAGTCCCACCACCTTGACCATTGTTACCATCCGTAATCGTTTGTGGATGCTTATTAGCAATTAAATCGACCGCATCCACTTGGTTACCATCTGGATCACGCGTAATAATCTTCATCTGGTTGTCATTAACTTCGGCCGTCAAATAGACTTTTTGATTTTTATCCTTTTCAGCTTGTAAGAAGGCCCAAGCTCCTGGCTCGTTTGGTAAGATATCATACGTCTTATCCCCAGTATGTCCCGCTGCGAGATACGTGGTCCCCTTGGTTGCATTCTCCTTGTTGTCAAAAAGTTTTTTCGTTCGACCATAGGAATGATCATGACCGCTGAAGACAACATCGATACCTAATTCATCACAAACCGGTGGTAACATTTTCCGGAACATCGTTGATTCAGAATCAGATGGGTTCTTGTTGTATGGTGGTTGATGGGTCGCCACAATCTTCCAAGTCTTGTTAGAAGCTTGCATGTCTTGGCGTAACCAATCTAATTCTTGCTTCATTTCATCAACGTTGTTCGTCCATCCCAATGAAGCAATGTGGATATTACCGTAGTCAACCGAGAAGGTTCCCTTCTTGTTGACTGGTGCGCCGTTATGGCTTGGGGTTCCCAGCATTGCCGTTGCCTTGCTACCATCATCCCCCATGTATTCATGGTTCCCTAAGACGTGAATCATATCTAGGGAGTCATACACGGGATGGTTATCAAACATCTGTGACGTAATGTCAGCCTCATTAAAAACGGCTTGATCATCGTTAAAGTCACCGACATGTAATGCAAAGTCCGGTTTATGTTCAGCTGTTTCCAACCGTTGAATAATCTTGTCAAAGTCGGCTAACTGCTCTGCGTTGCTGACCTGCGTATCACCGAAGATATTAAAGCGCAACTGCTTACTATCCGTTAACGTCTTAAATTGGCGTGGTGCGGACCATTTCTCGCCATTTCCAACGCGGAAAGTGTAGTCAGTTCCTGGCTTCAGGTCTTTGGCAGTCACACTATTTACAGAAACTGCCTTGCTATCACTGACGTAGGTAAATGTCTTTTGTTCACCCTTATAGTCCTTAAATGCCTTTTCCTTTTTATCCGCATAATCCTTAGAAGGCGCAATTTGCATGATTGCTGCTTGCTTCCCGACGATAGGATTAGAGAACCAGGTAACCGTCTTTTGCGTCGTTGGATCTTGCGTCGCCCCTGTCAGCAAGTTAGAAGGTGTATCTGACTTTACTGGCGCAAATGCTTGGGCTGGCATTGGGAAACTACTATGGCTACCAATAGCTGCAGTCAACGTAAACTTACCCGCTTTTTCGGTTAACTTGTCACTCTTAAGTCGACCCTGACTATCAGTCTTGCCAACTTCAACCGACTTATCATCCGTTGTCATCGTCACCACTGCGCCACCAACTGGCTTGTTGTGCGCATCAACTACAGTTAACGTGCCTGCTGCCCCAACAATCATTTGGCCCAGCTTCATTTGATAACTGGCTGCAATCTTAATTGGCGTTGGCTTCGATGCAAAAGTACTCAGCATGTCTGCGTTAGGTGCATCGACAAATTCGGCAGTTCCTTTGGTAAGTTGTAAGACAAGTTTTGCATCTGCCTCGGTAGCCGTCGGAATATTTAACGTTACATGTGCCAGCGACTTGTTTGTGCCTTTTGCTTGGCTATTTTCCTTAATGTGTAGTTTTAGGATTCCAGTACCTTCGTCATATTCAAAGGTATTATCTTTAGACGCATTGGCAAATTTAACATCCTTAACTGGGAAACCTTTTCCGACGTTAATTGTGAATTCGCCAGACTTAATTTTAGCTAGATTCTCCGCCATGATGTCAAAGCCAACCGTGCTACCCAAGTTAGCCGATACATTTTTGGCAACCTCTAAGCTAATTCCAGTTTCGTTGCTCGTGTGAACTTCAAAGTAAGCATCCTTATCCGTCCGGTTGCCAAACTTATCGTACACGGATACCTTAACGTGGTGCGTACCATTAGCGTATTGGTAACCCTTCAGTGTAAACGTACCATCCGGATCGAAGGTGTACTTGGTACCATCGCTGGTCATATCTTGACCATCAATATAGATCTTGTTCTTTTCCCAGTCGATGCCCGTCATGTTGGGGTCATCTTGGTTGTCATGTACCTTGGTCGTGATTGTAATATTACCATCTTTAAACGTCTTGCCATCAACGGAAATATTATCCACAATTGGACTCTTCAAATCGTCAACGTTAGCACCGTATACCGCCCGAATATTATCAACATAAATGCTTCCTTTGGTCTGTGGTGAGCCACCTGGGGCACCAGACTTTAACGCCATAATCCGCACAACTTGTGAAGGATAAGTCGCATATGGTCCTTGATAATTAGCTGGAATTTCGGCTTCCACATACTTCCAACCGAGCCAGTCGATTCCCTTCTTTTGATCAGTAAAGTTGAGCGGCTTAAATCCCCCACTGCCATCGTAAATTTGGCTTCTTAGCCAGTAACCCTGTGCTTCAGGTGTTGCATAAACCCACATTCCAATTGCTGTTGGAACGCCCGGAATTTCCTTCTTATCTTTTGGCCCAGCGTAAGCACCTAACGTAGTTCCCTGTTGTCCAGTTGTGAAGTCGAATTTGACCTCCATAGCGTGGTCTCCAAAGCGAACCTGTCCATTCTCTGGACTTGCTAGTGACAAGTTATTTTGTTCCCCACGCTTGGCGCTTCCAACTGACCAATCACCTAGTCCATTTTCAAAATCATACAGAACAACAGGCAATTGCCCAATTTGAACTTCTAATGATTCTGAAATCTTAGTGCCAGCAACCGTCGCCGTAATCGTTCCCTTGGCATGCTTACCAGCCGTATGTAACTGGTTTTTATCGTCAATTGTCCCTAACTCTGCAGGCAAGTTCCAGTCGATATCGCCGGCCTTCAATGTGACATCGCGGCCCTTATAACGGGCAGTCATTCCCAATGAGGCGACAAAGTCCGTCTTTAAACTCAACTTCTTGTTTAAGAATTCAATCGTATCTGGCGTTGCCACCGTGACCGTTGCTTGACCAACCGTTTTACCGTCATGAACTAAATTAGCGGTAACGTCACCACTTTTACCATTTGACTTAAACGCACCGGTTTTCGCATCGATTTCACCTAAGCTCTTGTCTTGTAGCGACCAAGTTGCGTCAGCCGGTAATTCTGCATCATAACCAGCCTTATCGACCCCTTTGGCCGTGAAATTGATAGTTGACTCTGGCGTGTACACTTGATCCTTAGGCGTTACCTGTGCACGGTCAAAAGTATGGTCAGACTTTTCAGTTGTCGTAATCAGCCAACTGTTGGCAACCTTACGCTCTTCACCATCGGAAGGCTTGTTCTTTAAACTCAAGTCTTTGTCACCCGGTGTTCGGGATAAGTACGTTGCGGACCCACCACCATCAAGGTTCAATGCGTCAACGGCGCCTTGGTCCTTCATCGTCTCTGCGAGTTCCGCCGTTGTCATTCCATTAGAGTACGGCGATTGCTTCCCATCAATGGTGACGAAGAACACAGTGCCATCTGCACGAATACCCACAGCGCTACGGGCAGCAAAGTTATCGCCATACTGTGTCAGACCAGTCTGAACGACACCTTGTTTCACCAAGATTCCTAAACCACCCAAGGCTTGTTGTAAATCACCCTTCACGGCGTCATATTGCCCCTGATCGCCAATCATGGCTTCACCATTCTTCTTAACCCCAAAGAAGGCTTCGCCACTATCTGCCTTTGCCGCATGAATTTCGACACCATCCTTAACGACACTTCCGGACGGTTCACCCGTTCCCATGTTAAAGAAATCCGCGTTAAGCCCGGCAACTACTTGATGACCATTTTTGATTGCTGCCTCGGCTTCACCGCGAACCGTCTGTAAACCGATGTCTTTGCCATCATCCATTGTCCCGGCGTACAATCCAGCGGTCTTATCCTTTAAATCGACCGATACAGAATGCATGACCGTACGATCACCTGCCGTGTTCTTGTAGGTTACCTTGGTTTCTTTGATTCCTGAGGCTAATTGATTTCCAGTTTGTTCAAACGTATTCCCCTTTACATCTACGGCTTTGGTGGTTTCAGCCTTAGCCGCCACTTGACTTGCCAAAATCTGATGGGTCATACTCGTTTGCGCATGCGCCACCGGTGTCAGCAATGGCATCAATACTAGAGCAGTTGCGAGTGTTGCTCGTAATTGTCTTCCTCGGGTAGTCATCTATCTCAAAATCCCTTCTGAATTTGTCTGCAAATATACAATTTGGCACTTCGACCGTTCATAATCGAAATAGCATACTGCACAGTTTACCCGAGTTTTCATGCGATTTGGGTAACTACACTAACCCTGTACAATTCATCTACACAACCTTTACGTGTTTATTAAAAAGCCTATATAACAGCGATTACAGCAGACGCATTCATAATTTTCTATGTATTTAAATCGATGATTACTGACATTTCTCCAACTACTTTCATCACTTCTGTGACCTGAATTTTCTGAAAATATATGTTAGAATCATAATCACTTGTGCTAAATTCAATTTACCTTTCAGAAAACAACAGTCTAAGGAGGCTTGCAACTCACATGTCACTCACAAAACGAGAGCTTGGCAATTATCTTATTGGTTTTGCCTTTGTTCTCCTCATGGTTACCACCGCTACTTTACGCCATGATGCCGAAATCATCCTGCCAGAAATTGCCGCCCTTACAACCGGCACGTGGATTTATCAAAACAAGACTTGGATTCGTCAACCCATCAAGCTATTCCTTGCCCCATCTGGAACCGCAGTCATTGGTTTCTTGGTCAACCAAGCAACCATTAGCTATCCGGAGAAAGTCCTCTTAACCCTGGTTTTAATCCTGATCTTGCTCCGAATTCTAAACTCGACCTTAGCCCCCGCCTTCGCAACCGGCCTATTGCCCATCATTATTAACGCCACCCATTGGTCTTTTATTCTCGCCATTTTTCTATTTACTGCATTATTAATGCTTGGTGTTTTAATTCAGGGGCACTATAAAGGGCTTCCTGCAGGCCACCCACTCCGGTTCTCTCACATGCTGGGCTTTAGCCTCACCGCTTTACTTTGGGTCATCATTGTTTGGGCTTGCGGCTACCCCCAGATGGCAGGCATTCCTCCTGTCCTAGTCGTCTTTTTCGAAGTCTCTCAGATGCCCACCTATTCTGTAAAATTGGCAATTAAACACGTGATTGCCCTAGGCGGTGCGGCAACCATTGGCGTGCTGGTTCACCTTCTGCTGGCTTCTTGGTTACTGACGACCCTGATCAGTTTGCCATTAGTCTTTGTTTTACTACAACTACTGCGTGTCAAATTACCTGCCGCCTATGCCTTTCCGTTACTAGCGTTGGTACTCCCAATTAGCATGTTCCACCGACTACCCCTATCCGCGTTTCTAGCAGCAACATTCTTTCTTGGCACCGTCGTGATCTACCGTCAGTTACAGAGTCGCTTACAGGTCACGATTGAGAATGACTAATCTAAAATGACCATCGCCCAACGTTTGCGGTGGTCATTTTAATTTACAGAGATTTTACATAAACGTGACGCCTTCTACACAGTCATTACCTATGATTGAAGTTACTTACTTCATCCTGCACTTACAAAGGAGACTCGCCGTGTTAGAAATTATTAAAGCCGTCATTCTCGGCATCGTCGAAGGAATTACTGAGTTTCTACCGATCAGTTCCACCGGTCACCTTTACTTGGCCGATGAATTCGTTAAATTAAATGAATCGACTGCCTTTATCAATATGTTCATGGTGGTTATCCAACTGGGCGCGATTCTGGCTGTCTTGGTGCTCTACTTCAATAAACTCAATCCATGGGCGCCAGGTAAAGACCAGCTTGAACGTAACCAAACCTGGACACTCTGGTTTAAGGTTATCGTCGCCGTCTTACCTTCAGTCATCGTTGGTCTACCCTTGAATGACTGGATGGACGCTCACCTGACCAGTTGGCAAGTTATTTCTGCAACCCTGATTATCTACGGCATTCTCTTCATTGTAATTGAAAACTTCAATCAGAAGAGACGCCCGCGCTTTGCGGATCTCAACCAGATTTCTTACAAACTAGCCTTGATGATCGGTCTCTTTCAGGTGCTTTCACTAGTTCCAGGGACATCTCGTTCTGGGGCAACCATCTTAGGCGCTATCCTCATCGGCGCTTCCCGCTACGTGGCCACTGAATTTTCATTCTTTTTGGCAATTCCGACCATGTTCGGTGCCTCACTGCTTAAGGTGTTAAAATACTTCGTTAGCGGCAATACCTTTACCGGTAGTCAGTTGCTGGTTCTTTTCACCGGTGTGGTGGTCTCATTTGTGGTTGCCTACCTGTCAATTAAATTCCTGCTAAATTACATTCGGAATAATGACTTTAAACCTTTCGGCTGGTACCGTATCGGCCTAGGAATTATCGTCATCAGTTACTTTGGATTAATTCGTTGACCTATCAATCGGTCCGCCCTCTTTAGAGATTGCGGGTCGATTTTTATTTTCTGGCGATTCATTTGCAGTTATAGTAATCAAGCCTCTAACGTACGCCAGTCGTTGATTCTGAACGATTTTAATGCATCCCACCTACGTATAAAACTAACAGATGTGACGACCTTTTAATTCCCTAGTAACATGACTGCAATACTAATCGGGTATGCTAGTTAGTATTAAGAGACAAGTCAGGGAGTTATATAAAAATGTCAAAACTAAAACTAAAATTTGCAACACTCTTATTACTATTCGGCTTTTCGTTCGGTATGGTCACTGACGTCGCAGCTAACATTTTACCAGAACAAACAACGACCGCCCAAGCAGCAACGCTTTCCGCTAGTCAAAAGAAGCAAATCGCAGCGATTAATGCTGGCCTGTCCAAGAAGCAAAAGGCCGCGAAGAACTGGATTGCCAAGCGTGAATCCAGCTACCGGTACACCGCTCGAAATGGAAACTGTTACGGTCGTTACCAATTATTAAAGGCTTACTTACACGGCGACCTTTCCCCAGTCAATCAGGAACGGACCGCTAACTCTTACGTTGCCGGTCGTTACGGAACTTGGACACATGCCAAGCGTTTCTGGCAGAGTCACCACTGGTACTAAAATTTAAACATCACGTTCTTGGCTAATCCATTACTTAAGGGTTAGTCATTTTTTTCGGCATTTATTGTTCTCACTTACTGATTCCCGTAAACTAGATTCATCATCTAATTTGAGAAAGAATGGATTACCATGAAAAGACGTCTCATCTTACTAGTCAGTGTACTTCTAGTCGTTAGCCTAGCTGTCAGCGCGCTGGCTTGGCACCAGGCCGTCACGCCGGCTGAACCACATCCCACAACCAAGACGGCACCGAAAAAGCATAACAGTTTGCGGCCACTCACCGTTACTGAGCTTAACCACAACTCGCAGCTCCGGGCGACCTGTATCATTTATTTTGCTGTCAAATACACCAAGTTACAACGTTGGCAGGAATTGTCCGACTTCCAGCTGGGTTGGCAGGTTGAACGCTATCTCACCCACAATCCCGACAAATATCTAGTCTGGCCCGATAAAAATATCACGACTGCTGAAAAGAACCTGGAACCAAACTGGTTTAAGCTCACAGCAACTGGCAACGTCACTTATGACAGCATGATCGTCCATTCCTTCCGCCAAGATCAAACGGCAACGACCACGCTAACCAAAATCACGCGTCAGCTTAACCAAGCTCATAAGATGGCCACTGTTCGCCGCCTCAGTCACAACCTCAGCCAGCTTACCCACCAGTCCAAATAACGATTAAAAAACGGCTACCCAAACCAGGTGGCCGTCTTTTTAATCACTATTCTTTTACAGACTCCGATTCCAGTTCAATTAAACCTTCAGTCCCAGAATTGATCAACGCTTCGATCCGATCAAGCAACATCAGTAACCAGCCAAAGGCAATCACGAAACCAACCATTTCAAACGCCGTCAACGAGAAGTACCCAAAAACTTGAAATAACAGGTCTGCCACGACCAGGGCGATACCGACGCCATAGGACAAATACAAGAAATCCTTCGTAATGTTCGGTAAGAGCCACCGAACACCGATAATCAAAGCAATAATAAAGTAAACCAGGAAAATGGCCACTTCATCATGCAGGTCATGTGAGTTCACATTGTTTGGAAAGACGCCGACCAGTCCTAAATCGACCGCGGTCAAGGTCAGCAGAATGCGCAACACCAATAATCGCCGCGACCGGGGAAAGAATTCGTGTAAACTCACAAATAGATAGTCGATCAACGCAATCATCAGTAATGCCGAAAAAATCAGTGTCGCATTGAATTGCCAACCACTGGAAGCATTGCTAGTTCCTAAAAAACTCAGGTTATGCTGCCACCAGTATTTCTGGTTGTTCACAGCCATCGCAATTACCACGCCACTGATGATCACTAACACGAGCACCGTTGACAACACACCGGCATCCACAATCAAGGCAAAGTAGACCATCGCCGAATTCGTGACCAAGCCAAAAGCAAACATGATAATACTGGCCGTCGCGGTTCCAAAGATTGCCCCTTTAAACAGAACGCCCAGCAACCACATGCTCCCCACCAAAACTAAAGCTAAGATTAAGGCAAATGACAGCACGATCACTGGGAAATTTCGCCAATATATATTTTTCGTGAAGTGATTTTGCGGGTTATTCCGGTCACGAATAAAAAAGCCGGCAAACAATAACGTTCCCATAATAACTTCTAGCACAATAATAGCAGTCGCTAATGACCGGTCTCCCACCAATGGCACGCTGCTCAACCCCTGCCACAAACAAAAAATATAGAATCCAATGCTGGTTAATAACGCCGTTGCAACTGGCCAAATCAGAACTCGATTTTGAAAAAGCTGCAGCCGTGGCTCCTCAAGTTGCACGACTAACCGATCCCGCTTCACCACCAGTTTAACTGGCGTTTTGTCAGTTAGCTTAAGTTGCTCGCTAACTTCTGGCGGTATTTTTAACTGAAAATCCTTACTTTTCATGTTTCCCTCCACTGCCTCATTCCACTATGATTTCCATTATAACAAGTTTTATCACTAGATTGGCCAGCTTGTGATTAATTTTGTGGCGGAGTGGTTTGCTGGGCTACTAAATGTGCTATGCAAAAGGATCATTCTAACAGTTTCATTATGTTTTGTTTAACAGTTTTCATTTCCAACGTTAAGCTTTTCCACCGAATGAACGGATAAACCTAACTAAAATTGTCCAATACGTTAATTAATAATTTGGAAACACAAATATCTACCTTTGCGCTCCATCTGCACACAGAAAATGTGTTCAACCAATTGTTTCACAGCTACGAGTGACAGTACCAATATATTAAAGAGACCAATTCCAAAATGGAATTGGTCTCTTTAACATACATTATTACTTCATCTATTATTTGATTAAACTGTGACTAGCTGTAATAAATCCTCCTTGAACTCTGTAATGTAAAATACCTTTATCAGAGTAATCCCAACCTTTAATCTTTAGCTTTGTTCCTGATGGTACATGACGAAGCTTGTGTTTAAAGTTAGTATCACCATACAAATTAATGGTAGTCTTAGCAGTTACTGACTTAGGCTTATTGACTTTTCCAGCTTGAACATCGTGCTTATTGGCAGAAACATATTGTCCATTAGTTAACTGGAATTTAACGGTCCTCCCCTGATGAACAATGCGTTTAACTTTTAAGAATTGTCCCTGATTGTAATGATGCTTTGCCTTACCAGTCAATTTGGCATTCAAATAAGACTTAATTCCATGAATGTTAATTACCGTTAATAGCTTAACTTTCTTTGTATACTCTGCAGACTGTACGTACTTACTGCTGGCAGTAATATAACCTGTTTTACCATACCCCTTAGAATTCTTATTTAGATCACGCACATGATACCGTAAATGTCCATCTTTAGATTTAGAAATCCCTAATACCTTAAACTCTGGCCGATGCATTCGATTTTGTTTTGTGTAACTAATAATCCTATTCTTCTTAGAAAAGTTTACAGTCTTATACAGTGCAATTCCCTTTAATGCCACAACCTTTTCTAATAATTTATTTCTGTGCTGAACTGGTTGTTCATTTGCGCTAGTACTGTAATGACTTCCCGTACCACTCATCGAATTATTGTGATTACCACCATTGCTTGTAGGTATTGTTGAATTATGATTAGCACCAGTTTCCGTACTTAGACCTGGCTTATTGCCAGTAAGGGTTGGTTTATTAATACCAGTATGTGTTCCTGTTGTATTCCCGCTATTAGAACCTGATCCTGGTTTGGTAACACCTGGCTTATGACCACCATTACTGTTCGAGCCTGAACCTGGTTTATTAGTGTCACCAGTATTAGATCCATCGGTGTGTCCATCATTACCTGATCCTGGTTTGGTGATACCCGGTTTATGGCCATTGTTACTGTTTGAGCCTGAACCTGGTTTATTAGTGTCACCCGTATTGGAACCATCGGTATGTCCACCATTACCTGATCCTGGTTTGCCAGCAGAACCACTCCCCGTATTGGAACCCGGTTTATCTGTATTGCCACTACCTGCAGATGTTCCCGGTTTTTGACCACTATCTTGCATACTATGAGCCGTCAAAGTAGCCTTATCAACTTCCTTATCATCCGGATCACGCGTAATCAAGTTCATCTTACCGCCAACAACTTGAACTGAAAGATAAACTTTTTGTTTCTTCTCCTCTGGCTTCTGAATATAATCCCAGACACTCTTTTCATTAGGTAAAATATCATAAGTCTTGTCACCTGTGTGCCCGGCAGAAATATAGGTAGTCCCATTCTTATTTTCTTTACCGGCAACCAGTGGTTTCGTTCGACCATAGGAATGATCATGTCCACTAAAGACAACGTCAATTCCTAGTTCATCACAAACTGGTGGCAACATTTTATTAAACATCGTTGATCGTGAATCAGCTGGATTTTTATTATATGGTGGTTGATGTGTTGCAACAACTTTCCAAGTTTTCTTAGAATCCTTCATATCTTTACGTAACCAATCTAATTCTTGCTTCATTTCTTCCGCATCATCAGTCCATCCTAACGATGCGATATGCATATTACCATAGTCAACTGAGAACGTTCCCTTTCGGTTAACTGCTGCACCGTTATGGGCTGGTGTCCCCAACATCATCGTTGCTTTACTTCCGTCATCCCCCATATACTCATGGTTTCCCAAGACATGAATCATATCAAGAGAATCATACACTGGATGCTTATCAAACATCTGTGAAGTTACATCAGCTTCATTGAAAATTGACTGATCATCATTAAAATCTCCAACGTGAATTGCAAAGTCAGGCTTGTCTTTTGCCGTTTCCAAGTGCTGAATAATCTTGTCAAAGTCTCCAAGCTGATCACTCGCATTTACTTGTGTATCACCAAAGACATTAAAGCTTAAATGATCACTATCAGTTAGTGTTTTGAAATGACGTGTTTCAGACCATGTTGTCCCATCACCTACTCGATATGTGTAGGTGGTCCCTGGCTTGAGCCCCTTGGCTGTTACACTGTTCACTCGAACTGCCTTGCTATCACTAACGTAGGTAAACACTTTCCGTTCCCCATTATAATTTCTGAATGCCTCATCACCTTTACTCTTAAAGTCAGCATCAGTCGCTACTTGCATAATAGTTTCTGTATTTCCCTTCACGGGATTAGAAAACCAAGTAATCGTTTTCTGTGTAGTAGGATCCTGTGTTGCCCCCGCTAAAAGATTTGATGGCTTTTCATCCTTAACTGGCGTGAACGCTTGTGCAGCTGTTTCAAAACTACTACTTCCGTCTTTAGTTGCTGTCAGTTTAAAATGGCCTTCCTTTTTTGTTAACTTCTCACTCTCAAGATTTCCCTCATCATCTGTTTTGCCAATCTCTTCAGCTTTTCCATCCGCAGAAGTCATAACAATCGTTGCCCCTGAAACCGCCTTTTGATCTGATCCAATAACTTTTAAGCTTCCCTTTTCACCAACAATGTATTGATTCATAACTAATCCATAATCCGCTTGAATTGCTAAGTCACTTGGTTTAGACGAAAAAGTATTAACTATGTCCGCATTGTCATTCAAATCACCAAATTTGGCAGTTCCTGTTACTAATTGGTAGCTTAGTTTCATTCCACTTGGTGTGTTTTTAGGAACGTCAACTGTTATATGGGCAAGTGATCCTTTAACGTCCTTACTGCCTGTAGTATCCTTCACGTGTATCTTCAAAATACCGGATTCTTTATCATAGTCAAAGCTATTGTCTTTTGATTCGTTAGGGAACTCGACACTCTTTACAGGAAATCCTTTTGCTAATTGAACGGTAAACTCACCAGACTTAATATTAGATAGATCATCAGCGTTCAAATCAAAACTTGCCGTTCCACCTAACTTAGTCTTTGAGTCATTCGATGCTTGAAAACTAACCCGTGTTTTATTTCCCGCATGAATTTCAAAATAAGCATCTTTGTCCGTACGGTTCCCAAATCTGTCAAAAATTGAAACGCGAATATGGTGAATTCCATCGGCAAATTGGTAATTTTTAACTGTAAAGTTGCCATCCTTATCATAACTATATCTAGATCCATCAACAGTATAGTCCTTACCGTCAATATAGATTTTGTTCCGATCCCAATCAATACCAGTTGCATTCGGGTCCTTCATATCATCATGAATCTTTGTGGTAATCGTGAGCTTATTTCCAGAATAGCTTCCACCATCAGCAGAAATACTGTCCACAATTGGACTCTTCAAATCATCAACATTTGCCCCATAAACTGCACGAACGTTATCGACAAAAATACTTCCATTACGCATTGCGTGGCCAGCTGTTCCTGATTTCAACAACATTACTCGAACCACTTGGTTAGGGAATGTGGCAAATGGACCTTCATAATTATCTGGAATCTGAGCCTCCACATACTTCCAACCTAACCAATCAATTCCCGTACTTTCATCTGTAAAGTTAAGTGGCTTGGGAGTACCCTTGCCATCATAAATCTGACTTCTTAACCAGTAGCCTTGTGATTCAGGCGTTCCATACACCCACATTCCAATAGCAGTAGGTGATCCTGGAATGTCCTTCTTTTCAGCCGGGCCAGCATATGCACCTAAGGTCGATTCTTTTTGTGCAGTACTAAAACCGAACTTTACTTCAAGCGCATGATCGCCAAATCTGACCTGACCATTCGCTTCACTTGCTAAATCTAACTTATTGACTTCTCCACGCTTTGAACTGTCAACTTTCCAATCACCTAGACCTTTTTCAAAATCATATAAGACTTCTGGCAGCTGTCCAATCTCAACGTCTAGTGAGTTTGACACTTTAGTTCCAGAAATTGTTGCCGTAACGGTCCCCTTTGCATGTCCACTAGCCGTTTCTAATTGATTTTTATCATTCATTTTTCCAATTTCTTTAGGAACATTCCATACAATATCATTTGGTTTCAAAATGACATCGCGGTCTTTATACCGAACTTTCATACCTAAAGAATGTGTCGATCCGGTTTTTAAGCTGACACTCTTGTTTAAGAAATCAATTTCATCTGGTATTGCCACTGTAATGGTAGAACTACCAACCTCTTTGCCACCTTTACTAAGCGTAGCAGTGACATCACCTGGTTTTCCGCTAGAAAGAAATTTCCCGCTCTTTTCATCAATGCTACCAAGTGTCTTGTCATTTATCGACCAACTTAACTCACTTGTTGGTAAGTCCGCATTGTACCCCGCTTTATCTACACCCTTCGCTGAAAAATCTACCTCTGATTTTGGCGAATAGACTTTATCTTTAGGGGTTACGTAAGCACTATTAAACTTATGGTCTGATTCTTCATCAGTCAAAATTAACCAACTATTAGCGACCGTTCGTTCGTCTCCATCAGATGGCCTATTTTTCAGACTAACTGTCTTATCACCAGGCGTTCTCGATAGATACGTTGCCGAACCCCCACTATCAAGATTCAGGGAATCAACAGCTCCTTGATCTTTCATCGTCTGTGCTAGTTCAAGATCAGAAATACCATTAGAATATCCAGACTGTTTACCATCAATCGTTACAAAGAAAACTGTCTTATCCTTTCGAATACCAATAGCAGTTCTGGCTGACCGCTCATCATCCATCCCTTTAAAGTCCTTGTTGATTTCACCATCTTTTACTAGGATTCCTAGACCTCCGAGAGCCTGTTTGAATCCTTGTTCTTTACTCACTTTCAAATATAAATCTTGATCACCAATCATTGGTGTTCCATCCTTAGTAATACCGAAGAAGGACTCCTTATTTCCTGGTTTCTTGTCATGCAGTACTTCACCATTTTTAACAACTACTCCTGAAGGTTCCCCAGTAGTCATACTAAAGAAGTCCGCGTTAACTCCCGCAACAACCTGATGACCATTCTTTTCAGCAGCCTTCACCTGATCAGTTACTTTTTGTCGTGCAAACCCCTTGCCATCATCCGGTGTACCAGCATACAAACTTGCTCCTGTACCTTTTAAATCAACGGATACCGTCTGCATTACAGTTCGTTCACCTTTTGAATTATTATATGTTAATTTTTCTTCGGTGACACCTTTTGCTAACTGCGTATCCGTTTTCTCGATCGTATGTTTTTTACTGGACGTTGTCACACTATTCTCTGTGTCCTTTTTGAGTCCAGTAGCTACCTCAGAAGATAAGACTTGATGAGATACCCCCATTTTCGCCTGTGCTACAGGCGTCATCAATGGCATAAGTACTAAGGCGGTGGTAAGTGCTGCACTCAATTGTCTGCTTCGCTTTGTCACTATTTTTCAAACCCTCTCCATGATTAATTATCCTATCTGGTATAACCCTATAGAACTTTCCCCTAAACGAACCGAAATAGGATAAGACCAAGTTTACCTGAAGGCTTAACACAAATGTGGCGCTTTACTAAGCTTGTACTATTTGACTACATAACCTTTACCTCCCTACAAAAATCGCTATTTGTATAGAAAATGCCTAATAATTATTACAACGTTTGAATATTAAATACATTTAAAATTAGTTTTTCTGAAAGTTATACTACTAATTTAAAATAGAACATTAGCCCAATCCATACCCCATACGCATACCCAGCAATACCAGATAGGTATTAGACATCGTACCGTCATAAGGCTAAACTAATCGGTAGTTACCCTTTGCAATAGAAAGTAAGGATTCTTTACAAGCCAACTGGAAACGCTTAAAATTTCTGTAGAACCAATTAGGAGGATATAAAATGAAATCCACTATTTTTATGAAACCTGGCAAAGTTGAAATCGAAAACATTGATAAACCAACGATTCAGGCACCCGACGACGTCATCATTCACGTTGTTCGGACCTGTGTCTGTGGCTCCGACCTGTGGGCTTACCGCGGCTTAGAAGATAAGGCTGCCCATTCCGAAAACTCCGGTCACGAGGCCATCGGAATCGTCGAAGAAGTCGGGACCGACATCACGACCGTTAAACCCGGCGACTTCGTTATTGCCCCATTTACCCACGGCTGCGGTCACTGTGCTGCTTGTCTTGCCGGCTTTGATGGCGTCTGCCAAAACCACACCGACAACTTCAGTAACGGCGTACAATCCGAGTACATTCGTTTCCAACACGGCGAATGGGCTTTGGTTAAGATTCCTGGCAAGCCAGCCGACTACAGCGATGCCATGCTCAAGTCTCTCTTGAGCCTTGCCGACGTTATGGCTACTGGTTACCACGCCGCCCGCGTTGCTAACGTTAAAACGGGTGACACGGTCGTCGTTGTCGGTGACGGGGCCGTTGGTCTCTGTGGTGTCATTGCCGCTCAAATGCGCGGCGCCAAGCGGATCATTGCCATGAGTCGCCACGCTGATCGCCAACAACTCGCTACCGAATTTGGCGCAACTGACATCGTCTCTGAACGGGGCGATGACGCCGTTGCCAAAGTCCTTGAATTGACCAATGGTGCTGGTGCCGATGCTGTCTTGGAATGTGTCGGGACTGAATTGTCCAACGACACGGCCATGAAGGTTGCCCGTCCAGGTGCTATTGTCGGCCGGGTTGGCCTACCACATGAACCTAAGATGGACATGACCACCTCCTTCTACACCAACACGATCATTGCTGGTGGCCCCGCTTCCGTCACGACCTACGACAAGCAAGTCTTGTTGAAGGCTGTGTTGGACGGCGACATTCACCCTGGTAAGGTCTTCACCAAGGAATTTGCCCTCGATGATATCGATGACGCTTACCAAGCCATGACCAACCGTGAAGCAATCAAGTCACTGATTGTGGTTGACTAATTAACGCTAATCAAAGTAACGCTCAGAACGCCTCCGGGACTGTTCTGAGCGTTTTTTTGACCCTATCAAGCTTCACTGCGACCATTACATATGACAATGAACGCCAAAAAAGTTCCAGAATCACCTTTCGATTCTGGAACTTTCTGTCACCATTTAATGATCAATTCAATCGGTTACTTCAGAACTGCAAAGCCACCAGTCCAGCCAATCTTTTCGCCGGCCGCTAAGGTCATTTGTAAGAAGCCAAAGCTTTCCAGTTCGTGGGCCCGCTTCAAGGAGCCTGCATCAACGAATGCCACGCCGCTATCGGTCAAGGCATCGCCGAGCAATTGCTTAGCAGCGGCATCGTCACCGGCAGCCATCACGGTCGTCTGTGCTTGCCCACTGACCTTACGACTCTGTAAGGTTGCGGCAAAGGTCGTGTTGAAGGCCTTCAGCACCTTAGACTCTGGCAACAATTCGGCAATCTGTGCCGTTGCGGAGCTGTCAGCTGGGACCACTAATTCGTCCCAAGTTTCAAAGTTCAAGGGGTTCGTGATATCCACAACGACCTTGCCAGCTAAAGCGGCTTGGTTGGCCTTAACAATGCTAATTGCGGCTGGGTATGGTACAGCCAAAACAATAATCTCGCCTAAATTTTCAACCGGATCCTTAGAGTCGATAAAGCTAACCTGGTTACCACCCTGTGTAAAGACGTCGCCGATTGCTTGACCCATGTTTCCCTTACCAAAAATTGTAATTGCTGCCATAATGCAGACCCCCTGATTTGTTTTTTTGTATTATTTTTAAGTACACTTTCAAGATACGACATTCCGTTTTAATTGTCAATTTATTAGCTCATATAATCTTTTTGAATGCTTTTTATCTAAAACTGTTATAGAATATAATACAAGAATATGAAGAGAGGGGAACTCATGGCTAACACACAATTCAGCGACACCATTCACGTTCTGGTTTACATCGCCTATTTTGAGGGTAAAAAAATGACCAGCCAGGAAATCGCCAGTAGTCTTGAAACGTCACCCAGTTTAATTCGTAAGATCATGGCCAACTTAAAACGTCACGACCTCCTCGAACCTACCCATGGGCCGACACAGCTCGCCTTATCCCGGAAACCCGATGCCATCACATTGCGTGATATCTACGCCACCTTGCCTAACCAGGCTCCTCTGCTTAACGTTGATACCCACACGTCGCAGAAATGTCCGGTGGGCAAGACCGTACCCAAGGTACTCACCAACTACTACGCCGAGATTCAAGCCGCTGCTGAGGCCAAGATGGCTAAGATTACGTTGCAGGATATTTTAAACGACGTCACGCTACTTCAGCGATTAGAGGCCTAACAAAAAAAGACCGACTCCCCAGCGAAATCGGTCTTTTTCATTATCTCGTTTAGAATTCAGCGTTACCCGGTGTCCGTGGGTAAGGGATGACGTCGCGGATGTTTTCCATCCCGGTCACGTACATCAATAACCGTTCGAACCCGATCCCGTAGCCGGAGTGCGGTGTTTCGCCGTACTTCCGCAGGTCGAGGTACCACTGGTATTCTTCTTGTGGCAAGTTGTGGTTCTTGATCTTTTCAGCCATTTCAGCGTAACGTTCTTCACGTTGACTGCCACCGATCAATTCACCGATCCGTGGAACTAACAAGTCAGCAGCAGCAACGGTCTTGCCGTCGTCGTTGTCGCGCATGTAGAAGGCCTTGATTTCCTTAGGATAATCCGTCAAGAAGGTTGGGCGCTTGTAGACCTGTTCGCACAGGTAACGTTCATGTTCCGCCTGTAAGTCGAGCCCCCAGTAAACGGGAACGTCGAATTTAACGGGTGCCTTTTCCAACTGTTCAATGGCTTGCGTGTAGGTAACTTGGGCGAACTTTTCGTTAGTCGTTTGGTGCAAACGGTCCAACAAGCCCTCATCGACAGCCCCGTTCAAGAAGTCCAATTCGTCCTTCGCATTTTCAAGCAAGTAGTTAACAACGTACTTCAATAGCCCTTCGGATTCATTGATGACATCTTGCAGGTCAGCGAAAGCCATTTCGGGTTCGATCATCCAGAACTCTGAGGCATGGCGCGCCGTATGAGAGTTTTCTGCCCGGAAAGTAGGACCGAACGTGTAAACATCCCGCAAAGCTAAGGCGAAGGCTTCAACTGGTAACTGGCCACTAACGGTCAGGTTCGTTTCCTTCTTGAAGAAGTCGGCGTGGTCATCGACCTTACCGTCTTCCGTCTTGGGCAAGTTGTTCATGTCCAATGTCGTGACCCGAAACATTTCCCCGGCCCCTTCACTGTCACTACTAGTAATGATTGGCGTGTTGACGTAGGTAAAGCCGTGGCCTTGTAGGTACTGGTGAATGGCAAACGCAGCTAAGGAGCGAATCCGGAACACCGCGTAGAACGTGTTGGTCCGTGGCCGCAAGTGGGCCATCGTCCGCAGGTATTCGTAGGAATGCTTCTTCTTTTGTAAGGGGTAATCATTGTCGGAAGAGCCTTCCAACACGATTTCCTTGGCGTGCACTTCCAATGGTTGTTTGGCATCTGGCGTGTACAACACCGTCCCCACAACTTTAATCGTGGAGCTCAAAGGTAACTTGGTTAATTCTGCATAGTTTTCGATGTCGCTCTTCATGACGATCTGCGCATTTTTGATTGTGGAGCCATCGCTTAATTCGATAAACCCGACGCGCTTAGATCCCCGCACCGTCTTTACCCAACCGTGTAAGACAACTTCTTCGCTTTCGGCAAAATGTGTTGCGCCAAATAGATCTTTAACTAAAACTTCTGTCATCATTTATTCTCCTTCTGTGGCCACAAAAAAAGACTCACCATCCCTAGAAACTAGGGACGAAAGAGTCTTCCGCGGTACCACCCAAATTGTTTTTGATTCAAAACCAACTTTAATAAACGTACATGACATACGCACCGCTCAATAACGTTGCGGTAACGGCTCAGCCTACTCTCACACCAGATTTCAGCCGGCAACAAAAATGGGGTTATCCGTATCGGGCGGTTGACTAAGCTCTCACTCTCCTTAGCTCGCTAAACACCCGTGACCGATTCGGCGCTGTCCATTCCTATCGTTTTTAACTTTATTCAACTGTTGTCAGATTAGCACAAATCATGCCGAGATACAATCGCGATTCCTAAATATCAGCGGATCGGTCACAATTCTCATTTCTGCCAACGATTATTGCCGGCATTCTCCTCGACACCAGCTGCGCATTTATCGCCCAACCATCTGAAATGCTCAAGTCACCACAGCAGGTGGAATTTCTGGCAGCCGGAGTGCGCCCAATTTAGACTAATTTAACGGTACGACTGCTTACCAATACTGAGATGAGACCTGAATTTTATCTTTAGTTAAGCAACCGTCACCTGCATCCGACCGTTTCGCTTAGAGTGATACAGATTCTTGTCGACCCGATTGTAGAAATCCATTGGCGACTGGTCATTGCCCGTAATGGCGGAGACCCCCACCGAAATGGAAATTTGGATGACCTGGCCACCTGCATGAATCTCTAAGTGGTTGACCGCCATAAAGATCTGCTCAACGATGGCGTTGGTGCTGGTCACATCGTAGCCCGGGAATAACAGGTTGAACTCCTCGCCCCCGGTGCGATAGAAACGAACATTGGGGTCATTGGCGGTAATTACCGTTTGAACGGTCTCAGCAACCTTGCGCAAAACCTCATCCCCCACCGAGTGGCCGTACGTGTCATTGATATGCTTGAAGTGGTCAATATCAAACATCATCATGGAAAGCGGTGCCCCCGTCTTCGAACTGTCCTCAAAGAAGTGGTCCATGGTATCGGTATAGGCGGCAAAATTTTCCGTCTTCGTCAACGCATCGTGGCTAGCGAACCGCGCTAACCGCACCTTGATCTCGCTGTCATGCGTAATCATCGACACATACGCGTAGAGCAAAATTTCAAAGATGATCAAATAGGCCCATTCTTGACCTAACGTCACCCAGGAAAAATTAAACTTCAACTTCATCCAGAGCCACAGCACCCCGCCGAACGGCACCCCGACTAAAAGGTAGACAGCCGGCGCAATCCGCTGACTACGGTATTTTACGCGAATCACATTTAAAACCCAAAAGAAAATCATCATGGTAAAGGCGTGTCCCCACGACTGCCAATATCCCATCGACCCATTAAAGATCATGTAGATAAACAGAATCGGAAAGAAAAAGTAATAGCGGACGTGAATATTTAAAAAGTACGCACAGAAAATCATCGCAATCAATTGAAAATTCATAAACTGCCAGGAATCATTGGTCCCGACGATAAATGTTTGAATACCAAAGACAAAGACTAGCATGTAAATAATGCCGTACCACGTACTCACATCATCATCCTTAACGTTGATCCGCCTAGCATGAAACCACGACGCAATCCAGTTATAGGAGACCCAGTACAGTGTCAGCACGCCCAGAACGAAGAACACACTGGTAATAAATGGTGGCACCTGCCAATGAGACCATGTCATTAATAAACCCTCTTCATTAAATTTTGCACGTCAACTTCAGAAGCCGTGAAAAGCGATGTCTTCATTTCCATTTGAAGGCACCACTTCCCAATAATATATAGCGAATATAATCCTTTTTATACTCAAAAACTACTACCAGAAAATGAAAAGTGCTGAATTATGTAAACATTGTCAGTAACGAATCTAGTTTAAGTATTAACTATTATCATTTCTTCTGCATTTATACATTAAAAAAGGGAAGCCCTGACAGTCGTCACCACTCCCCCCACACGGTTAACCTTCATCAGGCACGTACATGAGAATATCGCCCGGTTGACAGGCCAACACTGCACACAGCTTCTCTAACGTTGAAAACCGAATGGCCCGCGCCTTTCCGGTCTTCAAGATTGATAGATTCGTCGGCGTAATCCCCACTTGCTCAGCCAGGTCATTACTAGAAATATTGCGTTGGGCCATCACGACATTGAGGGTCAATTTAATCATGATCATTCCCCCTTCACACGGTCAGATCATTTTCCGTTTTCAGTCCCACTGCGCGACTGTACAACGCATAAATAATCGTCAAAATTAATGGCCCAATCAGGCTATTGCCCAGATCTGACCAGTTTGCAGAAAAGGTGCCATTGCCAACCCGACCTAACCAACTCGTCGTCAATTGATTGGCCACGGCTAAGCAGAAGGTTCCCCCAATTTGCCAAAATTGCGCAGTGACCATTTGGCGTAACGCCACCGCATTTGCTGCTGTGAAATAATCTCCCGTCATCAGGCTGTCCAGAATTTTCATAAATGCCTTTAAGAAGCGTAACTCCCCAATTGTCATCAGTACAATCCCAACCGTCATCAAACCGGCATACCCCCAGCTAGGAAAACTAGCCACCACCGCCGCCGAGACGGTTGGATGGGCCGTCACGGATAAGAAATTTTGACCATGCAGAATCGTTGTTGCCGTTTGGCCGCGCCAAGCACGATACCAGCTACTTAACGGGGCTAAAAACAAGAAGAAACTGGCTAAGTAAGTCACGTAACACAGTGAGTTCAACGCGCTGATTGCTTTCATTAATTTTTTTGTCATATTCATTCCTCCCCAAGAATTGCGGCTATTGTAGAATATCGAAAAACGATAAGCAATCTTTGTTTGACGAAAACAATTAGAATTCTCGGTGAACAAACAATGGCTCGATCAGGTGGCATCATGAAACGCAAAAAGAGCCGAAATCTCCTCAGATTCAGCTCCCAACGTGTTCCTTTGTCAATTTAGTCGTTACGTGCCTAGTCTCAGTTTCCCTATCGCCGTCGAGATAACCCCCATCATCCGACCGGTACAAGACACTGGGCCTAGTTTTGAAAGTGCCGCTTCGTCACGTCACTGAGTTCCCCAACTCAGTTTCCCCGACGTGGTTCGTCATCCAAGCCTGCAATCCCAAACAGGTTTGGTCTACCAATGAAGCCGCACGCTTTATCGTTACTGTCAATAACTACTGGCACAACCGCTCATCCCCATGATGATTGCACCAAATCTCATTTTCTTTACCCCGATAACCATGTCTACTTCTATTCTGCTTACCCCTTGGCCCCGCACACCGCTGACAACGATCATTCCCCTAAATAATCATTCTCACCAGTGGCTTGTTCGCCACGTTAACGAAAATAAAATCCCTTTCCAATTAACTGAACTTAATTCTACACAGTCATCGGCAGGGATTCTATCTATATTAAAAGAGTTCAAACTGAGAATTTCTCAGAAACGGTTACCGTGGCAAGGTCACCACAAAAATACTTCCCTGTGGCTGATTGTCCCGCACCTCAATCTGGCCGTGACTTAGTGTGACCAACTGTTGCACGATGGCTAGACCTAACCCATTGCCAGCGATGCTGTTGCGAACGCTGCTGGCGCGGTAAAAGCGTCCAAAAATCAATTTCTTTTGCTCATCTGGTACGCCCATTCCCTGGTCAGCAACAGCCAGGGTAACGGCTTGGTCATTCGTTGTCAAACTGACGACAATTGGCGCCTCCGCTGGCGAATATTTCTGGGCATTGTTCAGTAGGCTAACCAGAATCTGTTCAACGCTATCCTGATGGGCTTGCGCCGTGACTTGCGGCTGAATCTGCGTCACGATTGCGCGCGCCATAGATTCACCATAATGCGTGGCGGTCGCCTGGACCACCACACTCAGGTCAACAGCCGTCGTTTTCAACTCCAACTGGTTGGCCCGTGAAAGTTTCAATAGACTCTCCACCAGCCGTTGCATGCGTTCCGACTCCTGATCAATGTATTTTAAGGCAGTCGGAATGACCTCCGGATGGGCCGTCCCACGCCGATCAACCAACGATACGTACCCCCGAATCGTCGCAATCGGCGTCTTCAACTCATGTGATGCATTGGAAACAAAGCGTCGATCCGCCTGTTCCTGATCACGCAACGATTGCAGTAACTGGTTGAAGGCCACGGTCAAATCGTGGACTTCCTGAGGTGAATCCGGCACCGGCAATTGCCGCTCATAGTTATTCGAAATATCTTCATTGATGACCTTCGTCGTGCCCGTCAGCTCAACTAATGGCTGATTCAACTTACGGGCCAACAGGTAAATGAACCAGGTGCCAATTATCAGAAAGGCTAACGCAATCAGTAAGATCAAACGGATCAACAACCACAGTAACGCCATAAGCCCATTCAGCTTGACCCAAATATCATACCGCACACTCGGGTCGGTCTTATTGGTCGACAGGTCCGACGCGCGGACGTGATAAAACAAGCCAATTTTCGCGGCATAGCGCGTATTAGCAGTCAGTTGGGTCACCGCCTGCCGGTCCTTAGCCGCCAAAAAAGCCTTGGCATTGGGTGAATACAAGTAGTGCTGTCGTTTCCCCCGTTGGGCCACACTGATACGGACAAAGGTCGTGTCCGTATCCATCCAACTGCCCAGTCGCCACCAATACCAATCATTGCGGTTCGCAATGAAGCTCCGTTTTAGCCCGCGGACGATGCCCAATGCATCGTGGCGCTGGACCTGAAACTGTTTCATCCCGACAACGGAAATGATCACACTGCTTAAAATTACGGTGATGCCAAGTAGCAGTAACGCATAAACTTTGGTAATCTTGGCGGCACTGCTATTAAATATGCTTTTCTTCATCGCCATCGCCCGTCAATCTGTACCCGACACCCCGCACGGTCTGAATCAGCTGTCCAGAGACGCCGGCCTTCAGTTTATTCCGCAGATAGCGAACGTAAACATCCACAATGTTGATCTGCCCCTCGAAACTGGTTCCCCACACGGCATCCAGCAAGTCATCACGGGTCATGACCTCATTCTCATGTTGCATAAAGACCAGCATCAGGTCGAATTCCCGTTGGGTCAACTGAATCTCCACATCGTTGCCAAAGACCTGCCGCGTCTTGGTGTCTAGCGAGATGGGTCCCACCCGGAATTTCTTGTCATTGATATTCTTAACAACGTTGCGCCGTAAAATGACGCGAATCCGGGCTAACAGTTCTTCCGTTTCAAAGGGTTTGGTGATGTAATCGTCGGCCCCAGCATCCAAGCCGGAGACCTTGTCCCCCACGTAATTTCTAGCCGTCATCATCATGATGGGCACGTCATAGTGGCGCCGAATCTTACGTAAAACGCCCAGGCCATCGATTCCCGGTAACATCCAATCTAAAATGATCAGCGAAATCTCCGCCTGATGCTGCGCAAACTGCTTCAGGGCGTCCTCACCGCTTGCACAGGCAATCACGGTGTACTCTTCAAACCCGAGCTCGGCACTCAGTAGCGTCCGCAGCCCCTCTTCATCTTCTACTAAAAGTATGGTCACTTTCAAACTATGGCTTCCCCCTCGATAACTGTCATTTCAGTTATACGTGTTAATGGGTTTATTCTACCATCTTTTAGCCGACTAACGAGTCGCTCACTGACTTTCTAAACCAATTCTAAAAGAGTCATCGTGCTAGACTTGACCGGTCGGTTGGCGCCCCAACCGATATGCGGACACCCCCCGACCAATGACCAGGAGTGCCAAAATAACTGGTTGATACCATGCAAAACCCCAGAGTGGCACCAGGACAACCTGTATCACAACAGCCAAGACGACATCCACCGCCCCCTGCCACAGCCAACTCATCGCCGTATAGCGGGATTGGTGATACCGTCTGTCGCCGACCCAAATCGCGACTAGTAGGATCAGTCCTACCCAACTCAATAAGCCGTGATAAGTGCCCGTGCGAAACACCCAGCGCAACCACAATAAATAACCGAGCAACAAAACTGTTCGTATGACCAGCCACCACTTTGCCATCATCGACTTCCCTTCATCACCTACTTAAACAGCGACCGTCCAACGTCCTGACTAAACACGATCAAGGCAAAGCCAATCAACGCCGCTGTCGCTGCAACTGTCTCCTGAAACATCATCCCGTAAAGAACAATCACGATTCCGAGAATCGCCAACAGATCCCCCAAAAAGCTGTGCCGCCGCATGTTCTTTTGCATCTGCCATTCCCCTTATCCCCAAGGATTAATCACCCGTTATTTGTTAATCCCAACTTTAGCAGATGTCGCCGACAGGTCAAACCAAAACGTCTTACAAATATTGTTATATCAACGATTGCCGCCACTCGGCCATTTTCAATGGTCCAGATTTTCCCACAACTAGTCAACTGAATTCATGAAGACCCGTAAATCGTCCGCTAGCAAAAATATTGATACCACCCGCTTCCACGATAGTTTATAATGAAACAGATTGTGTACCGGCCCAAAATAGCTGCCTAAAAGGAGGGGTTCCATGCGCGCAACGCTCCACAACGTGACCCTGGCTTACGATCCACCTGCCACCATACTTAAAAATTTTACCTGTACCATTCCGGACGGCGAGCTAGTGGCCCTCCTTGGCCCTAGCGGCAGTGGGAAGTCGACCATCCTCAATCTACTGGCGGGACTCCTGACCCCCGATGCTGGTCAGATTCTCTTCGACCAGACCGACGTGACCCGGCAAGACAGCCGCCACCGCAATATTGGGATGGTCTTTCAGGACTATGCACTCTACCCACACCTCAGCGTGAACGACAACATCGCTTTTCCCCTGAAAATGGCCCACGTAAAAAAGGCGGCTCGTCAACAACGCGTCGCCGAGTTAGCTGATCTGGTCCAAATCACCGATCAACTTGCTAAATTGCCACGTGAACTTTCCGGCGGCCAACAGCAACGCGTCGCCCTGGCCAGAGCCTTAGCTAAACATCCCCAGCTTTTATTACTCGATGAACCGCTCTCCAGCCTCGACACCACGCTGCGCGAAGAACTGCGTACGGTCATCCATAATGTACAGCGGGCCACCGGCGTCACGACCCTCTTCGTCACCCACAATCAGGAAGACGCCCTGCAGATTGCCGATCACATCATGCTACTGGCAAATGGTCAACTGCAACAAGTTGGCACGGGCCACGACCTCTACGCCCAGCCCCGAAATCTGACGGTGGCGCAGTTCATCGGTCGGCCGCAGCTCAACTTGTGGCCAGTTGCTACCCTGCCAACACCACTGCGCGCCAGTTTACCAGCAGCCGTGTTGGCACAGGCCACGACCCTCGGCATCCGCAGCGAGGCCTTACAGTTAGCCTCGGCACCCACTGAGGCTCAGTTCACGGCAACCGTCATTCAGCAACGACAACTCGGCCGCGACACGCTGACTAGTCTCCAGGCCGCGCCCCGTCTCGTCAGCACCGCCATTCCGCGCACTGACCGGTCAACGCTGCCTATCACCGTTGACCGTCAAGGTTGCCTGCTCTTTGCGGCGACCGGTGATTGTCTCTGGACGGGGGCGGACCAATGATCAATTCCCGTCCCACCCTCAAGTCAACGTTGCGGGCCGCGCTCTACCTAGCACCGCTGCTCATCATTACCTTGATGTTCACCGTTTGGCCACTGATCAACGCCTTGCTGATGAGTAGTTATACCAAATACAATTACTATACCAATCAGGTCCGCGCGTTGGGCTGGGCAAATTTCGCCTACCTCTGGCACGACCCGACCTTTCATCTGGCTGTCCGTAACACCCTGATTCTGGTCCTGCTGGTCATGCCGATCACGGTGGCCCTATCCCTGCTGATTGCGCTCGGCCTTAACCGCAGTGAACGCTTGGCTGGCCTATTACGATCCATCTACTTTCTGCCATTCGTCACCTCGACCGTTGCCATTGGTCTCGTCTGGAATTGGATCTTTCGTCTCGACGGTGGCCTGCTAAACGCCATTTTGGAAAAATTCGGTCTGCACGCCATCGACTGGCTCAATGACCCCCGTTACGCATTGTTGGTCCTCAGCATGGTCTGTATCTGGCAGGGACTGGGCGTCAATATCATTTTATTTTTAGCCGGTCTCAACCACCTCGACCAGCGTTACGCGCAAGTTGCCACACTGGACGGCGCCACTGCCTGGCAGCGATTCACTAACGTCACCTGGCCCCTCCTGCTGCCGATGACCGTGCTGATTGTGATCAACACCAGCGTCACCAATTTTAAAGTGTTCGACCAAGTTTACGCGCTCTTTCACGGCTCAGCTGGTCCGGGCAACGCTGACCTCACCATGATGTACTACCTCTATCAAAAATCTTACGTCGAAAATCAGGTCACCATCGCTGCAGCTAGCGGCCTAATCCTCTTTCTCTTTGTTGGTAGTTTGACGCTCCTCACTTATGGCATTTACCGGCGGTTAGGGCGGTGGTCGCGATGACGAAGCGCCTGCTAAACGGTACTCGCATTCTCTGCCTGTTGCTGGGGGCGGGACTCATGTTGCTCCCCTTCATTTGGATGCTACTGACCAGCCTGCAACCCGCCAGCACCACGCTCAGTGTGCCGACCCACTGGCTGCCACAAGCCCTCCAGTGGGACAACTACCACCGCATCTGGCAGGCAGCGCCATTTGCGCGCTACTGTCTCAACTCCCTGCTGGTCACCAGTGTCACAACGGCTGGCCAACTGCTCACCAGCATTCTGGCCGCCTTCGCCTTTACCCATCTTCAATTCTACGGTCGCCGTATCCTCTTTGGCCTGCTGCTGGCCCTGATGCTGGTTCCCGGTGAGCTCCTGCTGATTCCCAACTTCGTCACCTTGGCGCACCTCCACTGGATCAACACCTACGCCGCCCTAATTGTGCCGTGGCTGGCTAGCATCTTCATGTTCATCACGCTGCATCAGGCCTTCCGCGCACAGCCCAAGACGCTGTATTACGCGGCCCACATCGACGGTGCCAGCGACTGGCAATACTTGTGGCACGTCCTGGTTCCCACCAATCGACCCGTCATTACGGCCGTGGCGTTGCTGCAGGTCATCGGCTCGTGGAATGCGTTCATGTGGCCCCTAATCGTCATCAACGACGACCGGTTACGTACGCTCCCCGTGGGCCTCATGGCGTTTACCAGTGAACAAGGCACCAACTATCCCCTGTTAATGGCAGCGACCGTCTGCGTCATTCTCCCCTTGATTCTGCTCTACTTCGGGCTTCAAAAATATCTAGTTCTGGGAATCACCACCTCCCAATCGAAAGGCAAGTCACTATGAAATTATTTCGTTACTTCTTAACCAGCCTCAGCGCCATCCTGCTTTTGGGGGCATTGAGCGCCTGTTCTCAGCCAAAAGCGGCCACCAGCAAACGCGTGACCATTACCTTCTGGCACGGCATGACCGGTGATCACCAGCAAGCACTTAACAAAATGATTCAGGATTTCAACCAGTCGCAGTCGACCTATAAAGTCGTTGGCAGCTCAGAAGGCAACTTCGGCAACGTCCAGCAAAAAATTACGGCTGCGGCCAAATCGCAGACGCTGCCAACTATGGCGCAGACGACCTACACCAACGTTCCCGACTACGTTCGTGGCAACTTTATCGTCCCGCTGAACGCCTACGTTGACCCGGCCAAGCTCAATCAGGTGGTCCCCAGTCTGCGCCAATCCAGCCAATATCAAGGGAAAACGTACGCTTGGCCATTTTCCAAGTCAGCACGGATTCTCTTCTACAATCGCGATTTACTCAAGAAAAATGGTTTCCGGGTACCCCGAACTTGGGGTGAACTCCAACGAGAAAGTGTTCAGGCCAAAGCCAAGGGATTGACCGGCCTCGCCCTCGACCAGAGTTTCACGGCGGAACTGAACAATTTAGCCATGCAAGCTGGGACGCCGCTAATGACCCCGCATCCCCAGTTGACCAATCCACGAATGGTAGCGGCAACCCACGTGCTTACGGACATGCTCAAGCAAAAAACGGCCACGACGGCGGGCACGGACGGCTTTGGCAACGTCAAATTTTTCAAGGGCAAGACCCTCTTCTATAGCGGCTCATCCGCGGCCCTTGGCATCATGACGGCTAGCACGCCCAAGGGTCTCCACTGGAGAACGGCCGTCCTCCCCAGCTATCGTGGAAAGTCTGCGACTAGTATTGCTGGCAACGACCTCGTGCTCTTCAAGTCGGCATCCCAAGCTCAACGCAAGGGCGCCGCGGCCTTCATGCAGTTTCTGTTGACCAACCGCGAAACGGTAAAGTGGGCCAAGGCCACGGGCTACCTGCCACTGACCAAGACGGCGTTGCGGAGCCGAGGCTACCGTCAATATTTAGTCCAAAATCCAACGGCGAAAGCGGCGGTCAAGTCCCTGCCAATTGGCTTCCAAGACAAAACCTTCTCCGGTTACAGCACCCAGTTGAATGCGGTCAACCAGACCGTCAGCCAATTGAGTACGCTGGAAGTGACGCCAGAGAAGGGCCTAGCTCAGTTGCAGGCCCAATTGAAACGTACTCAAAAATAAACGACCAAACACAAACAGGACAAACCTCCCGCATGAAGGTTTGCCCTGTTTTATTAGGATCATCATTTTAAGTCGATTGCTTAGAGCGACGTTGTAGCAGTATTGTTTGCCTATTTCTTGTTATTCACTCTCGACCCGTAACACGATTTCTTTAGGATCGAAGTGTTTGGCCAACTTCTTCGATTTTTTCCTTACTTCTAGCTAACCCAGAGTCTGAATTAAGCCCCCAAGAGTTGTTCCAAATGTTGTTACTTTAGTTGCTGACAAGTCCTGATTATCTCCTGTAACTTGTAGGTTTTCTATTTGACTAGCCATTGCAGCTAAATCTGCATTTTGAGATTTGCTAAACCGACCTTCAAACAAATTGTAAACCTTTAACATTGCTGTTCTGTCCAAATTAATTTCAGCTACGTCGCCGTCGTATTCAAAAAAGGCATATGTTAGTTGACTGCCCATATCCTTATAGCTATCATAATTTTCACTTGTTGAGTCTTGGATTTGTTCACTAGCCGACATCATCGCCCGGTTAAACGAAACGGAATCGTTGGCTAAAATCTTAGCTTTATTCACCGGTGCCTTGCCCGCGGTCAAATACTTCTTATAGATCCAACCAGCCTTATTGCCCGCCTTGACGTAGGCCAAAGTCCCCTTCTTGCCGTTGTTCTTAATAACCGCTTGCTTCGTCACGTACCAAGTCGTGTACTTATAATTTTTCATGACGTAGTGACGCTTGTTCAGCTTGGCACTCGTGTAAATGTTTCCCTTTTTCCCGTGGTAGGCCTGCTTCGCCACGCTGGTCGTTGAAATGACCTTGACACGACTCTTGGCACTAGCCGATGTGGTTGCAGCTGGTACGACTAGACCTAAACTCAACGTTGCTAAGACACTTGCTTTAACAAATTTTTTCATCATATTATTTCTCCTTTAGGATGTTAATTCTAAGACCACAAAACGGTCCCTTTAGGGTTAAAATGCTTGGCCATTTGCTTGGTTGGATAGGAATAACCCCAAACTAATGGTGCCGAATTGGAGTAAATTTCCTTAAGCACCTTAACTTTCTTACCTTGATAAGTCTTCGTAACAACTTGTTCACCCTTCATACTACCAACGTCATTCAGGCTCTCCCAGTTGGTCTCAAATCCCCACCAAGGACCTGTGCCAACGACACCTTTGTTCGTACGGAAGGCGTAGATCCAATTTCTATTTTTCTTAGTGACTTTCGGCCATTTTTTCTTTGGATTAACGTAATGGAGCTTGTCCCCATCATTAGTCTTAGCCGTAATCCGTTCCTTGACGTAGTGGCCTTTCTCGTAGCGATACCAAGTCCGGCGCATATTCTTGGGGTATGCTTTAAGCATCGTTTTGTTGGCCGCATGGGCGGTGGCTGCAGGAGCCACTGCTACTAACGAAGCGCCAAATGTGGTTGCTGCCAGCAAAATACTGGTTGCTTTAAGTAGTTTCACTATATTTTTCTCCTTTAGTAAGCGACGTTCTTGTACAATTTCTGTAAATGCTGTTTATCCAGCCTCGTTGGCTTAGCAGGCGCCTTCTTCCGCGGGCTCAAGATACTGTTGGCCTTTTTACTGGTTGGCTGTAATCCCAGGAAGATGCCGATGGCTTTGTTTGCCATTTTAGGGGTATCGGCCTTTTTGATAACGCGCCGATTCATGTCCAATTTGTAGGTTGAAAAGACGCCTGTCTGCGTGTAGGTCGTCCGTTGATCCGTCTTGAACACATTCTTTTTGTTCTTCGACGTAAATGTTCCTAACTGAACGGTTGCCGTTTCCGTAGTTGGGACAAAACGAACGACGTGGAGTTTCCCCCATTGCTTGAGCGCATCAGTCCACGCCTGCCGGTAAGTCGGACTCGTCGTCACAATCTGATATGTAATCGTCCGGCTTGGCAAATGTGAATCTTTTTTAGCTTGTGCATTAACTGGTGAGCCAAACCCAATCACCAAAAGGCCAACCACGACAGCCATGCCCATCATGAGTTGCTTAACCCATTTTTTCACTTCAGTTCTTCCCTTCTCAAATTATTCAATCAATTTCTTATATTATTTCTCCTCCATTTTACTTATCTGCTGCCCACAAAACAGTCCCTTTAGGATTGAAATGCTTTGCGAGCTTCTTCGAGGTGTAAGAATACCGCCAAGTGGCTGGTTGCGAATTCGCATAAAGTTCCTTAAGCACCTTAATTTTTTTGCCTTTATAGGTCTTAGTCGTCACTTTTTGATCGAACAAAGCACCAAGATCATTGACCGTTGTCCAGTTTTCAGATTTGATTGATCCCCAAGGGCCAGAACCAATTACACCGTTATTCATCTTATAAGCATAGGCCCAATATAGATTTTTCTTGGTGATTGTTGGCCACTTCTTATTCGGATTGAAGTAATGTAACACGACACCACTATTCTTTTTAGCGGTAATCTTCGTCGAAACATACTGGCCCTTTTCGTAACGATACCAAGTCCGCCGCATATTCTTCGGGTATGACTTCAACATCGTTCTTTTTGCCGCATGGGCAGTGGCTGCAGGAGTCACTGCTACCAATGCAGCACCAAAAGTGGTTGCTGCCAGCAAAATACTGGTTGCTTTAAGTAATTTCACGATAATTTTCTCCTTTAGTAAGCGACGTTCTTGTACAATTTCTGTAAATTCTTCTTATCGCGTTTCGTTGGTTTAGCAGACGAAAAGGTCGTTGTATTCATCACACTATCAAACTTATTCGGATCACTCGATGTCTTCAGCCCCATTACATCACCGATGGTACGCGTTGCCAGTTGAACCCGATCACCTTTGTCAAAATACCAGGATTTCATGAACTTGCGATACAGCTGAATTTTATAAGTCGTACGCTGACTAGGTGCATCATCATCACCTTCATCTAAAATCAGCATGTAAGAAGATCCCTTGTCGCCCGGCGTAGTCGTCATCTGAACATCTGGCATACCCGCGTTAGCGTCTGCCTTGACTAGCTTAACCACCCGCAAGTGATTCCACCGTTTGATTGCCTTCGTCCAGACACTCTTGTAGTAGGGACTGCTCGAAGTGATGCGGTAGGTAATTGTTCGACTGGGAAATGTTCTACTTGCCTGCGCATTAACCGATGTACTAAGGCCAATCAGGCAGCCGACAATCAGTGCTGTGCTCACGATTAATCGTTTTAACCACGTTTCCATTTTATTTTCTTCCTTTACTGTTCCTAGCGCTTAGTAAGGAACACCTTTATATACTTTCTGTAAATTCTTTTTATCCAGTTTGGTTGGCTTAGATGGTGCCTTCTTCCCTGGTTTCAGCGCACTGTTCGCCTTTTTGCTAGGTGTCTCTAAGCCAAGTGTGATACCGATAGCACCCATGGCTGTCCTCTTAATGCCAGACTTTTTACCACGCCGGTTCAGGCTAAGTTTATACCTCACAACAATGTCATCTTCAGAGTTTTCCACAATGCTTTGCGTAGTATCGTAATGGTCACTCCTATTATCACTAAGGTTAGCCGCTCCCAATTGAAAATCCGGCTTTGCAGTCCCTGTTGCTGGGACAAACTTGACTACGCCAAGCTTTCCCCACTGCTTCAGGGCATTCGTCCACGCATTCTTGTAAGCCTTGCTCTTCGTCGTAATCCGGTATGTAATCGTCCGACTAGCAAAATGTGGAAGCGCCTCGGCTTGTGCTTTAGCTGGTGAACCAAGACCAACAACCAAGAAGCCGACAACCAACGCCATCCCCAACAAAACTTGTTTGAACCACTTTTTCATTTAAATTCTTCCTTCCATTCTGCATCATCTTTTCACCGTTACAACAAATCTATTTATTTCTGTTGATCCATTCGGTCGTAGAAGCTCAGGCCCTTGGGATTAAAATGCTTGGCTAATTTCTTACTGGTGAATGAGTAGTTTGTAATCCGTGGAAGTGACGAGTAGGCTACTTGCGAAAGTGCTTTGATTTTCCTTCCTTGATAGGTCTTAGTCGTTGCTTTAAAACCAGTAAGGTAGCGTTTACCAAAATCCTTCATCGCTGCCTTACCCTTATATAACGGCCAATCATCAATTCTGACGGTTCCCTTACTACTCTTAGTCGCATAAATCCAACTTGCCTTCCCCTTAACGCTGGGTTGATGCAGGGTATAAGTACTCGTGTTCATTTTTTTGCCATAATATATCTGGTTCTTCCAAGTCTTAGCGGTAATCGTATCCGTTTGATAGTGACCACCCTCATAGTAGTACCAGGTGCCCCGGATTGACTTAGGCAGCGTTTTCAAATAAGTGGTCTTGGCTTGTGCCGTCGCCGTTGGTGTGGTGACGATTGCAACGGCCCCCATCGTTCCCACAACTAATAATGAACCAATTACTTTTGCTAGTTTCATTTGTAACTCTCCTCCTTATGTTTCTATCAATAATCAGAATCCACTCACAAGCCTCATTATACAAAACGATGGCGACATAATATGTCACTTTTAGGGCAGCCATGAAAAAAACGCCTAGTAGTTTGATCACTACTAAGCGTTGGTACTAGTCGTATTGTTCTAAAGTCGCCTGTAAAGTTGCACGCATCTGGTCCACCAGCGAGACTGACGATAGCACACGTAAGGCTGCTCCCTGACTGAGTAACCACAGGATGGCACCGTCAATTTTCACGTAAGCTTCGATGTCGCAACTGCCATCTGGATATTCTTTGACCACGCGGGAGGCTGGAAAATGGTCGAGGGCCGTCTGCGCATAATTATAGTAACGAAACCGAATCTGCGTGAGCGCTCCTGAATCTAATAGATACGCGTAGTTCCGGTGTTCCTGTAGTGAGTAGCGGTCATCGAAATGGTGCTTCTCACCTGGCAATTTTTCCTGAATGGTCTGAATGCGATCCAAGCGGTACAGCCAATACCCCGCATGCTCCTCACTCAGCATTGCCACATAAAAGTAATAGGTCTCAAAAAATAACGCAATCGGTTTGGCATGATGCACCTTAGCATGCGTCTCCCCAGCTTGACTACTACGGTAAGTGAACACCAGCCGCTGATTTTTTGTAATGCAACTGGCGACTTCTCTTAACATGTGCAATAGCGGTTTGCTGCGCGATAACGGCATGTAGCTGCCCCGTGCTGATGTAAGTTGCTGACGGATAATAGTTTGCATCGCTGGTGCCAGCCCAGAGCTGAGGTAATCAAGGGTCCCCGACAACTCCGTTTGGTTCAGTGCGCGCGAGCCTAACAGAATGTTACTCATGGCCAGCACCATCGCGGCATCCGTCTCTTCACTCCGTTGGGACAGCCGGTAGGTGCCGTGTTTCTCAATTAAGTCCCCCACGGTGTACTCAGACAGCGCCCGGCGAATGTAGGCAAAGTCCCGTTGACTGGTTCGTGCGCTGACGGCATACTTGGCGGCGATTTTCTCCGCCTGTAACGTCTTGCCCGCCATCAACTGGACCATTAATTCCGCAATTCGCTGATTACTCTGCACCCTGTTCACCCCGCTTACCAATTTACACAATATATCAGTAATTATGGCGTGTTCCCGTGTAAAAGTAAACCGCTAAAAGTGAATCAAGACTTTCCCCTTGGGGTGACCGGTGGCGACTAACTTAAGGGCCTCATTGATATCGGCTAACTTAAAGGGCGTTGGGTCGATTACTGGCACGATTTGCGCTTCCTCTACCAATCTCGTAATGGTCCGTAACTGCTTGCCATCGCTTCTGACGAAGATAAACCGATACTGACCGCCAACCTGTTTGGCCTGTCGATCAAACTTCAAGCCGGCCAGCGTGAGGAGAGTCGTCTTCCAGAATGGTAAATGACGATCCTTAGCAAATTGCCGGTTAGGTCCCATCCGGAGAGATAACAGCCGACCGCCGCGCTTCAACACTTGCAATTCATGGGCGTATTCCTTAGGACCAATGGTGTCGATCACGTAATCAACGGGGTCAAGTTCTTCCCAATAATTCTCTTTGTGATAGTCAAAGTAGTTGGTGACGCCCTGCGCCAACAATTGTTCCTTGGCCCGGGCGTTCCCGCTAACGCTGACCTTCAACCCCATCGCCTTGGCAATTGGAATCGCCATTTGGCCAAATGAGCCGGACCCACCAGGAATCATCACTGATTGTCCAGGCCGGGCACCCAGCTCTTCATGGAGGCCCTGATATGCCGTCAAACCGGTTAAGGGTACTGCAGCACTGTGGTCAAAGTCCATCCCAGCTGGCATCGGTGCCAACGCCTGTTGGTCGACCGCTACGTATTCGGCAAAGGCACCAATCTTGGTGAGTGGCAGACGGGCGTAAACCCGGTCGCCCACCTTAAAATCGGCTACTTGGTTGCCCACGGCCGTCACGATACCAGACAACTCGTTCCCCATGGTAACGGGCCGCGCATAGTCTTGAATCAGCTTGACGCTACCGGTTCCGATCAGCATTTCCAAAGGATTGACTGCTGCCGCCCTGACCTGCACGAGCACCTCGGTAGCCGTAATTTCTGGTGTCGGCACCTCTCGGACCACGAGTTTGAAATCTGATTGGTACTTGTCTAATTGTGCTGCCTGCATAGTTAAATTATCCCCCTTGGATGTGCTGCTAACTTTTTCCAAAGTTTATCGCATTTAGTAACAAAAATCAAATAAAGTTACTTTTAGCCATTTTGTGCTACACTAGAAAGAAAGCTATCCAAGGAGGTCACGCAACTCATGGCACAACTGACCCGCACCAAAATCATCGCCGTTGCTGAAAAACTCATCATGCAAACTGGTAACGCAGCGGTGACCTTAGACCAACTCGCTCAGGAATTAGGTATCACGCACGCCGCCCTTTACAAACATTTCCAAAATAAACGTGACCTGTGGGAAGCCGTTGCCGCCGCCTGGTTTCAACGAACCATTATCAACCAGATCACGGTCGACACCACCCTCCCGCCAGAGCAGCAACTCCACGCCTGGCTCTGGGCCTTCGTGACTGCCAAAAAGCAAGCGTATCACGCGAACCCCCAGATGTTTACCCTCAATACCCGTTACATCGACAACAATCCGGCGGCCCTGCGAACCGTGCTGACTAGCGCCTATCGCAGTATTGACGACATCTTAGGCTATCACGATGCCAATTTTGAACGAGCGGAAACGATTCTGGCCGCGTTCTCCGCTTTCACGCTACCGAACTTTAAGGACAGCTGGAACTCACCGGACTATCAGCATCGGTTTGAACTTGTTTGGCGCTTGATTGCCCCCGGGTTGGCATCATTCTGACTGGATTCATCCCTTAAATTAGTCTAGATTGAGCGCACTCTGGCTGCCAGGGATTCCACCTGCTGTGGGCTGGAAGATCACCAGGTTGCCTAGCTTTAGTCCTAGTATTGCTGAACCGGCATGGCTGGTATTTTAGGAATTTTAATCTTAATAGTGGTCACAAAAAGTGCGTTCGAGAATCACTCTCAGAACGCACCTTTTGTGATCTGTTAAGGATGACCCGACAAGTCGAACAGTCGCCAACCATATTTTTACCCTGAAGTACGGTTGCCAAAGAACAAAAAAGAGACCAACTCATTTCTGAGCTGGTCTCCCGAGTTTTAATTAACGTTGATTAAAGAAAATTACTTCTTTAATGGCGTCCATTGCCACTTCGTAAATTCTTCGATATCGCGACCTTCGTCACGAGTGATCTTCATGTGCTTAGCTAAGATAGTGTCCATCTTGGCGTCGAAGGCCTTACCGGCAGCTTCGTCGATAACACCCTTAGCAATCAAGGTGTTAACAGCGTCCTTGGCTTGGTGGAACCGGTCAAGTTCGGAGTAGACACGCATGTCGTAAGCAGTCGTGATGTCACCGTCTTCACGGTAACCATGAACGTGTAAGCCTAAGTGTTGACGTTCGTAGAACATTGATTCGATCAAGTCTTCGTAACCGTGGAAACCAAAGACAACAGGAGTCCCGGATTCGCCGAAGAATGAACTGAATTCAGCGTCGCTCAAGGCACGGTCATCGTTAAGAGGCCCGTTCTTCTTTTGCAGACGTTCTAATTCAACAATGTTGACGTAACGCATCTTAACAGCTGGGAAAGCATCGTTGATCAAGTCAACAGCAGCCAACGTTTCGATGGTTGGTTCAACACCAGCAGAAGCAAAGACGATATCAGCATCTTCGCCTTCAGCAACAGTGGAAGCCCAGTCGATAGTCTTCAAACCGGTGTTAGCCAGTTCTTCGGCTTCGGCAACGGAGAACCATTGTTGACGAGGTTGCTTGGAAGCAACGATGTGGTTAACCTTTTGACGGTCCTTGAAGGCACGGTCAAAGACAGCTAACAACGTGTTCCCATCAGCTGGCAGGTATTGGCGGATGAAGTCAGACTTCTTTTCAGCCAAGTGAGTCAGCATACCTGGGTCTTGGTGGGTGTAACCGTTGTGGTCTTGTTGGAACACAGTGGAAGTCGAAACCAAGTTCAGGGATGGGTAATCGTTACGCCATGGTTCTGCAGCGGCCTGACGGATCCACTTGAAGTGTTGCGTCGTCATTGAGTCGACAACCCGCAAGAATGATTCGTAAGACGTGAACACACCGGTACGACCAGTTAAGGTGTAACCTTCAAGCCAACCTTCAGCTTGGTGTTCTGATAATTGGGCATCCAAGATACGGCCTTCAGGAGCTTCGTATTGGTCATTTGGTTCCTTGACCTTACTCATCCATTGACGGTTCGTAATCTTGAACATTTCCCAAAGACGGTTAGACATCGTTTCATCAGGTCCGAAGATCCGGAATGATGATGGGTTCTTCGTAGCAACGCCAGCGAAGAAGGTTGACAGAACGTTCATATCCATGTTCTTGTTGCCATCTGGCAATTGCGTCCCACGGTTATTTTCGTTGATGTCGTTAGCGAAGTCTTTCCAGTTAGGCAGGTCGAGCATGTCGGCCTTGGCACCGCGAACACGGCCACCATTGGCAACTGGGTTAGCAGCCATCCGCTTGTCGCCCTTAGGAGCGAAGTCAGCGACTTCTGCCTTCAATGAACCATCGGCATTGAATAATTCAGTAGGCTTGTATGAGTTCATCCAAGCTTCGAATTCTGGAAGTTCGTCAAGCTTGCCTTGTGCTAAGCCAAGTGGAACTTGGTGAGCACGGAAGGAGCCTTCGATTGGTTCGCCGGCTGGGTTCTTTTGAGGACCGCCCCAACCCTTTGGCAAACGAGCGATAACGACTGGCCAAGCTGGGATAGTCCCATCTTCGTACTTGCCGTTTTCACGCGCATCCTTTTGGATTTGTTGAATGTCAGCGATAGCTTGGTCAAATAACTTAGCAGCTTTTTCGTGGTAAGTCATGTAATCATGGATATCGTCGTTTTCAAGGAAACGAGGTGACCAGCCTAAACCTTCGAAGAACTTCGCGATGTTTTCGTCGCTCATCCGTGAGAAGAGAGTTGGGTTGGAAATCTTGAATCCGTTTAAGTCAAGAATAGGTAATACGGCACCATCATTCTTAGGGTTCAAGAACTTGATGGAGTTCCATGCAGTCATAGCAGGGCCGGTTTCAACTTCCCCATCACCAACTACCGTAAAGGCAATTTGGTCTGGGTTGTCTAAAACAGCACCAGTTGCATGTGAAAGTGAGTAACCAAGTTCTCCACCTTCATGGAGTGAACCAGGCGTTTGGGCAGTCATGTGGGAACCAATTCCACCAGGGAATGAGAACCGCTTGTACAGACGTGACATCCCTTCAAGGTCCTGAGTGATTTCAGGGTAAGCATCCGTGTACGTGCCGTCCAAGTAAGAGTTGGTAACCATTACTTGACCACCATGACCAGGGCCACCGATATAGAACATGTTCAAGCCGTACTTGTTGATCAGACGGTTAGCGTGGGCATACAGGAACGTTTGTCCTGAAATAGTACCCCAGTGTCCGATAGGCTTAACCTTAACGTCATCCTTTTGGATTGGTGTGTTCGTTACTGAGAACAATGGGTTGCTCTTCAGGAAGATCATACCACCGGAAAGGTACGTCGTAGCACGCCACCAAGCGTCAACTTTTTCCAAGTAAGACTTGGAATCAAAATCTACTGCCATGAATTCTACACTCCTTCGTGTCGTTGAGTTGCATCTTCTAAATTAACATCAATGAGTCAGAGTCAATTTGTATTCCTTAACTATACTAAACTTTTCGAAAAAGTCAACCTTTTTCTAAAGTGGTACGACCCAATATTTGTACAAATCATTTTTCATAGCCCATACTGCTTGCAAATTCTATTCCGAAATCGACCGTTTGTGCTCACCCACGACCCTTCTATCGGTTGCCACGACTTGCTTTCCCAGAAAATGAATTCAAAATTCAAATTTCGTTCTCAGTATACCAGATTTTCACCGTGAAGCATTGTGGTTTACTCGTGTCCGGGGAATTTTCTTCAAGGTGATTCACTAGTTTCGTTTTCAATTGGCAGCTATTGCCACTAAAAAAGACTAAGTCGCTGAGCGGCCTAGTCCGTTTTCATTACTGCTCACTTAATTTTCATCCACAACAACCGGCGTCAGCTTAGCAATCAGCCGCTGAACTTGCTGCTGGTAGTTGAGGAATAGCCCGGTAAACTTGCTGTCGCTATTGGCCTCCCAGGGTTTGGGCGTGCCACAGTAGTGCAGAATGACCGTATTGGCCATCACCCAATGGATTTCGTGTTCATTGAGACTCCGTGTTTGATACGTTAAATATTTCCGCGTATCGTAATTCCAGATTTCCTCAGGAATTTCAACGATATCTGACCCGTATAAGAAGTTCAGGACATCCTGATCTGGCAAAAGGAGTTCACTCTGGTGTTCTTCGATCATGGTGGTAATGTCGTTTAGCTTGATTTTGGCCCGCGCCTGGTCGAGATCGATCACCAGCACCCCAGAGTTAAAATAACTGGTCGTGGTTCCTAGCCGCAGCTGATTCACGCTATCGACCAGATTGGTAACGCCGCGATGGACAGCGGCCGCCAACATATGCCCATCCAAATTCAACTCCCAGAGTGGCCGCAACGGATTAATGACCAACAAATCGGGGTCCAAATAGATGACGCGTTTAACCGTTGGTGGCAAAATTTGGCCGCTTAGTAGCCGGAAATACATCTCTTTGGGATAACGTTTGATCAACGGCACCCCGGCAGCAAAATCCGTCTGTACCCGTTCGTTGCTGAACTGCCAACTGAAGGCGTCTGTTAGCGTCTGAATCTCAGCGACTTCCGCTGGTGTCAGACTGGCGTGCACCAACCACAAGTGAATCTGTTCGTCCGGATTATTTGCGTGTACCGAGTAGAGCATCACCTTTAACGGCGCCAAATAGCCCGCGTTGAGGGTGACCAAAAGATTGATTTCATCAGACAAGGTCTCCACCGACTTTCATTTTTAGGTTCTCCTCTATTTAATCATTTATTGCGATATTAAACACAGATTATGACTGTGGACGACTATCTCTTCACAGCCAACTTAGCCGAGTCAACTTACTTAGGTTAATCATCGCCGCCAGCTATACTGATAACATTACAGTTAAGGAGTGATGATCAAAAATGAAGTTAACGTTATTTTACGCTGCTGGTGCAAGTCCCATGGCGCCCCACATTTTACTCGAAGAACTCGGCCTGCCCTATCACTTAGAAAAGGTCAATCTGGATGACAAGACGTGGACTCAGGGTGATTACAATCAGGTAACTCCCAAATCCTACGTCCCCGCCCTCAAAGTTGATGATCATCCCCTGTTGACGGAATGCGCCGTGATCCTCGAATTCATCGGTACCCAATCGCCACTGATGCCGGCATATGCGACCCCCGCCTACTGGGAGCAGCGCGTCTGGCTGAACTACATCGCAACGGAGCTGCACAAGAACTTCATTTCTCCCTTCCGCCAGGGCAACTGGCTACCCAATACGGCGGAATCTAAGCAACTGGTATGGACGCGAGTGCAGCCGCGCTTAGTCTTCGTAGAACATCAGTTGGCGGCAAATGGTCCGTATCTGCTAGGCGACAACTTTTCCGTGGCCGACCCCTACCTCTTCGTCATAACCAACTGGATGCAACGGCTGGATTACAGTTTTGCTGATTTTCCTCAGCTGAAAGCCTTCGACACTCGCATGCGACAACGGCCAGCCGTGCAACGCGTCTTCCGACAAGAGGGGCAGCCTCACTCCTTGGTGGACGGCAAATAACTACTGAATATTCTAAAACTACTATAGTCATTCAAGTAAGGTATCGATCAACTCGATTGCGAGTGTGTCGCTGCCTTTTTACTTTTTCCAACAATCTCGGGTTCAGAACCCATTTCGCCCACAAAATCGACCACGTCATCACGCCCGCCGCACACTAAATTTGATCATCATCTTTACAAACCACCTTTGATCGGTTAAACACTCGCAGCAACTAACATTGCACTATTCTTAGGCGGTTCAATGACTGACTACATTGCCGGATTATCAGGTTACCCCATATTTTTACACAATCAACATGATCTCGTTACATTCGCCAACTATCCTAAGGGCTGTACCAAATTTAGAGGAGGAGTTCGCAAAATGAATAAGAGATTGAATACTTTAGTAACGGCGATGTTGTTAGCAACTACTTTCGGCTGGCAGCAACCGTTGGCGACCGTCACCGCCGCTGCTAAGGCGAGAACCACGCAGACGGCAAAGGTCAAGGGGAAGACCGTTGCCACAACATCCACCCACATCAACTTACAAGGCGCATCCAATGCCCGTGATCTCGGCGGTTACGTCAACTCGAAGGGCCAAAAGATCAAGGTTCACCGCTTGATTCGCTCCAACAGCCTCTCCACCTTAACTAAAGCCGACCAGACCAAGCTCGTCAAGACCTACCACGTTGCAACCGATGTCGACCTGCGAACGATCAGTGAACAAAAGCAGAGTCCTGACGTTCGGATGAAGGGCGTCAAGTTGGTCAAGGCTAACGTCTTCAAGGAATTTCCACCATTACCTGACTTCACTAAAAAGAATGCTGCTAATCAAATGATGGAAACAACCTATCGTGATGCCGTGACCACGGCGCAAGGCCGTAAAGCCTACAAATCACTATTCCATCAACTACTGATCAATCCTAAGAACAAGGCTGTTCTGTGGCACTGCTCCGCGGGTAAGGATCGTGCTGGCATGGGGACCGCATTTATCCTCTCTGCCCTTGGGTTCAGCAGAGCTGCCATCACCAAGGACTACTTAAAGTCCAACACCTATCTCGTTCAAACGAACAAGGTAAATCTGCAAAAAGAAGAAGCTGGCTGGAAGGCCCAAGGCAAGACGCTGACACCGACCGTCATTGCCAACTTCAAGGATGAAAACGGGGTTCAAAAAGCGTACCTGAACGCCACCTACAAGGCCATTGATGCGAAGTATGGCAGTATGGCGAAGTTCCTCAACAAAGGACTTGGCTTAACCAATGCCCAACTGAAGTCATTGCAAGCAAACTACCTGACACCAGCCAAGTAAGCGCAACCTAACTAGGTTATAAGAAAAAATGCGACGTCCTCACAAGAAGATGTCGCATTTTTCTGTAGACTGGCCAATTTACCTATATTATTGAAGAACCCATCATTTCACGGTCACAATTCCCTTTTATAACGATTTACATAGCTGATTGATGTGGTGCCTGATACCTTTACACAATCTACACCTCCCCTTTACATCCACTTTGTATTCTAGAAACTGTACCAAACACAGAGGAGGAATTCGTATTATGAACAAACGATTAAGCACACTCGTTACTGCCTTACTGTTGACCACTACTTTAGGTTGGCAACAACCATTATCAACCCTCACGGCCGCTGCGAAAACGACCCAAACGACTAAGACCACTAAAGCCACTAAGAAAGCCAAAGCGCCGAAACACGCTAAGGCCAAAACTGTGGCGGGAAAGTCAACCCATATCAAACTTCAAGGCGCTTCCAATGCCCGTGATTTAGGTGGTTACATCAACCAAAATGGTCAAAAGATCAAGGTTCACCGCTTAATTCGTTCTAATGGTCTGTCCACTCTGTCCAAGTCCGACCAACAAAAGCTGGTTAAGACTTATCACGTTGCCACCGATGTTGACCTGCGAACGGTCGTTGAACAACAAAAGAGCCCCGATGTTAAAATTAAGGGCGTTAAGTTGGTCAAAGCCAATGTTTTCAAGGCCTTCCCAGCCTTCCCCGACTTCTCCAAGAAGAACGCCGGCGATAAGATGATGAAGAAGTCTTACCACGACGCCATCACGACTGCCCAAGGTCGCAAGGCTTACAAGTCCTTGTTCCATCAATTACTGAAGAACCCTAAGAACAAGGCCGTTCTGTGGCACTGTTCAGCAGGTAAGGACCGCGCCGGGATGGGAACTGCTCTGGTGCTCTCTGCCCTTAACTTTAATAGAAAAGCGATTACTACCGATTACTTAAAGTCCAACACCTACTTAGCCAAAACTAACGCCGAAAACCTGCAAAAGCAAGAAGCCGGTTGGAAGGCACAAGGCAAGGCGCTGACACCAACCGTCATCGCCAACTTCAAGGATCAAAATGGTGTGAAGAAGTCCTACATCGATACCATGTACAAGGCCATCAACACCAAGTACGGTAGCATGGATAACTTCCTCCACAAGGGTCTAGGCTTATCCAACACGCAATTAAAGCAACTGCGGGCAAACTACCTGACGCCAGCTAAGTAGTATCGCCGCTTAAATCTCTTGTAACGTTTAAAACGACCAGCCCACGAAAATCAGTGCTGGTCGTTTTAACGTTGGTACACCAACCAAATATGAACTGAATGTGCAATCGGCACAACGATGTCCACACCACACAAATAGGGCCTCAAATCTGAAAACTCATCAGATCTGAGGCCCTATCTTAATGGCAAACCGAGTTAGTGGTTACCAAATATTCTCAATTTCCTTACTTCAGTGACCATTTGAACGATTTTCTAGTTCCCCAACTAGTCAGCGTTCTTGAATTGGCCGCTGGTTAAATCACTCTTTAATACCCAGCCGTGACTCTTAACGTAGCTGTACGTTTGGGTCTTCTTAGCTGAACTCTTTAACTTAGCTTGCTTCGTGACCTTGTAAGTCGTGCCGGCCTTTAATTTACCGTTAGCCGTCAACGTCATCGTTGGCCGGTCTGCAGCAATCGCTGCCTTGTAAACAACTGGCTTAGCATCTTTCGTATGGTACGTCTTGGCTTTCTTGAAGAAGTCAGAAGACACGATTGTGTAAGTCTTACCCTTCGTTACTTTAGCAGCGGTCGTCTTGGCATCCTTCACACCGTTACCGTCAGCAGCCTTGAACTTGCCTGCAGTTAATTGGCTAGCAACGACCCAGCCTTGGCCCTTAACGTAACTGTACTTTTGGGTCTTCTTAGCGTTGATCTTTAATTTAGCTTGCTTCGTAACCTTGTAAGTTGTGCCCGCCTTTAATTTCCCCTTAGTGGTTAACGTCATGGTTGGCCGGTCTGCAGCAATCGCTGCCTTGTAAACAACTGGCTTAGCGTCCTTCGTGTGGTACGTCTTGGCTTTCTTGAAGAAGTTAGAAGACACAATCGTGTAGGTCTTCCCCTTCGTCGTTGCAGCAGTCGTTGTTGCAGTTGTCGTGCCCTTAGCTGAGGCTGGTACAGCCAGCGCTAAAGGTGCTACCAAAGCTAAAACAGTCATAAGCGTTAATGATTTTTTCATAATATCCAACTCCCCTATCCAAAGATTACAACTATTATATTATTGTTACAGAATTGTGTCAACGGGGTGAGAACTGTAATATTATTAAAATATTCTAAAGGCCCCACATCGTTCATGCCCGGGTTTATACGGGCCACAGTACCGACTATTTCTACTACTTATAATCAGTATTTTTGCTGGCAACCCATCTGTTGCCGGCATCCGTTCTTCAAAAGTAACTGACTAATCGTCAACTTTGTAAAAAATAGACAATTACCACCCTCAATAGATTGGCTACCCCGCGCAACTATCTTTTTTTCACATTTTTTTTAAATCGGCTCCTCACTCCTCGTTCTTCAAATCACTATCACTTTGAGCTTAGTCTTTTTACACACCAATTGTTCAAATAACGCCTATCTTTCAAGACGCAACGTCTAATTGAAGATGCTGCCAGCACAGCTAAATAAGTTAGTCTAACTAAAAAACCGTCCTCAGGTTGCAGGGCGGTTTTTTAGACTTATCAGGTCATTGCTAACCAGACTATTTTTTTAACGTGATTCATGTGACCGCCGCCGAACAAACGGTGTCACTAGCAAAGCCAATAACACAGCTCCTAGTCGTACCAAGAAGCTCTCATTCTTCTGGCCCGTCTGTGGTAACTCGGCTTGTTGCTGACTGGCCTGCTGCTGACTGGTTTGCCGTTGTACGGCTTGCTGCTTAGTCACGGCTTGCTGCAACGTTCGAACACGTTCAGTCCCAGCAAGCTTGCGCGTACGTCCCGCTGGTGACTGAACATGGCGACTCCCATTTGCACCCCGAAGCGTTAACTTCGGTGCGGTCATCCGCTCATGTAAGTCTTCACCTTTGCGCGTGCCAGCGCTCTTCACTGCCTTTTTCCGTGGCGTCAAGTGGCGTCTGCCAGATGCGCCGGCAAGTTGCCGCGTAAAGACTGGGTGCGTGCCGGACGCATCAAACTTAACGATGATCGAAGCATTCTTGCCATCAGGTAAAATTGCGAGTAACAACCCGGGGGCAACGGTTCGTTGTTCAATCAGGTGGCCATTCTTCAACTCACGGAGTAGCCGTTTACCGGTTACCGGATTGTAGGTGTAGATGACTTTGCTGCCATCTTGCCACTGCTTGGTAATCTTCACGGTCTTACCGGCATCACTTGTTGGCACTGCCGGCGCCGTATAGCTAACTGCCGGATAATGACTGAAGGTCGGCATGGCGGCTGACTGACTGAATTTAACAATCGTCTTGCCACCCGTCCCGTCCGGCAAGGTCACTTCCGTAATGCCGGGAGCAATCGTGAGGTGCTTAACCGTCTTGCCATTCCGCGATTCGGTAATGGTCCGGTCGCCAGTCGTTGGATCATCGGTGTAAGTCGTGGTGCTGCCATCGGTCCACTGCTTCGTGATCTTGACGACCTTGCCAGTCGCATTCTTCGTCGTGGCCGTCACGTTACCGCTGGCATCGGTAGTTTTAGTCGTCGTATAGTGATCAAATGTCGGCATGTTGGCCGCTTGATCGTACTTAACGATAATTTCACCACTGGCACCATCCGGTAACGTGGTTGCTATGGAATCCGGCTTGATGGTCTGTTGCGCAATCGTCTGGCCATTCTTTTGTATACTGATGGTCTGTTTGCCAGTTGTCGGATTGGCGGTATACACAATGCCACTGCCATCTGGCCACTGCTTGTCAATCTTGACGACGTGACCAGCAGAATCTTTCGTCGTGGCCGTCGCGTTACCCGACTTGTCGACAACTTTGGTCGTTGTGTAATGCTCAATCGTTGGTTGCCCGCCTGGCTTCCCGGGAGTCACCGTTGTTTCAATGTTGTCACCACTCGGCAACGTTACCGGCGCTGAATCAGGGGCGATTGCTTGGTGCGCAACCGTCTTACCATCCTTCTGTTCCGTGACTGTTTGGTCGCCAGTCTTAGGATCGTAAGTGTAAATTGTCTTGCCACCGTCATGCCAATCCTTCGTGACCTTGACGACATTCCCCTGTGCATCCTTGACCGTAGTTGTCACGTTACCAGACTTGTCGGCGTCTTTGGTCGTCGTGTAGTGGTCAATCGTTGGTTGCGTGCCTGGCTTCCCAGGAGTAACCGTTGTCTTACTGTTGTCACCACTCGGCAACGTTGCTGGCGCTGAATCAGGAGCAATCGTCTGCTGGGCGACTGTCTTACCGTCCTTTTGTTCCGTAACTGTTTGTTTGCCAGTCTTGGGATCGTAGGTGTAAATCGTCTTGCCACCGTCATGCCAATCCTTCGTGACCTTAACGACATTGCCTTCGGCGTCCTTCGTCGTGTGCGTCACGTTACCAGACTTGTCAACGTCTTTGGTCGTTGTGTAGTGGTCAATCGTCGGTTGTGCGCCTGGCTTCCCAGGAGTAACCGTTGTTTTACTGTTGTCACCACTCGGCAACGTTGCTGGTGCTGAGTCTGGTGCAATCGTCTGCTGGGCGACTGTCTTACCGTCTTTTTGCTCAGTAACCGTCTGCTTGCCCGTGGCTGGATCGGCGGTATAGATAGTCTTACTACCGTCCGTCCACTGCTTGACGACCTTAACGACATCGCCCGTGGCGTTTTTCGTCGTGGTCGTCACATTGCCGCTTGCGTCTGTCGTTTGATCAGTTGTCTTGTGGTCAAACTCCGGCTCTTTCGTGGTCGGATCAAGACTAACCACGGTAACCGTATGACCATCATCAGGTAACGTCACCGGCGCAGAATCAGGAGCAATCTTTTGTTGGTCAACTGGCTTACCGTCCTTCTGCTCATGTACCGCCCGGTCTTTCGTGACTGGATCATAGGTGAAAGTCGTTTGACTCCCATCGTGCCACTGCTTGACGACCTTAACCACGTTACCAGCCGGATCTTTTTCCGTTATCGTCACATTGCCAGCTGAATCAACGTCCTTACCCAGGACCTTCAACTCACCAGGGATAACCGTCACCGCATAGTTTGGATTGTCGGCCTTGACACCAATTGTGTAGGTCCCCACTTCTTTGCTATTTGGTTCCTCGTATTGCAAGCCCAGCTTCGACGCGTCATCGACGAGTGAACCATCGACCAATTTCGTCTGATTCTCAGGGTTCTGATGGCCAGCATACATTTCCTGGTTAGCCACTTGAACCGTAACTGGCCGCTTAGCGACGCTTAACTGGCCCAGACTAAATTTCGTAAAATCATGGTTTGGATGTTGCGCGGCTAAGTTTTTCTGTGCTTGCTTCGTTAACTGGAGCGTGTAATTACCGGCTTGCAAGTCAGCTAACGCAACGACCTGCTTCTGCGAATTGATAATCATCAAATCCTCTGGCGCAAAACTGTAGGCCATTCGCAGGAAACTAAACCGTCCCATAAACGCGGGCATGTTCCCGTAGACAATATTTGAATCATCAACTTTGACTTGTGCTGCAGCTGGCTTAATCGTTAGCGTCCCTGATAAAACATTCGTCGTATAGTTCCGATTAGTTGCTGTCCCAGTGATTTCATACTCCCCAACTGTGTCACCCGCTTGGCGTGTTAACTTCACGCCCAAAGCGGCTTCCGAATCACCATTTACTAATTGAGCAGATGGATCCACCAAGGTTAATGTTGGATCAGCTTCGCCAAATGTCTTGGATTTATCAGCTGCGGTGACCGTTACCACCTTTGGCGCAATCTTGAACGTTCCAGGGTCGACCGTGACATCATAGTTTTGACTATCGGCCGTGCCACTAATCTTATAAGTCCCAGCATTTTCACCAGCAACCCGCGTCAAGGTAACGCCGAGTGCTTTTTCTGAATCGTGGTTGACCAATACATCGTCACTGTCCTTGGTCAACGTCAACGTTGGGTCATCTTCACCATAGGTCTTCAACTGCGTATCAGCGGTAACGGTTACTTTCCGTTTGATGATGTCTAGCGTTCCAGGGGTGACAGTCACCTCATAATTCTGACTCGCTGACGAGCCTGTGATGGCATAGGTATCCACGTTTTCACCGGAACGCCGCGTTAAGGTGACACCCAACGCTGCTTCAGAATCGCCATTAACGACAACGGATTGACCATCTTTTAGCGTAAATGGTTTATCAGCATCGCCATACGTCTTAGTCTGATTGGTCACGGATACTGTAACGGGCCGCTTAGTCACCTCTAAAGTCCCATTGGTAACTGTGACTAAGAAGTTAGTGTTCGCAGCCGTTCCTGAAATGGTGTAGGCCCCCACGTCTCTGGCAGTGCCACAACTCAAACTCAACTGTAAGTCAGCTGGTTGCTGGCTGGTAGCTAGCGGCGTCTGCTCACTCACATGCCATGTTAACTCAGGGGCAATGTTACCGTAGACCTTCGTTTGTTTATCAATGGTGACGGCTACTGGCCGTGGATCAATCGCAAGGGTGCCGTCAACAACTGTAATCGCATAGTTCTTAGCAGTCCCTTCACCACTAATTGTGTAACGACCGGTATTCTCACCAGACTGTCGCTGAAGCGCAACTTGTAAGTCCGCCAATGAATCACCCTTTAGCAGTGGCGTCGACTCAGAAACTTGCCAAGTCAGTTGCGGATCCTTTTCACCATATACCTTCTGTTGATTATCAGTCTGAACCGTGAGAGAACGCTGGTTAATCGTGAAGGTTCCTTGCGTCACTTCAAAGGTGTAGTTATTGCTCTTAGGAGTGACTGTAATAGCATAATCACCGACATTTTCGCCAATATCACGTGTCAAAGTTACCAAGTCTGTCAGTTTTTGGCCAGCCGCAAGGGTCGAACCATCTGCAAGTCTACAAGTCAAAGGGTGATCCGCATCATCATCACCGTACGTCTTTCCTTGGGGGTCAACGATAAGTCCAACCACGCGTGGATTAATCAAGAGGTTCCCATCGATAAAATGAACATCATAGTTAGCATTGTCGAAAGTCCCTGTAATGGCATGGTGACCAATTGTTTCACCTGCTTGTTGATTCAACTTTACATTTAACACGTCGCTTGTCTCGTTGGGGGCCAAACCTTGTTCAGAAACAACTTTCCAACCCAAAGCTGGGTCTGTCGAAACATCGTCATCGTAAGTTTTACTCTGATTTTCAATCTGAACCGTAACAGCTCGCTTTTTGATTGTGAATGTTCCTTGTGTCACTTCAAAGGTGTAGTTATTGCTCTTAGGCGTAACTGTAATTGCAT